>DATJOX010000032.1:0-6395 GCA_035506675.1 Methanomassiliicoccales archaeon
GGTTGCCGCGGCGTCCAGACTGCCCATGAAGTCCAGTAGCTACTTCTTCGCCTGCTCCTCCATCCACTTCTTGATGTCTTCTTTTCGCGACGAAGCGATGCCGAAGTACTCGGCGAAGTGCTTGGAGGTGGTGAGCAGGAACGTCTGCCCCTGGTGGTGCGCGGAGAGCAGCCCGGCGTCGCGGAGCAGCCTGATGTGCTCGTATACCTCCGAGCCAAGGGATTTGGCGAGGTCGCTCTGCAGGATCGGCTGGTTGTAGGCGACGTACGCCGCGGTCTTGAGCACCTCGCGAGGCAGCTCCTTCTCCGCAAACGGCATTCCGTAGGGCGCGTAGTCCTTGCGCAGTTGCATCGCATAGCGGATGCCGATCTTCACGATCTCGATCGAAGACTCGCGCTCGTCGTACTCCTTCTTCAACTTCGCGATCGCCCTGCGTATGACGTCCTCCGAGAGCTGGGTCGCCGCCACGATCTCGTTTATGCGCAGTGGCTTGGAGGAGGCGAACAGCACCGCCTCCACGGCCCTATTAGGCTCCAACTCACATCACCGCGAGCTTCTGCGGGGGCATTGGCGCCGCGGCCTTCGCATCCTCCAGGGTCGCGATGTCCCACGGGATCTTAATCTCCAGGAACACCTGTCCAAATGGCATCTGGTCTTGCCAGAGCGAGATCTTGGAGTTGCGAGCGAGGAAGAGCAGCGAGACGAACACCGTGACCCGGTCCTCCACGCCGCCTTGGTAGAGATCGTCGATCGAGACCGGACCCGGCCCGCACTTAAGGATGCGGTTCCAGACCATCTCGACGTCGCGCTCCAAGTCCTCCGCGTGATTCTTTGGGTCGAACTTCGACGGGTCGAGCTTCATGCGTTCCCGCGCCAGCGCCCTCTCCTCCTGCCGGCGGGCGTCCTCGCGCGCATCTTCCAGAGCATCGAGCAGCTCTATCAGAGAAACGGGGCGTTCGGCCTGGTGCCTTATCGCCTCTGTCAAGTCCACGCACTCAGGGACGTCGTAGACCAGAGAGCAGCGTTGATCGTGATCGTAGAACTCCTCGAGGCAGTCGAAGTCCCAGTCGGAGCAGAACAGCTCGCGCTTGTCGTCGCTTCGGGAAAGCACTTCCTCGCTCTGCAGCTTCAGAATGCTCCAAGCCATGAACACGAGCTTCCCGGCGACGATGAAGTTCACCTCGGACTGCTGCATGCGCTTCATGTACATGTCCGTGAACGAAACCAGGTCCACGTCCCAGGGGTCGTAGTTCTGCTGAAGCACGAGCTCGAAAACCAGTCCGAGCGAACGGTCCAAGGGGTCCTTGGGCGCGTACTGCTCTCCCGCGGCAGCGACCTTCGCCATGTCCAGATACCGGTCTAGCTTCTCGTGCCCGTTGTCCTCGCCGATGATCGCCTTGTGGAACATGAGATGGTTCAGGACGTTCGCCAGTGGTTCGCTCATGCCGCCCCCTCCGCCTTCTCCTCGGGTATCTGCAGCTCCTTCTGCACGTCGTTGATGTCGGCGATGTTGGGCTTCATGATGACCTGCGAGATGCCCACCTCGCCCTTTGTGACGCCGATCAGGTGATCGGCCTTGCCGAGAGTTACCTTCCTGAGCGAGATCTGCACGAACTGCGCGGTCTTCGAGGATTTCGCGACGCGCTGCGCCACCATGTCCGCGTTCACCGCATCGAGGAACATGTCGACCTCGTCGAGCAAGTAGAACGGCGAGGGCATGTACTGCTGGATGGCGAAGACGAGCGCCAACGCAGCGAGGGACTTCTCCCCGCCGCTGAGCGCGTCGAGCCTGAGCACCTTGCCGTTGCGGGGCTTGACCTTCATGATCAGGCCGCCTTCGAATGGGGAGGTGGGGTTCTCGAGAACCAACTCCGCCTCCCCGCCTCCGGAGAGCTCAGCATAGGTCGACTTGAAGTTCTCGTTGATCGCGACGAATACCTTGCCCAGCGCTTCTTTCTTCTTCTCGTTCAGCTCGTCCATGAGCTTGATGAGGTCCTTGCGCTGCTTGTCCAGGCGCCCGGCCTCCTCCTTGAGCTCGCCTTGGCGCGTCTGCTTAGCGTTGTAGTCCTCGATCGCGCGCAGGTTCACCGCGCCCATGCTCCCGAGAATGCGTTCGCACGAGGCGATCGTCTCCTTGATGTCCTCGAGCGTCGGAAGCGGCAGCGTGATCGGAACGTTGTAGGATTGGATCTCAGCGTCGAGCTCCTTCAGGCGGTCCTCCGCCGTCGCGACCTTCGTCTGCAGCCCGATCGTGAAGTCACCAGAGGTCTCGATCTTGACCTGCATTTGATCGCGTTCGCCCTCGATCTTCGTCTTCTCCTTGAAGCCGGCGTCACGCTTGTCCCGGAGGCCCTTGACCTCGTTCGACATCGATTCCTCGATCTTTTTCAATGCGTTCAGCTCGGAGGTCGCCTTCTTTTCGCGCTCCGCTGCCTCCGCGCCCAGTTTCTTCAGTTTGGCGACTTTGTTCTTCGCGTCCTTGTCGAGCGACTCGACGTCCTTGAATCTCTGCTTGAGAAGTTCCAGCTGCGCCTCCGCGGTGTCCTTCTCGGACTTCTCCCTCGAAACCGCCGCAGTAAGCTCGACGATGTCCGATTGCAGCTTCTTCAGCTTCGTGGCGAGGCCCTGCGGGGCGATCTCCGTGATCCGCTTGCGCCCGCCTTCGCGTTCGCCGTTGAGTGCCAGAGCCTCCTTCGCCAGAGTGTCGATCCTCGGACCGAGGTTCGTGATCGAGCGCTCTACCTCGGAGAGCTCGGATGACAGCTTAGTGATCTCTGCTTGAGCCTGCGACTGCCGCTCCTTCAGTTCCTTGCGGCGGGACTCGAACGCGCCCACCTTGACGGAGTTCGTCGAGCCAGAGTTGTTTGCTTCGCGCAACGCGTTCTCTATGTCCTTGAACGCCTGGCGCACCTTGACCAGCTCCTCCTGCACCTTCTCCGCCTGCTCCTTCGCACGGCGCAGCTCGTCAGCGACCTCATCCAGCTTGCCCTTGCCCGCGCCGAACTTCAGCTGCGAACCTTCGGCGGCGCCGCCCACCATCGCGCCAGAGGACTCGATGAGCTCTCCACTGAGGGTGACCAGGCGAACGCCTCCCATCAGCTTTCGCGCCTTGTCAAGAGTTTCCACGACGACTGTGTCCCCGAACACGTACCAGAACGCCGCACGGTACTTCTCGTCGAAGCGTACGAGATCGATCGCGAACCCTTCGGACTCCTTCTCTGCCAGCAGAGCCTTTCCCCTTGGCTTGCCGTCGAGCATCTTGTTGAGCGGGAGGAACGTCGCCCGTCCCAGATTCCCTCTCTTGAGGAACTGGATCGCGGTGGCCGCCACTTCGTCGTCATCCACCACGATCGACTGCATCCTGTTGCCTGCGGCGATATTGAGGGCGACCTCGTGCTTCGGGTCGACCTCTGCCAGCTGCGCAATCGTGCCATGGATGCCCTTGATCTCGCGCTTGTCCCTGGCATCCAGTAGGGAACGGACGGCGCGATTGTACCCCCTCGCTACGTTCTCCGCCGCCTCCTGTTCGGCCTTCAGCTGGCTGTACTCCCTCGTTAGGCGGATTATGGCTGCCTCCAGGTCCTCGGCCTGGTGGCTCAACTTCCCTTCCAGGTTCCTCTTCTGGAAGAGCTCCTCCTGCAGCGCCTTCAGGTCGTTGGTCGACGTCTTGTCGGCGCTCTTCAGCTCCTTGATCTGGAATTCCGTGTCGGAGAGCTCGAAATCGAGCGTTTTCTTGCCCTCCTCGAGATTCGCCAGCTCGGTGCTCAGGCGCTCGCGGCGGTCATCCGCACGTTCCTTCTCGAGCACGAGGGCGTGCCTCTCCTCCTCCTTCTTCTTGATGTTCGCGTCGAGCTCTTCGACGCGCTTGCCCAGCGTGCCCACCTCGGAATCGGAGTCGCTGACCTCCTTGTTCGTCTCGTCGAGGTCGTGCTTGCGCGTCTCGAGCTCGTTCAGGTCCTTCAGGTACTGTTGCTCTAGCTCTCCCTGCTTCTTCTTCAGGTCGGCGAGCTGCTTCTCGAGCTCCGAGCGCTCCTGAACCTTGCCCTGCATCGCCTCGTCGATCTCCTCGATGCCGGTCTTGGATTGGGATGATTGCTCCTGCGCGCGGGCGATCTCGATCTTCGCCGCGTCCATTTTCTGCTTCAGCTCGGCGAACTCGCCGCCTCCCTTCGCCTCGATGTCCTTCTCGAGCTGGGCAATGCGCGACTCGACCTCCTTGATCTTGTCGGACGCCTGCTGCTTCTTGAGCTTGAGGGACTCGATCTGCTTGGCGTACTCGTCCATCTGCTTCTTCGTCTGGGTTATCTCGGTGAGCGTCGCTTCCTTCTTCTTGTGCGCCATCTGCGCCTTGGAGAGGGTCAGCTTGTCGCGCGCCTCGAGGTAGCGAAGCGCGGAAGTTCTCTCATCCTCCAGCTGTTTGATCTGCCTATCGAGCTCTGTAAGAATGATGCCGATGCGGTCGATGTTCTCCTCGGCCGCTTTTCGCTCCGCCTCCGCCCTGACGATCTCCTCATCGTACTTCGAGATGCCAGAGATGTCGTCGAGGATCCGCCTTCGATCTACCGTCGACATGGTGACGATGCGCGTGACATCGCCCTGCTGGACGACGTTGTATCCGTCCGCGGAGATGCGCGCCGTGGCGAGCAGCTGATCGAACTCGCCGAGCGAGGATTTGCGGTCGTTGACATAGAAGTATGAGTTGTAGCCGTCGGTGCTCTCGGAGAGCTTGACCAGGCGGGTGAGCTTAACGATGTCCGCGTCGCAGGGAATGATGCGGTCCTTGTTGTCGAAGATGAGCGAGGCCTTGCAATAGTCGGCCGGCTGCTTGGACGGCCCACCGTTGAAGATGAGGTCGGTGAGCTTCGCTGCCCTCAAGGCCTTCGAGCTCTTCGGCCCGAGCACGAAGAGGATCGCGTCGGAGATATTGCTCTTGCCAGACCCATTGGGACCGGTGACCGCGGTGTACCCTTCGAGTAGCGGTATGCTAATCTTCTTTCCAAAAGACTTGAAGTTCTCTAGCTCAAGCTGCTTAAGATACATGCGCGACCTCCCTATGGGAGCGGCGATAGAGCGGGCTCTCGCGCTGGAGCGCGGACCCTAGTTGCAATCCCATCCCTCGTGGTCCGACGAGTGTCGGACGGAGGATAGTATTCCGTCTTCGATATATATAAGTTCCTTGGAGACTGACCAGACGACAGGAATGCTCCGGTTCTCTCAAACTAGGGACTGCTCAGCTCCTCCTTGCGCCGCAATTGTGGCAGTAATCGCCGCCGAACTCGTTCGCCGTCCTGCATTTGGAGAACGTCCATGCTCCTGGAGCCTGCGCCTGATACTTAGGCGCGCCAGAGAACGTTCCCATGTTCCCCCTACGACTCGAGCGCAGCGCCAACAATAGTGCTGTCGCCGCTATCCCCGCGACCACGACCACCCCCACCACGAATATCCCGAGCTCTTTCGGGATATCGGGGGCGGAGGCGGTGAAGCTCGCGGTTATTTCGTCGAACATCGGCTTGTACATGGAGTACGAGCCGCTGTCGATCGAGCAAGTGATTGTCCAGTAATATTGATTTTCCGCATCAATGATGAGGGCCGGTTTCTGGATGATCTGATAGTTGGAATAGGCCAGCGAGTACAGGTGTGGGAAGCTTCCATTTGGGACTACTGATAAATGCGACCGTCGAATTGTGAAGCGGAACCTGGCCGGTTCCGCCCGAGCGTTTTCGGATATCACTCGGTTGCTGGGAAAGATATTATCCTCCTCTAATCCTTCGGCCTCTGGCGGACTGAGTTGACCGCAAAGCCGGAGATGGTACATGACGCAAGAGCGTAGCACCAGGGTCATTCTTTGTCCAAATTCCACAGATCGCCACAT
Organism: Methanomassiliicoccales archaeon; assembly: GCA_035506675.1. GTDB lineage: Archaea > Thermoplasmatota > Thermoplasmata > Methanomassiliicoccales > UBA472 > JAJRAL01. The sequence continues at coordinate 5,873 of DATJOX010000032.1, forward strand.
CATACTGCTGGGACGTCATCTCGAGAAGATCGGTGCCCGAGTCTCGTATTTCGAGTGGTTTGGTGGATTTGCGCCATACTGGATGGCCAAATTGGCCTTACTTCGAATACAAGGCAACAGAGTCCTCAGCGTTCATTGGACGCCATTTGACAGCTGGACTCGAATGCGAATTGCCAGAATACTGTGCCGGGCACTGGGAATCAAGATGGTATTGACCGTGCACAATCTGGTGCCTCATGACGTTCGATTTGGCAGCGAAAGCAAGGACAAGGAGGCAATGCTCTTTCTGTCCGAATGGTCGGATGCCATTGTTGTCCATAGCGATGTGACGAAACGTGACGTCGAGAATCTGTATGGCCAGACCGAAGACAAGATCTCAGTCATTCCTCTAGCCAGCTACACAGAAATGATCAAAATAAGTGAAAACCCGGATAGAGCGCGCGAAAGGCTCGGCCTGCCGATGAACAAGGTCCTTGTCTTCATGCTTTCACCGTGCCGCAAAGACAAAGGTCTGAATACCTAT
>DATJOX010000033.1:0-43066 GCA_035506675.1 Methanomassiliicoccales archaeon
CCCGACCGCCTGGCAGAGAAGCTCGACCAGACCGTGGTGGAGCTTGCTAGGGAGTCTTTCGAGGGCAAGGTCGAGGGGAGCGACTCGCTCACCGTTCTCGTCCGCAACATCAAGCGCGAGGGACCGGGTCGGATCGTCCACGGCGACGGCGCGGTCTATCAGAAAGTCGCGTTCGAATCGCTCGTCTTCCGCCCGATGCTTCAGGAGGTCGTCGAGGGCCATGTCGTCGAGGTCCTCAAGTTCGGCGCGTTCGTGCGTTTCGGGCCGCTCGACGGGCTGCTGCATATTTCACAGATAATGGACGACCGCATTGACATCGATGACGTGAACCAGAGGTTGCTCGGCAAGGACACGAAGCGCGACCTGAAGGTCGGCGACCGAGTGCGCGCGAGGATCGTGGCGCTCTCCATGAACGAGCGCAACCCCCGCGAGAGCAAGATCGGGCTCACGATGAGGCAGCCAGGCCTGGGCAAGATGGAATGGCTGGAAGAGGACCGCAAGAAGAAAGGAGAGAAGGCGGCATGAAGATCCAGAAGGCGTGCAAGCACTGCAGCTTCATCACCGAGGAGGACGTCTGTCCGCTCTGCGGCAACCAAACCTCGAAGGAGTGGCAGGGCTACGTGATCATCCTTGACCACGACAAGTCGGAGATCGCCAAGAGGATGGGCATAAATGTCAACGGCAAGTTCGCCCTCCGGGTGCGCTAGGCTGCGCGTTCCGGCGAAAGGATTGGTCCTGCCGGAGAAGTTGAGGAGAGCGTTGGTGATGCCGTTCGGGGAGCTGCTTGATGAGAAGGAGGCGCTGAAGCGAGCCGGGCAATGCGAGCGGATCGTAACCGTTGGCGACGTCGTCTCCGAGCGGCTTTTGAAAGAGGGTCTGGTGCCTGACACGATCGTCTATGATCTGGCGACGAAGCGGCATCGGACCGATGAGTTACAGGCGGCGCTGGTGAGCGTGCACGGCGCCGAGGTGAGAGTGCGCAACCCGGCCGGCAAGATCATGCCGGAGATGGTGCGCGCCATCGAGGATTCGTACGCGCGCAAGGGAGTGACGAAGCTGCGCGTGGACGGAGAGGAGGATCTCGCTGCGCTGGTCTGCGCGGCGGTCGCCCCCGATCGGAGCTGCATCCTGTACGGCATGCCGGACAGGGGCATCGTGTTCGTGAAGGTCGACGAACAGGTCCGGGAGAGGGCCAGGACGATCATGAACTCAATGGAGGAATCGGTTTGAAGGTGAACATCGAGAGTAAGAAGGAGAACCAGTTGCAGGAACGCGTCGAGGTCGTCTTCACCGCGGAGCACGCGGGAGAGGCGACGCCGGCCCGGGACGCGGTGCGCACGAGCATCGCGAGCGCGATGGGCGTGCCAAAGGAGCGCGTCATCGTGCACAAGATGGATACGGAGTACGGCAAGGGCATCAGCCGCGGGTACGCGAAGGTCTACGACACCAACGACGCGGTCGCGAAGGCCGAGCGCCACCATCTCCTGGTGCGCAACGCGCTGGCGGAGAAGAAAGTGAAGGAGAAGGCGGCGCCGAAGGCGAAGCCCGCTCCGAAGGCGAAGTGACGGTGATCCACCATGGCAGACAAGAAGGACAAGGCAGCAAAGGCGCCGAGGAAGGCCAAGAAGGACGCCTACGCGGTAGGCAAGGAAGGAAAGCTCGAGCGCAAGAAGAAGCACTGCCCCAAGTGCGGCCCGGGAGTCTTCCTAGCCGAGCACGAGGACCGCCTGGCCTGTGGCAAGTGCGGGTATACCGAGTTCAGAAAGAAGTGATTCCGGCGCCAGCTCACTGGCGCTTCTTCTTTTCCTTCAATAGGTATGCGAGGGCGTAGCCTGCGATCGCCCCGGCCACTCCGCCATAGAATCCAGCGCTGACGACGTTCAGCCCGCTGCCGAGCACCGGGTCGGATCCCGGGAACGAGTAACCCGTCGCCCAGAGAGCGAAAGCAGCGATCAGCGCGATCGGGATGGACGACACGAAGCCTGCGGCCGTGCCGATGATCACGCTCGTCACCGCCTTGCCGCTGACCCATGAGAAGAGGCAGGCAACCGCGCCAATCGCAGCGGAGATGAACGCGTAGGACAGTTGGCCGCCGAACCAGCCGATCGCGGCCGCGTCCTGCACTGCCGTCGCGATCACCACCCCCGCAATCGCGCCGACGGCAATGGCGAAGAGAATGCCTATGCCCAAAGCACGGATCCTCTTCTCGAAAGCCACGACTGCCAAAGAGAGTGGTTCCACTAATACCAGGACGCCGAGCACGACCCAAAGCGTCCCGTCCCCCAATTGCACGCGTAAGTCGTCCATGGCAGCGATCTTCGTCCCGCTCCACGCGAGCACCGAGTTGCCGTCGATGCTCGAGAGGACACTTGCCCCGTTCAGGCCGGTCGAGCATTCCCAGACCGGAACATCCTGGCCCAGGACGTATCCCAAGGTCTTTCCGGGCGTGGTCACCGCGATGCGATCGCTGACCAATGCCACAGAGAATGAAGTCATTCCCGAGACCTTCAGCGTCGACTCTCCGCCATCCCTAGCTTCCTTGAAAACCTCGTCGCCGGCAGTGTAGAACGCGCTCTTGTCATTGCGGATGATGAGACCTTGCGAATCCGATGGGACGGATCGAGTCAAATAGGGCACGATGGAATCGAGATCGAAGCCGTAGAGAGCCAGACTGCCATTGCCAGCGATCGCGGCATACGCGCTCTCGTCACCGTTCATCGCCAGCGACCTTACCGGGCCATCGCAATTGACGAAGGTCGTGAACACCTTGTCGTAGGTCCTGAAGGTCGCTATCGTCCCGTTCTCATATCCTAGGAGAACGTAGTCCATCGACGGTGTGATTCCGAACGATAGAGGAGCTGTAGAGAGCGATCGTATCAAAGGCGGGCCGAGAGGGCTGCTCACGAAGTACGTTACTATGAATGAGCCAGATGTGTTGGTGTCCAGGAGAACGATGTCCCAAGGGCGATAGTCATTACTCGAGTACCTCTCCGTGAGCCCTAGAAGGACCGGAGTGCCATTCACGTGAATCTCGAAGGCGGCGGAGCGCGAGTTCGGCGGGAAGTACTGCACGTTCGAGTCATTGGTCAGAACGACGGCCGCTCCAGATTCATACCCCAATGCCGCTTGCTTCGCCGTGCCATTCACCTGCAGTTGGGCGAGACCGCCGACCGATCCGAGGTAGGCTCCCGCGCTAGTCGTCCAGAGCTGCGTGCCGTACACATTCTCGGATATGTTGTAGAGCGAGAAGGGCTCGTCGACTATCTGCGCGCTCACTTTCGCGGTCGAGAACGTGGCGATCCCGTAGGCGAAGAGGACGTCTGCCACGATGAAGACGACAAGCATGAGAGCGAGCACCAGCCGTCTCTTCTTCCGCATCAGGCGCTTGGCTCCCGCAAACATCCGCCATGCTACGTCTGGAGTGCTATATGAATCCTGCCCGAACGAATAGAAATGACTGGGTCAGCGGCAGATTTATCCACAACATCGGGCATGCGTGGGCGATTGGGTCTGTAGTGTAGCTTGGATATCACAGAGGCCTCCGGCGGTTCGATCGAGAACCGAAGAAAGCCTCAGACCGGGGTTCGAATCCCCGCAGGCCCGCCAAAGCATCCGATATGTTCCGACCGTTCCCTGAGTGGCACTGTGGGCCGGTGTCAGATCAGATGGAGACATTGGCAGGAAGGTCGCTCCTTCCCATCCTGCGTGAGACCAAACACCGCTTATGCCCATTGTGTTGAAAATAGGCACACAAATCAGACTAGCAGAAGGACGCAATCTCTGTCATCCGCTAACAGTCCATCGAACGCGGTCTCAATCTCCACTGCCGTCCTCTCGTCGGGAACTCCCACCATGATTCCCGTTGCAGACTCGAATTCTTGACGCATCCACATCATTCTGCTCAGCAGCTCATCTACATCCTTCTGACTTTCGTAGTGAATGAGCTCAACAGCATGGGTCCCGTCGACAATTAGGGCGGGGATGCAGGCCTTGACGCAGTTGCGTCTCTTCTCCTCAAGGGCAGTTCGAATCTCGTTTACAAGCAGGCGTCTTGATGCGTTTGGATCGCTAGGAGTCCACGCCGACAACCAGGTCGTGAGGTGGGAGAAATCATGGAGTGAGGATTTGGGCCCGCCGGGGTAGTCAAGATCATGAGCAGCCGGCACGACGATTGGAGCCGGGCACTCGCTTGGCTTCCTTGCTGTGAACATTTCCGTGACCTACTGAGTTGCTTATCAACCTCGGCAGAGGCTTGCGGATTGGGGGTCTTCAATGCTGCTAGCTCGGAATCAGAAGTGATTCGTATTTGCCAGATGGAATGACCAGGGGGATGTGTGGAGACTCACCCCAAAGGGCCTCGTTTGTCGAGTGTCTACCGATTGCACAACAGCGACTTGAGAAATCGTCAGATGCCATTCATTAGTAGCAAATGCTCCCGGGAACGCTCCCGACCAAGACTACCTATGCGGACTCCGCCAAACCATGTGCGGCTTGCCCGTGATGCTCAATTGGGCCGCCTTCGATCGCCTTCCTGACCGCCTCCCTCAGCTCGACTAGCGTATAGGGTTTCGGAAGCACCATGCAGAACCCGTATTTTTGAGGGTCAGCCATGACGGGATCCATCGAATATCCGCTGGAGACAACAGCCTTGACACGGGGGTCTATCCCAGCAATGACTTCGATTGCTTCCTTTCCCCCCATGCCCCCCTTGATTGTCAGGTCCATAATCACAAGGTCGAACTTCCTTCCATCGACAAGTGCGGCGCGATAGGCTGCCACAGCTTCCTCACCGCTTCTGGTGGCCTCGACATTGTATCCTGACCCTTCCAGAAGCTGGCCGAGGACTTCGACGATTTCTTCCTCATCATCCATTATGAGGATGCGGCCAGTATGTCGAGAATCCTGGATCACTGGGGTCTCGGATGGTGTTTCTGCGTCGACTTGAATCTCGGGGATGTAGACAGTCATCGATGTCCCGGCCCCAACCGCGGATTGGACCAATATCTCTCCATCATGATTCCGAATGATCGAGAGTGCAGTGGTAAGCCCCAAACCCTTTCCATCAGGTTTTGTCGTGAAGAACGGGTCGAAGATTTTCGAGATGTTGTCGGGTGAAATGCCAATCCCTTGGTCCTTGAACTCCATCATCACATACTTGCCGGGCCTCAGGGGCAATTCGCTGTGATCAGATACCTCCAAAGCTCGCGCAGCGACCTCTAGCTTGCCGCCCTTTGGCATTGCTTGCTTGGCGTTGATTACTAGGTTGGAGATGACTTGCTCCAGCTGCACTGGATCGGCGAGTGCGTTCAGTGGACCAGGGACAATGGAGAATACCGGTCTGACGTTAGATCCAGACAACGCAAAGAGCGTGGTGCTCCTAACTGTCTCGGCAACGTTGACCTGGCTCCTTATCGGCTTGCCACCTTTTGAGAAGGTGAGGAGCTGGTCGGAGAGGCTTCGAGCGTTCATGGCAGCCTTCTCAACCTTGGAAAGGCGCCAGGCAACCTCCCCACCTCCTCCGGTCTGCGCCTTGACGACCTCTAGATTGCTCACTATCGAGCTCAGAGTGTTGTTGAAGTCATGAGCGATACCGCCCGCCAATAGTCCCAGCGATTCGATCCTCTGGGCCTTGAACTGCTCTTGTTCGGCCTTGGCCTGCTTGGCGGTTTCTTCAAGCGCCTTTCTATCCATGATGTCACGGAGGGTGATCATTTTCCCAAACTTGGCCGAATGGCCATATTCGAACTCGATTATTCTGGCCTCAAGGATCGTTCCGCCAGGATCGACAATTTCAACAGGACCTTTGTTTCCCTTGCCGTTGATGGCTAACAGAAGGAGGTCCTGCAATGGGGAAAAGACCTTGAAGAATGGCAAGCCAATAACATCGCTCTGTTCCGCGCCAATGTATTCTTCGCACGCTTTGTTCACATCTTCGATGATGCCATTTGAGTCCACCACGACGACGTATTCGTCCATGATGTCAAGCATCTTCCTTCGTCCGGCGACTACGAGATTGAAGAGGCCAAAGTAGGCAGCCATGTAGTAGAAGATGAGGATTGAGATCACGAAGGACAGGCCGTCGATCGAGAGGTTCGCGAACATCGGGATGAAGTACGCGGCGGCATTGGAAACGCCTGCGACGATCACAACAATCGATAGCAGAAGCGCGACGTTCTTCTCGCCTTTGAGGTAGATGTGCCTAAGGAAGAAGTAGACGAACACAAAGGCCACGGGCCAAGAATAGAACGACCAAATCCAATTGAATAGACCGGGTTGTGTCGCGATGATTGCGATGCCAAATGAGTTTATGCCAACCGATTCAGACGATGAATTGTAGAAATGGAACCAAGGATCGGTTACTAGTGCGAAGACCGTCGCCAACGGAACTACGCACAGGATGGCGAAGATTATCCGCTGGTGCGACCCAAACATCTTGGTGAATTCTAGCACAAAGGCGACGAAGCACGTCAAAATGATGACAAACAGGGCCGTGCTCAGGTTGCTGAGGAACACCAAATCAGCGTAGTCATAGCAGAGAAGGCGGACATTCACTCCGAAACATAAGAGCGTGCTTGCCCCCATGAGGAAGGTGGTCGATTTGATTCGAACGGGTCCGCTTGTTCCCATCGACATTAGTGCTGCAAAACACAGGAACATTAGGCTGGCGATTACGACTACGAGGATCTCCAGTATCATTTTGAGGGCCGATCCGCTGGGAATGAATTTAAGTGTTCATCTATAAATAATAATCAGGAATGGACTCAACAGTGATTCCAAGCGAAGGACGATTTCTCAGTGGAACAGGTCTCCTGATGGGGTTCCGGAAATAGGGGTGGAATCACTGCCATCGCGAACCATCTGGATATGCTTCAACTTGACAAGCAGTTCTCGATATGGAAGCCACGCTGAATGTGATCAATCACTGAGTGACAATCCGCTCCATTATGTGACCTCACCGTAACGTTGATGAGCCCAACGCTCCGAGGTCCGATTCATGGCATCAATGGTCTACGCCAGAATGACGACCTGGAAGTGGAAGCCAGGCAAGCGCGCGGAAGCAGTGAAGATCGTCGAAGATCACTTGGAGGACATCAGAAGGAGCAAGGGGTTCAGGGGCCTCATCACCATGCTACCTTCCGACGATCCGAATAGCGCGATGTTCATGGCGATATGGGACTCCCAAGAGGACCTGGTCGCCTCCCAGAAGGGCGTCTACACGATGATCTCGACGAAGGCTTTGCCACTCGCGGAGGGGCCGCCGTCGCTCAAGAACGTGGAGATTCCAAGGGCGCTCCTCGCGCTGATCTGAGCCGCTTCCGACGAACTGGATGAGACTGTAGCGTCCAGAGGAGGCTATTCTCTTATGTTGCTTCGCGACCGCCCCAAAACCTGAAATACGCTCGGCTGCCAGAGGAACCACATGAGCAGGCTAGGTCCGGCGGCGACTGGCATTCTGATCGTTGGCATATTGGTCGCGGCGATTGCCACCCTGTACGCGGGTGGCTCGTCCGGCCCGGTCGTCCCCGGCAGCATCAGTTCCGGCGACACGGCCTTCGTGCTGCTCTCCTCGGCGCTGGTCATGATCATGACGCCTGGAGTGGGGCTTTTCTATGGGGGGCTGGTGCGTTCGAAGAACATCTCCGCGATGATCAACCGCTCCATAATAATCCTCGGGGTAGTCAGCATCCAGTGGGTGGTGTTCGGCTACAGCCTCGCGTTCGGCAATGACACCGGCGGCGTCATCGGAGGTCTCAACTTCCTGTTCCTGAATGGGGTAGGGTATGCCGCCAACCCGGCCTATGCCGCTACCATCCCTCAGCTCGCGTACATGGTCTTCCAAGCGATGTTCGCGATCGTCACGCCCGCGCTCATTATCGGGGCATTCGCGGAGCGCGTGCGCCTCCGGAGCCTTGTCATCTTCACGCTGCTCTGGGCGACCCTCGTGTACGACCCGATCGCTCACTGGGTCTGGGGGGCGGGCGGCTGGGCCAAGGCGATGGGAGTGCTCGACTTCGCCGGTGGGACGGTGGTCCACGCGAGCGCTGGCTTCTCCGCTCTCGCGGCTGTGCTCATCATTGGCCGCCGTTACGGCGTGCGACCAGGCGAGGCGACCCCGCCGAGCAACATACCCATCGTTCTCCTTGGGGCCGCGCTCCTCTGGTTTGGATGGTTCGGGTTCAACAGCGGCTCGGCGCTGAGCGCAGGCCCGCTCGCAGCGAGCGCCTTCGTCGCCACCAACATGGCGGCGGCTGCTGGTGGCATGACCTGGCTGGTGCTCAGCTGGGCTGACAAGAAGAAACCGAGCACGATGGCCGCGGCAACGGGCGCGATCTGCGGCCTCGCAGCGGTCACTCCGGCGAGCGGCTTCGTCGGGCCCGTATCTGCGATGGCGATCGGCGTCCTCGCCGGCCTGCTCACGTACCTCGCGCTCTACTGGCTCAACAGGCGCACGAAGATCGACGATACCCTCGGGGTATGGCCAGCTCACGGCGTCGGCGGTTTCGTCGGTGTGATCCTCACTGGATTGCTCGCTGAGTCAGTCGTCAATCCTGCCGGGAACAACGGGTTGCTGTTTGGGAACGCCGGACAGCTTGGGGTTCAGGTTTTCGTCGATGTCGTCGTGGCTGCCTACGCGTTCGTCGTCACGTTGGTCATCGTCTTCGTCGTGAACCGGCTGATCGGGTTCCGAGTGACAAAGAAGGAAGAGGAGGAAGGCCTCGACCTGGCGGAGAGCGGTGAGGTCGGACACGTGGATTGAGGCTAGGTCTAGAGGCACAACATCTCTGCACTCTGGAACCGAAGCGCAAAAGGGTTTTATCACCTAGGGGCCTAGGGTGCCTCAATGTTCCTGACCAGGGACGAAGAGGGAATCCTCAATGGGGACAAGGGGCACGGCCCGCAGAGGGCGATGGAGCTTCTGGTCGCGTTAGGCAGGATATACGATGCGGAAAGGCTCGTTCCCATTCGCTCAGCGCATCTCTCCGGCGTCTCATACAAGACGATCGGAGACGGAGGATTGGACTTCCTAGTTGAAATGGCGGCGGACTCGCGCGTCCGCGTCAAGACCACTCTCAACCCCGCCGGCATGGACATGGATCGCTGGGAGGAGATGAGGATAGACGACGCTTTCGCTAGCAAGCAGAAGGCGATCATCGACACTTACGGCCGGATGGGGGTCGAGACCAATTGCACCTGCACGCCCTACCTCACGGGCAACACCCCGAAGCCCGGAGAGAACGTTGCCTGGGCGGAGTCCTCGGCGTTGTCCTTCGTGAACTCTGTGCTCGACGCGCGCACCAACCGCGAGGGCGGTCCAGGCGCGCTCGCCGCGGCGATCATCGGCAAGACCCCGCTCTACGGACTGCATCTGGATGAGAACCGCGTTCCGACCGTGGTGGTCGAAGCAGACGTAGGCGATGAGGTGACAGACTACTCCCTTCTAGGGCACGCGGTCGGCCAGAAGCTCGGCGCATCGGTCCCATACTTCAAGGGCATCAGGCCAGGGGTGGACGGACTGAAGACGATGGCGGCGGCGATGGCCGCGGCGGGCTCGGTCGCGATGTTCCACGTCGAAGGCGTGACCCCTGGAGCCGCGAAGGCAAGAATCGACGGACTGGAGAAAGTGAGCTTCGGCGAGGAGGAGCTGATGCGCGCGAAGGAATCGATCACGTCAGGCGAGGATCCTGATCTGATTGCGGTCGGATGCCCACACCTGTCGGAGTCGGAGGTGACCCACTTGGCGAAGATGCTCGACGGGAAGCGCAAGCGCGCCGACGCGCCTGAGGTCTGGTTCTGCACCTCCCGCACGGTCAAGACCTGGTGCCCCAAAGAGACGGCCGTTCTCGAACGATTCGGCAAAGTCCTGTGCGACACCTGCATGATCGTCTCGCCGATCGAAGCTCACCATCAATGCACCGCCACCAACTCGGCCAAGGCTTGCACCTACTTGCCAACGCTGTGCGCGCAGAAGGTCGTCTGCGAACCGTATGAGGTGCTCATGGACAGGGTGATCGGATGATGATACAAGGTCGACCGATCTCGAAAGGCAGAGCGAGGGCTCAGCTGGTCCTGTTGCAACGCCCCTTCAGCTTCCTCGGCGGGGTTGACCCTTCGACTGGCAAACTCAACGCCTCCGCCGGGCACGGTGGTGAGGTGATCAGCGGGAAGGTGTTCGCGTTTCCCGCCGGAAGAGGAAGCACTGTAGGCTCCTACACCATCCTCCAGATGAAGAGAATGCGGACCCTGCCAGCGGCGATCGTGAACTCGAAGGCGGAGACGATCGTTGCGACAGGAGCGGTGATGGCAGGGGTCCCGATGGTCGATGGTGTCGACCTTTCCCTGCTGAAGGACGGAGACTCCCTCACCGTCGATGGCGATGCGGGGACGCTCGAGCTCGAAGGAGTGGACGAGAAGCACGTCGTCACCTCTGTCCTTCTGCACGAGGGGAAGATACTGATCCTGAAGCGCAGCGACAAGGTCGGCACCTATCAGTGCCTGTGGGCGGGAGTCAGCGGCTACATCGAGCAAGGAGAGACGCCGCTCGAGACGGCGAACAAGGAGATCGGTGAGGAGACCGGTTTCCGCTCCGCGAAGCTTGTCAAGGAGGGAGAGGTGCAGTCGATCCGCGCTCGCAATCGCGTTTGGCGCGTGCATCCGTTCCTGTTCAGGGTGGAGAACGACAATCCGACCATCGACTGGGAGCACACAGAGTACCGTTGGATCTCTCCGGAGGATGTCGAGAGCTACGACACAGTGCCGGGGTACTCGCGAGTGCTGAGAGCGCTCGGATTCTAACCTAGACCGTCGAATCCACTTCCTTCTCCAGCAGGTTCAGCTCGTGCGCGTCGAGCGTGGATGGGTTAAGCGCGAGCAGCAGGATGGAATGGTTGATGGCGACCTGGTCACGCAGGGACTGCACCAGCCTCAGCACGGTCAGGAAGTTGTTGTTCGTGATCAGGTACTCTAATCCGTCCAGCAGCACGATCCCTCCGCCCTGAGTGGACAGGAATTGCTCCAGCGAGACGCTGAGCTTCTCCAGGTCCTTCGGCCGGATCGAGTTCTCCTTGCCGACGTTCGACAGCCAGAGGATCGGCGTCTCTCCTAGGTTGTAGCGCGCCTTGATCTTGAGGGGGTAGTTCCTGGTTACGCAGAACCCCTTCATCCCCTCGCCCATCGCCTTCTCGAACATGTGATACGAGCGTTCCGACTTCTCCTCTTTTATCAGGTAGGTGAAGGATCGCTCCAGCGCGATCTCGGCCACAGGCGTCGGGGGCGCTGTCTCCTCCTCTTCTTCGGCGTGGGGCTCGGACGCGACCGCAGTGCCGCAGTTGGAGCAGGTGAGTTGGTCTGGCGCGATGCCGGTGTCGCACGCCGTGCACTTCACGGTCGCTTCGAACCCGCCGCGTTGGGCGTAATGGATCAGCTCGTCCACCGTCTTTCCGCCCATGCCCTTGACCTTCCTGAGCTCGTCCTTGTTGGCGGCCTTGATCTTATCCAGACTGTCGAAGCCCGATTCGTAGAGCATCTCCGCCTTCACGTCGTTCATGCGCGGGACCCTCAGGAGGTATGGGAACAAGCGCTCCTTCGGCATCGCCGCCGTCGAGGGGCGCACTTCGGTCGTCGGTTGAGGGGTCTCAGGCGTCTGGACGCGAACGAAGTGATGCACGACCTTCTTCGCGTCGCTGCGCGATAGCCCTACCTCCACCAATCGGTCTTCGGAGGCCTGCTTGAGCTCATCAGGGTCTTTGACACCAGCTTCGACGAGGGTGACGGCGGCCACCGCTGAAAGGCCGGTGGCCTTCGAGATCTTCTCGATCGCTTCCTTGTAGTGCAGCGAGGTAAGCGCCACTTCCAGGTGCTCGCCCTCGACGTCCCATTCGGCCGCGTGCTCTCCTTTCGGTTCGTCAACGAACTCGAGCTGGCGGCATCTGGTCTCGGACATGACGTGGTCACGCCAGCCGCGGAAGTACTCGACCAGGCGTGCCGAGGCATTGGCTTCGACGCGCACGAACTCTTCGACATCGAGCTTCATGTCCTTGCGCATCTGCTGGATGCGGCGGATGAGCTCGCGAGAGAAGCCCTCGGCCTCGATGTCCGCGTTGATCTCGAAGTCCATGTACAGGTCCCCGCCCGAGAACTTGACCCCGATCACGTTCTCCGGCAGCGAGGTCGTGAAGGTGACCATGTTCGGCTCGATCTTGACCATCTGCCCTTCGATGCCGAGCGAGTACGAGCCCTTCTCGATGCATTCCTTGATCTGCTTCGCAGGGCGGGACTTGAGCAGAACGGCGATCTTGCTGGACCATTGCCGGTAGACCTTGCCGATGGCGTTCGGGTTCGGGACGGCCGAGAGCACGACCTCCTCCCACTCGAGGCCAGGGGCGACGTACTCCACTCTCTTGACGTTTGCCTGCGACAGGATGACCGATTCGAGGGCCCTCATCGCCTCGTAGGAGTCGTTGGAGGCAGCCTTCACCACCACGCGCTTGATAGGCCAGCGCAGCTTGATGTTGCGCGCCTGCCGCTCTTTGGTGACGATGTCAACAAGCTCCTGAACGGTGGTCATTATCTGCTCGAGGCGCTCGTCCCGGTTTGTCTGGTCCAGGACCGGCCAGTCGAGCATGTGCACGCTCTCCCGCGTCCCCTCCATGTACTGGAAGATCTCCTCGGTGATGTGCGGACAGAACGGCGCCATGACCCTCGTCAGCGTAGCGATCGAATCGAAGAGCACCCGGTAGGCCGCGAGTTTGTCCGTGTCCCCAGTCTCCTTCCACATGCGGTCGCGGATGAGCCTCACGTACCAGCGCGAGAGGTCCTCAAGTATGAAATCCTCCATCGCACGGCAGGCCTTGTGCAGCTCGTATGAGTTCAGGAAGCGCGTGACCTCGCTCTTCATCTTCTCCGTGCGCGAGATCATCCAGCGGTCCTCGGGGCGCAGATTGCCTTTCACCGATTCGAACGTCGTCTTCGAGGGGTCGAACTCGTCGATTGACATGTAGGTGGTCGCGAAGTTCACGACGTTCCAGAGGACGTTCAACGTCTTGCGCGCGTTCTTCACGCCTTCCCACTGGAAGCTTGTATCCTCCCAGGGGGCGTTGGTGCGCATCAGGTACCAGCGTAGCGAGTCCGCTCCGTAGTCCTTTATGACCTTCTCCGGCTCGATGACGTTGCCCTTCGACTTCGACATGGGCTGCCCATTCGGGTCGAGCACCCAGCCGTGCATGAGCACCGCTTCGTAGGGCGCGCGGTCGAACGCTATGCAGCCGGCTGCGAGCTGCGAGTAGAACCAGCCGCGCGTCTGGTCGTGCGCTTCAGTGATCCACTTCGTCGGCCACCACTTGTCGAACTCGGTGCGCGAGCGCGGGAAACCGAGCTGGGCCCAGGAGGCCACGCCGGAATCGAACCACACATCGAGCACGTCGGGCACGCGCCTCATCGCGCCGCCGCAGTGCTGGCATTTGAATGTGACCGAGTCGATCCAGGGCCGGTGCAGCTCCATGTCCTTGCGGTACCCTTCCCCCTTCTCGAGGTCGTTGGTCGAGCCGACCACTTTCATTTCGTTGCATGACGCGCAGGTCCAGATTGGCAGCGGGATGCCCCAGTACCTCTGCCTGGAAATGCACCAGTCGCGCGCGTTCACCGTCCAGTCGTACTCGCGGGAGCTGCCCGCCCAGTCGGGCGTCCAGCGGATCTTGTCTATCTCTTCGAGCATGAGGTTCTTGATTTGCGTGATCTTGAGGAACCACTGGGTAGTGTTGCGGTAGATCACGCCCGAATCGCAGCGCCAGCAGTGTCCGTAGCGGTGCAGGATCGTGCCCACCGAGAACATGAGCCCTCGGTCCTTGAGCTCCTCGATGATGAGCTTGTTCGCTTCCCTCACGCTCATGCCAGCGTAGCGCTCGGGAAGGTCTTTCGTGAAACGACCGGACTCGTCGACGGGGCAGAAGGGCTCGAGGTTGAACTCCTTGCCGAGCTCGAAGTCCTCGGGACCGTGGCCAGGGGCGATGTGCACCAGCCCGGTGTTCTCCGCGGCCACGGTGGTCGAGGGAATGACGCGATGGACCCACTTGCCAGTGGTCTCGCGCTGATAGGCTATGTCGTTCAGGTAGGGCGGGATGTATTCGAGGCCGATCAGGTCGTCGCCTTCGATCCCCTCCAGCACCTCGTAGCCGTCCCAGCCCCCGATTTCGCCCACCTGCTCCACGAGGCTCTCGAGGAGGATGACGGTCTCGGTGACGTTGCCCTTGAAGTAGCGCACCTTAGCGTAGGAGAAGTCGGGGTGGGCGGCGACCGCGAGGTTTGCTGGAAGCGTCCAAGGCGTCGTCGTCCAGATGAGCAAAGAAACGCTCTCATCGTCCTTTGTTGGGAAGCGCACGTAGATGGACGGGTCCTTCTCGTCGCGGTACTCGATCTCCGCCTCCGCCAGAGCGGTCTCGCAGCGAGGGCACCAGGTGAGCACGCGGTTCGAGGGTGCGAGCAGTCCCTTGTCGTACGCGCGTTTCAGGGTCCACCAGGCCGCTTCCACGTAGTTCGAGTTGATCGTGAGATAGGGATTGTCCCAGTCGAGCCAGACGCCGAGCTCCTTGAACTGCTCGGTCATCTTCTTCTGGAAGTCGAGGGCGAAGGTCTTGCAGGTACTGACGAAGCGATCGATGCCGTACTCCTCGATCTCCTTCTTGTTCTTGACGCCGATGCTCTGCTCCACCTTTACTTCGATGGGCAGGCCGTGCATATCGTATCCAGGCTGATCGCGCACGTTGTACTTCTGCATCCGGCGGAAGCGGACGTAGGTGTCCTTCAGGGTCTTGTTCCAAGAGGTGCCGAGGTGAATCGAGCCGGTTGTGTAGGGAGGACCGTCCACGAAGAAATAGTCCGGACCGCTCGCTCTGAGCTCCTTCGTCTTCTGATAAGCGTTTGTCTTCTTCCAATTCTCGCGAACCCTTTTCTCGAGTTCGGCGGGATTATAGTTCGCCTGGACCTGCTTTATCATCGCCGTCCCGGGCCCTATATATGTTGACCCATTTAAAACCAGCCTGTCCTGGATGCGCATTTCCAACATGCTGTTCAGAAGAGGTCCAAGCTTCTTTGAGCGCCTTCTGCGACCCTCTTTCTTCCGCCGGGCAGAGTGATCATGCGTTTGAGCGCGCCTTCGACCCTCGTTTTCGAGAAGTCGTACTGGCCGCAGAGGAGCTCGATGACTTTCTCCGAATCCGGGGCTCTCCACTCAAGCTTGTAGTCCGTGCTGCCCTCGTAGCGCAAGAAGAGGTCACGGGTCTCCTGGTAGCTCTCGATCTCTATCTGCAGGAAGCGCATCACGCTTTCCAGGTCATGGTGCTCCTGCATGAGCTTGAGGCCCTTCTTCGGCCCGATGCCCATTACGCCTTCGTTGAAATCCGTGCCCATCAGGATGCACAGGTCGACCAGCTGCTCGCGGCTCAGTTTGAGCGACTCCAACAACGATTGCAGCTCGATCGTCTCCGCGCTGATCTCGCGGCCCTCGTCCTTTCCCGGCATCTTGCGCTTGGTGGCGAGGGTGAGGTTGCGCACGAGCCTGGGAGCGCCGAAGAGAAGGGAATCGAAGTCTTGCGATGACGCCGCCCACACGTCCCCTTTCAAAGCCATGAATGCCGCCTGCGCCTCCCCCTCGGTCGGCGCCTGGACCACCGGGATTCCGAGGTGCGTGAGCAGGATGCGCGAGGACTCGACGATCTCGTTGGTTATGCGGGAGGCCTGGGTCGCCTTCGAGTAGGCGGCTTGATAATCTCCGCGCTCCACCGCTGCCTCCCATTCGCGCTTCGCCTTCGTGCGCCGCTCCGTGCGCTCCTGGATGGTGCGATGTTTGAGGTTGCTGGGGATTCCGTCGAAGATGTACGCGGGCATGATTCCCAGCTCTAGCAGGTTCGCGTTCCGGTACAGCAGCCCCGAGAGGTGCGAAGTCACGCGTCCACGCTGGTCGCGCAGCGGCGTCCCGTCCGGCTGGCGGATGATCGAGAGGAACTGGTAGATTGCGTTGTAGGCGTCGATGGCCATTGTCTTTCCGCCCAACGATTCCAGCTCCACCTTCTGAGCCGGGACGATATCCGAAAGGTTGACGCCCATGGTTCCCGGACTGGAAGGCACTCGCTTCGCAAAAAAGGTTTTCGCGAGGTGACGCGCAATGGCCTCCGCAGGCCCCACGCACGCGCGTCAGTTTTTATATGACGAGGGGCAATCCGACACTATGGCGTTCGAGCACGGGTTCAAGGGGAAGAAGCCGGTGGAAGAGGGGAAAGAGTACACCGTCACGATCTCCGACATCGGTTCCCAGGGCGACGGTATCGCCAGGGTCGAAGGGTTTGTGGTCTTCGTGCCAGAGACGAAGGTAGGCCAGACCGTCAAGATCAGGATCACTAGGGTGGGCGGAAAATCGGCCTTTGCGAAGGTCGTCGAGGAAGCACAGCCTCAGTCCTGAGCCTCGGGCAGATAGAGGATGGTCACAGCCACTCCGATCCAAATCAGGAGCGGGAGGATCACGCAGATCCCGGACCCGAGCACGATCGCGACCAGGAGCAACGCGAGCGGGAACACCACCGCGAAAAGGATGATCATTTTGTCTGAGGTCAGCTCGGCCATTTGCCCACTTTAGGGCAGAATAACAAGCACCTCTAATGAAGCTTTGCCACCGCCCTCTGACTAGAAGGACTTCCAGAGGGCGATCTCCCTGCGCATGTCGCTCGCTCCGAAGATCGAGCTGCCGGCGGCTAGGACGGACGCTCCTGCCTCGGCTGCCATCCTGCCGGTCTTCGCGTTGATCCCCCCGTCCACTTCGAGCTCGACAGGGAGGCGACCGTCCTCGATGAACTTTCGCGCCTGCGTGATCTTCGGCAGGCACTCGCTCATGAACGCCTGTCCTCCGAATCCAGGGTTCACGGTCATTATCAGCAGCAGATCCACGTCGCCGAGGAATGGTTCGACCTTCGAAAAATGGGTACCTGGGTTGATCGAGACCCCCGCCTTCTTGCCAAGCGAGCGTATCCGATGCAGCGTGCCGCGCAGATCGCCAGTGGCTTCATAGTGGACCGTGACTAGGTCCGCCCCAGCGCCGGCGAACACCTCGATGTACCTCTCCGGCTTCGCGATCATCAGATGCACGTCGAAGGGCAGTCTCGAGTAAGGACGGAGCGACTTGATGACGCACGGCCCAACTGTGATATTGGGCACGAATTCGCCGTCCATCACGTCGACGTGTACCCAGTCCGCGCCCGCTTCCTCGATCCGCTTCACTTCCGCGCCTAGGGAACCGAAGTCAGCCGATAGGATCGAGGGTGCGACCTTGATCATCTGGCCTGCTATCTCGTACTCGGATAATTATACTTCGCTTCTTCACGGGACAACGACCACGGGGACCTTCGAATGAGCGACCACTCTGCTGGATACGCCCCCGAGAAGGAACTCCTCGACCGCCGACAGCCCCCTCGAACCCACTACGACCAGGTCGTATCCTTGCTCTGACACTTTGATGATCATCTCCGCCGGGTTGCCGAATTCCACTTGGGTATCGCAGGAGGCCTTTGTCTCTCTCATGAAGTCCATCGCGGCATGCATGCGCTCCTCTCCGAACGTCCGCTCGGTCATGTCCGCGGTCATCCTGCCAGTGAAGAGCGCCGCGTCCGAAGGAGCGATCACGTTCAGTAGCGTTATGCTCCCTCCAGTCCTGGCCACTAGATCCGCCGCCCACCGCACCGCCTTGAGCGCGCCCCCCGAGCCATCCACTCCCACCAGCACTCGCATCGTCTTCGCCATGTTCTCGCCTGCAATGACGTTTCGAGTCCCAAATAGATGCCTGTTTCGCCCCGTCGAAAAGGGTTTATTGACCAGCGGTGATTGGCTCGCCATGGCAGAGAGGAAGAGCCCATTGAAGGAAGAGCAGATCTGCGACGTGTGCGGGAAGCCGGCGGAGCGGTCGGTGTCAGGAGACAGCGCGGTAGAGGCTGGATTGGACGTAGAAGAGGGACTGAAGCGAGTGCGCTTGTGCCGCGATCACTATCGTGAGTGGAAGAAGAAGACGAGGAAGGACCGAACCATCGAATCTTTGGGCCGCTAGTGGGTGCCACTCTCGCACTATAAATAGACCAATTGGCTTCATTCGCTGGATGAAGGCGTCGACGATCCAAATGCTGTCCAGCGGGGCGCTGTCCGCTTCCTCGCTGCTGATCCCGAACCTGGCTCGAGACCAGTTCGGGTCCAACACGGCGGAGATCGGCCTCATCGTCGCCGCTTACAGCGCCGCGCTCTTCTTCTCCTCGTATGTCTTCGGACGGTACTCCGACGTCTACGGTCGCAAGTTCGTGCTGAAGGCCGGGCTGCTGCTCTCCGTCTCGGCGGCTTTCCTTCAGGTCTTCGCGGACAACGCCATCTCGCTGCTGATCGTAAGGGTTTTCGTCGGCCTTTGCGCAGGCATGTACCCGTCAGCGCTGCTAGCGCATGTCTATGAGACGGACAAGAAGGTCGGCAAGTTCACCTCGCTCGGGGCTCTGGGCTTCGGTTTCGGCGTCTTCGCCGCGGGTTTCATCGCGATATGGTTCAGCATCGACGGCATCTTTCTTTTCAGCTCCTTGCTAATGGCGATCGCGTTCTTGGTGGCGCTGCGCCTGCCGATGAAGGGTGAGACCCGCTACAAAGTCCCGCTCTTCCCGAAGCAGATCCTGAAGCGCAACTTCCCCGTCTACGCCTCGATCATGTTCCGCCATACTGGCGCGAACATGATATGGGTGATCTACCCGCTGTTCCTTGCCGACCTGGGCGCCAACGACGCCTTCATCGGCGTGATCTACGGCATCAACGCGATCGGGCAGTTCGTATTCATGATGTACTGCGACAGGATCGGGTCGTCGAGATTGGTCGCGATCGGCTTCATCATGTCCATCATCACCTTCCCGTCCTATACGCTGGCTGCAGAGTACTGGCAGATAATCCCGGCGCAGATCATGATCGCCCTCGCCTGGTCGACGCTTTACATCGGAGCGATCAAGTACGTGATGGAGAGGAACGAAGAGAAGGGGACGTCGGCTGGGCTGCTGCAGTCGTCGCTCAGCATCTCCGCGATCCTCGGGGCGATCCTCGGGGGAGCGGCGGCCGAGATCTACGGCTATCATGGATGCATGTACCTTGCGACTGGCATCGCGGCCATCGGTCTTGTGCTCTTCATTTTCACCGACCGGTATTCCACCCAGCATCTCGACAGTAATTTAACCCCGTCCGAGCCATAGACCGTGTCGTGAGGATCGTCTTTCTGGGGACCGCTGGCAGCCTGCCGACACCGAAGCGAAACGTGTGCGCGGTCGCGGTTCAGGTCGGCTCCGAGATAATCCTCTTCGACTGCGGAGAAGGGACGCAACGGCAGTTCATGCGGTCGACCGCCTCGTACATGAAGGTGCACGCAGTGTTCGTTACCCACCTCCATGGTGATCATTTTCTCGGCATCCCCGCTCTCATCCAATCCATGAGCTTCAGCGGGCGGGAGAAGGACCTGTTCATCTACGGCCCGGAAGGGACGATCGAGACCGTTCGTTCGATGCTTGGGCTCGGCTATTTTGCGCCTGGGTTTGGGATTGCAGCGGCGGACATGCAGGACGGGTCGGAGGTCTGCTTCCGCGGCTTCAAGGTGAGGGCGGTGCGATCGGAGCACACCGTGCCATCGCTCGCCTATGTCCTCGAGGAGGACGTCCGTCCCGGGAGGTTCGATGTGCAGAAGGCAAGGGCTCTCGGGGTTCGGCCAGGCCCAGCGTACTCGAGGCTTCAGGAAGGACACGCTGTCGAAGTTGGAGGGAAGACGATCACCCCGGAGATGGTCCTGGGCCCCAATCGCAGGGGGCGGAAGGTGGTCGTGACCGGAGACACTCGACCAGCTGCGAGCGTCGCAGAGGCGGCGCGTGGCGCCGACGTCCTCGTGCACGAGGCCACCGTCACCTCCGACCTGATCCAGGACGCGAACGAATACGGTCACTCAACGGCCGCGGGCGCGGCGCAGATCGCCCTTCAGGCCGGTGTGAAAAAGCTGTATATGTACCACTTCAGCAGTCGATATGACGACCCCGGTCCGCTCGTTGCGGAGGCGCGCGCGATATTCGCGGAATCATATGCCGCCGACGACTTCATGGTGGTTCAGGTAAACGCACCAGATAGTCTTTGATCAGAGAAGCTTGAGAACGTCCGCGGAGGTGATGATCCCGGTGATGTGCCCGCGGTTTGCGACCAGTACAGCGCTCGCGGATGCGAGGAGCGACGTCACCGTCGGCAGCGGGGTCTCCTCGTTCACGACGGGGAACGCCTGCCCCATGACCTGTCGCACCTCCCTCTCACCCGCCGATTCCATGCTGGTGCCATTGCCGAGGAGTGCAAGCACCCCGAACTCGCTGATGCTCCCGACCGGGCGCGTACCGTCGAACACCGGCAGCTGAGAGTAGCCCGATTCCCGCATGATCTCCGTTGCCCGCTTCACCTTCTCCCCGCTCTGGATGGACACTATGCTGCGAGACATCACGTCTTTCGCCTGCCGTCCCTTCCTCCTGCGGTCCATCTCGTCTTGCAGGGCCTCGAACATCCGCACTACGCTGTGGTAGGAGCCGTTGATCGTTCCGTTCTCGATCTTCGCGATCGTGGATTGGGAAATGCCTGACATCGCCGAGAGCTCGATCTGAGTCAGGTCCAACGCTTTTCGCAGCCGCTTGATGTCCGTGGCCGGCGGGAACTTCATCCATTGTCTGATGCGGTATTCGTATATGAATATTTTTGTCACTCAGTTATATATGGATGGAATCTTTTGAACTGGACAACCGAATAGCCACGTGCTTTGTGCGCGGCTGGTATGAGAAAGGTGACACTAAATGTCCAAGAACATAATCGTCGAGAAGATAGACTACACTCCAGTTGAGCAGCAGCAGGTCGAACTGGTCGAGCGCAAGGGGATCGGGCATCCGGATAGCATTGCAGACGGCCTGAGCGAGTCGGTGAGCAGGGCGTTGTGCCGGATGTATCTCGAGAGGTACGACCGCGTGCTCCATCACAACACCGACGAGACCCAGATAGTCGGAGGGCAGTCTTCGCCGCGATTCGGGGGCGGGGACGTCCTCGAGCCAATCTACATCCTTCTGGTCGGTAGAGCGACGACCGAGGTCAACGGGGAGCGCCTCCCGTACCGCTCGACGGCAGTACGCGCGGCCTACGAGTATCTAAAGAACCACTTCCCCAACCTGGACCTCGAGACCGACACGATGATCGACTGCCGCATTGGCAAGGGTTCGGTCGATCTGCGGGCCGTGTACGAGAGCAAGAAGTTACTGTCCAACGACACCTCCTTCGGTGTCGGCTACGCTCCCTACAGCCATACGGAGAGAGTGGTGCTGGAGAGCGAGAAGTTCATCAACGGGAACCTCAAGCGCCGCTACAAGGAAACCGGCGAGGACGTGAAGGTCATGGCATCGAGGATGGGAGACACTATCAACCTCACCTGCGCCATCGCCATGGTCGACCGCTACATCCCTGACCCGGATCACTACCAGAGCGCCATCGCGGAAATCTGCCAGAAGATCGCAGACAACGCCACCAAGTTCACCGACTTGGCGGTGAGCGTCGACGTCAACACCGCGGACAATTACAAGAACGGCACCTACTACCTGACCGTCACCGGGCTCAGCATGGAGAACGGCGACGATGGGTCCGTCGGAAGGGGCAACCGTGTCAACGGATTGATCACGCCATTCCGCCCGATGAGCATGGAGGCGTCGGCGGGCAAGAACCCGATCACCCACGTCGGCAAGCTATACAACATCCTCTCGAAGTTCATCGCTGAAGACATCGCGGCAGCGGCCAAGGGAGACGTGCTCGAGGCAGAGGTGCGCATCCTCTCTCAGATCGGCAGGCCCATCGACAACCCTCAGACCTGCAGTGTGCAGTTGATCACCGCGCCAGGGGCGAACTACAAGAAGTGGGAGAAGGAGGCAAAGGCCATCGCCTCGAACTGGCTGGACAACATCGACGTGGTCACGAAGAAAATAGTTAATGGTGAGATAACGGTATTCTGAGGGCGATGAAGCTCGTCGACCTCCCGAAGTACGGCCCGCTCCACCGTTTCGCGGACTACCATGTCTACCGCACCCTCTTGGCGCTCGCGGATGGGCGCCGGCGGGGGCGCAAACAGCTTGCGGAGGCGGTCGGGCTCGGCGAGGGGAGCATGCGCACGATCGTCGAGTACCTACGCGACAAGGGGCATATCGATGTCAAGCAGACCGGGATCAAGATCTCTCCCAGGGGGGCGGAGTTCGTGAAGCAGATGCCGGTCAAGCTCGAGCGCCTTGAACCCTCATCGATTTCCCTCGGCACGCGGAACGTGGCGGTGCAGGTCAAGGGAAAGGCGAAGAAGATCGGCCTCGGCATCGAGCAGAGGGACGCGGCGATCAAGGCGGGAGCGGATGGGGCGACGACGATAGTCGTTTCGGGCGGCAAGCTGGTCATACCGCCTGACTACTTCGTGGACAGGGAGACGCCTGAGATCGCGTACGACCTGAGAAGGCACTTCTTATTGAATGAGGGCGACGTGGTCATCATCGGTACGGCTCGCACCTACGACAGGGCCGAAGATGGAGCCCTTGCGGCGGCGTTCGAGCTGCTCTAGAATGGCAACGCGCGCAATCGCTCGTAGGCGCTTATCATGAAGCAGTGAGCGGCGGGGTTCGCGTTGACGTCCTCAGCGAAGGCAGCGACGGTGTCGAGTCCCCATTTCTTTGCGCTCGGTTCCTTCTTCATTTCCGCAAGTAGGGCGAAGACCATCGCGGCGAGCGAGTTGCCCGAGGGTATCGCGCCATCATATGCCTCCTTGGACCGGACGATGAGGAATTGGGCGTCGTCCGCCGCCTGGAAGAACCCTCCATTGGACTCATCCCAGAAGTGCGTGATCATCGAATGCGCAAGACGCGACGCGAGGTCGAGGTAGTGGGGGTCGGAAGTGGAGCGATGGAGCTCCAGTTGTCCGAGGGCGAGAGCGGCGTAATCGTCGAGCAGACCTTCTACCCCCACCTCCTCGCCCGCCGACCGGTGCATCAAGCGGTCGCCGATCACCATTCTCTTCTCGACCAGAGCCTCCGCCTTCGCCGCCTCATCGATCATCTCCTTCGAACCGAGCAGCCCTCCCGCGGAAGCGAGCGCTGCGATCATCAAGCCGTTCCAGTCGGCGAGGATCTTGTCATCGCGGTCCGGCCTAGTCCTTCTTTCCCGGACGTCGAACAATCTCGCTAGGGAATTTGACAGCGAGTTCGCGATTTCGTTCTCGCTCTGACCGAGCTCGGAAGCGAGCTTCGCCGGCCCCTTTTTCATGTCCAGCACGTTGCGACCAGTCCTCCTTCCCGATGCCTCCTCCCGGAAGTTGCCATCTTTTGTTATGTCGAAGGCGCTGCAGAACACCTCAAGATCCATCGCCTCGAGGGCCGATGTCACCTCGTCCAACGTCCACACGTAGAATCTGCCCTCCTCGCCATCGCTGTCCGCTCCTTCCGCGGAATAGAAGGCACCCTCGGGGGAGGTCAAGTCCCTGAGGACATACGCCCGTATCTCTTCCGCCGTCTGCTTGAAGGCGGGGTCAGAGGTGACGCTGAAGGCTCGAGAATAAGCCATCAGCTGCATCGCCTGATCGTAGAGCATCTTCTCGAAGTGAGGCAGGTGCCACCTCGCGTCCGTTGAATAGCGGTGGAAGCCGAACCCCACGTGATCGTAGAGGCCGGAGTTGCGCATGGAGGTGAGCGTTCTCGTGGCGATCGACAGGCATCGGTCCTCGCCGGTGCGTCGGTACTGTTCGAGGAGAAAGAGGATGCGGTGCGGGGAAGGGAATTTAGGCGCAATCTCGAACCCCCCATGTTCGTCATCGAATGCGCTATTCAGTTGGTCGCGCGCGGTATCCGCGAGCTCTTCCGAGACGGTGCCCACTCTGCTCCTCTCCGCGAACTCGAAGAGGGCTTTTGTGGCCTCCTCCGCGTTGTCGAGCATCCGCCTCCTGCTCGACTTCCACTGCGAATCGACCGCGTTCAATATGTCAATGAGCCCACCCGATGTCCCGACCCCGCGTTTTGGGATGAAGGTCCCGGCGAAGAAGGGCCTGAGGTCCGGCGTGGTAATCATGGTGAGCGGCCATCCACCGGAGCCAGTCATCAACTGACATGCTGCCATGTAGATGCCGTCGATCTCAGGCCGTTCCTCCCTGTCGACCTTGATCGAGATGAAGGAGCGGTTGAGCAGACTGGCGGCCTCCTCATCCTCGAACGAATCCCGCGCCATCACGTGGCACCAGTGGCACGCCGAGTATCCGATGGAGAGGAATATCGGCTTGTCCTCAGCCACCGCCTTCTCGAATGCGTCGACCCCCCACGGATACCAATCGACAGGATTGCGGCTATGCTGTCGCAGGTAGAGCGAGCGCTCGCCCTTCAGGTGGTTCTCCTGCCTTGCGAACACTTCCTGACCCATGATATGAAACCAGTGCAGCGCCGCGGTAATAATGGTTGATGCTTGCGAATTTCAAAAACGGAAGGGGAAAGGGTTTGACCACCGCAAAAATTCGGTCGGTGGCTCAACCCCTTCTGGGTTTGTTTCTCCTCCTTACGCCCTTGCGGGCTTTCCTGTTTCGAATCCCTTTCCCGCGCTTTCGCACGGTTGCGATGAGTATTCCCATCCTCGATTAAAAGGCTTTCTCGGAGCGGGCGCATCGCGATGGTTCGTAGCGGCCGCTGGCATCGAGAATGGGAAGGGGGGACAGATCCACCCCCTGCTTCAATCGTCCCAGGATTCCAATATCCCCGGCATGACCCGCGACGCCATTGCGTCAAAGGTGTCGATGCCTGTGACCTGGCTCGCATAGGTGCTCAGCGCGCAGATATCGTCCCTCGCGAGGTTCTCGAGCTTGAACTTGCGCGAGCCCGCCATCAGTTGCTTCAATCCGGTGGCGACCCTGTCCAGGAAGGTGTAGAGACCGACCGCGCCCCACGGTATGTCCTTGCCGACGTTCGACCTCGGATGCTTGCGCGCGATCTCCGGAGCCATCAGGAAGAAGTTGTTCGGGTCCGAGGTGTACTCGTCCGAGAACGATTTAGGCAGTTTTCCTTCCTGAGACATTCGGGCGAAGTAGGTAGACTTCATCGCCGTGAGGATGGGCGCCCGCGCCATCCCGATTGCTTTGATCAGCGGACCGCCACCGATGTTGCTCATCGCCATGCTCTTGTACGCTTGGGTTTCGTTGACGAAGCCCCCAGCCATCACGAGGTCGGGCACGAATCGTCCCTGCGCGCGCAGCATCTTGGCGCAGGAGAGGAGTTGGGCCTCGAGGTGCACGGTGGGCGTGGACATCTCGTTCATCATCGGGACCGGGGACATGCCAGTGCCGCCGCCGGCCCCGTCGAACGTGAGCATATCAATCTTCGCTTCCGAGGCACACTTCATGGTGAACGCGACCACCTCTGGCCGGTACGCTCCGGTCTTGAGGAAGACGTACTTGGCGCCTCGCCGGCGAAGCGATTCAACGTCCTCGACGAAAGACCTGCGGTCCGGGAAGCCCACCCGACTGTGCCTTTCGAAGGTCCTGAACGCGCCCGCTTTGAAAGCCTCGACCGCCGCTTCGTCCTCCGGATCTGGCAACACGAGGTAGCCTCTCTTCTTCAGCTCGAGCGCGCGCTCGACCGAATCCAGCCTCACTTCACCTCCGATCGCTTTCGCACCCTGGCCCCACTTGCGCTCGATGACGTTCACCTCGAGCTTGGAGAGCGCGTATTCGTCCACCCCACCGCGCTGGTCCTCGACGTTGGTCTGCACAGCGATCTCCCCGTTCTTACCGTCCCAGAACTCACGGTACGTCTTGATTCGGAACTCCAGGTCGGGGGAGCGAACGACCTTCCCGTTCGCGTACGTTGCATCCGGATCCATTCCACAAACGTTCTCGCCGACGGTCTGGATTATCCCGGACATCGCCGCTCCCTTTGCAAGTGATTCCCAGTTGCGCTTCGCGACCGGCGTCGATCCAAGCCCCGGAAGGACGAAGGGGATGCTCAGCTTGATGGGATGCCTTGAAGCGCTCGCGATTTGGCTTCTGACATCCGCGTTCTCGAAGAAGGCTTTGTCCGGGTTCGGTTCGATCCCATAAGCTCCTATCAGCTCGGCGAGGATTTGGAAGTGTGACCAGTCGAGCAGATAATCCTTGTTGCTCGACGCCGTGCTGGTCCCGAACGACTCGACGCTCGGATAGAGCACCTCCCGTCCCCTGAACGCCGATTTGCCTACCTCGCACAGGACCGGGCATTCTTCGATGCATATTGGGCACATTCCGCTCTGAGGGTTCACGTCCGTTACTCTGGTACGGGTCCCGGTCGTGGACCGTGCATTCTCGGTTGTCTGCATGCAATCTGTCTCCCTGCTAAGCTATGTCGCGCCAAAGAATAGCACGATTTTAATGACAGGTCCATATAAATTAGTTGTCTTATTCGACGGACCGAAGTGCGTTGTATCCTACGGCCAGCGCATCATGCGACATCGGTGCGATTCACTCAAGAATCGGAAATAGCGGTCTTTTTGGGGCCAGTAGCGTTTCCCGGGACCCAATCGTCAATTATCAGATGCAATAGACTTCCTGTTAACCCCGAGATCAGTAGTAGCAGGCATCCTTGCTGTAAAGGTCAACGATGTCGCTGTAGATTCCGAACGCCGTTTCCCTCAGGGTCGGGTCGCGCTCCGCGATCACCAGCTCCCCGAAAAGATCCATCGAGAATATCGCGGCATTGGTGGCGCCGGTGCAGGAGAAGAGCATATCCTCTGGCCTGAGCACCTCCAATTGGACCTTGAACTCCTTGTTCACGAAGTCTGCAGATGCGACCTGGCGTATGCGCACGCATTTGTCGCTTTTGACTGCGACCAGAATGCTCCTGAGTAGGTCCTCCGTCACCTGCTCCGTCTTCACGTCGCGGAACCCGAGGTTGCTCCCAGCGAGAGCATTGCACAGGATCACCAGTTTCGCGGCGGAATCCATGCCGCTGAGGTCGTTGTCCGGGTCGGTCTCCGCCATCCCCGCCGCCTTTGCTTTCTTTACACCCTGAGTGAAGTTCTTGCCCTCACGCATGGTGTCGATGATTATACTGGTGGTGGAATTGAACACCCCACGGATCTTGAGAAGCTTGACCGGCGGCATTCCCTTGAACATCGAGAACACCGGAGTGCCGTCCATCACCGTGCTCTCGAACTTGAACGCGGCGTTGGAGCGCGCCGCGGCCTCTCTCAGCCCCTTGAGGTCCAAAGCGATTGGAGCCTTGTTGCATGTGACCACATCTATCCCGCGCTCCAGGGCGGTGAGGATGTACGTGCGCGAGGGTTCGGCCGTGCGGTAGTCAGCGGAGGTCGCCTCGACCATGATGTCGAAGTCCCCCTCTCGCAGGTACGTCTTGATCTGGTTGACCCGCTGCTCGGGGTTGTAGGCGCCCTCATCGCCTTTGTGCCCCCTGACCTTCTTGTCAACAAGCTTGGCGGGCGAATCCTTCAGCGGGACGACGCCCTGAGAGCGCGAGCAGACCGCCGAGAATAGGAACCTCTTGCCGTCCGGGTCGACGTCGGATAGCATGTCGACCAGAGCCTTGCCTACATTCCCATAGCCCACCAACGCTATCCGCTTCTGCTCCACGCCCATCACCTTGCCAGGTCGAATCTGAAACGTCCGTAGGGCTATTTTACCCTATCTGAGACGCTCTTTCTCCCCTTCTTCTGCCGCTCGCTCCTGGACGGGGCCGCTGGAAACCACTCGAGGGAATAATTTTAAGAGCTGGACCGGAGTATTACGCAACCGGGTCGGAGGACCTAAATGGCAGATATCAGAACCAGGGTGGAGGAAGACCGGGGCCTTCTGAGAACGATTCAGACATTCGTCCCCGGATTTAGAGGATATCGTTTGCGCGAAGACCTCAGGGTTTCGGATAGGATTCTAAGAATTCAGCTGTCCCGCCTTCTCACGCTGCAGCGTCGCGGCCTCGAGGACTGCCGTTCGATTATCGCGACGAACTTCCAGAACCCAGAGCTTGAGGCGATCGGAGGGCTGATCAGCAACTTCAAGATGGTTGAAGGTCAGGTCTGGCACGCGGAATCGGGATACTCAGGCATCGCGGCGGACATCCAGGTCAAAGAAACGGAGCTCAACCGGCTCTACGAGTACGATGCCAGCATGATCAACATGATCGGGGTCATGGGGCAGAGCGTCGAATCGCTGAAGCGCTCCTTGAAGGCGGGCGACTCCGCACAGGCGGACATCGACATCGGCACGCTGAAGGAGAACATCAATGATTTCCAGGACCGGTTCAAGCAACGAATGCTCGTCATAACCAACACGGAGGTCTGAGCGCATGAGCGCGATCGGAGCGGAGACGTTCATCTGGCAGGACGCGGACAAGCGCAACAACATTATGTTCCGCCTCCCCAGGAACATCAAGTTCAACGACAACATCGTGGTCAGGGAGGACGAGATCGCCGTCTTTTACAGAGACGGAAAGGTGCTCGACTACATCGACCGTCCGGACAGGTATGCGCTCACCTCGCTGAACGCGCCCATCGTCGGCAAAATCGTGAAATTCTTGTCGGGCGTGCAGCAGCAGGCCGAGGTCATCTACCTCCAGAAGAGGGTGTTCGACGGCAAGTTCGGCTCGAAGCAGCCCTACCAGTTCCGGGACAAGGATTTCGGGATCGTGAACCTCAGGGTTTTCGGGGAGTTCCGATACAAGCTCAGCTCCCCGGAGAACTTCGTGAACCAGTTCGTCGGTACGCTCAACTTCGCTTCCTCGGCTGAGGTTGAGGATCGCATCAAGGAGCAGATGGTCATCGTCGTCTACGACAGCATCGGCGACATGAAGAACCAAGGATTGGGCGTCGTCGATCTCGCCGCCAACCTGACCAACATCGAACAGGCGGTGCTCTCAAAGTCCAAGGACCACTTCGATCTGTACGGGCTCTCGGTGGACAAGGTATCCGGGCTGTACATCTCTGTGCCGGACGAGGTCCAGAAGGCGGTCGACACTCGCTCATCCATGCAGGTGCTGAACGCGAACTACATCCAGTACCAGAGTGGACAGGCGATGCGTGAGGCCGCTTCAAACCCCTCCGGCGGATCGGCTGGGGCGGGCGTGGGAGTAGGGGCGGGGATTGGCATGGGTTACCAGATGTTGGGCTCAATGGCCCAAGGCCAAGCTCAAGCTCCGCCAGGGGCGCAGGCGGCGGCGCCGATGGTTCTATGCCCCAAGTGCGGCACCCCGAACCCTGCTGACGGCAAGTTCTGCAAGGAGTGCGGCGCCAAACTGCAGGTCACCATGGTGCCTTGTCCGAAGTGCGGTGAGAAATCTCCCGAGGGCACGAAGTTCTGCCCGAACTGCGGATCGGCGATGACGGCCGCGACGAAGAAGTGCGCGAACTGCGGAGCGACGATGCCGGAAACGAGCAAGTTCTGCCCGGAGTGCGGAAAGCCCGCGTGAGGACATGAGGAGGGGATGGGATGGCGACGATCCAGTGTCCTAAGTGCAACGCACGGGTAGAGTTCGAGGCGGGCACGAAGTTCGTGAAGTGCTCGTACTGCAATTCGCAGATCTACATCGACCGCTCGGGGGCGGGTTTCTACTACATCCTGCCCTTCATGGTGCAGGAGAACGATGCCGTCGGGATCTTCAGGCGCTGGGCCGCCGGCTCCACGATGGCCAAGGACCTGGACAAGCTCGCGCAGCTGGCTGGTGTGAAGAGGCAATACTTCCCGGTCTACTTCTTCAAGCGGGACGTCGACGGCAGGGAAGAAGTGAAGGTCGAGCCCGCTGGCTCTACAACCCTCCCGGGCCTGCACAGTCTCAAAGTAGTCGCCGGGGACATGAAGATATTCGACTCGCAGTTCGACACTGGTGGGATCGAGCTCATCAAGCCGGACATCGAGATGACTACTTATCTCGAGACCCTGCCCGGCACGCCGAAGGAGCAGGCGCTCGTGTACTTCCCGATCTGGAAGCTCGACTACGTGTTCCAAGGCAAGCGATATGAGGTCGTCATCGACGGGTCTGCCGGCGAAGTCTTCGCCTCTATCTTCCCGACGAGAGGCTCCGGCGCTTACATGGCGGTCGCCGCGGTGGGCTTCGTCGCGTTCTTCGCTGAGACGTTCGTCGCCGCCCTAGTAAGCCCGCTGATCGGGCTGGGGCTGATGGGTGTGACTCTGGCGGGCGTGTTCGGCTCGTCTCTCCTGGTCGCGAGGAGGATGTGAGCATGGCCGATCTTTCGGTGGGGCTGAGCTGCCCTGCGTGCGGCGGCGCCCTGACCATCGACGAAGGGCAACAGAGGATTAACTGCCAATACTGCAGCTCGACGCTGTTCGTCGAGGGCGACAACGGCGTGCAGACGATCGCGTTCAAGAACAAACTGACCAAAGACAATGTTATCCAATCGTCCGGTGGTTGGTGGAAGCATGGATGGAAGGCTAGGGACCTGAAGCGCACAGGCAAGGTCCTCGAGACCTACCCGATCTACCTCCCTTTCTGGCACACTACAACGCGTGTCGCGGGTTGGGTCTGTGGATACAATGAAAGGACAGTCTCCGACTCGAAGGGGAACACGCACACTGAGAAGGTGCCGAAGGAAGCGATGGTCCTCAACGACTATCATTACTCAGACATAGCCTGCGACCCAGGCGACCTAGGAATCAAAACCCTCAAGAACGACGTCGGAGAACGCACTCTCGCAGACTTCGACCTGATTCCCACGTTCGAGACGACCACCTCGAAGGACGACGCACTCAAGGACGCGAAGGACGAGGCCGTATCGCAGGCGAGAGCGAACGCCGGAGTGAGCCACATCACATTCGAGCGCATCCACGCGTTCCCGAAGGCCATGTCGATCATCTACTATCCGATTTGGGTCGTGCGATACTCCTATCGCAACAGGATGTACATGGCTACGGTGGACGGAGTGACGGGACGGGTCCTCTCTGGGAGAGCTCCCGGAGATCCGCTGTTTCAGAGCCTCGCGATAACGGTTGGGTCGGCGGTCGGAGGCATCGCTGCGGCGGGCGGAATCCTAGCGGCTGGACTGGCATCGGGCTCCAACAACTCGGGTTACGTCGCGATCGGCGGCCTGATCCTCGGCGCCGCGGTGCTGTTCTTCACGTACCGCTTCTTCCGGAACGGTTCGGAGATCATCGAGGGCGAGTTCTCGGATCGGACAGCGAAGACGAGCGACACGATCAAGGATCTGACCAACCTCGCGAAGCAGCTGGGAGGGGGTAGGATATGAAAGTCGTCCAAGTAAAATGCCCGAACTGCCAGAATCCAATACTGAGCAAGGGAATGGACATGGTCTACTTCTGCGACAATTGCAAGACCATACACACGAGGGACGGCGGGGTGCACGTCATCGACTACGAGATCGCGGACTTCGCGAAAGGCGCTCCGCTCGAGAACCGCGTCTACGTGCCATTCTGGCGGGTGTACGGCAGCTTCAACATCAACCATATGGAAAACTCGGGGGGCGGGATATTCAAACTGGCCAATTGGGTGCGGGGAGGGGGCGAGAACCGTCAGGGGGAGATATTCATCTTCGTGCCGGCGGCGGACTTCGACCCGATGACGTTCCGACGTCTCGGGACAATGCTCACTGCGAGCCCGCCCAGATACGCTTCGCGCCTCGACTTCAACCTGGTGCCGCGGCTGCCCGCGGCTGTCTCCAAGGAAGAGGCAGCGGAAATGGCGGACTTCCTGGTGGTCACCATGGAAGCGGACAAGCCGGGAGTTCTGCAGGAGCTGGACTACACCCTGACGATCAACGACACGCGCCTGGTCTATCTACCTTTCGTGACCTCGCCCTCGGGGCTCATGCCTGGACTGTGAATCGGAACGGGAAGGCGGGCCAGTGATGGCCCGATTGCGTCTTGCTTCTCGGCCTAGACCCTGCCACCTATCTTCTTGTGGCAGAACCACCAATCGTAGCAGTTCGGGCCTTTTTTCTTCTCCATGGCATCCTTGACGTTGCGCGGAGGGGGAACGATGACTTCGTCCCCGAAGAGATCGTTCTTGGGCCAACCTTCGGGCATCGATACCTTCTTCTCGTCCGAGGTCTGCAAGGCTTCAACCGCCCTTACCACCTCGTCGATGCTCCTCCCCACCTCCTGGGGGTAGTATATCATGGCCCTGATGGTCGCCTTGTCGTCGATGATGAACACCGCCCTGACCGTGTTCGTTCCCTTTCCTGGGTGGATCATCCCCATCTTGTTCGCAAGGGCCCCATTGTCCGCGATTATTGGGAACTTCACCTCGGTGTCAAGGTTGTCTTTAATCCACTCCACCCACTTGATATGCGAGAAGATCTGGTCGACCGAGAGCCCGATGAGCGCGCAGCCGAGCCTTTCGAACTTGTCGTACCGCTTCATGAATCCATAGAACTCGGTCGTGCAGACCGGGGTGAAATCCGCCGGGTGGCTGAACAACACGAACCACTTTCCCTTGAACGCGTCCGGGAGCTTCATCGGACCTTGCGTGGTGACTACCTCTACCTCCGGGAACTTGTCGCCGATCAGCGGGATTCCCTTCGACTCTCTCAATTCCTCGGCCATTTGCCTTGCCTCCGCGGCCCCTGCCGCAGGATTTCGATTCGAGGCCGGGTTATATAACGATTGGTGAACCTTCATCCAGTTGTTCAAGTCATGAAAGCGAGCGGTCAAGTCGATGAGAGGGTGCGGGAGATCACCGGGCGCCTCAAGGAGAGACAAAGCGAAGCGAACGTCCTGGGCATGGAGCGCTTCGGCATAGTCACGAGGAACGCGTACGGCGTGCCAATTCCTATTCTCCGAGCTCTGGCCCGCGAATACCGCATGGACCACGAGCTCGCTCAGGCTCTTTGGAGATCGGGCGTCCACGAGTCGCATTTGCTCGCCGCGTTGATCGACGATCCAAATAAGGTGGACAGGGAGCAGATGGAAGAGTGGGTTTCCGAGTTCTACTCCTGGGACGTATGCGACGGTGTCGTGAGCAACCTTTTCGACCGTACCACGCAGGCTTGGAGCGTGATCCCTGATTGGTGCCGCCGCGCCGCCGAATACGAACGCCGAGCTGGTTTCGTGATGATCGCGGCGCTTGCGACGCACGACAAGCGCGCTTCAGACGAGAGGTTCCTCGAGGTGTTGCCGCTGACGGTCGAAGGTGCGGACGACGAGCGCAAGATGGTGATGAAAGCGGTCAACTGGGCAGTGAGAGGAGTGGGGAAGAGGAACGCCGCGCTTAATGAAGCGGCGCTTGAGACGGCTGAGCGCATCAAGTCACTTGGCACCCGTCCAGCGAGGTGGATCGCCGCGGACGCGATCAGAGAGCTGAAGAGCGAAGCAGTGCGACGTCGACTCAGCCTCGATTGATGCGATCTCGGAAGCGCATCGAGTCACGCCTGTAATACCGTTGAGGAAGCAAAGTTAATCCGGTACCGGCTCGGCTTTCGGATTGGGGTGTGGCATGGAGCGAATCAAGATCAGCTTGGGTTTCACGTCCTTTCCAACGAAGTTCACTTGCATGGGGGAGGACATCTCGCCATCTGTCACCGTTGAAGGGGCAAAGGGCAGGAGCATGGCGATGGTCATGGACGATCCCGACGCCCCGTCCGGGATCTACGTTCACTGGGTGATCTGGGGAATGGACATTCTCACGAACGTTCCGGAAGGGATTCCGAAAGGCGATAGGATCGAAATCCCGATCAAGGCGGTGCAGGGGCGAAACTCAGCGCGGAAGGTCGGATATATGGGCCCATGCCCTCCGCGAGGAAGGCCGCACCGCTACTACCTGAAGGTCTACGTGCTCGACTCCGACCTCGACCTTCGCCCAGGTTCCGAGAAGCGTGACCTGGAAGGCGCAATGGACGGCCACATCGTGCAATACGGGGAGACGATGGCGACTTTCGGGAGATAGCCACGCCGTTCTAGAGCGGGCATAGCTCGATTGACAAGGATTAAGAACCGCGGGGCGTTCTGAGGGCGATGCCTAATCTTAGCGTGGCGGTGCTCGGGCCGGTCGGTCTTGCGAAGGACCTCGGGAAGAAAGGCACCTCGAGCGACATCACTCTGTATGATGTGAAGCGCGGCCAGGACACGGTGAGCTTCATTGAGGCGACGAAGTATCCGGAAAGGCTCGCTCCTCTCTACTACGCCTGCGCGATGGCGGATGCCGCCCTCCTGGTGGTCGAGAAGATCGACGCGCAGTTCGGCGAGTCGCTCCTGATGCTCGACGTGCTACGGAGAGAACGTGGATACATACTGCTGCGCAACTTCATCACGGTCGACCAGATTGCACCCTTGATCAAAGGCACGGTCGCCGAGCGATACGCCGTCGTCGAGGACGACTTGTTGAGTCTCAGGGAGACATTACTGGACGAGGCAGGGAAGCAATCGATCCCACCGGACCAAGGGAACGAGGGGAGCACGCCGATCGACCATCATTTCAACGTCAAAGGGGTCGGCACGGTGGTGCTCGGATTCGTGGCGCGGGGAACCGTGCATCGCCATGACGTTGTCAGGGCGTTGCCACTGGCCAAGGAAGCGCAGGTGCGCTCCATCCAGAAACACGATGACGATTTCGAGATCGCGAGTCGAGGCGACCGCGTCGGCTATGCGCTCAAGGGCATCGATGCTGAGGAGCTCGACCGGGGCTTCGTGCTGACCAACCAAGCCGATGTAACAGCGCACCAAAGTGTGAAGGGAAGAGCGGAGCTCGTGAAGTATTGGCCATCTGCGATAAGGGAAGGCATGGTGGTCCATCTAGGTCACTGGATGCAGTTCATCGCGGCGCGCGTGATATCGGTTGAGAACGGCGACAACTGGCGAAAGCCGGTCCTCGAGCTCTCGCTGGACAAAGGCGTCGTCTGTCCTCCTGGGGCGAGAGGCGTCCTTATGCATCTCGAGGGCGGCAAGCTTAGGATCGTAGGCTCAATCGAAATCCCGTGACCGCATATCCATTTCAGACCCGGGGCGGGGCGACGTGGTTCTGCAGCATGTATCGCATCATCTCCGCCAGGCGTTTGTCCCCACCCTTCTTCGGGGGTGTGTACTCCACCTTCCTGCCCAGGTTCTCCTTGATGGCATTGGCCAGGATGTCAGGGGTCGTTCTTGCGAAGTCCATTCGGACGCCCGCTCCCAGATGTTCGAGTTTGCTCGCTACCGTGATGCTCTGCTCAAAATGCTCTATGAGGGGGAAGTAGAGGAAAGGGCGATCGAGGGCAGCAAGCTCGAGTCCGGTGGTCCCTCCTCCCTGAACGATCGCTAGATCCGCGGCGGCGAAGTGCTTGTAGACATCCGGTACGTATCCTTTGACCTCGACGCCTTCCGAAGCTGCGATCGATCCAGGGTCGATGCGTGGCCCCGTCACCAGAACCATTCTTGCATTCGGTATCTTGGATCTCAGAATTGGGAACGCCTTTGCGCAAAGCTCGAGCAGTGGCCTTCCAACGTTCGTGCCTCCAACCGAACAGACAATGAGTGGCTCGCTTCCGTAGCCTAGCGACCGCTTCATCTCCGCTTGGTCCGCGAGTGCGCTGGGATCGAACCTCACGATGTCACCAACGAACACGAATCCCTTCTTCGCGCCTTCGCGTGCGTTCATCAGGAACAGGCCGAGCTTCTCGTCCGGTATGTCCTCCGGATAGCCGAGGAACACCGCAACGTGCTTCCTCTCCCATTCCTCCTGCTTTCGTTTGTAGGCTTTGTGATAGTACCGGTTGATCATCCATGCCGTGAGCAGGTCTTTTGGATTCTTGGTCGTGGCGTAGATCTTCATGAAGTCAAAGATCATGATCGTGGGGGGCAACTGCGGGCCAAGCGTCCCTTCTGCTGAGCCGACGTTGACCTCGGCCGCTTCATCCGCGACGATCAGGTCAGGCTTCTCGCGCTTCACGATTTCCATGAACCGAACGAATTGTTTTGGCCAGGCCCTTCCTCCCGCCATCATGTGGTCGGTCAGGTTCACCTTGAATCCTTTCGCAACCCTTTCCACGTCCGCGGTGTCGTCCCCGTAGGCTCCCGACTCCGGCAGAAGCCTCTCACCCGCCGCTCTGAGAACTGTGGCTGCGGGCTCAGAGGCGAGCCAGACCACCTCCACTTCCGGCATGAGTTCCCTGAACGCCTTGACTATCGCCAGATCCCTGGTCACGTGTCCGATTCCCAAAGAGCCACTGTTGTAAAGGACCTTCGTCCAAATCCCCGAAGGTGGACTTGCCTCTGAAGCGATAAACGCTTCGATTTCAAGTCACAATTGGGAGCTCAGCACATCCAATTGCTCTCTCTTCGAAACCACGAAACGGCACGTCCCCTCTCCTTGACTCCTACGACAAGCGTAGTCTACGTCCCATCCCGGGGCGAGCACGTCGCAGGCTCCCTTCCAGAAGGTCTCCACCTGAGAGCAGACGTCAGGGGTATTCGCCAGCGGGCACTCGGTGATCGTTCTTTCAAATCTCCCATCGCGCGTCACCCATTTGGCTGAGACGCCGAGCTCGGCATCGACCTTGTCGATCGCGGAGCGAAGCAGCTCCGGGCCCCTCTCTACGCTCGGGTCGCGGAGTATGTAAACCCCATACCCTTCCCCGTTCGCCCTTCCATGTCTTTCCAGCAGAGCCCTGCTCCTCTGGTCGCCGAGGAGTGACAAAAGGGCGTTGGTGGCGTTTGCCCAGTGTTCCGCGCATCCGGCGCGGCACAAGTAGTCTGCGCGCTCGTCATCCAGGTAGTTGGTGGGGGTATCTCCTGGAATGGCAATCGGCCCTTCATTTGCAGTGCGACCGATCGTCCAGGCGCAGAAATTATCGCCGCAATCCATTGAGACGATTTGTTTGATGGCTAGACCACTGTCATTCTCCCTGACCATCGTCGCGAATTCGCGGCGGCAGAACCACTCACAGAGATTGGTGAATTCTCCGCAGGTCTCGCAGCCTCGCTGCACTATCGAGGCCCCCTCGGCGGTGGTCGAGATTGTGCGGGAGCCTCGGTACGCCATGTCCAGGCTGAAGGCGACAAGCTTCACGGTGCCCACCTCTCCAGCCATGGACGTTCCCGCGAAGAGAGGGAAGTTCTTCAGGCACCATCGCCCGTTCATCTCGAAATACGGCTGGAGCCTCCGGAACGCCTCATCCCAGCCAACCGCATCCACCAGAGCCTGAATCGCCCCGTTCATCAAAGACTCGATGACCCTTGTTCCGATCGCGCCCTTACGACGATTGTCGCACCGAGCTATTCCCACTTCGTCCCACCGTGGAATTCGAATGTCGATGGGCGGTATTAGTTTTCTCTGCGATTGCGAAATCAAAATCATCCCCAGGCGCATATCACCACGGGGAGTTGTGGATGGTGCTGCTTAATGAAAGGCAGAGATTGCTTGCTATCCTGAGCCTGGAGAAGGTGGACCGCGCACCGTGCGTCTGCCCGATGCAGACTGCCACGATATCCCTCATGAAAGCCTCTGGTTCCTTCTGGCCAGACGCTCATCACGATCCTGAGAAGATGGCTATTCTGGCGCTCGCCGCTAATCGATACGCGGGTCTCGAGA
Source organism: Methanomassiliicoccales archaeon (assembly GCA_035506675.1). GTDB lineage: Archaea > Thermoplasmatota > Thermoplasmata > Methanomassiliicoccales > UBA472 > JAJRAL01. The sequence goes on from DATJOX010000033.1 coordinate 37,578, forward strand.
GCGTGCGCGTCCCGTTCGAGACTTCGGTCGATGCGTCTGCGTTTGGAGTGCCGACGAAGGACCGGAGGCTCCTGCGTCAGCCGCAAGTACTGGAGCGCAGGCTGCTGGGACGAGAAGGATTCGAGGAAGTGGATGTTCCAGACCCGCGCAAAGACGGAATGGTGCCGGTGGTGCTCGATGCCATTCATCGTATCAAGATCGGTGCGCCCCATCTGCCCATCATATGTGGGATCGCCGCTCCGCACACTCTCGCCTTCGAGCTTCTCGGGCAGCAAGAGGCAGACCGGCTCATAGACCTCGACCCGGTCCTAATGAAGGCGACGCTTCACAAGGCGAGGAAATGGGCGATCGATTACGCGACCGCGGCGGTGGAAGCAGGCGCCGACGTCATCACCCTCATCGACCCGTACGCCTCGGGCGACTTCCTCACGACGGAGCAATATCGGGAGTTCGCGCTCCCCTTCCACCGACGCACCTGCCAGGAATTGGAGAGGCTTGGGATCCCGGTCATATTGCACATTTGCGGGAACGCGACTTCGAATTTGGCGTTGATGGCGGAGACCGGGGCCTGCGGGATCAGCATCGATCACGAGGTCGATGTTCGACAGGCCAAGAAGTTGCTGGCCGGGAAAAGCGCCGTCATAGGGAACCTCAATCCTGCGGGAGCGATGCTGCGCGGCGCGCCCTTTGAGGTCGAAAGCGAAACCCGGGCCTGCCTGGAGGCGGGAGTCGATGCCACATCGCCGGGCTGCGGTCTCGCCCTCGAAACTCCGCTGGAGAACCTGAGGTCTTTTGTCGAATCGACGCGACGGTTTGGCGCAAAGGTTCCGGAGGGATGAGTGTGCCATCCGCATCGCGCTCCGAGGGGGTCCTTGGGATTGTCGGATGCGAGGTCCTGACGGATGAAATGGTGCACGTGATCGCGCTCGAGGAGAGACTGAAGGCGGTCGTGGTTGTCGAGTCCAAGGAATCCGAAGATGCCTATGAGAAGCTGCGCAAGCTAGCGCCTGACAAGAAGGTGATGAAGAGTGGCGAGGGGGAGATGTGGAGCAATGTCCCTTCAGAGAGGCCAACCGCCCTGCTCATGGTGATGCCCATAGCCCTGCATCAAGCGCCGGCGGAGCTCAGAGAGAAAGTGATGTTCAAGCTCTTGGAACTCGGTGGACTCTGCGAGTCGATTGTCGTGTTCTATGGCCTATGCGGCAACGCATTCCGCGAGATCGACCGACTGGTGTCTGGACTGAGGGTGCCCGTGACGATCTTGCGGGACTGCAAGGACAAGATCGTGGACGATTGTATCGGGGCCACTCTCGGAGGCACCGAAGAATACTACCACTATCTGCGAGAGGAGCACGGCGAGTATCCTCTGAACACGATGTGGGCGCACAAATGGAGGGACTACATGCACGAGACCCAACTGCTGCGGGACCCGAATGATGTCGAGGAGGCGAAGATGGTATTCTCGTGCATGGGATATTCGAAGGTCACCATGCTGGATACAGGGTTGGGGGACCGGGCCGCCTATGAACGCGAGGTCAACGAGTTCGCGGGTCTGTTTGGACTGAGCGTCAAGAGGCTCGAATGCCACCCAAACGTCACCGAGGGCTCCTTCCGACGGGCGGTCGAGCGGCTCAAGATGCCATCAAATAGTGGGCCGATTTGAACGCGAACGAGCGCTTCGAGCTAGGCTATTTCGGAAGCTTTCGCTCGATCCGATCGTCGCGTGCCCAAAGATTCAAGTCTTCTCGAATGCGCCGCACGTCCAGGCGTGATCCACGAACTCCTTCCTGTTGAACTTGATGAACGACTCGCAGTAGTTGATCCCCTTGACTGCTAGCATGGACCGGTAGGCATTGAGCCCTGCGATCTTGGGTGCGTAGTCGCAAACGTCAGTCTGCGATCGGTGCTTGTTGATCGCTGCGATCTTCTTGTCCATCATCGCTCCGACGTCAACCAGGACGATGTGGTGGGCGGGGTTGAACAGCGTCGGGCACCAAACCTCGTAGCCATACCAATCGATCTCCCTGCGAGTGCGCAACGCGACGTTCGCAGCGATTCGAGCGGTGTTGATGTGATCAGGCACCATCTCATAGAAGGTGGGGGCGAACACAGCGTCAGGCTTGAAGCTCTTGACGATGTCTAGCACCGTTCGGACATTCTCCTCGGTGCATTCGAGCCCCATGTCGGGCAGGTTGAGGAAAACGGTGTCGTCATAGCCGAACACCCCAAGAGCCGATTTCGCCTCCGCTCTGCGCATGCGAATCAGTTCATCCATTGGGATGTTGCTGTTGCCGTGTCTGCCGTCCGTGAGATAGACGACCTTCACCTTCACGCCTCTTTCCGCGCAAAGTCCGATGACTCCACCACATCCGATCACATCGTCATCCGGGTGGGGTGAGAGGATCAGCACACGGCGGTATCCCGCGACATCGATCGTGTCCAGTTTCGGGTACTTGAACGATTGGCCATTCACAGGGAAACTGCTTAGGTAATGAAGCGCTCCGCGCGTCCCACTTTTGATGAGTTCCAGGCGGGCCTTCGTCCGTTTCCTCGCGGATTCCTTGCTGTTCGTTTTCTTGCTCATTCTAGTCACCTGCGGCGCGCTCGCTTGTGTTGATCTTCTTGAGCACGATGTCGCTGGGGAATGCGGCCATTCAACCCTCCCAGGTACTCGCCTTCAGCTGTCCCGCCTTTATCTTCTTCAACAGGCCATCGATGTGCTGAGCGGCCTTCTTCGCTCCGCCCAGCGGGAGGGGTGGATACTTGACCGCCTTTCCAAGGTTTTGCAGCGCCACCTCCGCAAGCTTCTGAGCGCTCGTCTGCGAGTAGGACATTTTCACTCCCACATTGTCACGTCCGAGGTGATATGCCACGTCAGTTTGTTGTTCGAAGTGCTCCTCCAGCGGGAAGTAGATGAACGGCTTGTTTAGCGCTTGGAGCTCGAGGGTGGTCGTGCCTCCACCGGCAGAAATCACAAGGTCCGCCGCCGCAAGATGCTGATAGAGGTCGGGGACAAGCCCCCTCAAATCCAGGCCATCGGCGGGTTTCACACAGTCGGGCGAGACTCTCGGTCCCGCGACGATGATCATCTTCAGGTCAGGCACGGACTTCTTCATTATCGGATAGGCTTCGGCCGCCTTCGTCAGCAGGGGCGCGCACGCGGCAGTGCCACCTATCGTGACCACCACAAGCGGCTCCGGCCCGAGCCCGAGCTTCTTGCGGACCTCGTCCTTGCTCCCGATTTTGGAAGGATCGAAGTTGAGCGAGTAGCCGACGCTGGTCGCGTACTTCTTGACCACCTCGCGCCGGTTCGGCAACAGCAGTCCGAGGGACTCATTTACCACGTCCTCGTCGTCCCCGATGAAGATCGTCCCCTCCTTGCCGAATGACTTCTTCAAATACTGGTAGTTCCAGCGGTTGTAGAACCACAAAGGCAGCTTCTTCTTGGGCACACCGTCATTCAGGTGCCCTCCGACGAAGTCCAGCATCAGCAGAAACGGGATCTTCTTGTTCTTTGGGTGCTGAAGGTAGTCGATGAAGAGGTCGTAGGTCTCGTCGCCGACGATCAGGTCGACCTTCTCCCTTTGCGCCACTTCGTTCTGTATCTTGGACCTTTCAGGGAAGGTCTTGTACCACTCCATCCACCAGGGGTAGAGGTTGAACTTGTAGTCGTCGGCATGGGCATCACAGAGATCGGTTGCCCCCCGGCTCACCCTGGTCATGTCAGAGAGAACCGCCTCGCCCTTATCCTTGAGATATTCGTATGCCGGCGGGTCGGCCAGCCAGATTATGTCGACATTCTCGTTCATACCCTGAAGTTCTCTCGCGATCGAGAGATCTCTGGTCACATGTCCTAGTCCGATGCATCCACTTATGTACAGAATCTTCTGTCTGTCCACGCCCCACACCTCATGGAATCTTAGGGATTCATTCCCGTATGCGGTATATAATTCTTAGCGACGAAAAGGATATTGTTGTCCCATTTGTACACAGATTGGGGGCTCTTGACTCCGATGTGCCAGAAATTGGTGAAGAATGATGTTTGAATAGATGCTCTATTGGTCACTACACCCCCAGGGTCTTCTTCATCTCGCTGAACTCGGCCTTTGTGATTTCTCCGTTGACGTACTTCAGGGTCAGTGCCTTGAGACCGCTATCGCCGCTCGTCTCGCTCGATGCCATTCGATTTGCCCTCCTTTGCACCACCCAGCGGCATGCAGAGTCGCCTCTGGTCATCTTTTCTTGATAAACAAACTCGTAGGAGGGGTTGATTGCTTCGCACATACCGTTGAAGAAGGCTTCGTACTGGAGACAAATCGCTTCCGGCGCTTGCGCGAATGGGCATTCCGTGACCTCTCCTTCGTCAAGATCCTCCGCCGGCGAGCACTTCTGATTCCTTCCATGACACTCCCCGATCGTCTGCATCACAGTTTCCAAAAATGCCCGGTCTCTCGGTTCGTGAGGGAATCGCTCAACCAATCTTATCCCATAGGACAAGCCGGAATGCCTCATGTATGAACGCAAAGCCTCGTTCGCCACCTTCGCGTTCTGATCCATGAAGGCGCGAGTCGTGAAGACCCATGATTCACTGACGTATTGCAGCCGCAGACTGTCGAACAGATCTCGCGGAACGTCTACCCCCTCCGGCTTCTGCATCTTGCGCAGATCATAGGTCTGATGCACGCTTTCGAACCAAGTCACGCTGCGGCATGAATCGTCGCCTTTGAACTGTCCCTTCTCAATATCCAGGTACGCTTGGATCTGTGACTGCCTGAGCGCGTTCTCCGTGAGCTCTCTGCAGACCATATGGCAGAGCTCGGGGCATTCGCCGTTCAAACGGCAGCCGTGGACTTCCCTTACAAGGCATTCCTCGTCGAACCATACGTCAGTCCTACCTCCCAGGTAGGCCTCCGTTGTGAGCACGATTATCCAAGGCATATAGTCAGGGCGACCGGCAATATTCTCAAAACGGCTGCTCAGCTGGCTCATCGCCGAAGTGTTCGCGTTCATATAGTATGGACGCAAAGCCTTGATTGCATCTTCGGAGCCCGCCATGTCGACAAGTGCCTGCGTTGAAGCGAGCCACCACTCCCAGAACAATTCGATCGCGGAGCCTCTCACGGCTTCCCGCAAGGAATCCAGTGACCTTTCCATGCCCACCGGGGGATAGCTGGTGCCTCAGAGCATAATTCTTGCTACATTCGACTCCGTTGTTCGTTTGGACATTCTCACACGTCCTCGTCACATTTCCAGGCCAAGCCACGAGAAGCTTTCATTCTCAAGACCTAACGAAGAGCAATCCGATAGCGGCAGCTCCCGTCGCCCATGCACATGCCCTGCTCCAGTGTGACGACGAATCGGTCGTCGATCGCGGAACAGATGCCATTGGCGAAAGCCTCGAATTGGCGGCCCACGATCCCTGAATCTCCAGCGAATGGACATGAAGCCGCCTCGATCACGCTCTCTTCTGGCCCTCCATGATAGGACCC
>DATJOX010000034.1:0-48604 GCA_035506675.1 Methanomassiliicoccales archaeon
CGATGGGAAGGATCGCCATTGGCCGCACGTCGTCGGGCAGACCGAGGATCTTCGCCACCTCCTTCTCTCCGAAGGCGCCGACCCAGCAGCTCGCGTACCCCGATGCGGTCAGAAAGAGGAGCGCGTTCTCGACCGCGGCTGCGGTGTCCTGGATGCAGTAGAGGGAAGTCCCTCGCGCCCCGTAGTTGCGGATGCGCGTGAGGTTCGCGCAGAACACCACGCAGACGGGAGCCTCAGAAAGAAACTCCTGGCCGAACGCCGACGTCGCGAGCGCGGCCTTCATCGAAGGGTCGCGGACCACCACGAAATCCCGCGCCTGGAGGTTGCCCGCTGACGGAGCGAGCTGTGCCAGCCTGAGCATCTCGTTCACGACCTCGTCCGGCACCGGGTCGTTGCTGAACGAACGTACGCTTGACCTCTTCTCGATCGTCTCCACGAGCTCCATCCTGAGATCCCCCAGCTTTGCGTCAAGATTGTAGCTTGTATGTTAAAACCTTGACGCAAGCGGCAACGTTATTGCCTCGCGTTCCCTCTTGGCCGTGTGGCCGTCGAGTGCGTGATCGAGATCGATCTGGGCGACGAGGAAAGGGCGAAGGGCGTGTACCGGTCCACGGCCCTCGACAACGGCAGGTTCGTGGACGCGGAGGTTGACGGCACGGTCCTGAGGCTCAAGGCTTCGGCTTCATCGACGGCGTCGATGCTCCACACCCTCGAGGACCTCCTCGCCTGCCTGCGGGTCGCTGATCAGGTTCTTATCGAGCCTTCAGAGCTTGATCCCGTCTCGGACCTTGACGGCTAGCCCCTTCTTCATCGCGAGCATCTCATCGCGGACGAGCAGCGCGCGCCCGACCGCCACCAAGTTGTCTTCCGGATCCACCACCAGGACCTCGTCCCCCGGGACGATCTCCGGATCAGCGCCCAGGATGAAACCGCAGAAGACGTTCTTGCCTTCGCGATTGAACGGGGCGGCGTCGGGATGCACCGTCACGCGCATGCGAGGGGGCGCGAACCCTCTGCGCAGCTTCTCGGCTCCAGCAGGCTTCAACGAAAAGAAGCCGTCGGGTGCGCGCATCGAGAGAACGTGCTCCCCGTCCACGTGCACGTTCCTTATCTTGCCAGTGTTCTTGGACTTGGTGATCTCGACCCTGCCGCTCAGCAGCAGCTCTGACGCTCCCTTGCCGAACTGATAGTCCGAGACCGCCTGCACCCTTTCAAGGTCGGTGTCTGTTCCAGAGGGTCTGTCGGCGAGGGCGGAAAGCATCTCGATCGTCTCCCTGCCGTCGTACAGAAGGCACATGCCATACTCCTGACAGTGAGAGAACCTCTCCATGAGGTCCCTGATCCTCGCCTCCGTCTCCAGGTCCCGAGAGCGCGGGAAAAGGGACTGGGCGACCGGGTAGATCTCGTCGAGCTCCATCGGAACCGGTCCGAAGGCGGACATGACCAGGAAGTGCGCTTCTCCCCGCGTTCTGATTTCGGTCATCTCCTTCTCGTACACGCGGGAATATGGCTTATCCGCTTCCTCGAACCCGACCAACACCCTTCCCGGCGGCTGCTGATATCTCTCGAAATACCTCTTCTCGTATCTGAACATCGATGGCCGGTTGAGCGTTTCGGGACCGGTGTAGAACATCGCCCCATTCCGGCTGAGCGGCTCGAATCGCTCGAGCGTTTCCTTGTAGTTACCGATCCTCCGCAGGGCGTCGAGCAGCGCCGGATGCTCGCGGCAGCGCGTCTCCACCAGCTCCCAGAGGTCGCCTTCGCGGAGCGCGGTCTTCGCCCTCTCGATCTCCCGCTTGGAGACGTGCAGGTTGTGGCGCGCGAGAACGTTCAGCCTTTCCTCGTCCGGCAGCTCGCGCAAGGACTCGATGGTGTGCGGCGAGCAGTAGGGGCAGTCGCACTCCAGTCCCTTCATGTCCGCGAGCGATTTCGTCCCCGACGGCATCATCATGCGGTCGTCGCGCGCGAACTTCGCGTACGAGGACGAGTCGAAGAAATCGCATCCCAGCAGAATCGCGAGCGGGAAGACCATTGGGTGCCCGGCGCCGAAAAGGTGGACCGGCCGTTCCGGCGAAAGCCCCTTCTTCGAGGCCATGATAACATCGACCAGGTCCGCGAATCGATAGGTCTCCATGAGGGGCACGACCCCGCCGATCGGGAAGAAGTCAGCGGCCGTCTGCGAGAGCCGACGCGCACAGTCCTCCCTCAGGTCCTGGTAGACCGAGCCCTGCACCACGCCCGCGAGCAGCATCTTGCCCTTGATCCGCGCGGCGACCTCGGTCCGAGCGAGCGTCTCGTCCACCGCCTGCCTCGTCCTCTCCTTGCCCCAGTCCGGCTCAGTGAAGATGTCGAGGACCGTGCCGATGTCCGAACCGATATCCCTTTGGAACGAGACGATCTCCTCGTTGCTCACCTCGACGTCGCCGTACATGTGCGACTGGAACGTGCCGGAATCGGTCATGATGGTGCCGGGGAAGCGCAGCATCTCGTGCAGGCCTTCCTTCAGCGCCCTCTCCCTCAGGCTCGCGTCCTTGCGTATGATGTAGGAGTTGGTGATGATGCCCTTGAACCCGAACCTCTCGAGAAGCTCGGCAGGGGGAACGGTCATCAGCTTGGGGTTGATGACGGGAAGGAGAGCGGGCGTCTCGAGCACGCCGCTGGGGGTCGTGAACTCGCAGAGCCGCGCGTACCCATCGCGCTCAAGGATCTCTAGCATCGCTCATCCGAAGGAGGCGAGTGCTATTAAGACTTGCATCGGCTCGCATGGCCGCCAGCCAATCACACAAGGACGTCTCCGGGCGCTCCCACCAAGGTCATCGCTCGGTAAATGAACCGGCCCGTTACCACTCCGGGGTCCATCTCCATGAGGCGCTTGATCTCTTCGAGGTCATCGGAGCGGAAGATGCCGATGCCGACGATGTCCTCATCCCCGAGGACAGGCCCGTTGATGAGCACGACCCCCTCCTCCTTCCTCCTGATCCAGAAGGTCGCGTGGGCAGGCATGACGTCCTTTCTCGTCTCGTAGTTCGGACCGCGCACGAGAACGATCATGCCGTACTTCTTCGTTCTCGCGACATACTCCTTGATCTTCTCCGCTTCCACCTCGAACTCCATCCTCTCACCGACCAGCTATTGGCACGTCCCAATTCACGTTGGGACAAAGATTAAACCTTCCCCGGCCTGTCTGCGTCTCGTGCCAGCGGCGAAGTTCGAGTACAAGATGGTGATCGCGGTCCGCAAGGACCTCAAGCTCTCTCCAGGCAAGCTCGCGGCTCAGGTCGCGCACGCGGCCGTCACTTGTTCGCTCGTCTCCAAGAAGCGCAAGCCCGCTTGGTTCGAGTCATGGTACGCGGAGGGGCAGAAGAAGGTGGTCGTGAAAGTGCCGGGGCTCAGGGAACTGCACGAGCTCAAGGTGGCCGCAGAGGACGCTGGACTGGTGACCGCGCTAATAGTGGACGCGGGGCACACGGAACTCCCGCCGAACACCACCACGTGCTTGGGCATCGGCCCCGCTCCGGAAGAGGAGATCGACAAGGTGACTGGGCATCTAGGGTTGATGTGATTGAAGCCTCACGTGCGCGTGCTCGGTTTCGATGACGCGCCGTTCTTGTTCCGCGAAGGGAAGGTCATCGTCATCGGCGTGGTGATGCGCCTGCCAGGGTACGTTGAAGGCGTGATAAGGACCGAGTGCGCAATCGACGGCGACGACGCGACGGAGGTCCTTGAGGGAGCCGTAGAACGCTCTCGCTTCCGCGAGCAAATCAAGATGATCATGATCGACGGCGTGGCCCTCGGGGGCTTCAATGTCGTCGATATCGCGAAACTGCACCGGTCCACTGGATTGCCGGTGGCGACCGTCACTCGCGACGCTCCTGACATGGAAGCGATCAGAAGGGCGTTGCAGAAGCACTTCGCCGACTGGGAGCGGCGTTACTCGCTTATCGCTGGTCGGGCACTGCACGCGGTAGAGACCGGACACCTTCCTCTCCACGTCTCCGTGGAAGGGATATCGCTCGAGGATGCCGACACTATCATCAAGGAGAGCGTCGTGCGAGGGGCGCTGCCCGAGGTGCTACGCGTGGCGCACGTGATCGCGAGCGGAGTGGCCAAGGGCGAGTCGAAGGGCAAGGCCTAGGCGGGCTCGAGGAAGCGCTTCACGAGTGCGAGCGAATCCTTGTTGGTTTCCTGGATGTTCTCGACGAGGACTTCGGAGTTCGCTTTGCCCAGGCGTAGGATCCTGACCTTGAGCCCACTCGGCAGCTCGACATGCATCCCATTCTTCACTTCGACCTTCTTGTGATCGTGACCGTTCTTCGACAGCTCGTCCGTCAAGCGGGCGACCATCGTCTCGGGCGCGCTCTCGAAGAACCTCTTCTCCGACGACTCGAAGCGGGCCTTGTTCCGGTCGCTGTATGTCATGATGCCTAGGAGACCGATGAGCATCCCACCAGCGATCGCGAATGTCGCCGGCTTCTCTGGATTGAATCCCTCGTAGATCGAGAGCATCGAGACCGCGAACACCGCCGCGACGGAAATGTAGATCATACCGATCGCGCTCGTGATCATCTTCTTCGGCAGGGTGTTCTTGGCCCAGGTGGCGAAGTGCAGCCGGTGCATCTTCCACGCAGGGATCAGCGCGAGCACGGCGACCATGGCGGTGAGGGCCAGCAAGGCGGTGAACAGTGAATTGAAAAGAACGAACGAATAGAGCATGAGCGCCATGAGGGCCGGTGCTACGATCGCCAGAATGTATTGAATCGTGTTCTCTGCTGCTTCGATCTGGCCGACGTGGTCCTTCGCCCCCATCGCTCGTCCCATCCCGACAACGATACTGGTCAGCGGATATAAAAAGTGTCCGCCAAACGTCAGACGTAGCGATATCGTGCGTCGCTCAAGGCCTTCTACGAGAATCGCAAGGCATCGAATTATGAGGTTGCGAATCTCCACTTTTTGCCCCTCAGAACTAGCCTCAAATCTGCGAGCAAACGAGTCAAGGTTCGAAATGCAAGAAAGTGAGCATCTGGCTAGCCTGCGACACGTTTTTATACCCGAGGTCGATAAGTCGCGTGCTGAAGCGGCCCGAGAAACCCTCAACGCTTAAATACGACTAGCGTAATAGGGCGTTGCTTCCCAATCAGGGTGAACGATAATGGCTAAAGGTCTTTACACTGCCAGAAAGCTAAAGAAGGATCGGCAGAAGTCCCGATGGAGTGACAGCACTTACAAGCGAAGGATGCTGCACCTAAAGGAGAAATCCGACCCGCTCGAGGGCGCAGCCCAGGCGCGCGGGATCGTTTTGGAGAAGGTGGGCATCGAGGCCAAGCAGCCCAACTCCGCCATCAGGAAGTGCGTCAAGATCCAACTCATCAAGAACGGTCGCCAGATCACCGCCTTCGCGGTCGGTGACGGCGCCATCAACTTCATCGACGAGCACGACGAGGTCCTCGTGGAGGGCATCGGCGGGAGGCTCGGTCGTTCCTACGGCGATATCCCCGGTGTGCGTTACAAGGTCATCAAGGTCAACAGCGTCTCGCTCAACGAGCTTGTACGCGGAAGGAAGGAGAAGCCGGTGAGGTGAAGGAAATGGCAGACGAACAAGCATCAACCCCGGCAAATGAGGTCCTTCTGTTCGGCAAGTACAGTTTCGGCGACGTCGTCATGAAAGACGGCGGCCTGGCCAAGTACATCAACCTGAAGATGACGGGCGTCCCGCACTCGGACGGCCGGCACGCCAACCGCTGGTTCGGGAAGGCGCGCTTGAACATCGTGGAGAGGCTCATCAACAACATGATGCGCACCGAGGTCTTCACCGGCAAGAAGATGAAGGCCTACCGCACCACGCAGAAGGCCTTCGACATCGTCGCCGAGAAGACGAAGAAGAACCCCGTGCAGGTCCTGGTCGAGGCGCTCGAGAACGCCGCCCCCAGGGAAGAGATCACCCGCCTGCAGTTCGGTGGCATCTCCGTACCGAAGGCAGTGGATGTCGCGCCCTCCAGGCGCTTGGATATCGCCCTGCGCAACATCACGAAGGGCGCCATCCAGTCAAGCTTCAAGAACACCAAGCCGATCCAGGACTGCCTGGCGGACGAGTTGATCCTCGCCTCGAAGAACGACATGAACTCCTTCTCCGTCGCGAAGAAGGAAGAGGTCGAGAGGGTCGCCGCCTCGGCGAGGTAAGCGCATCATCTGAGGTTCATCAGCAGGTGGTAGTATGGGACGTAAAGAGGACAACATCAAGAAAGCCCAGTCCATCATGATCGATCCCAAGCGGATCAGGAACATCGGGACTGCGGCGCATATCGATCACGGCAAGACAACCCTTTCAGACAACCTCATCGCCGGCGCGGGCATGATGTCCGAGGACCTGGCGGGGAAGCAGCTCATGCTCGACTACGACGAGCAAGAGCAGGCGCGCGGCATCACCATCAACGCGGCGAACGCTTCGATGGTGCACAAGTACGAGGGCACCGAGTACCTCATCAACCTCATCGATACCCCGGGCCACGTGGACTTCGGGGGAGACGTCACCAGGGCGATGCGCGCTCTCGACGGCGTCATCATCCTCGTCTGCGCGGTCGAGGGCATCATGCCTCAGACCGAGACGGTCATCAGGCAGGCGCTGAAGGAGCGCGTTCGGCCGGTGCTGTTCATCAACAAGGTCGACCGACTGATCAACGAGCTGAAGGTGACCCCAGAACAGATGCAGCAGCGCTTCGTGCAGATCATCACCGAGGTCAACCGCCGCATCATGCAGCAGCTACCGGCCCCGCTCAACAAGGAGTGGCAGGTCAGCGTGCAGGACGGCACCGTGGCGCTCGGCTCCGCGTTCAACAACTGGGCCGTGTCCGCTCCGTACATGAAGAAGTCGCAAACGAGCATGAAGGACGTGTACGAGTACTGCAAGAACAACGACCAGAAGACGCTCGCCAAGAAGTCCCCGGTGCACGAGGTGCTCCTGGACATGGCGATCAAGCACGTCCCGAACCCCTACGAAGCGCAGAAGATCCGTATCCCTGTCATCTGGAAGGGCGATCTGGAGAGCGAGCTCGGGAAGGCGATGATGAACTGCGACCGCACCGGTCCGACGATGTTCATGGTCACGAAGATCATCATGGACCCGCACGCGGGCGAGGTCGCGGTCGGAAGGCTGTTCTCAGGCAAGCTCACCAAGGGCATGGAGATGAACATCTCCGGCGTCGGCAACCCGAACAGGGTAATGATCGTCGCGCTGGCGGTCGGCGCTGACCGCATCCCCGTGGAAGAGATGGACGCCGGGAACATCGTCGCCGTCTCCGGTCTGAAGGATGCCATGGCCGGCTCGACTGTCTCGTCCGTGAAGGACTTCGAGGCGTTCGAGAAGATCACGCACTACACCGAGCCAGTGGTCACGGTCGCCATCGAAGCGAAGCACATGAAGGACCTGCCGAAGCTGGTCGAGGTCCTGAGGACGGTCGCGAAGGCGGACCCGTCGCTCAACGTGCAGATCAACCAGGAAACGGGCGAGAACCTGCTCTCTGGAATGGGCGAGCTGCACCTCGAGATCACCAACTACCGCATCGTCAACGAGCACAAGGTCGAGATCAAGACCTCGCCGCCGATCGTGGTGTACCGCGAGTGCGTGGCGGGAAAGGGCGGCCCGTTCGAAGGCAAGTCCCCCAACAAGCACAACAAGTTCTACGTCGAGGTGCTCCCGCTGGAGCAGGCGGTCTACGACGCCATCAAGGCGGGCGACATCAAGACCGAAGGTAAGATCAAGGACCCGAAGGCGCTGGCGAAGCAGCTGCAGGACCTGGGCATGGACCGCGAGGAGGCGAAGGGCATCGTGGCGTTCCACGACACCGACGTCCTCATCGACGCCACCAAGGGTATCCAGTACCTCAATGAGACGATGGAATTGTGCAAGCAGGCCTTTGACGAGGCGATGAACATCGGCCCTCTCGCACAGGAGAAGTGCATGGGCCTGAAGATCCGTTTGGTCGATGCCAAGCTGCACGAGGACGGAGTGCACCGCGGCCCGGCGCAGGTCATCCCCGCAATGCGGTCCGGCATCTACGGCGCGATGTGCCTGGCGAACCGCGTGCTCATGGAGCCGATCACCAAGGTCTACATCAACGTCCCGCAGGACCTGATGGGCGACGCCGTGCGCGAGGTGCAGTCCAGGCGCGGCACCATCGAGGACATGACGCAGGAGGGCGAGGCGGCGGTCGTGATCGCGCGCGCCCCGATCGCAGAGATGTTCGGGTTCGCGAGCGCGATAAGAGGCGCTACTCAGGGACGGGCCCTATGGTCCACCGAGAACGCCGGGTTCGTGCGCGTGCCCGCTGAAATTCAAGCCGAGGTCGTGGGCGAAATCCGCAAGCGCAAGGGACTCAATCCAGAGCCCTACGATGCCGCCTACTATTCGGGCTAGGGAATGGAAAAAGCGTTAAATACGAAATATAGTATGGAGAGACAAATCAAAGAAACGGAGGCTGGAATATGGCAGAGAAACCTCACTTGAACTTGGTGTTCATTGGTCACGTCGATCACGGCAAGTCGACCGCAGTCGGTCGCATGCTCAGTGACACTGGCCACATCGAACCGTACCTGATCGAGAAGTACCGAAAGATGGCCGAGGAGAAGGGCAAGGCGACCTTCGAGTTCGCTTGGGTCATGGACTCCTTGAAGGAAGAGCGGGAGCGCGGTGTGACCATCGACGTGTCCCACAAGAAGTTCAACAGCGACAAGTACTACTTCACCATCATCGACGCCCCTGGCCACAGGGACTTCGTAAAGAACATGATCACTGGTACCTCGCAGGCCGACGCGGCCGTCCTGGTCGTCTCTGCCATCGAGGGCCCGCAGGCCCAGACCAAGGAGCACGTCTTCCTGGCGAAGGTGCTCGGCGTCAACCAGCTGATCGTCGCCATCAACAAGATGGACGCGACCAAGCCGGCCTACGACGAGAAGCGCTTCAACGAGGTCAAGGAAGAGGTCGGCAAGCTGCTCGGCGGCGTCGGATACAAGCTCGACAAGGTGCAGTTCGTGGCGCTCTCCGCCTATAAGGGCGACAACGCGACGAAGCCCTCGCCGAACATGCCCTGGTACAAGGGCCCGACACTGCTGCAGGCGCTCGACAAGCTCGAGGTGCCGGCCCAGGCCACCAACCTCCCGCTCAGGCTCCCGATCCAGGACGTCTACACCATCACCGGCATCGGAACCGTTCCGGTCGGACGTGTTGAGTGCGGCATCCTGAAGCCGGACATGAAGGTCATCTTCATGCCGTCCAACAAGGTCGGCGAAGTGAAGAGCATCGAGATGCACCACGAGTCGATGCCCCAGGCGCTCCCCGGCGACAACGTCGGCTTCAACGTCCGCGGCATCGCCAAGAACGACATCAAGCGCGGCGACGTGGCCGGTCCGATGGACAGCCCGCCGATGGTCGCGAAGACGTTCACGGCGCAGATCTTCGTCCTGAACCACCCCTCGGTGATCACCGTCGGATACACCCCGGTGTTCCACTGCCACACCGCTCAGGTCGCGTGCACGTTCGTCGAGCTCCAGAAGAAGCTGGACCCGAAGACGGGCGCGGTCAAGGAGGAGAACCCCCAGTTCATCAAGGCGGGCGACGCGGCGATCGTCAAGATCCAGCCGACCAAGCCCCTGGTGATCGAGAAGGCGAAGGACTTCCCCCAGCTCGGCCGATTCGCCATCCGCGACATGGGAGCGACCGTCGCGGCAGGAATGTGCATCGACGTCGAGAGACGGGAAATTACCTAAACCCCTTCCTTATCTCTTCATTTTTGAGGCACCGACATGGCACAGAGAGCAAGGATTTCACTGAGCGGCACGGACCCGATGAAGGTCGACAGTGTCTGCGGCCAGATCAAGGCGATCTCGCAGAGGACCGGAGTGGCCATTCGCGGCCCGATCCCCCTGCCGACGAAGCACCTCAAGGTGCCGGTGAGGAAGAGCCCCGACGGCGAGGGCTCCGAGACCTGGGACCGCTGGGAGATGCGCATACACAAGCGGCTCATCGACCTGGACGCGGACGAGAGGGCGCTCAGGCAGCTCATGCGCATACAGGTCCCCGATGGCGTCAACATCGAGATCGTTCTGCGCTCGTAAACGACTTCCAAACCCCCTAATTATCGTCTAGTTCTTCTTGCCCGATTGAACGTTCAGCCGGCGTACTCGCGTCACGCGTATTTGGTGGGCTTCCGCTAGCATTAACGTCCTCTGCCTGCTTCATCACCTTCGATGGCGGGCGAGATCACCTTCCTAGACGTCACGCTGGAGTCGTGGATCCTCTTCGTGCTGACGATCGTCGCGAGCGCGATACTGGCCAGGACGGTGTACCTGCTGATCAGGAGGGCGGCGGACGATTGGGCGGGCAGAAGGCAGTCGAAGCTTTTCGCGCGCGTCGTCGAGTACGTTATCCTCGGTTTCGGCGTCTACATCGCGCTCATCAACGTCATCGGGCTCAACCTGACGGCGATCGCCGCCTCGATCGGCGTGGTCGGCATCGCGCTTGCGTTCGCGTCGCAGCAGCTGATATCGAATTTCGTCGCGGGGGTGCTCCTGGCGTTGGACCGTCGCGTTCAGCTGGAGGATTGGGTGGAGGTGACCGGAGGCACGATCAGGCCGGCGAGGGTGAGGGACATGACGCTGACCAAGGTCGTGCTGTTGGACCAATCTGGCAGATACACCACCATCCCGAACTCCTTCCTGTTCGGCGCGCCGGTCGTGAACTACACCAAGGCGGGGTTCGTCGAGGTGCCGGTCGAGCTGAAGGTGGCCAGCGGCCCGGACCTGGAAAAGACCATCGCGCTCATCCTCGAGGTGGCGGACAAGGAGGATCGCGTCCTGCCGAACGTCCACCACAGCGAGAAGGAGCGGTTCGAGCACCTGATGGGCTTGAAGAGGTTCCGGCTGTTCCTCGAGGACCGCCCGCCGGTGGAGGTCTTCAAGCCACGCGTCTACGTGCAGAGGATCGATGGCGACGCGGTGATCCTCAGCGCCAGGATCTGGATAATGGAGATCCAGAGGCGCGACGAGATCGTTTCGAGCTTCCAGCAGCACCTCGTCTCTCGGTGCGCGGAAGCGGGCGTCTGCTTCAAGGCCTTCTGAGGGCGTCACAATGGACAGTTTATTTATGGGCGCTCCCGTTCGGTTCTCGGGATTCAAATGCGCAGCGATCTCGTCAAGGGCGGCGTCGAGAGGGCGCCGAGCAGGAGCCTGCTCCGGGCGGTCGGGGTGGGCGATGAGGACCTTTCCAAGCCGTTCATCGGCGTCGCGAACTCCTGGAACGAGATCATCCCCGGTCACATGCATCTCAACAAGCTCGCGACCGAGGTCAAGCGCGGCATCCGGGACGCGGGCGGGCAGCCGTTCACCTTCGGCGTGCCGGGCATCTGCGACGGCGTGGCCATGGGCACGGAGGGCATGCGCTATTCGCTGGCTTCGAGGGAAACGATTTCCGACTGCGTCGAGCTGATGGTGCAGGCTCACGCCATGGACGGCTGGGTCGGGATCACGAACTGCGACAAGATCACTCCCGGGATGCTGATGGCGGCCGGGCGCATGGACGTGCCCGCGATCATCGTCACCGGGGGCCCGATGAAAGCGGGGAAGAGCTGCGACACGAAGCTCGACCTGCAGAGCGTGTTCGAGGCTCTGGGCGCGCACGTGGCCGGCAGGATCGACGAGCAGGCGCTGCACGACATCGAGATGTGCGCGTGTCCTGGTGAGGGAGCGTGCGCCGGCTTGTTCACGGCGAACACCATGGCCTGCCTGACCGAGGCTCTCGGATTGAGCCTGCCAGGCTGCGGGACGTCCCTGGCGGTGAGCAACAAGAAGAGGGAGCTGGCCTACCAGACGGGGAAGCGCGCGGTTGAGATCGTGAAGGAGGAGCTCACGCCGCGCAAGATCGTGACGAGGAACTCGTTCCTGAACGCGATCCGCGTGGACATGGCGATAGGAGGCTCAACGAACACCGCGCTGCACATCCCGGCGATCGCCGCGGACTTCGGGATCGACGTCGACCTAGATACGTTCGACGCGATCTCCAGGCAGGTACCGCATCTCACCAACCTGCGCCCCTCGGGCCCGTTCTTCATGGAGGACCTCGACCGGGCGGGGGGAGTTCCTGCGGTGCTGAGCCGCCTGCAGGGCATGCTCACGGACGAGCTGACGATCTCGAGGAAGAGCATCCTTGCCATCGCGAAGGAAGCGAAGATCAACAGCAACCGCATCATCCGGCCTCTGGACAAGCCGTTCCATCCAGAGGGAGGGATAGCGATCATGCGCGGCAACCTGGCGCCGGGCGGCGCGGTGGTGAAGCAGTCGGCCGTGTCGGATAACATGATGAGGTTCGAGGGACGCGCGCGGGTGTTCGACTCGGAAGCGAAGGCGACCGAGGCGATTCTCGCCAAGCTGATCGTGCCGGGCGACGTGGTCGTCATCCGCTACGAGGGGCCGATGGGTGCACCTGGTATGCCGGAGATGCTGTCCCCGACCTCCTTGATATCGGGGATGGGGATGTCCGAATCGGTGGCGCTGATCACCGATGGAAGATTTTCAGGCGCCACAAGAGGACCGTGCATCGGGCATGTGAGCCCAGAAGCGTTCGCGAAGGGCCCGATCGCCGCGATACAAGAGAACGACCGCATCCGCATCGACATTCCGGGACGAAAGCTCGAGCTGCTGGTCTCGGACGAGGAGATCAGGTCGAGGCTGGAGAAGGTCGTCCCGGTGGACAGGAAACCGACGGGCATGCTGCTCAAGTACCGGAAGCTGGTGGGCCAGGCAACGGGCGGGGCAATCTGCAGGTAGCCGCAGCGACGACGGGCAACGGTTATGTAGGGTCCGCTCGCAAAGAAGCCGCATGAAATCCGTCAACCCCTACCTGAACTTCAACGGCAACACCGAAGAGGCGTTCAAGTTCTACAAGTCGATCTTCGGCGGGGAATTCGTCATCCTGCAGAGATTCAAGGACATGCCAGGAGCGGAGAAGATGACGCCCCCGAACGAGATGAACCGGATCATGCACGTCAGCCTGCCGCTCGGGAAAGTCGGAATGCTGATGGGAAGCGACGCTCCCGAGTCTCGAGGAATGAAGGTAGCATTCGGCAACAGCGTCAACATCTCGATCGAGGCGGAGAGCGAGGAGGAGGCGATGCGCTTGTTCAAGGGGCTCTCGGACAAGGGCAAGGTGGTGATGCCGATCGGGAAGCAGTTCTGGGGCGCCATGTACGGCATGTGTACTGACAAGTTCGGGATCAACTGGATGATCAACTACGCCTATCCGCAGGCGATGGGATAGATAACATTGGAGAAGGGCCTGGTGCTCGAGTAGTGCCAGGCTGCAAATCTATTTATCCGCACGCACGTTACGACCTCCCCAGAGGGCGGATAGATCAGACTGGAAGATCGCCTGATTTGCAATCAGGAGGTCTCGGGTTCAAATCCCGATCCGTCCACCAATTTCCTGGCTCGGCTCAATTTGTACCATTTTTGGTACAATCGGTGCTTTTTGATAATGGGTGTGAACGTCGTCATGCAATGGATTTCTTGGAATAAGAATGAGGGAAGAGGTTTCCAGCTCAGTCGATCGCACGACAGGCGTTGTTGACGAAATCCTCCGCCATCTGGATTGGCGGTCTTTCCAGTCCGACAGATTCGCAATGCCTTATGAATCGCCGAACCCATGAGTGCCCTAATGGAACTCGAGGATTTGAACGGCGTTCAGATGGAATGGGAAGACAAGGGACTCCTCGGGCACAGACTTCGGTTATCGTATCAAGGTCGCATCGTGGCTGAGATGAAGAGCACACTCGCTCTCAATCGCATCGATGCATGCTTCGACCAACGGGAGGTCGAAATCGAAGAGCACCTCTCCACGAAGAAGGCATACACGATATCGAGCAAGGACCTACGTGAGGAGATTTGCAGCCTGAGTATGATCTTGTTCAATGCTTCCTCGGTCGTAACAATGGCCAATGGGATCGAGTACGTTGCGAGAAAGTCTAGGGGCGAGATTGAGATAACTGACCGTTTGGGGCGGGTACTGGTAAGATGCGACTATTTCGGAGCCCGCTATCCGACTTTTCTGCCTGTCGAACTGCGGAAGGGGGACCCGAACCCATGGCTGCTTGCCCTAATAGCACTCCTTGTCGCTCAAGTGTACCTGAGAAATCGACGTGTACCGTTTTGAAAAGGATGGAAAGGGTTTTGCTTACCTCTCGTACCCGCGAACAAGTTCGATTTCCCAAGAATGGTACAAGTCGGCTCTTCGCCAGTAGGTTTGCTGGGGGAAATCCAGATCCGTCCACAATTCTCATGGCCCATCTCGCTTTCATACCAGTTTCAATGGTGTTGGCGGGAGAGGTGTCTGGATTGTGATTCCCAGTCGGTAGCAATGCCCCGGGCGCTTCTCCAGCGGGCAGGATTCAAATATGCGCTGCAATGAAAGATGATCGCCGGAGGGTTTGAACCTCCTTTCCCCAAAATGTGAAAGGACGAGTAGCGTCCCTCCTCCTTCGCACAGTGCATCATGTTCGTAGGCAAAGGGACGTCTCCTCCCTCGGGCACATTGCTTGGATCGGCTTGAGTTTGGAGCGCGTTGTGGAGTCTTGCTCGATTGGAGATGGTTGAGAGTATGCCTCTCGCTGGTAGCCCATTGGGCACGTCGCTATAAACGCCTTGCCGCAACGTGTCACGCGTGAAAATACAAGATGAGGGTTTCCTGCGCAACGGACTCCATTTGTTACTCGAAGATCGAATCCGCGGCCGAACCATGTAGGCGACGTCCATTCATGTTGAGATTTGAGAGATGATCTCCTTCGCTGCGAATGCCACCCCACCGAAATCCGCTTTCGGGAGCTCGACCTTGGCGTTCAGGTTCTCGGTAACGGACTTCGCGAGCAGCACCGGTGTCGTGGACGCATACTCCATGCGGACGCCAGCCCCGAGCCGTTGGTTTCTGCCGGCGACTATGATCTCTTGCTCGAAATGATCCCGTAACGGGAAGTACAGGAATGGCTTTCGCATCGCCATTAGCTCCAGAGTGGTCGTTCCCCCTCCCGAGCAGATCGTGATGTCGCAGGCTGCCATCAGCTTGAACAGCTCTGGCACATACTTCTTGATGACGACGCCTTCAGGAACGGTAAGGGTCCGCGGGTCAGCTCTTGGCCCAAGAACAACGATCATTCTCGCGTCGGGTAGCGTCTTGCGGATCTCAGGCAGAGACTTGATGCTCAAATCGACCAAAGGCAGTCCAACAGCAGTGCCGCCGATCGTCACCAAGATGGTGGGCTCATCACCGATGCCGAACTTCTTCCACAGGGTGGATCGGTCTTCAAGAGCTTTCGGATCGAAAGTCAGCGGATACCCTGCGAACTTGACGAAATCCTGGCCTACGAGGTCCTGAGCATTGGGCATGAGCATCCCCAGCCGCTCGTTCGGTATGTCCGGCCGTTCACAGAGCAGCATGTAGGTGCCGATATCGTGATGCTTCGTGATTCCTTTCAGCCAGAGCCCATTGGCGACCCTCTTGGCGATCCTGTTCTTCATGCCTCTCGCCGGCCCCCATAAGCCGAAATAGTCCGACATGAAGACGCTCTTGCAGCACTGCCTCGACCTATCCTTGTAGAGAACGCATGAGACTTCGTAGGCCTCGTCGTGGGCAACGACATCATAGCCTCCACGCTTGGCGACGTCCCAGATGAGCTTGCCATTCGCCGTGAAAGAACCCACGACCTCTCCCGCGACTTGTATCAGGTTGGCGTCGTAGTCTTTCCCTGCCGCCTCGATCGCATCCGTGCCCTGATCGAAGCCTTCCGACTCCGGAAGCACGACCTCATTGTTCATCTTCAAGACCGTCCGAGCCGGGTCGCCAGCCATCCAGTGGACCTCGGTGCCCGGTCTCAATCTGCGTGCCTCTCTGGCAATGGCCATGTCCCGCTCAATGTGTCCCAAGCCGACCGATCCGGAAACGTAGAGTACCTTCCCCATTCCACCAACGCTCCAATGCCGCATATGCACGAACCAGCTATTTATGCTGTGTGTATTATGCGGCACCAAATGTCCTTATTATACAAATTGAGTCAGCTGACTTCCTCAGCCGCCACGTGTAGCTGAGCTGTCATCACTTTTCAAGCAAGATGTCTCTGTGCTGCCGGTACTGTTCTAGCGTGATCTCGCCTTTGGCGAATCGCAGTCGGAGAGCCTTCAAGGCATCGTCGTCCTCGAGCGGTGGCTCTTTCGATGGCACTAGTGACCTCTTCTTCTTGATCGTCCAGCGGCAGGTCTTTCCGCCTTTGGTAACCATGCTATCGTACGCGAATTCGCTGCTAGGGTCGATGGCCTCGCACACGCCATTCAGGAATGCTTCGATTTGGCAGCAGATCTCCGTCGGCGCGCCCGAGAACGGGCAGTCGGTTCCATCGTTCTCCGTCATGTCCGCGGTATCGTGGGGCTCGACAATGCCGAACGACTTGCGAATGGATTCGATGAGCGCGGGTATGGCATCCGCCTCGTTCCCTTGGACGGAAGTCATCTGCTTCATGCGGATCCCAAGCGAAAGCCCGCTCTGCTTCATGTAGGGCCGAAGGATCTCGACGGTCCGCTGCCCGCCCACACCTTCGATGGTGGCTCTGGTGACTATCGCCCAGTTCTCTCCCAGAACGGCCTTCCTCCAGAATGCCAGGTCCTCGGGGCTCATTCCGAGTTCTCCTGAGGAAACTTCGGTAACGCTTGAATCGACGTCAGCGTGGTCCCCCTCAAGCACAACCTCTGCTTCGCATACGTCATCTCCAAAAGAGAGGCTTCGGACGAGAGAGTATCGCGCGTCTGGGTGGCATTCAAACGAGAGGCCTTCGCCCGCGATCTGACAGAAGCATTGACACGCCTCCTTGCACGTGCCCAATGTCTCGCAGCCTTTCGCCGACCAAGAGGCCTTGCCCCCCTTCACCGTGCCGTGAATCGGCACACCCGCCATGGCGAACTTCGCCCAGCACTCGGCGACCGCGATGCTTCTGAAATCCCCTTCCGGCAGACTCATCAGCTTCGCCGCAATGTGATATCCTGCTCTGCCGTGGTTCTTGAAGCCAGGATACATTAACCTCAAGGCCTCGTGGGTCCCCAGCTCATCGACGAGGGCTTGGGTCGCTGTGATCCACCATTCCTTCAGCAGACCTATCGCTAGCTCCCTTTCCTCCATCTCGGTGAGCATCGAGCTAATCTAGGCTTCCCCCTCGCTTTTGCTAGCGGTCATTGGCGTTGTGGTCCTAATATGACGCCTATTGCTAGAGGATGAGGCCTAGCAAATTTCATCAATCGCCATTTGCATCGTTGCATATCGTGGCGACAGAACTCGAGACGGTTGAGCACGTCGACGTCAAGAGGTACATGGGCACCTGGTACGAGATCGCAAGGTTCCCACAGCGCTTCGAGAAGGATCTTGTCGGGACGACGGCGACCTACACTCTGCTGCCGAACGGAAAGGTCAGAGTGGTGAACGAGGGTCACAAGGGAGGCCTCAACGGTCCCCTGAGGACTGCGAGAGGCAAGGCGCGCGTGGTCGACCCGAGAACGAATGCGAAGCTGAAGGTTAGCTTCTTCTGGCCTTTCGAGGGCAACTACTGGATATTGGAACTGGGGAACGAGTACGAATATGCAGTGGTCGGCGACGAATCCAGAAAGTACTTGTGGATTCTAGCGAGAACGCCCCAGCTGGACGAAGGAACGTACAAGGAGCTTGTTGCGCGCGCGAGCAAGAAGGGCTTTGATGTCTCCAAGCTTGAGATAGTCCCGCAGAAGACCCTCTCCTAGGGCCTCCCTCCACGCACGCCCTCAAAGATTTTCCCGGAATGATTTTCGAACCATTTCCTTTAAGGTGTCGAATAAAAATGTGTTTGGTCCGTGGGCAATTCAATTGCTCAAGGGACTGATAGAGTGAAACTTAGAGGAGCGAAAATATCTGGATCGTCGCTGCTTACGATTTTGGGAGTGATTTGTTTCTGTTCCATGATAGTGGCAGCGGTCGCAGTCACGTCGAACCTGCTTGCATTTAGCAGCACCACCGTCACAACCGCATCAATCAATCTAACAGATACTGGCGGTTCTGCGACAGATAGCACTACTGGAAATGCGGCACTGTACAACTTCAATGCCAACATCGTCCAGCCCATGACGGCATCGACATTCACCGTGACCATCCAGAAGTCCACGGCAATGAGCGTAGGCGACGTCGCAAGTGTCAACGTCACATGGGACGCAGTTAGCCACCCGATGACCCTAGGATCAATTTCGGGAGGCAACACGATAACAGCGACGTTCGTTGCAGGTTCCCATGCAGCTGGCGCCACCAACGCTGGTATTATCACCGTGCTCTACACACAGCCCGGCTCATATACCGTGAAAGTGCAGTTGACTGGAACGGCCTAAACCCCTTAACTCAACCCTTTTCCTTTTCATTTCTCAAGCAGCAAGTCTCTCAGCTGCCGATATTGCTCTGGCGTGATCTCCCCATTCGTCAGTCGCCATTTGAGCTTCTTCAGCATCTCATCTTCATCAAGGGGCTGCAGTTCTCGCTTCCCTGCCGTCATTCCCTTCTTGCTCAGGGTCCAGTGGCATGTCTTGTCGCCCTTGGTCATCATTCTGCTGTACTTGAACTCGCAGGAAGGGTCAGCGGCCTCGCAGATCCCGTTGAAGAAAGCCTCATACTCATGACAGATTTCCGGAACCGAATTCGAGAATGGGCATTCTGATACCTCCCCATTGGGAATCCCGCCATCAAATGAACACGATTCTTTCTTGTCGTGAAGAGCGTTCAGTGAATGAATGAAATTCCCAATATCGCTACCAGTGGCAAGGAGCCTCTCGCGGTATTTCTCTCCGATCTCGCGCCCGGATTCTCTCATTCCTTCTTCGAGTTGAGATGACGCCTTTTCACCGTCAGTCGCGTCGATGAACGCACGAGTCACTATGACCCAGAGTTCGCCGAGGTACGCATGTTCCAGGAACTCGAGCACTTCGGGGGGTTCTTCTGGTATCGGAATATCCGCCAGCGGCGGAAGCGAGAGGTCCGTCCCGCTCTTCGCGGTTCGGAATGTGCAGGAATCATCCCCCCACCAGATGCACTTGACCAATTCGGTCTCGAACTCAGGATTGAGCTCGTAGCTTCCACGCGCGGCTCCCATGACATCTATCCATTGGCATATTTCCCAGCAACGTTTGCCGACTGTGCAATTCGTGATCTCGGCGAATGCGAGGTCAGGGCCACACGACCATAAGTGCCGCTTGCCGTGAACCATCAGATCATGCACAACGCCATTCCACAGCCCCAACAGCTCAGCGGCATTCCCCGTTGGCAAACCCGTCAGTTTCTTGACATTGATGGCGCTAGCCACGGCGGCGTTGTCGGCATACGGTCTCAAATGGGAAATCGCTTCATCTGAGCCAATGTTGTCTGCCAAAATCAGCGTAGAGTTGATCCACCACTCTCTCAGCAGCCCAAAGGATAGCTCTCGTTTGTCTTCGGGTGTGAAATCAATTATCTGAATATTCCCCATCTTTCCAATGCAGCTAAGACTTGTGTCTATTTCAAATCTAAGAGGAAGAAGCAAGGGTTACTAACAGTCGATTTCCCATCTTGATTCATCCAGGAGAACGGGAGTTACCTCACGAGAAGTGTCTCTCTCATCTCCCTGTACTGTTCTCGCGTGATCTCACCTTTCGCGTAGCGCAGCTTAAGCGACTCAAGGGGATCGATACTAGCTTTCTGCTCGTCCGTCAGTGAAGACGCGCTTGCAATTCTCTCGAAAACTAGCGCGCACCTCTCAGCACCCGTCGTCATCTTTCGTTCGTACTTCGGGTGCCACTCCGGGGCCACAACCGAGCAAGCTCCCTTCCAGAACGATTCGATCTGGTCACATGGACTGACAGCTGCTCCGGCGAGGGGGCACTCGCTCACTTCCCTAACGAGCCGGTCGTGGGTTTGCATAAGCCAATCCGACTTCACGTCCCACATCGCATCGGCCTTCTTCACAGTCTGGACTAGGAGTTCCTTTCCCCTCTCCATATTGATTACTTCAAGGCAGTATTTACCAAAGCCTTCCCCTGCATACTTGCGTATTTGCAGAGGAGTCGCTTTCCTCGCTCTTCCCCGAGCAATTCGAGCGCAACCTGGCTAGCATTGTTCCAGTACTCCGCAGGACCCGCCCGTGGCCAGAAATCCATTCGTTCTAGTGAGAAACCTGGGTTGGGGAGGGGTTTCTGTTGGGCATTTGCTGATGAGCCCTGACGCCCGATCTTCCATATGCAAATCTTGAGTCGCAGTCTGGTTCTCCATTCAGCGAACGTTCGTCTTCTAGATCCAAACCATCGTGCTGATTCTCTTGGCTTCCTTCCAGCCAAGTGCTTGCGGGGAATGAGTCTGACTATTGCATTGCTCTGTAGTTCTCATCTCTCAGCGGCGATCCTCGCGTCGCATAAGTCGTTTCTTCAGGTTTCTTCTCTGCTGGCTTCTTCTCGGTTTCAGGGTCCGCCCCTTCGTCAGTCGAAGTCATTGTCGTGGCCAACCTGTTGAGTCCCTACTAGCCTAACTTCGGCAATATTAGACTTCTACGCTGTAATTGCGGAATTTCGATTTTTATCTGGATAGATACGAATCGCAAGAATCTCGCTGTGCAGGCAGGATGTCAGGCCGCGCGCAGTCCCATGGGCGATGGATGGCACCTGGCGTAGGCGATACGTGACCTCTCTTCCGCATGTGGAAGAAGGAAACCTCACTGGTTGGGCTTCTGTTCCTGCCCGGACGGTGGCGTCCCCGCGGCCGCCTGAGCCTGCTGCTCCTTCTTCATCCGCCGCGCTTCTCTCGCTTCTTGCCTTTCCTTTCTCCCCCAGGTCAGATCGTAGATCAGCCATACGATGAAACCGTAGATGACGCCGTTTATCACCGCGGACACCAGCGTGGTCGCGGCGATGCCGAGGACCGGATAATCTGTCTCCGTGCCCACGACGGCGTCGTACACTTGCTTTCCGGGAGGGATCCCTGGGGCTGCCAGCGTGACAAGAAGCAATGCCGCGAATACAAGCAGGAATATTATCGCGCCTTTCATTGCCTGCCCCCCATGATATTGAGTAGCACGGAATTGGTATAATACTAGCACGGTTGCCGTGCATTTCCTAGAATGGATCGGGGGAACTCCATTGAGCGACTTTGGAGGCATTGCTCCAACAGCATGTGATCGCGAAGAATCGCGCGTGCAAGGCATTGCGATTTCTGTCGCTCGAAATCGGCTAGCTCCGGGCGTGAAATCGAGCGGGCGAGCAGATCGCTCTGGACCAGCACACTCGAGCCAGGCATCCGCTGAAAGAGCGGATAATCCTCATATCCGAGGAGAGCCGATAAGAATCGTAGCTCCCCTTGCCTGAGTTTCCATGCAGATCCTCCTGCAAGGGGACCGCACTATTCTCTTGTCCTGCAAATGAAGCGTCTGAATGCTCTCTCGCCCAACGACAGCAACCCGTCCCAGCCATTGCAGGAACGCTTAAATCCCTAGGTCTGGAATAGGCCAGGCGGAAGGAAAGGATATGCCGAGGAAGGTCGTCGTCGTGGGGTCTGGCGCCGCTGGCATGACCGCCGCTTCCAATGCGAGGAAGCAGAATCCCGAGGCCGAGATCTCGGTCTTCACCGAGGACGAGCATTTCGCTTACTCGCCCTGCGCTATCCCCTACGTCATAGAGGGCAAGATCCGCGACTTCGAATCGATCATTATGCACGATCTGGCGTTCTACAAGAAGGAACGCAACATCGACATCCACACGAGGACGAAGGTGGCGGGTGCGGATCTCGCGAAGAAGTCGATCACCCTGGCTGATGGGGCGACTCATCACTACGATTCTCTTGTCGTTGCGACCGGCAGCAACGTCCTGATCCCGCCGGTCCAAGGCGCCGATCTGAAGGGCGTGTTCACGGTGCGCAACATCAACGACGGGATGATCGTGAGGGACGCTCTGAAGGTCGCGTCCTGCGTCGTCATCGCGGGCGCGAGCGTCGTGGGCCTGGAAGTGGCGATAGCGGCGAGGAGGCTCGGCAAGAAGGTGACGGTCATCGACCTTGCATCCGACGTCATCCCGCGACTGCTGGACGGCGACATGGCAGCGCTCGTCCGCCGCTACTGCGAATCCATAGGGATGGAGTTCGTGATGAGCTCTCCGATCCAGGCCCTCACCGGGACCGGGACCGTCACCGGCATTCGAGCAAGAGACCAAGAGTTCCCCTGCCAGGTGGTCATCCTCGCGACCGGTGTCAGGGCGAACCTGGAGCTGCCGATGCAGATGGGGTTGGAGATCGGCGCGCTGGGCGGGGTTCGGGTGAGCGACACCCTGCAACCGTACGTCAAGGGACGCCTTGTCAAGGACGTGTACGTCGCGGGGGACGTCATCCAATGCCAGAGCGCGGTCGCGACCGGCCCGACGATGAGCCAGCTCGGTTCGAGCGCGACCCGGCAGGGAAGGGTGGCAGGGATCAACGCCGCCGGAGGCTACGCGACATACCCGCGGACGCCGGGGGCGTGGGTGAGCTGCATGGGCGACATTCAGGTGGGAGGCACCGGGCTATCCCGAGCGCTCGCCGAGTACTATGGAATAAAGGTCGTGGAGGAGCAGGCCGAGGGGCTCACGCGTGCGCGCTACTTCCCCGGAGGCCTGCCTATTACGGTCAAGCTGGTCGCGGACGCGGCCACTCACCGCCTGGTGGGCTCTCAGATCGTAGGGGGCGAAGGCGTCACCGGCAGGATCAATTGGCTGACGGCCGCAATCATGAAGGACGTCACCGTGGAGGAATTCGTGCGCTCGTTCGAGAACGCCTACTGCCCTGCCACGACCACCGTCGAGGACGTCGTCAACACGGCGGCGGACCGCCTGGCGCAGAAAGTGACGTGCAAAGACAAAACCCTGGGTCGATAGACGAGCATCCATCAAGTCGATGCGGGATGCTCAGCTAGATGCCGCTTCGATAACGATCGTCGGCGGCTCCGCGTATGTCGACAACTTCGCTTTGAGGTCGGACTTGGTCATCTCGCCGACCAGCCTTCCGACGACCTGACCGTCCCGGAAGACCAGGAAGGTCGGGGTGGCCCTGATGTTGAACTTGACCGGCACGTGATGGTTTTGGGCAGCGTTCACCTTTCCGAAGGCCGCGACACCCCTCAGCTCCTTCGCGACCTCGTCGAAGACCGAGTTCATCCTGCGCGAATGGCCGCACCAAGGCGCCCAGCAATCGATCACGACAATGCGGAACCGGCCCAACATCGCCGTCATCTGGTCCTCGTCGACCTCTATCGATCCCTCTGGCCTGCTCACTGTGTTCTCGATCGACGACGCCTCCAAACCGGCACTCCCATCTCCCCCTTCGAACCGAGCCGTAAAAACCTATGCTCGATTGAATGGTCGACGGCGGAAGCTTCGGCTTTCTTGATCCAATGGATGCTCACGAATCTTCGGTCCGAGAACCGAAGGCATAAGTAAGCGGATGGCGTTAGAATGATACCCAAATCTGCAAGAATGGCCAGATGAGGGCAAAGCGGGGAGAGCAGCTTGGCACCGAACGTCCAACAGACCAGGCCGATCGAGATCCTCATGGTCGAGGACAACCCCTTGGACGTGACGCTGGCCTTCGAGGCGCTCGAGGACGCCAAGATCTGGAACCGGATCGTGGTAGCGAAGGACGGCGTGGAGGCTTGGAACGAGCTCTCCCGGCGGAAGTCGGAGCGCCCCGACGCCCTCCCGGACCTGATTCTTCTCGATCTCAACCTACCGAAGATGAACGGGCGGGAGCTGCTGTCCAAGATGAGCGAGGACGCGAGGCTGCGCCTCATTCCCGTGATCGTTCTGACGGCCTCGAGCAGGGACGAGGATGTTCTGATGAGCTACGAGCTCAAGGCCAAAGGGTACATAACCAAGCCAATCGACTCTGAGCAATTGCTGAAGGTGGTCGGCTACCTAGAGGACTTCGGCATATCGATAGTAAGGGTGAGAGCGAGCACGGCATGAACGGTTCGAGCTCGCCGACCACCATCCGATCTGGGAGGGGAGAGCGTTGGAAGCAAGGCGTCTGAAGTTCAGAATGCTTCGAGACCTGGGAGTGAGGAAGGCGGCCGATTTCGCCGCATTGCCCTTTGGCAGTGATAACCTCTGGACGGTGGACAGCGGCCTCACGACCGTCTCCATCGGCGACAATGTGCTCAAGGAGCTCGCAGTGGAAGGCGCTGACCGGCCGAAGACGTCTCTTCTGGATGCGCTTCCCGCCGAAGACCTGACGCATATCAAGAGAGCGATCCAGGCCATGGCGAAGGGGTCGACCAGGTACGAGTTCAACGTCAAGCGCCCCGACGGCGGCTCTTTCTACGCGAACCTGCCGACGGCGGTCGAGGACCACGAAGGCGTCCTCGGCGCGATCTTCCTGATCGACGGGGACCGGCCGATAGCCTGGCTCGAGATCGAGAAGAAGGGAGCGTCCGAGGAGCGACTGCCGCGCTCGCAGGAGCGAGCGGTGCGGATCCAGTACGAGAAGGAGCTTCTCGACATGATCATGGAGAGCACCGTCGCGCAGATCGTCTACCTGGACAGGGACTTCAAGTTCCTGAAGGTGAACCGGGCGTTCGAGCGAGCGAGCGGCCTCAGTCAATCGCAGATCCTCGGCAAGCGGTTCTTCGACGCGATGCCCGACGAGGAGATCGAGAAGACCTTCCGGCGCGTCCGAGAGACGGGAGTCGGCTGGGAGCTCAAAGCGAAGCCGTTCAATGTCCCCGGTCACCCCGAGAGGGGAACGCTCTATCGGGACTGGTCGCTCATGACCGTGAGGGACCAGAAGGGAAGGGTGCAGGGGCTGGTCCTCTCCCTGAACGACGTCACCGAGAGGGTGACGCAGGAGAAGGAGATCAAGAGGATGGCGGAAGAGTCCGAGTCCGAGCGAAGGCGTCTGCGCGCCATCCTGGACACGCTCCCGGTCGGCGTCATGGTGGCCGACCCCTCCGGTGCGATAATCGAGAGGAACGCGATCCTCGAGGACATCTGGAGGAGCTCCAGCGAAGGGAGGAAGCTGGACTTCCGCAGCTTCAGAGCATGGTTCTCGGACACCGGCATCCCTCTGAAGCCCGAGGACTGGGGCATCGCGGTGGCGATGCGCCACGGGAAGCGGGAGGTCGGGCAGGTGCTCGACATCATGCGCTTCGACGGTTCGAGGGGAACGGTGCTGTACTCGGCAGCGCCGGTCAAGGATGAGAAGGGCAAGGTCGTGGGCGGGGTGGCAATCGTCCAGGACATCACCAACCAGAGGCAGCTGGAGCACGAGGCGCTCGAGTCCAAGGCGAAGGCCGAGCTGTACCTGGGGCTGATGAGCCGGGACCTTGGAGGGCTCCATCTCGACATCATGAGCAACCTGAAGAAGATCGCCGACCGGCCGAAGCTCGATCCGAGGGTCAAGAAGGTCCTTGTTCAGTCCATGGAAGGCTTGACCGAGTGCTCGCGCCTCATCGAGGTCGTCGACAAGATCGAGCTGATGGAGGGGCACTCGCTCAAGTACGGCATCGTGGACGTCGGGTTGCTGCTCTCCGACCTGGTGGACAGGATCGTCAAGGACTACGACGTCGAGATCGATCTGCACACCTCCCCGTGGGTGACGGTGAACGGCAGCAACCTGCTCGGGGATGCGCTGGAGTACATCATCGAGGACGCGATCAACCGGTCACCCGGAAAGTTGCAGATGAATATCACGATAGGAGAGGCGTTCGAGGCGGGGAAGCAGTTCCACAAGATCGTCTTCGAGGACGACATCGGGGAAGCGCCCAAGTCGACCAGCTTCTTCTCGTTGCCCCTCGGGGGCAAGACTATGAACGCCCTCGAAGACCTGCGACTCTACCTGGTGCGCATGATAATCGAGGACCATCATGGCCGCATCTGGCTGACGAGCAGGGTCCAGGGCGACTGGTCGAAGGGCAGGAGGATCGCGGTGCTTCTGCCGGCGGCCGTCGTCCGCCAGGAAGTCCTGCCGATCGGCGGACCGAGCGAGGACGAGGAAGACTGATCTGGACGAGCTGTCCGTGAGCGGGAAGGTGGTCTTCCAGCGCTGCTTCAGTGCAAAAACGCCTTATACTCGTTCCTGTCTTGAATCTTCAAATCGGGACGTGGTTGCACGAACGCGTGGCTCAGTGGGATCAGGCGAGGCGAGCACTGCATTCATATCATCAGCTCTGATGAGGAGCGCAGCGAACTTCTGAAGGACCTTGTCGGCAAGAGCCACGAAGGCGAGAGCATTGTGCTCATGGCGAACGCACCCAAGAAGAGGGCCGCGAAGAGGAAGCAAGCGAGTGGCGCACAGTCTGGCCTTTCCATCGTCAGCGCGTCTCTTCTGCTGGATGGCGGCGCACCCGACGCCGAGAGCGCGGTCGTCGCGATCAAGAAGCTCGTCGATGCAGAGGCGAAGAAGGGAAGGAAGAGCGTCACGATGGTCATCGACTCGTCGTTCGTCCTCGATGGACCGGGCCTGTTCTCGCGCTACATGCAGGTCGAAGGCATGCTTGGACTTGCGTCTTTCAGCCTTCCGACGACGTTCATCTGCCTCTACGACGACAGCAAGTTCTCGCACGAGCAGATCGAGCTCGCGATGTCCATGCACCCCCTGGTCGTGCAGGGCGGGGCGATGACCCGCAACTTCTGGCTCATCCCGAGGAACGTGGACGAGCACAGCCTGGCCGGATACGCGTCCGTCGGGAAGATCAACTAGACAGTGAAAAGTTAGAATGGGAAAGGGTTTCGAGAACAGCTCTAGCTCTCTTTGGGCATCGGCACCTTGGCCGCCCTGTCCTTCTTCGAGGAGATGTCCGCGATCTGCTCCATCTCCGCTTGCTCCGCGGCCATCGTCTCCTCGAGAGAGCGCAGGTCCTGGTGCAGCTCCTCGGGCTTGGGGATCGCACCGAGGATGTCCTCGGCCTTGCCGACGATCTTCTCCACTTGATCGACGTTGGAGATCTCCCTCTCCGGGACCTTCTGTCCCACTCCCATGTACTCGGAGATGCCCTCGACTAGCTTCGTGACCTCGAACGGCAGGATCCACTTCGTGGACGCGCCCTGACCGATCGACTTCATCGTGTCTAGAGACAGCACCGTGAGCGCCTTGGAGTCCAGTGGGCTCGCTCCCACCGACAGGATGCGCAGCCGCTGCGCCTCACCTTGCGCCTGCAGGATGATCGCGAGCCGCTCGCCTTCCGCCTCCAGGATCTTCGCCTGCCTCAGCCCTTCGGCCTGAAGGATGCGCGCCCTCTTCTCGCCTTCCGCGTTCAGGATCGCGGCCTTCTTCGACCCGTCCGCCTGCAGGATCGCGGCCCTCCTCAGCCTCTCCGCCGAGGTCTGCTCCTCCATCGCCTGCTTGACCTTCGGGGCCGGGTCGACTTCCCTGATCTCGACCGCCTCGACCTTCACTCCCCACTTGTCCGTCGCTTCATCGAGAACGTCCCGGAGGTGCAGGTTAATCTTCTCCCTGTTAGAGAGGATCTCATCCAGTTCCATGTCACCGATGATGGAACGGAGCGTCGTCTGCGCCAGGTAGATCGTGGCCGCGCGGTAGTTCTGCACCTGGAAGAACGCCTTGCTGGGGTCGATGACCTTCGTGTAGATGATTGCATCCACGTTGGTGGGCGAGTTGTCCTTGGTGATGACCTCCTGGCGTGGTACGTCCAGCACCTGCGTCCTCAGGTCGATCTTCACCACTTCGCTGATGAGCGGGGTGACGTAGTTGAAACCCATGTTCAGTATCTTCTGGAACTTGCCCAGTCTCATGTAGACGGCCTGCTCGTACGGCCTCACGATTCGGATACCGTTCGCCACGATCACGACCGCCGCGATGATCGCCAGAATCAACAGTGCGATGATTGTCACGTCCACTTCTGCCATCTCAAGCCCTCCTAACGCACGCCTCCGTCCTTGCTCGTTTCTTCCACCACCACGTGCACGCCTTCACTGCTGCGCACGATGACGTGCCTTCCGGCGGGGATGTTGCCGTTCGCGGTGGCGCTCCAGGTGTCGTGCTCTATCCTGACCTTCCCCTTCAGGTTGTTCGGGCTGACCTCCTTCGTCACGACGCCTTCCTTGCCCACGAGGGACGTAGCCACCGTGGTCTCGGGCGGACCGGGCGGAGCAAGCCTCTGGTACAGCCTGATCGTGACGTAAGTCATCGGAATGAGCACGATCGCCGCAGCTATGGGCGCCCACCAGGACATCAGGAAGTCCGGTATAATCAGGCCAAGGCACCCCAGGACAAGGAGTACCGTGGCCGGCACGAGCATGAAGTTCCCTGGAGCCGCCGCTTCGATGAGCAGCATGATGACGCCGATCACGATGAACGCCAGGGACAGGGTGGTTGCCAGGTCCGCCATTGGCAGTTATGATGCGAATCCAAGTATTTGGGGGTATTGCCCACAAGAGGCAGTTCGTGGACAAGTAGGACAACGTCGACCATTAGAGCCTTCCGCGGGCACCGCCCCCTCCCGTCTTCCCGCCGCCCCATCCGCCGGAGCCGCCCCTGCCGACGAAGGCCAGGATGATGTAGCCCAGCCACATTAGGAACCGTCCCTTGGTGACCACCGTCAGCCCCATCACCACCACCAGGATCAGCGCCCACTGCCACCAAGTGAGTGGAATGAAGGATATCGGATAGTCGGTCGAATCGCCGGTGCCGGTTGAATGATAGTTGTCGACCAGGTCCAGGCCGATCGCGTAGACGAATAGCAAGATGCCGTTCGAGTAGTTGCCCGCCTCGAGCTCAGGGGTCAGGTAGGTGGAGGCGAGGTCGGTGAGCCTGGCGCCGTTGAGAATGTCGGAAACCCCCGCCCCCGTGACCACTCTCCAGGCCTTCTCGTCCGCAGAGTAGACGAACAATACGCCGTTGTCCTTCCCCGCTTGACCGATTCCGTTCTTCTCGAACACCTTGATGGCGTAGTCGTTCACGCCCACTGGCTGCGTTGTGTTGACGATCAGGACGGCGATCTGGCAGGAGTTGTTCTGTTCGACGGCGTAGCAGAAATTGTCTAGGTCCTGGTAGTCGGAGTAGTTGAGCACGCCGGCGCGGTCGTCCACGTAGGGGGTTATCGTCGGCACCCAGGAGGTGTCCTCCTTTGGCGCCCCTGCTCCGAGGATCAAGAACGCCCCGACCGCCAGTATCACGATGCAGATGACCGCAGCGGCGGCGAAAGCGACCCTCTTTCCCCGGTCCATCCTAATCCATCACAGGTTGAGCGTCGATCCGTCGGGCAGCTCCGTGCCCCAGTAGCTCTTCTCACTGAAGCCGAACGAGCCAGTGAAGACGTTGTTGGGGAACGACTTGATGAACGAATTGTAGTCGCGGACCGCGCCGTTGTACTGCGCGCGAGAGTATGACAGCTGCTCGTTCAGGTCCACGATCTCACCCATTACCTGTTGCACCACTTGGTTCGCCACCAGGTTCGGATAGTTCTCCCAGGTGAGCACTATCTGCGTCAGGTTCTGATCGAGATGGTTGCTCGTGTTCGCGAGCTGCGCGGTCGAGGCGCTCGTGTTCAGTTCGTTCATCCACCTCGTCCTGAGCTCGGTGATGTTGGTGAGCAGGGATGCCTCGTAGTCGAGGTACAGAGCCTCCTGCTGGAACAAGGGGGCCATGATGTCGAGCTTGGTCACGTAGCGGTTCTTGATCTGGGAGAGGTTCGAGTTCACCGTCTGCTCCTTCGACACCGCGCCATTGTAGGAGAGCACGATTAGCAGGCCGGTGACGAGCAGGATACCCACCACCAGAACGACCGCGAAGACCTTCTTGTTCATTGTCCGGCACCTTTCTGCCAACAAGGTCTGCCGGGCTCATTAATCTAACTGAAAATGCGGGCCTTCAGCCAATGATCACGAGGAGCACGATCGAGACCAGGAGGGTGACGAGGGTGATCGGCAGTCCCGCCTTGATGAACCTCCAGAAGGACACCTCGACGCCGAGCCTCTCGCTGGTCTCGACGACGATCACGTTCGCCGCCGCACCCAGGATGGTGGCGTTGCCGGCAAGGGTCGAGCTCGCCGCCAGAGCGAGCCAAAGAGCATTGCTGCTCTGGACCGAGACCAATGGGGTGAGCAGCATGACGGCGGGCACGTTGCTGATGAGGTTGGAGAGCACCGCGGTGAAAGCACTCAACCCGGTCACATCGGTCAAGCCGAGCCCGGTCGTCTGGAACGCCTTCACCATCTCCGCCATCAGGCCCGAGACGTCGACGCCCTTCAGCACGATGAACAGGCCAACGAAAAACAGGAGCAGGGACCAATCCACTCCTCCCATCAGGCGCTTGGGAGTTGCCTCGGAGTTCAGCAGCGGCAGTGCGAAAAGAACCGCCGCCCCGCCCATGAACGCGACCAGGGAGAGCGGGATCTGGATCTGAGGGGAGATGAGGAACCCGAGGAAGACGACGACGATCGCTCCGAGCACGAACCAGACCGAGCGATGCATGTGCTCGAAGTGGATGCAGCCTTTGGCGGCGTCGCAGTCGATCGGCTTGCTGATCTCGCCCCGGAACACGTTCCACCAGCGCTTTGCTTCACTGCGCCGGTGCTCGACGACCGAGGAGTCCGCGAGAAGGTCGCGCCGGAACACTATCCAGATGAGAGCAATCGCGACCAGCATCGAGATCAATGTCACCGGGAGGAGCTTCATCGTGAACTCCGCGAAGGGGATGCCCGAGTGGATCGCGATGAACGCGTTCTGGGGATTGCCCACCTCCGTGGCGACGCTGCCGATGTTGGCCGACACCGCCTCCGCCACCAGGAACGGGACCGGGTTGGCCTTTATGAGCTGGCAGGAGCGAATGATGATCGGGGTGAAGAGCAGGACCACCGTGTCGTTGAGGATGAGCGCAGAAAGGGTGGCGGTCGCGAGCATGATAAGGACGAGGAACTGGAACTGGTTCTTCGACTTCTCCACGATACGTAGGGAGAGCCAGGTGAAGAACCCGCAAATTTCCAGGGAGGCGACGAGGAGCATCATGCCGAGGAGCAGGGCGAGGGTGTTGAGGTCGATCGCTCCCAGCGCATCCTGCGGGGTCACGACCCCCGCCAGTATCATCAGCGCTGCTCCGAGCATCGCGACCGCCGGACGTTCGATGTGGAAGCGTCCGAAGCGGCGGATCGAGATGAGGATGTAGGTGACGAGGAAGATGAGCAGCGCCAGGAGCATGCCGGTGGGCATCCTGCGGGAATCTCACGTCGGGCTTATAGAACTAGTCCACGGACGCTCTAGACGCCAGGGTATCGCAGCACCGTGCCCAGCACGATCGTGACCTCGGGGTTGCTGAAACCCAGCGGTCGGATCTTCTTGTCGACGAGGTCCATCAGTTCCTTGTTCGAGGTCGCCCTGACCCGAAGCAGTACTCGCCTCTCGCCGGTCAGATGCATGATCTCGGTCACGTTCCTCAAGGACATCAGGGACGCGACCGCGGCGGGCAGCTGCCCAGCCTCGATGTCCGCAGAGATGTACGCGTCCGCGCCCACCCCCATGCGCGCCTCGTCGACGACCGCTGAATAGCCGAGGATCACGCGGTCATCCTCCATCTTCTTGATTCGGTCTCTGATGGTCGACGGGGACCGGGCCAGCTTCTCAGCAATCTGCTCGTAGGTCAGCTTGGCGTCCTTCTGGAGCATGTGGATGATCTGCGCGTCCAATTCGTCTTGCATCTCGTTTGACTATCCACCACATAGCATTAAACTGTTCTCGTCGCCCGTTCACGGAACGCGGAGCGCAGGAAGTCGTTGACGACGGCGGAGTGGTCGAATGCCAGCGAGGGGACAGCATCAAGATCGATGAGCTCGACGCCGGCCGCGTCGTCACCCGAACGCAATCTGCCGCCCACCGTCTTGAGCACGTAGACGACCGAAACGGTGTGCCCGCGAGGATCTCGCTCCGGGTCGGAATAGGTCCCTAGCAGTCCGATTATCTCGGTCTTCAGGCCGGTCTCCTCCTTTGCCTCTCGCATGACCGCCTGCTCGAGGCTCTCTCCGTATTCCACGAATCCACCTGGCAGGGCGTGCTTTCCCTTGAACGGAGGGTTCCCCCTCGTCACGACGACGAGCTTCCCGTCGAGAACGATGATCGCATCGACCGCCAGCACCGGGTTGCGAAAGCGATGCTCGAGCTGCTCGCGAGCTGCCATTCTTCGAGACTCATAGTCGAGCAGCAATCGCTCGCCGTCCCGGTTGAGCCGGAGGGGCCTCCCCCGCCCGCCTTCCGACAGTCTGGTCCCGCTCGCTGCCTCCATGGCTCGAATCGATCTGACCAGCGCGGTTCGCGACAGCTTGAGCGATCTGCTCGCTTTCTCGACCGAGCCCTCATTGAAAAGCGCTCTCAGCACGCGCGCTCCCGCCTCGTCGACCACGGTCTTCCCTTCCCTGGTGAGCTTCAGTTCGCAGTCGGTACCGAGGGCCACGGATCGCACCAGTGTCGTCAGGGCGGAGGCGAACCTTAATAATTGCCTGGTGCTTAGGCGGCCTCGTGGCTTCGAGGAGCAAGAAGATCCCCACTATCATGAGTGCGGACGAGCTGCTGGAGAAGGCGTTCCACCGGCTCGCGAAGATCGAGAAGGAGGGTGACAGCCTGCTCGAGGTCCGCAAGCGCACCACCGTGGCCAGGATGACCGCCTCCGGGGACATCATCTCCGAGACCTTGCAGAAGTACG
The DNA here is from genome assembly GCA_035506675.1 of Methanomassiliicoccales archaeon. GTDB lineage: Archaea > Thermoplasmatota > Thermoplasmata > Methanomassiliicoccales > UBA472 > JAJRAL01. Next base: position 32,721 of record DATJOX010000034.1, read on the forward strand.
TCAAGGCGTTCCCCTCGATGGAGAAGCGCGAGGACTTCACTATGGAGCTGATCGACCTTCTCATCGGTCTGGACCAGCTGAAGAAGTCGCTGGGGGCTTTGTCATGGTGCGCGAAGCGCGTGAGCGCCTTCCGGCAGGAGTACATCCGCAAGGCCAAGAACGCTCCCAGGCCAGACGATGTCGAGAGGGTCCGGAAGGAGTACTATGGGCGCATCTCGTCCGTCGTCAAACAGATCGGAAGCGACCTGGACTTCGTTGGAGCGGCAAGGGACGAGCTAAGAAAGGTGCCGGTCATAGAGACCAATCTTCCCACGGTCGTCATCGCAGGCTTTCCCAACGTCGGCAAGAGCCAGCTGGTGGAGAAGCTGTCCTCGGCGAGGCCTCGGATCGCGCCTTACCCGTTCACGACCCAGGGGATCGTCATCGGCCATTTCACCGTTCGCTATCAGAAGTATCAGGTGATCGACACCCCGGGACTGCTCGACAGGGAGCTCGAGGAGCGCAACGACATCGAGCGCCAAGCGGTGCTCGCGCTCAAGTACCTGGCCAACGCAGTTGTCTTCGTCATCGACCCCTCGGAGACGAGCGGGTATGAGTTCGACAAGCAGCTCGCCCTCCTGCGTTCCGTGCGCGCGAGCTTCCCCAATGTCCCGCTCATCGAGGTGGAGAACAAATCCGACATCATGCGCAAGGACAGCGGCCGACTCGCCATGTCCGCCCTCACGGGCGAGGGCGTCGAGGAGCTTCGCGCGCTGATCGTCGAAAAGCTAAAGCCACTGGTCAATTCTGGGCAGCAATTGCAAGAGTTAATACCCCGCAAAGCATAGTGCGGGAGGGGTCGGATGCCGCAAGAGCTGGCCTGTAGCGAAAGGGTTCGTTCGTACTTCACATCGCTCTCGAAGGAGGCCGACCGCTGCTACGGTGTCGCCAGACGAGCCAGGGCGCGCGGCATGGACCCGGAAGTCTTCGTCGAGATCCCTCAGGCGGAAGACCTCGCATCCCGGGTCGAGAAGCTCCTCGCGCAGTGGAACGTAGAAGGGGTGGCGTCGAGGATCCGCGAGCTGAGCAGGGACCACAACCGGGAGGAGGTCTCGCTGCTCATCGCCAGGGAGGTCGCGAGCAGGCCTTCGAAGACGAAGGAGGAGGCGATCGACAGGGCGGTGAGGGTGGGCCTGGCCGTGCTCACCGAAGGCATCCTCGTCGCTCCGCTCGAAGGCATAGCGGGGATCAAGCTCGGACGCAACTCCGACGGCAGCAGCTACCTTTCGATTTCGTTCGCAGGCCCGATCCGGAGCGCGGGTGGAACCGGGCAGGCGATGGCCGTGCTCATCGGCGACGTGGTGCGCCGCGAGCACGGAATAGGCAAATTCGTTCCGACGCACGGAGAGGTCCAGCGGTTCAAGGAGGAGATACCGCTCTACAAGCAGGCGCAGCATCTCCAGTACACTCCGTCGAATGCGGAGATCGAGCTGATCGTCAAGAACTGCCCGGTCTGCGTGGACGGCGAGGGGACCGAGGAGGTGGAGATCTCCGGCTACCGCGATCTGCCGAGAGTGGAGACGAACAAGGTGCGCGGAGGCGCCTGCCTCGTCATTGCCGAAGGATTGTGCCAGAAGGCGAACAAACTGGAGAAGCACGTCAAGAAGCTCGGCATAGACGGCTGGGAGTTCATCTCCGAGTACCTGGCGATGAAGAAGAAGGACGTCGCCGAAGGTGAGGCGGCCAAGGTCAAGCCAGAGGCGAAATACCTCAAGGACCTGATTGCGGGCCGGCCGGTGCTGGGGCATCCTTCCAGGGTGGGCGGGCTGCGTCTTCGGTATGGTCGTGGAAGGACGACCGGCCTCGCTGCGATCGCGCTCAACCCCGCGACGATGTACGCGGTGGATTCTTTCTTGGCCATCGGCACACAGATCAAGATCGAGAGACCTGGCAAGGCGGGTGCAGTGACTCCTTGCGATGAGATCGACGGGCCGATCCTGCTGCTGAGCAACGGTGACGTGGTCAGGACCAACACGGTCGTCGAGTACGAATTAATCAAGGACCGGGTCAAGGAGATCATCGACCTGGGCGAGATCCTCGTGCCCTTCGGCGAGTTCGTCGAGAACAATCACGTCCTCGTGCCAGCGGGATTCACCATGGAGTGGTATCGGGCGGAGCTGAAGAAGGCCGCCAGCACGCTTCCAGCTGATTGGGAGCGACCGATGACCTTCGATCGCGCGCTCGCGCTCTCGCGGGAGTTCGGCGTCCCGCTCCATCCCGCCTTCAACTTGTTCTGGAGCGATGTTCCGCTCGCCAAGCTTACGGAGCTTCGCGCGGCGGTGCTGGAGTCTGGCCGAGATGACGGGCACCATTTCAGCATCACCAACGTAGAAGGGCCGAAGAGGACCCTTGAGGACCTTGGGGCGCTGCATACGGTCGCGGATGGACGGATCGTGTTCGGCGACGCGGCGCCATTGCTCGCCGGCCTGGGCCTGCATCTGGAGGCAGGTAGGGTCGTCTCGAAGTGCGAGCTCGAAGGCTCGAATTCGCTCGAAGCGGTGTCGCAGGCCACCGGAATTCAGGTGAGGGCCAAGGCGGTCACCCGCATCGGCGCGCGCATGGCCCGTCCGGAGAAGGCGAAAGAGCGCAGGATGAAGCCTCCCCCGCACGTTCTATTCCCCCTCGGCCAGAGCGGCGGCGCGCAGCGGCTGGTCAGCGAGGCGATGGAGGGCGAGGAGGTGCACGCCGAGGTCGGGATCAGGTCCTGTCCGGTCTGCGGCAAGTCGACCTTCCTGTGCCGCTGCGAGTGCGGCTCCCACACTCTGCCCACCGACGCTCCCGCGCAGCAGGTCATCGACATCAATTCGATCATCGACGCCGCGATGCGCTCCCTCGGTCTGGAATCGGTGCCGGCCATCAAGGGAGTGCAGGGCATGATCTCGCACAACAAGACCCCGGAGCCGATGGAGAAAGGCATCCTGAGGGCGCAGCACAGCACCTTCGTGTTCAAGGACGGCACGATCCGTTTCGACATGACGGACGTGCCGGTCACGCACTTCCGGCCGAAGGAGATCGGGCTGACAGTGGAGAAGGCGCGGGGCTTGGGCTACCTGAAGGACCAGGATGGGAACGAGCTCACCTCGGACGAGCAGCTCTGCGAGCTGATGGTCCAGGACTACATCCCCTCGGTGTCTTGCGCGGTCTATCTCGTTCAGGTCGCGGGCTTCATCGACGACCTCCTGACCAAGTTCTACGGGCTGCCGGCCTTCTACAACGTCAAGAGCAACGAGGATCTCATCGGGCATTTGGTGATAGGACTGGCACCGCACACCTCCGGCGGGGTGCTGTGCCGGCTCATCGGGTTCACACAGACGAACGTCGGGTATGGCCACCCGTTCTTCCACGCGGCCAAGAGGAGGAACGCGGACGGCGATGAGGACTCCGCCATCCTGTTGCTGGACGGGCTGATCAACTTCTCACGCTCCTTCCTGCCGGACCGAAGGGGCGGGCTGATGGACGCGCCGCTCGTCCTGACCACCAGGCTCGACCCGAACGAGATCGACAAGGAGGCGCACAACATCGACATGTTGCGCGAGTATCCGCTCGAGTTCTACCGTGCGAGCATGGAGTACAAGCATCCGAAGGAGGTCCAGGACCACATGGACCTGGTGGGCGGGCGCCTGGGCTCGGTGCTGCAGTACGAGGGTTTCGGGTTCACGCACGACACCAAGGACATCTCCGAAGGGCCTCCCGATTCCGCCTACAAGCTGCTCGAGACGATGCAGGAAAAGTTGGAGGCACAGCTCACACTCGCGCGCAAGATCCGCGCCGTCGATGAAGTCGACGTCGTGTACCGCGTCGTCACCAGGCACCTTTTGCCAGACATGATCGGGAACCTGAAGAGCTTCAGCGGGCAGAAGCTGCGCTGCACGAAGTGCAATACCAAATACCGCCGCATCCCGCTCTCCGGCAAATGCTACTGCGGCAACAACCTCACTCTGACCGTTCACGAAAGCAGCGTGAAGAAGTACCTCGAGGTCACAAAGGAGATCAGCGAGAGATTCGCGATAAACTCGTACACCAGGCAGCGCGTCGAGCTGATCGAGCAGTCGATCAACTCGCTGTTCGAGAACGACAAGGTCAAGAAATGCAAGCTCTCGGACTTCATGTGATGGCGCGGAGCAACCGAGGCTTTCCTGCCAAAATTTGTTTATGAGGAGTTCGCAAGGCGGTCTTGGAGGCGACGGAGTTGGCTCCGAAGATCCCGTTGTATACCCCAATCCACAAGGGGCAGAGGAAGTGGCTCGCGGACATGATCGTGAACGCTGGACGGGCGGATTATGCCGTCCAGGCCGAGACTGACGAGCTCGTGATCGAGCTGCGCGCGTTCACCGAGCATCTCGCCGAGCACGCGAGCCTCGAGGAGCGATTCGTGCACCCGTTGCTCGAGAGGGTCGCCCCTGGCCGCTCCAGATCGATCGAGGCCGAGCACGTGGCACAGCACAAGGATTTGGCGGACCTCAATCACTGCCTCGAGCTCATCGTTAGCCTGCCCAGCGACTACGAGACCCTTCCGCAGATCGCTCACGAGTACTACCTCGCTCTGAGCCGATTCGTGAGCACCTACCTTCGGCACATCGACTTCGAAGAGGACCATGCCCAGCAGATCCTTCTGAACGCCTGCACCGGGGACGAGCTGTTCGCAACGTTCAGAAGCATCCTGGCCGCCCAGTCGCCGTCCGAGCTCAAGACGAACCTGAAGCTGATGGTCGCGGGCTCGAGCCTGCCCGAGGTGATCGGCATCTTCGCCGGCGCCCAGTCGTTCATGCCTGCGCCGCAGTTCGAACAGATGACCGAGTACGCCGCGACGTTCGTGGAACCGGAGAGGTGGAGCGCGGTAGAGGCGCGCCTGAGGAGCGATAGGATAGAAAAGAGGTTGGAAGGAGCGCTCGACGCCGGTCTGGACTAAGCGGCGCTTTCGAGGGAAGAGACCAGTTCCCGGAAGTCGTCGAACTTCTTCTCCAGGATCTTGAGCGCCTGTTGCAGCGTCTGCTGGGCGGTGAGCGAGCCGTCGGTCTCGAAGGTGAAAACGAACTTCGTCTTGTCTCCTTCCACCGTGATCGCCTTCGTCTTGCACTCCTTGATGCAAGCCTTGCACAGCATGCAGTTCTGCTCGTTGACGACCTGCACCTTGTTGCCGACCTTGGCGAAGCAGTCGCGCGGGCAAACGTCCACGCAGGTCGCGCCGTTGTCGCACTTCGAGGCGTCGATCTTGACGCGCGGGGCGTACTTGTAGCCGACCCCGTTCGTCACCTGCCACTTCGCGTGCCTTTGACCGGTGCCAAGCTCCGCGAACGCGTAAGCGAGGATCGCTTGCCTCGGTCCCAAGCGCACGATCGGGATCAGCTCGTCCTTGACCTTGAGCGAGGGATCGCCCAGGGGCTCCAGGTCTCCCGAGTAGACGTCGCAGGGACCCTTCTTGTTGATCGAGTACATGATGGTGCACTTCGGGCAGCCCTCGCCGCCGCAGGCGCAGTCCTTCTTCATCACGTACAGTTCTGGATCGGAAGGGATCGGGACCAATCCCAAGCGGTGCGAGATGATCTCATCGAACAGCGAGGACACGCTCTCATACTCCGCGTTCTCGTCCTCGGCCGCCCCCTGGATCTCGCCCAGGTGGAACTCGACGGTCTCGATCGCCATCTTTGGGATCTCTGACACCAGGCATCGCCTCAACGTGTTCGCGATGTCCGGGGTCGCATCGGAAACGACGAACTTCGCCTTGGTGTCCGTCATCTCCAGGATCTTGATTTCCATCTACCAGTACCTCTACACCCTTCTGCCCCTGCGGCCGCCCTTCTTCTTGGTGCCGTCATGGGGGACCGGAGTCACATCCTCGATCCGGCCGATCTTCATTCCCGCCCTGGCAAGCGCCCTGATGGCCGCCTGCGCTCCCGGGCCCGGGGACGCCGACTTGTTGCCGCCTGGCGCTCGGACCTTGACGTGGATGCCGTCGATGCCCTTCTCCTTCGCAATCTCGGCGACCTTCTCGGCCGCCCTCATCGCCGCGTACGGAGAGGACTCGTCCTTCGCCTGCTTCACGACCATTCCGCCCGTCGCCTTCGTGATCGTCTCGGCGCCGGTGATGTCCGTCAGCGTGATGATGATGTTGTTATAGCTAGCAAAAACGTGCGCGATGCCCCACTTGCCCATGTTCACTCCTCCTTAGGCGCGTCAGGCACCATCTTCTCGATCGGAGCGCTGGCGCCCTCGTCCTTGTCCGTTATCTCGGCGGCCTTGGAGACCACCCCGGTCGCACGGCGCGGCATCGGTCTTCCGCCCCTTCCGCCGCCTCTTCCGCCCCGGCCACCGCGTCCGCCACGACCGCCCCGGCCCTCTGGCTCGCTCTCGCGCCTGGCATCTCTAGCCGCGCGCCTCGCCCGTGCCTCCATGACCTTTGGCATGTCGACGCGCAGCGGATGCATGTCGCTCGAGAACGGCGATGAGACGTTGTAAGCGATGTACTCCTCCTGGCCTCTCTCGACCAGCATTCCTGGAATGGTGACCTTGCGGCCATCGAGGGTGACGTGCCCGTGGAAAATCAGCTGCCTGGCCTGGGTCGGAGACGCCGCCAGTCCCTTGCGGAACACGAGCGTCTGCAGCCTGCGGTTCAGGAGCGTCTCAGTGTTGAGCGTGAGCACATCGTCCAGAGTCGCGCCCTCGGAAGGCAGCAGGCCCATGCGCGCGCAGTGGCGCAGCAGGTTCGCCTTCTCGATCTGCGCCTGCTCCTCGCCGGTACGGATGCGTGCCTGGAGGTGGCGTGACTGCTCCCTGAAGTTGCGGAGGATGGTCTTAGCCTTCCAGAGTTCTCGCTTGTTCTTCAGGCCGTACTGCTTGCAGAGTTGGTGCTCCTCTTTGATCCTCTCGCCTTCCCAGGGGTGGGAAGGGGTATCGAAGGAGCGTCGGGGGAATCTAGGGTCTCCCATGTGAACACCTTACTTCTTCGCTGGCGCAGCCGCGGCGGCTGGCTTTGCGGCGGGCGCTGCCTTGGCCGCCGGTGCAGCCGCGGCCCCAGCTGGAGCCTTCTCTTTCTTCTCTTCCTTGGCGGGTGCCGCAGGGGCCGCTCCGCCCTCGGCGGGCGCTGCGCCCTGCTGGGCCAGCCTCTGGCGCATGACACCGAGGGTCAGGCCAGTCCTGCCGTTGGATCGGGTGCGCTGCCCGCGGACCTTCTGTCCGTCCTCGTGGCGCACGCCCTTGTAACAGCGAATCATCTTCATGAGGTTGACATCGTCCTTCAGGCGGATGCCGAGGTCCACCCCGACGATGTGCATGTCCTCGCCGGTCTCGAGGTCCATTTGGCGGTTCATGGCCCAGGCGGGAGCGTAGTCGACGTATCCAGTAATCAGCTTCTCGAGCTGCTCCACCTTCTCGTCGGAAAGAGTACCCATCTTGGCGACGCGGTCCACGCCGGCGCGGTTGACGATGATCTCCGCGACTCGGCCGCCGACGCCCTTCACGCTCTGCAGACCAATGACGACCGGCTTGTTGCCATCCACATCGGTGTTGACCAGCCGGACGATGTACTTGAAATTCTCGTCGTGCTTCACGACTTCCTTCTTGGGCTCACCCTTCCTCTCCTTCTTCTCCGACTTCTCGGACTCGTCCTTCTTGTGCTCTCCCTTCTTGGACTTCTTGGACTCGTCCTTCGGGTGTTCGCCCTTCGCTTCTTCCTTCTTCTTGTCGGCTTCCTCGGCCAAGATTTTTCCTCCGGTTCAGATTGAGTCAGTTGTGAAAGGTATAGTCAATATACGCTTTCGGGGCAATCCCCTACTAGCAAGTCCATATTTAACTGTTTCCCTATCCCAGCATATCTTTCTCGGGTCCATCCAGATATCCGTGGGAACGACCCGCTCTCGCGCTAGTCTTGCCACCCTCGGTGAAGGCGTCTAGGATACGCCTCGATGCTCGTCCAGCACCTTCTTCGCGATCTCCGGCGCCTTATTGAGCGCCTCCGGGAGCTTGCTGGGCTCTCCGCCGCCACCCTGCGCGTACTCCTTCTTTCCGCCTCCGCCACCGCCGAGGAGCTTCATGATCTCCTTGAGGATGGTGCGGCAGTCCACGTCGAGGTCCTGGCTGCGGGCGACGAGCAACTTCGCCTTCTCCTCCGCCACGCCGATGACGACCATGGTCCTCGGGCTCTCTGTGATCGCTCTGGAGATGGTCTCGGCGTCCTCGCCCTCGCGGAGCTGGTGAACGACCACTTTCACATCGCCGACACAGGCCGCCTTCTCCAACAGCGCGCGCGCGACCTCCTGGTTGTGCTGGACGACGAGCGAATCGATCTTCCTCTGGCTTTCCCTCAGATCGTTCTGGAGCCGGTCCGCCGCCTCGACGACCTTGTCCATCGGGGTGTTGAGCCTCTCGGACAGGGTCTCGACCGCGGTCTTGTCCCGCTGCATCTCCTCGACCGCGGCCATGCCAGACGAGTACTCGATGCGCACGATGCCGTCCTGGATGCGCTTCGTCCGGCGGATCCTGATGCCTCCGACGAAGCCGGTGGACTTGCAGTGCAGGCCGCCGCAGGCCTCGGCGTCCAATCCGAGGATCTCCACCACGCGGATTACCTTGCCAGGGACGGCGCCGCCTTGGTACAGGCGGTAGCCGTGCAGGGCCTCGGCGTCGTCGCGCTGCATGAATTGGATGCGGACCTTGAGGTCCTCGAGTATTAGTCGGTTGACCTCTCGCTCCAGCTCGTCTCTCTGCTCCTGCGTGAGGTTCTCGTAGTGCGTGATGTCCAGGCGTCCCTCGACCTCGGACTTGTGCGCCCCGGCCTGCCAGACGTGGTTGCCCAGCATCTTCCGCGCCGCTCCGTTGATGATGTGCGCACTGGTGTGATGGCGCATGAGGCGGACGCGTCGTTCCTTGTTTATCCTGCCGGTGACGACCTTCCCTTTCTCGGGGAGCGGTCCGTCGATGAAATGCAGGATCGAGGAGTTCACCTTCACCACCTTCTTGATCTTGTGGTGGTCGAGGGTGCCCAGGTCCCACTCCTGCCCACCGCCTTCTGGGTAGAACGCGGTCTGGTCGAGGAGTATGCCCCCGTTGACGATGTCGAGCACCTCGCCCTGGAACTCCAGCATGTCGACGTCCTCGTAGTAGAGCGCCCTGGTTACTGGCAGGTCCTCCGGATGCGCCATGACCTCTTCGGCCTCTTCCGCCTCCGGCTTCTCGTGCCGGGCGGCGACCTGCTTGTAGAAGTCGTCTGGCACCTCGACCGGCACGCTCGAGAACTCCTTCACCAGCTCGGGGTTGAGGCCGTGCGAATCGTAGAGCTCGATGAGCTTCTCCGTCGAGATCCGCTCGCCCTTCTTCAGGTCCTTGGTCATCCTGTCGACGAGCTGCTTTCCCCTGGCGAGCGTCTCCTTGTAGCGGTCCTCTTCGACAGCGACGAGCCTGAGGATGTCCGACTTGTTCTCCGCGAGTTCCGGGAATATCGGCACGAAGTGATCAATCTGCATGCCGACCACTTCAGCGAGAGGGATCTGGATGCCGAGCGAGCGGATGGAGCGCAGGGCGCGACGCACGAGCATGCGCGCGAAGTAGCCCTCGCGCACGTTCGACGGCACCACTCCGTCATTCAGCAGCAACGCGAGCGCGCGAGTGTGGTCGCAGATGACATAGATGTCCTCGAGGGGGCTGACGATGCGCATCAGCTCATCGTAGGAGATTCCGATCCTGGCCGCGGTCTGCTCGCGGATGTTGCGCACGTCCGCGGCGGTCTTGGCGTTCGTCATGCCCGCGACCTTACTATACTCCTCGAGCACGCGCCCGTTGGCCGTGACGCCCACGAGCTTCTTCATGTGATCGAGAACCGGGCCGAACACCGCCTCGTACGCGGACGAGGTCCCCTGCGACACCCAGGTCATCCTTTCCAGGCCGTAGCCGGTGTCGACGACGGTCATGTTCATCGGCTGGTTGCCGCCCGGTCCCGTCCGGTACATCATGAACACGAGAGTGGCGACCTCCGCGCCGTCGATGATGACCTCCACGCATGGCCCGGCGTTACCGCCGCCTTCCCACCACTCCTCGATGTAGCGGATGCGCTTCGGATCGACGCCCAGGCGGTCGGCGAACAGCTCGTGACAGAGCGCCACCGTTCCGTCCTTGAAGTAGATGTCCTTGCCCTTCTTGTTGAAGACGTGGTGAGCGCACATCTCGAAGAACGTGAAGTGCCGTCCGGTCTTGCCGACGTTGTCGATGTCGTTGAAGCGGACGCAGGTCTGCGAGATCGTCAGAGGGTTCCCGGGAGGCTCAATGACCTCGTTCAGCACCCAGGGCTGGAAGTCGTAGATCGAGGCTTGAGTGAAGAACACGTCGTCGCGCCAGCGGGCCACGATCGGGTAGCGCTTCACCCTCCTGTGCCCATGCGACTCGAAGAAAGAGAGGTACTCCTCCCGCATCTGATGGAGGCTGAGGGGCTTGTTCATGGGCGAGTTGCCGATGAACGTGTACTCCTCGCAGGGCGGCTCCCCGCAGGTCTCCCAATCGCCCAGCGACCAGAAGTGTCGCCCACACTTCGGACACTGCTTGCGCGCGAAGTGGTTCTTCTTGAAGAAGGCGAGTTGGAACTCCTCGGGGTTCATGGAGCGGACAATAAGGAGGTTGTTATTTTAACCTTTCCCGATTACGAATCGATTGTCTGGACAGTCGAAGATTCCGATCAGAAAAGGGACTTGTTCTCTTCGTAGTCGACGGGAACGTCGATGACCGCGAGCTCATCTGACGCCAGGGCGCTTCTGAGCGCTTCCTGCAGCTCCGCCGCCGAACCCACTCTGTACCCCTTCGCGCCGAAAGACTCCGCGAACCTCACGAAATCGGGGTTCCCGAAGCTCGTGTCGAAGTGGCGACCGAGCGCGCGCTGATGCTTGGTCCTGATGAGCCCGAGGTCGCGGTCGTCGAAGATCACCGTCACGAAGTTCGTGCCCAGTCTATTCGCGGTCTCCAGTTCCGACCCCGACATCATGAAGCCCGCATCCCCGCAGACCGCCACCACCTTCTTCTCTGGATGGACGAGCTTGGCGCCGATCGCTGATGGCACCCCCACCCCCATCGGTATGAGGCCGTTCGACAGCAGCAGCGTGTTCGGCTCGAAGACGGGGTAGCGCTTTGCCAGCCATATCAGGTGGGCCCCGACGTCGCTGGTGCAGATGTCCCCTCGACCCAGCACCTCCCTGATCGCCTTGACGGCCAATTGCGGCTTCACCGGGCTTCCATCGGACGGGCACTTCTGGATGCATTCCTTCAGGTCTTCCTTGAAGGGCGCGATCCAATTGGGCCGAGGGATCGCCCCAGAGGTCAGCCGGACGAGGGTTCCACGCAGATCCCCGATCACTTGCAGGCTCGGCTCGAAGTTCGGGACCGTTTCCGCCGGCACCGAGTCTATCACCACGACCTCCTTCTGCTTTCCCACGTTCCAGTAGTTGGGAGAGAACTCTGGCAGGTCGTAACCCACGAGGACGACCAGGTCCGCCTCGAAGAACGCCCCGCGCACCGTGTCGCTCGCCCTCAGCCCGACGGTGTTCAGAGAGAGCGGGTCGTCATAGGGAATGATCCCAGCACCGTACCAAGTGTGCACTACCGGCATGTTCCAGGCTCGTGCGAACGCGTTCAGTTCGGTCGTCGCCCCCGCGCGGATCGCCCCTGGACCAGCGAAGATGATCGGCGTCCTTGAACCCGAAAATACCTTCCGCACCGAAACCGCCTGACCAGGCTCGCAGTGTATCAGGTGCTTCTCCGATCTCCTGACCGGCCTGCCCTCGATCTTGTCCTTCATCACGTCCTCGGGCAGCTCGAGATGCACCGGACCTGGCTTCTCCTCGCAGGCGAGCGAGAACGCTCGTCGCGTCTGCACCGGGATGCGGGATGCGGTCTTGATCGAGAAGGAGTCCTTGGTGATGGGCTTGAACATCTGGACGAGGTCGATGTACTGCTTCGTCGGGTGGTACGCCCTCTCCGCGCCGACCTGGCCCGTTATCGCGATCAGCGGAACGTTGCTCAGGAAGGCGTCCGCCACACCCGTCGCCATGTTGGTCGCGCCGGGGCCTAGGGTAGAGAGGCAAACGCCCGCCTTGCCGGTGAGGCGCGCGCAGGCGTTGGCGATGAATGCAGCTGAGTTCTCGTGCTTGGTGAGCGTGAACTTGATCGTCGAGTCGATGAGGGCGTCCATGACGTCCATGTTCTCCTCGCCCGGGATGCCGAATATCATCTCGACCCCCTCCGCTTCCAGGCATCGGATGAACAGGTCGGCAGCGCGCATGATGTTCACTCGAAGGTGTCCGCTCTCTTGCGGTACAGATTGTCCGTCGCTTCCAGCAGTGCCTTCTCCACGTCTCCGCTCATCACGTAGGCGGCGATGCCTCGGTCCTTCAGGGCCTTGACCGCGCGCTCCCCGATCTCGCTCGCAATCACCGCGTCATGGCCGACGAGGGACGCGGCCATGTCATCGAGCTTCTCGCGGTGCGTCGCCCCGGCCATCGGCTCGTCCATGCGCGGGTTGGCGTCGATGGTTCCCAGTTGCACGATGTTGCCAGACTCGACAAGGAACGAGTAGAACGATCCCGTCTGCCCGAATCCCTTGTCGACGTTCCGGCCGTCGCTGCTCGCGACCGCCACCTTGTAGCGCGCTCGTCCTTCCATTTCCAGAGTGATTGGTGTCCCTGACGGGCCCTCCTCGGCAGCGCACGTGAAGTGAGCGAACTCCGCCGAGCGGTCCTCTCCCAGGAGTCCGATGGCATCCGCGCGGCACTGACGGCAGTGGCGCATCTGCTTGATCTTCGGCTCGCAGATCTCCTGAAGCTCCTTGCGCTCCCTCGGAGTCGGAGCGCGCATGTTCGCGAAGTTCGTCCCCGGGACGGGGATCATCGGAATGATGTTGATGATGTACGCCCCCAGCTCCTTGACCTTCTTCGCGACTTCGGGGATATGGTCGGCATTCACCTCTGGCACCATGACCGTGTTGACCTTGACCAGCATGCCCGCTTCCGCCGCGAGCCTCACGCCCTCCAATTGATTCTCGAGGAGCTTCTTCGCCGCTTCCACGCCGCGCAGAACCTTGCCCTCGTAGACCACGAAAGAGTACATCTTCGCCCCGACCTCGGGGTCGACCGCGTTGATCGTGACCGTCACGAACTTCACGCCGAGCGCCTTCAGCCTCGCGACGTACTTCGGAAGGAGAAGTCCGTTCGTGCTCAGGCAGAGGGTCATCTCCGGGAATTCCTTGCCCACCAGCTCCAGCGTCTTGAAGGTCGCCTCGTTGGCCAGGGGATCGCCCGGTCCGGCGATGCCGATCACGCTCAGGTACGGGATCTTCTCCTTCACGTAGCGGATCTTCGCGACCGCTTCCTCCGGGGTGAGCACTTCGCTCGTGACCCCTGGTCTCGATTCGTTGGTGCAGTCGTACTTTCGGTTGCAATAGTTGCACTGGATGTTGCACGCTGGCGCCACCGGTACGTGCATCCTCGCGAACTGCGAGCACGCTTTCTCGTTGTAACACGGGTGCGTGTCGAGAAGTTTCTGAAGGTCCGCGCTCACGTCCTCGCTCATCGTCTTCCTCATGACGCCAGATTGAAGGTCGTATTAGACCGATGCGGTTAATTAATCTCGCTTGCACGGCCCACCTGGCGTCTGGCTCGTTCCCTTTGCATGGATGACTCGGCGATCTCTCGACAAGTTGATGTATGAGCACGCCGAGCAGGAGGCGAGAATGTTCAACGAAGCGTCGCTCCAGAAGATGCTGGCTCTGATGAACAACCACCTGCCTACGAGCCGGCGCTACCTCACGGAGCTGATGGGGGAGGATGAGCCCGAATACCTCGGGAAGGACAGGGTGCGCTATCGCATGGACAAGGCAGAGATGGAGTTGATCTCGTCTCTTCTAGACCCTCTGGACAGGGTCCGGTTGCGCTTGCCCATCCTAATCTCGACCGACACTCAGGGCGAAACGGGCGCCTGGAAGGTGTCGGGGAAGGTCGAGGCGAAGCTCGTCGGGAAGTTGCTCAACAAGGAACCTGATTCGGAGGAGGAGATCCGCTTCTACTTCCCTCACCTGAGCGAGCTCAGAAGGAAGCTTCCGACAACCACCGTTGTAATGTACATGCCATGAGCACATTCGGGCACCTCTCGGAAAGGGACATCTGTTCCGCTGCGTTCGACTGATTCGATGCCTCGCTCTGGAATCAGCGATCTGCCCCTGCACGGGGGCGACGCGCCGAAATGGCTGTTCACCAGGATGGTGAAGCTGGCGGCGGCGATCTCTGAGATCGTGATTGACGAGCAAGGCACGCTCGGCCTATTGGAGCGCATGTCCGACCCGTATTGGTTCCAAGCGTACTCGTGCGTTCTCGGATTCGATTGGCACTCGTCCGGCACGACCACGGTGACCTGCGGCGCGATGAAGGAGGCGATGAACACGAGCGAGTCTATCGGCGTCGCCGGCGGCAAGGGGAGCGTTTCAAGGAGAGCGCCCGCAGAGATCGGCGCCTGGTGTGAGGTGCATGGCATATCTCCCTCAAGAGAGACCGCTCTCGTATATGCCAGCAGGATGAGCGCGAAGGTCGACAACGCTGCTTTGCAGGACGGCCACCAGCTCTACCACCATTGCTTGTTCTTCGATACGCAAGGCAACTGGACGGTCGTGCAGCAAGGTCTGTGCGACGCGACTGGCTATGCGAGGAGGTATCAATGGCATTCGAGCGGCCTGAAGCGTTTCGTCGATGAGCCACACACGGCCATATGCGGACAGCCGACGGAGAACGTTCTCGACATGACGGCGGCCAAGAGCGAAGCGACGAGGGACGCCTCCGTCGACCTCGTGAACGACGGCGTGGAGAGGCTGAAGCGAGATATCGTCGTGGTCGAAGAAGGCCAGAGCACGCTGTCCGAGTTCGCCGGAGACACGCCGCTCAAGCTCCACATGCCCCGCAATATCAACTGGGAAGTGCTGCGCAGGGCGTACGAGTTCCATCCGACCGGCTACGAGGAATTGCTCGGGGTGGAGGGCGTCGGGCCCGCGACCGTGAGGGCGCTCGCCAAGATCAGCGAACTGATCTATGGCACCGAGGCAAGCTGGAAGGACCCCGTCAAGTTCTCATTCGCGGTGGGAGGGAAGGACGGGGTGCCCTTCCCGGTCGACAGGAAAGCGATGGACCGATCGACGGAGATGCTCCGTGCGGGCATCGAAGGATCGAGGCTCGGGAACAAAGAGAAACTCGACGCGATCGCGAGACTGAGGCGCTTTGTCCCGCCGGATCAAGCGTGGTAGCCAACTGCATTTCGAGCGCTTGCGCTGAAGTCATTGTTGACAATCATCACGCAATCTGGACGGAGCGTACGCTCGCACCTGAAAGCAATAGAAATGAAGGAAGTTGTTGGAAGGATAGAGGGACACGCGCAATCTGTATGACGGTTAAGCCTTGCGGCGTTAACCGGTATTGCGAAGCCGAAGTCAAAGGGCAGATGCAACTTTAGTAACCGACAGGCTGAACACCTCGGACGAATCCTCGATGCTTACACCCCGGTCCTATCAAACTCGTCATTTACGAGCGCTGCGATGCCTCTTTTTCAAGGTGGCTTCGAGCTTAGATGCTTTCAGCTCTTATCCACTGCGGCGTGGCTGCTCAACAATGCCTTACCAGACAATTGATCAACTAGTGGCCGCGGATCCCCGTTCCTCTCGTACTAAAGGATCCTTCTCGTCAGGCATCTAGACACTTCCACCAAAAAGCAACAAACCTGTCTCACGACGGTCTAAACCCAGCTCACGATCCCTTTTAATGGGCGAACAACCCCACCCTTGGCAGCTGCTGCACCGCCAGGATAGGGAGAGCCGACAGCGAAGTAGCAAGCCG
>DATJOX010000035.1:0-22229 GCA_035506675.1 Methanomassiliicoccales archaeon
CAGCGGAGCCCCTTAACGCCGTTCGCCGAAGCGAAAAACAGGTACTTACCAGAAAGGCAGGAGTCAACCTACAGTTAACACCCTATATCTACTGAGAGATTGATTAACAGGTCGCCGGATTGGCTATATAGCGCACAACAGATGCGGACTTCGACCCCTCTACACCGAAAGAGGGCCTATTTCCTGCATGAATGAGTCGATTAATACCAACGCTTTTATAGTAGTGCAATTACTAGGCGGAATTGGTGTCTGAGGTCGGTGGCTCAACTTTCCTCCTAAAGCACTGTTTTGAATCCCCACCAACATCGGCCTTGGACACCAACCCATCCATCTGACGGATAGAAGCCCATCACCTGGGCAAGTATTATCAAATTCCTGAGCAATGAACGACGGATGGACATCGAGAACGATGTGCTCCGCAGGGTCTCTCCCAGCCCCACTCAGAGAGCCAGGGTAGCTCGGGTGGCAGGGGAGTTGCTCTCGGAGGTGACAGAGGCGTCGAAGTCCGAAGGCGAGGCTATCGAGTGCATGCTGGTCGGATCCGTCGCCAAGGACACATACACCCATCCTCCTGACATAGACATCTTCATCTTGTTCGAAGCAAGCACGTCCAGAGAACATCTGGAGGAGGCCGGTCTGAGGATCGGCAGGAAAGTATTGACCAATGGGGAAGAGCGCTACGCCGAACACCCCTACATTCATGGTCGCAAGGAGGGGTTCGACGTCGACCTCGTCCCGTGCTTCAAGATCGACAGCCCAGTCGGTCTCAAGTCCGCAGTTGATAGGACTCCGTTCCACACCAGATACGTTGAAGCGAAGATGTCCACGTCGCAAAAGCAAGAGGTCAGGATCCTCAAGCAGTTCATGAAGGGCGTCGGCGTGTATGGGGCGGAGGCCAAGGTGCAGGGGTTTTCCGGTTATCTGGTCGAACTCCTGATCCTCAAATATCGTTCCTTCCAAGGAACTCTGGAGGCAGCTTCGAACTGGAACCACGGAACCGTGCTGGACCTCGGCGAACGAGGCGTGGAATTCGACTCGCCCCTGATCTTCTATGACCCCGTCGACGCCTCGAGGAATGTTGCGTCCGCAGTCAGCAGGAACGCGTTCGCGCTCTTCGTTCAGGCGGCCATAGAGTATCTAAGAAAGCCATCTCCGGCGTTCTTCTTCCCCAGGAAGCAGAAGATCTGGAGCATGACGAGGGTTAAGAAGGAGCTGACTAGGAGACGCACGAGGATCCTCGCCGTACGATTCCCTAGGCCGGACCTGATCGACGACGACCTTTACCCCCAAGCAAGGCGGTCTATCGACGGCCTAGGTGCTTTGTTGTCGTCAGGCGGGTATCGCATCCTAGACCGGACAGTCTGCGTCGGAGCGCGCCGTGTCACCCTGATATTCGAACTCGAGGTGGACCGTCTCCCCCTCGTGCAGGAGCACGTCGGTCCTCCATCCTGGCTGCCGAACTCCAGAGAGTTCCTCAAGAAGTGGTCCGGAAGGGCCGTCTCCGGGCCATTCCTCAGTGACGGAAGGTGGATGGCGATCGTCGAGCGAAAGCATTCCGAGGCGGCGGCATTCCTGCGCGCCGAGGCAGGGAAGGCGGCGCTCGGCAGCGGGTTCAAGGACGTCGCGAGGATGAAGGTGCTCTCGCACTCGCAAGCTTTGAACGCAGGGCTTCAGCAGGAATTCACCCAACACCTCGACCGCACGCTGCCGTGGAAGCGAGCCTAGGTAGCGACGATGAACGACCCGCTCTCGTGGTTGGCGTTGCCGGCCGTGTCCACCGCCGTGATCGTGTAGGAATAGGTATTGGCGGTGGTGTACGCCTGCGTGAACGTGTAGTTGCCACCTTCGTAGGTCATGGAGACCTGTCCACTGGTCGCGCCTGGAATGCTGATGTACACGTTCGCTATCTTGCCGTTGTCGTTGATCGAAGCGCTCACCCTGACGGTGTCGCCGCTGATGATCGCGTTCGAGCCCGTATACGTCACCCAGGTCGTATCCGTGGAGGTGTGGAACTGCACGGAAGTGGAGGCGATCTCGGGGGCGATGTAGTCGTTCGCCGGCGGGTTGAGCAGCACGATCCAAAGCGCTAGGCCCAGGAACAGTACAAGGACGGCGTTCCCGATCTTCGTCATCCTCTGCACGCCCTCGATGTCGATGCGAATGATCCTGAAGATGTAGGGGAGCCCGATGGCCGCAGCGAGGATCGCGAGGCCGCCGACTATCGGGCTGATGCCGGTGACGGCCCAAGCGAAGACGCCGATGGCGATCCCGATGAGCGATGAGACGATTACCGCCTTGGTGCCTTTCAAGTCGGTCGCCAAGAAGGTCTTCTCGTCGAAGTCTGGAGGCTTGAACTCGTACTTCTCGGCCTCGACCTCTTCCTTGCGTCTCTTCTTGGCCATGCTTTCCCGTTAACCAACGACGGGATTTAAACCTTTTTCAGATTGCGCGGGCGACGAACAACGGCCAGCAGGCATATTGACTGCAGCCGGACCGGTTTTATGAGTAGGCGTCAAATCCTCTTCAGAAGTGCGCCTGGAATCGGGCACTTTCGTCTTACCCTGTGGCACCTTTATAAGTGCCCGTGGGATAGGACAAGGATGGTGTGTCGATGGCGGAGAAAGCGCTAGAAGAGCTACCGGGAGTAGGTCCGGCAACGGCCGAAAGGCTGAGGGAGGCTGGCTACACCGATCTCATGTCGATTGCGGTCGAATCGCCGAAGAACCTCGTTGAGGCTTGCGAGATAGGCGAAGCCGCGGCCGTGAAGATCATCGCAGCGGCGAAGGAGGCGGCCGACGTGGGCGGCTTCGAACCGGGCGATGTGATCCTTGAGCGCAGGCAGGCCATGCGCAAGCTGACGTCGAGCTCGAAGGCGCTCGATGAGCTCATGGGCGGCGGGTTCGAGACTCAGGCGATCGTGGAGTTCTTCGGCGAGTTCGGCAGCGGGAAGACGCAGCTCTGTTTCCAGCTGGCCGTCAACGCGACCATGCCTATCGAGAGCGGCGGCCTGGACGGGGAGGTCATCGTCATCGACACCGAGAACACCTTCCGCCCCGAAAGGATCGTCCAGATCGCGACCGCCATGGAACTGGATCCGGTGGCGACGTTGCACAAGATCCACGTCGCGAGGGCTTTCAACTCCTCGCACCAGATGCTGCTGGTCGACAAGGCGATGGAGATGGCCAAGGACATGCCGGTGCGCCTGATGATCGTGGACTCGCTCACAGCGCACTTCCGCGCGGAGTACGTGGGAAGGGGAGCGCTGGCCGAAAGGCAGCAACTTCTCAACAAGCACATGCACGACCTGCTGCGCTTCGGCGATCTCAACAACGCCGTCATGGCGGTCACGAACCAGGTGTCCGCCAAGCCGGACGCGTTCTTCGGCGACCCTACCCGGCCGATCGGCGGGCACATCGTCGGGCACGCGGCCACGTACCGCATCTACCTGCGCAAGAGCAAGGGCGGGAAGCGCATCGCCAGGCTCATCGACTCCCCGAACCTCCCGGAGGCGGAGGCGGTCTTCAGCGTCTCTGAGGAAGGCATCCGCGATTGAGTTTATAGCCACACGATGAGTACACCCGCGCGATGACCATGACCCTGCGGCGCACGTTCTTCGAGCTATCAGGGGAGCATCCAACGTTGCCATCGGCGGAAGCGGTCGCCTTGTTCGAGGCCTACGAGCAAGGCGACGCGGACGCCGTTTTCGGTCCGGGGTACGTGATCGCGAGCCTCGACGAAAAGCTCCTCGACGTGCTCGAATCGCGCCTCGCGCTCACTCATCGCTTCGGTCGCTATCTCGGTTCGTGCGCTCAGGAGGACCTGAAAGGCTTCGCGACAGAGCTGGAACTGCCACCCGGCTCGGTGAGCGTGAGGACACGCAGGTTCGGCGGAGCGGCAGGACCTGACGCTTCGTTGGACGCGGTGCGCAAGGTGAGCGAGATCGTCACGGTCGGGCGCAAGGTCGACCTCGCGCGTGCGGACGTGCAGCTTCGAATCCTGATGTCAGACCAATTGCACTTCTTCATTTCCGATCGCGTGATCGACCGAGACCAGTACGAGGAGCGCCACGTCCGCAGCCGGCCGTTCTTCTCCCCTATCTCCCTGCACCCGAGGTATGCGCGCACCCTCGTGAACCTGACCAGGGCGAAAGAAGGCATGACCCTGCTCGACCCATTCTGCGGCACTGGAGGGATCTTGCTGGAGGCGGCTCTGATGGGCATCAGAGCAATTGGATCAGATCTCGCGCCAGAGATGATCAAAGGCTGCCGCACGAACCTGGCGCACTTCGGCGCGAAGGCGGAGGCGCTCGAACGAGCGGACATCGGCGAGATACCGTTCTTGTTCGGAAAGGTGGACGCAGTCGCCACCGACCCCCCATACGGCCGTTCCGCTTCGACGATGAAGGAGCCGGCGAAAGAGCTGCACCTGCGCGCCCTGGATTCGATCTCCGAAGTGCTCACGGCGGGATCTAGGGCGGGAGTCGTGCTCCCTTGGGAGTGCACGGGGCACGCCGCTCTCGACCTCGAGGAGAGACACGCCCAGAGAGTGCACCGGTCGCTGACCCGGCATTACTGCGTCTTCAGACGACTCTGACGGTGAACGACAGTCCGCTCGAGATCGGGTCCGAGCTCGACTTCACGACCGCGATCGTGTAGTTCTGATGGTGGGCCAGGGAGGGCACGAGGATCTCGAGAGTGACCCCGACCGCCGAATTGTAGGGGAGGACCAGGTCCAGCGTGTTGGTGGCGTTCGAGGGCGGCCCGGTGGACTCGTACAGGCCGACGCCCCAGCCGATCGGAACGTTCTCGACGTAGAGATGCGCGGTGAAGTTATCCACGTTGCCAGTGTTGTTCACGGACATCTCGAATATCGCTGTCTCTCCGGCGATCACGGTCGTGGTGTTCGATCCGATCGGTTCGATGGAATACGAGGTGTCAATCGGAACGTCCTGGAGCGGGATCGGCACGAACGAGCCGGCGAGTATCAGGAGGCAGAGCGCTCCCACGACCACGCGCTTCGCGTCCAGGCGGGTGACGTCGTTCAGAGGCGCGGGGTGCCTCATGCCGAGGAACATGATGAGGAACGCGAACAGCAGCCAGCCAAGGTAGTAGAAGAACCCGATGATGAGCAGGACGCCGACGACCGGGATGCTGAGGTACTTCGCGCGTTCGCCGAGCAGACCGCGGGCGATGTGCCCGCCATCAAGCTGTCCCGCGGGCAGGAGGTTTATCGCGGTGACGAAGAACCCGACCCAGGCCGCGAACGCCAAGGGGTGGATCGACATCAGCCCCGCCGGCTGCGGCACGAAGAGGGAGAGCAGGTCGTAGAACACGGGGAAGTTGACGACCGTCGCCCCGCCCGTCGCGAGTGCCGAAGTCGTCGGCCCTTGCGCGTTGAGGTAGAGCCCGAGGAGCGCGAACGGGATGGTGACGAGGAATCCGGCGATGGGGCCGGCGGCGCCGATGTCCACAAGCGCCTTCTTGCTCGGCATCGGCTCGCGGATGGAGATGAAGGCGCCGAAGGTACCGAGCGGGGGAATTGAGGGGATGAAGTAGGGAAGGGAGGCATCCAGGCCGTGCCTCTTGGACATGAGGTAGTGCGAGAGCTCGTGCACCCCCAGGATGGTCATGAGCGGAGCGGCGAAGAACAGCGTGCCGAAGATGATGTTGTCCGCGGTCAATAGGGCCGAGCTGGAGGTGTACGATGCCCACCAGGCCATCCCGGTCAGGACGGTGGTGATGGTGGTGATCGCCAGCAGCGTGAGGTTCAACCAATTGCGGCCCATCCGGCGGGAGGGGCTCCTGATCACGGCGATCTGGTACTCGCCTTGCTTGTACTCAAGGATGGGAATGTAGCCCCGCCCCTTCATCTCTTTACGAAGCTTCTCGAACTCCGCTTCGAGGGACGAGGGGTCCGGGGTGATCATCACGACCACCGCGTCCATGCTCACTTTGGCGTCGTATATCTTGAAGTGGCTTGCGACCAGGGAGCGTATCAGCTCCACCTCTGCAGCTTGGTCCAAATCGGTCCCGCGGCCCAAATGCAGGGACGCGCTATATAACCCTAATTAGGTTCCAGCTTCGACTGGTTGGTCGATCGCGCGAGCAAAGGATATTAGACGGGAATCGAATCTGCTCGACGTGAATCGGTTCGTCCAGATATTCCGCCTGGGGAACGCCGCGATCGCCGTTCTGGGGCTTGTGCTCGCCGTCCTGGTGGCTGCGGGCACCGGGCTGGCGGACTCCTGGCAGAGGGTGCTCTTGGCCGCCGGGGTGGTGTTCGCTTTCGTCGCCGGTGGCAACGCCCTGAACGATTATCTGGACCGCGAGGTGGACAAGCTCGGGCATCCCGAGCGGCCCATCCCGTCAAAGCGAATGAAACCGGAGACCGCGCTCAGGCTCAGCGCCGGAGCGTTCGTCGTCTCCGTTCTTCTCTCCTTGCTCCTCTGGGACGCGCTCTCGATCGCGATCGTCCTCTCGGCGGTGGCGATCATGCTCGGCTACGAGCTCTACACGAAGAAGCGCGGGCTGGCAGGCAATCTCTCGATCGCCTGGCTCACCGGCGCTCTCTTCCTGTTGGGCGGGGCGGTCGTGGGAATGGCAGACCGCACTCTGGTGGTGGCGGCGATGGCCTTCCTCGCCACGCTCGGAAGGGAGATCGTCAAGGACATCGAGGACATGAACGCGGACTTCGACCGCCGCACCCTTCCGAAGCGGGTGGGAAGAAGGAACGCGGGCATCGCTGGCGCGACCGCCATCCTCCTGGCCGTCGCACTCTCGCCGGAGCCCTACCTTGTCGGCACCTTCGGTGTCGGATACCTTGTGGTGGTGGCCGTGGCGGATGCAATATTTATATACTCATCCATTGTTCAATTCCGGAGCCCCAAGCAGGGCCAGACCTTGTTAAAGGTGGCCATGCTAGTGGCCCTCGTATCCTTCCTGATCGGAGGAATCACGTGAACGTCAAGGCGTACATCAAGGAGAGGCTGCGGCGCGGCAAGGCCATGCACATGACCCTCATCGATCCCGCCAAACAGGACTGCATGCACGCAGGAAGCATCGCCGCGGCGGCGGAAAGGGCGGGCACGGACGCGATCATGGTGGGCGGCTCGACCGGTGTAACGCAGGAGAACCTCGACGCGACCATCCTCTCGATCAAGGACAAGGTCAAGATCCCCGTCATCTACTTCCCTTCTGGTGCGCACGCGATCTCGAAGTACGCCGATGCTATCTACTTCATGAGCATGCTCAACTCCCGCAACCGCAAGATGATCATCTGCGA
Organism: Methanomassiliicoccales archaeon; assembly: GCA_035506675.1. Classification (GTDB taxonomy): domain Archaea; phylum Thermoplasmatota; class Thermoplasmata; order Methanomassiliicoccales; family UBA472; genus JAJRAL01. Next base: position 7,282 of record DATJOX010000035.1, read on the forward strand.
GCAGGTTGCGGCCGCGCCCATAGTGGCCAAGATGGGGCTAGAGACGATGGGAATGGGGTACGTGATCGTCGAGCCAGGAATGAAGGTCGGAGAGGTGGGCGAGGCCGACGTAGTCAGGCGTGACGACAACGCCATGGCGGTCGCTTACGGCCTGGCGGCGCAGTACATGGGCATGGACTTGGTCTATTATGAGGCGGGAAGCGGAGCGCCGGAACCGGTGCCGCCGCAGATGGTCCAGGCGGTCAAGAAGAACCTGCGCATCCCGATCATCGTCGGGGGCGGGATCCGCACTCCGGAACAGGCGGACGTGATGAGGAAGGCGGGTGCGGACATCATCGTCACCGGCACCATCGTCGAGCTCGGCGGATACGCGAGCAGGCTCGAGTCGATAATCAGGGCGATCAAGGGCCGCTGATCACACCATTCTCAGAAGCATCTCGTGGACGCGCGTGTCCTTCGTCAGTTCGGGGTGGAACGAGAGCGCGGTCAGATTTCCTTGCCCCGCCATCACGATGCCTTCCGGCCTCGTCGACAGCGCCCTGCAGCCGTTCCAGACGCGACGGACGATCGGGGCGCGGATGAAGATTCCGGGGAACGGCGCATCCAGTCCCTCGATATCGAGCGGCACCTCGAACGATTCCCTCTGTCGCCCGTAGGAGTTGCGGTCGACCGCCATGTCCATCAGGCCGAGGAGCTTCGTCTCGGTGTTCGCGACCTCGTCGTCGCCCTCCTTCGCGAGGAGGACCATTCCCGCGCACGTGCCCATTACCGGGACGCCCTCGTGCGCCATCTCGACGATGCGCTCGTGCAGCTTGAACCTGACCAGGAGCTTCGAGATCGTAGTACTCTCTCCGCCCGGAATGATGACCGCCTCGCATCCTTCCAGATCGGGGAGCCTGCGGACGGTTACCGCCGCGCCCTTCAGTCCAAGCGAGCGAAGCGCGTTCTCGACCGCCACCCGGTGCTCCGGGAACGCTCCCTGGACCGAAATGACTCCGATCTTCATCGCATCCCCCTCACAATCAGCCAGCTAAAGAGCCTTTCGCAGAGACCATTGCGTTGTTCGGACTGCCTAGTACTGCTTGCGGTTGTCGACTATCGTGCGGGTTTTCGGGACCCAACCCTTCTGGTCCGGCGGAACGACCTTGACCTCGATCGGCGCCAGCAGGTCGTTCTCGAACCCTGACCTTATCTCGTCGAGGCCGCTGATCGCGCCCAGCACCTGCTCCTTGCCAGTGTTCGGGTCCCCGATGTACTCGACGTTGAAGCTCAGCCTGTCCTTGTATCCGTCCTTATCGATGGTCAGGTGGTAGCCCAGCACTCCTTTCACGCCCAGCACCGCCTCGTCGAACAGAAGCGGGAAGACCTTCTCCCCGAAACCCACCTTGGTCTGCATGTCCATTCGACCTTTGATCTTGCCGATCATGCCGACCGCGCGGAAGCCGCAGCGGCAGGGAGGCTCGATCGGGAAGCTGATGTCGTAGCTGCGGTACCGCAGCAACGGCGAGCCCTCGAAGCTGAGGCTGGTCCAGATCAGCTCGCCGTCCTCCCCTTCTGAGACGTGTTCCCCCGTTTTGGGGTCGATGACCTCCGGAAGGAAGTCCGCCTCGTTGATGTGCAGGCCGTCCTTCTCGTTGCATTCGATGGTCGTCGCAAGACCCATCTCGGTCATGCCGTATTGGCTCAGGGCCTTGCAGCCCCAGGCGTTCTCGAGCTCGCGCCGCATCGCCTCCGGCATCGGTTCGGCGGAGAGGATCAAGGCCTTGATGCCGTACGAGCGCAGGTCCTCCTTCTCCTTGGCCAGCAGCGTGAGGCGATAGATGAACGAGGTCAGGCCGATCATCATCGTGGTATGGTTCACCTTCATCAGCCGCAGCTGCTCGTCCACGTCGATCATGCTCGCCTTGACCGCGTTCAGTCCAGCGAGCTTGCAGGCGCCCTCAAGCATAAGGCCCGGGTCCCAGGCATCGATCGCGGGGAACATGATCTGGAGCGTGTCGTTCTTCCTCATGCCCACGTTCTTGAGCGCTGCGGAAATGGGGTCGATCACGCCCAGTACGTCGTTGCGGGTGTAGAACAGCCGTTTCCTCTGTCCGCTGGTCCCGGAGGTGCTGAAGGCGCGCATGACCTTGGTTTGCGAAACGCACAGGAACTCGAAGGGATTCTCGGCCAGATCACTAGGCTCGGTGAGCGGCACTTTGCAAAGATCGTCGAAGGTGCGGATCTCTTCCGGCTTCAGTCCAGTCTCCTTCCATCGTCTTTGGTAGAAGGGCGCGTTCTCGCCTGTATAGAGCATCTGATGGCGGAAGCGGTGGAGCTGGTACTCTCGAAGCGCCTTCCGGTCCACCTCGCCCGGCTTCGGGCTGCCGATGACCCTTCGCAGCGCACTCGAGCGACGAGCCTCCATCGCCACCTTGGTCTGGATCCACTCCTCGAGAGGGTGAGGGGTCTCCTCATCCATCTTGGTGGACTGCAGCTTCGTGCGCGCGAGCGCGATGGCCAGGCTCTTGAGCGGGTTCAACACCACCCAATCGCGGAGGAGCGACTTAACCGTTATTCCAGGAGCAACCGTCCTCGCAGCGAAAGCGTGAATAGCGCGGAGATAGATAGCGCGGGCATGCCTAGTGAGCGCGACTGGAAGAAGATCGCTGCCGACATTAGGCGATACGTCAATCTCGCCGCTTCTCCGGTGGCGGTCAAGCTTCTGCCAAACGTCACCTCGCTGGCGGAGCTCAAAGGGGTCCGGCAGCTGCAGAACACCGCCCCCTGCCAGATGGCAGCCTGGGCGCGGTACTATGGTCCCGAGGGCGTGGTCGGCGCCTCGGCGCAGGGAGTGAAATGCGTGTGGGGCTCCTCGTGCACCGGCCTCATGAAGGCCCCCGAGCGGCTGAACGAGGGCGACCTGGCCTGGCGCTATGCCAAGGACGGCGAAGCGGGAAAGCGCATCCAAGACTCGATGGGCGTGCTCGGCCTCGGCGGAAAAAGGTTCGATGCCCTCGTCATGGCTCCGCTCGGGCTGACCCCGGTCGATCCGGACGTCATCGTGATGTACGTGACGCCAGCGCAAGCGCTGCGCGTGATCATCGCGTACACCTTCTGGTCCGGGGAGGAGATCAGAAGCGTCATCACTGGACAATCGTCGCTCTGCTCATCGATCGCGCACGCCTACGATGAGAAGAACCTATTCGTCGACATTCCCTGCATCGGGGACCGCATGTTCGGCCTCGTGCAAGAGCAGGAGATGATAGTCGCGTTCCACGAGTCCCGCACCGAGCAGATCGTGGACGGATTGCGCGAGACCGAGGACTTCTCCGGCCACCCGTTCAAGCCGTTCCTTCGTTGGCCGGTCGTTTTCGCGCCCGATATGGAGCCTCGCCGGACCGAGCTGGAATGAGCCACTGGAACCTCGTTCCGAAGGAAAGAGCATTTAAGTACGAACAAGGCTTTTAAGCCCAGGGAGAAAAAAGATGCCGCTGACGGAGCACATGAGACAGGCTGGCGTGACGCCCAAGCTGATGAAGACCACGCAGAAGATCAAGTGCCCGCGCTGCGGGCTCGAGTTCTCATTGTTCCAATCGAGGGCGATCGCGTGCGTCGGCTGCAAGATGGCAGCGCTGAGCTGCGAGAAAGCGCGCTGCCTCCGCTGCGACTTGGAGTTCCCGATCAGCGGACCGCTGGTGCCGGGCAAGCTCGGACAGAGGAACGTGTCAGTTTACATGAACAACATCCTGGACAACTACTACAAAAGCGTCGGCAAGAAGCCCTCGCGCTAGTGCCAGGCCCTCATCCCTTTCCATACTTCGACCAGATCTCGTGCCGGTAGAGCGTCTTCCCGTCCTTCGAGTTGATGTTGAACAAGCAGAACGGGATCAGCCGGCCGTCCGGAGTGACGGTGTGTATGCAGCAGTTGCACAAACGCTCGGTCTCGACGGTCCAAGCGTCCTGAAACGCCATGGTGCTGACCGTCAGGTAACTCGTCTTGGCGCGCTCGATGAAACTCCCCCAGGAGTTCTCTTCCGCCGGCGCCTCCGTCAGCTGCTCGTCGATGAAGCGCCACAGGTCCGAGACCTCCTTGCGCGTCTTCTCCGCGATCGCCTTCGTCTCTTTCGGCGGGCCCATCGCGCGGAAGGTCAGTGGGAAGAGCGAGCCATCCTCCATGAGCACCGACATGGACTTCGCGTCGCAGTGCACGTTCGAGCATGAGGTCGGTATGAAGTTGTCCGCGCGCAGCTCGCCGTTCGTCTGCTTCTCTATCTCATGCAGCAGGTCCGGGATCGTGATCCGGTCCTTGTTGTCTGGATCGATCGGGTAACGACCGAAGTACGAGAGAGGTTGGAAGTGAATGCCCTTCACGGTCGGCACCCACTTCTTCGCGAACTGTATCACCTCGCCGACGCGGTCCTGGTTGATGTTGGGCGAGACCACGCAAACGAGGGTGATGCCCATGCCGACTTTCGCGCAGTTCTCGATCGCCTTGAGCTTCGGTTCTAGCAGGTCCTTGCCGCAGGTCTTCATGTAGATGTCCGAGTGCAGACCGTCAAACGAGAAGTAGAGCGAATCTACGCCCGCTTCCTTTATCGCCTTTAGGTACTCGATGTCCTGACCCAGGCGCACGCCGTTCGTGTTCACCTCGACGTAGTCGACGCCCATATTCTTGCCCATGCGCACGATCTCCGGAAGATCGTCGCGGATGGTCGGCTCGCCACCGGAGATCTGGATGCAGATCGGGTGGGGCACGTCGCTGACGATCGTCTCGTACATCTTCTTGATCTCTTCCATGCTCGGGTGGAAGCGGTAGTGCTCGTTCGCGCTCGCGAAGCATATCGGGCACTTGAGATTGCAGGAGTTGGTCACCTCGAGCACGACGATGCAGGTGTGCTGCCGGTGGTCCGGGCAGAGGCCGCAGATCTGGGGGCAGTCCCCGCTCTCTTTCACCGCGTACTTAGACGGACGCGAGAATTCGGACTTGTAGCGCAGGAGGTCCTTGTAGTCCTCGACACCGGTCCATATGAGCACCTTGAACTCGCCGTGGTCAGGGCACTTCTTGACCAGATAGACCTTGTCGTCCTCGGCGATCTTGACTGCGGGAATCGTCTTGAGGCACTGCGGACAAAGGCTGTTGGTCTCCCCGAGCTTCTCACTCATCAGAACCACCTGGGATGCCCTCTGAACGACCTTATCTCTAATCAACCTTTCCGGCGACCGAATGACATGCACGTCGCATGTAGCTACGCTTCGTGCTCTCGACGATGTCCGCATCCGCCGATGCATGAAAGTTGAGCTCGAGATGTGCAAAGGTGCAACGTTCTCGGGCTATGCTGGACTCTGACGATCATGCCAGGATGGCTGCCGCTCAAGATTGAAAAATGATAAGGGAAGGCCGCAAAAGCGGCCTTGATAGTGTTTATGCCTTCTTCTTCTCGAACAGGCCTTCTGCCGCCGCGAGAGTCTTGGTCGCGAGATACTCCTCGACCCAAGAGTCCTGGCACTTCGGGCACACTATGGCCGGTCCCGCCCTGGTGACGTTCATGTACGTCATCTCGACGGTTCCCGCCTTGCATGCGACGCCATCTTGCTCGCAGGTCCACTCGGTGTCCTCCTTCATGTTGAGGACCTTGCCGAGGGTCATGCGGTGCGAGTACGCGGAAGTGACGTTGGCATGGGACTTGAGTATTCCCTTCTCCATGCCGTAGTCCGCGTAGATCGTCACGTTGTTGATGACCTTCTTGCCGATCGACCGGTTGGTGGCCTTGTTGACGGCCTTCTTCTTGGCAGCCTCGGCGGACTTGACGACGTCCACGACGTCGGCTTCCTTCAGTCCCCTCTTGCCGAGCAACTCCTTCACTGCATCTGTCTTGACGTCTACCATTTAGCTCACCTCACCAAGTCCCATAGGTACCGAAGTCCCTCGCCGCCTTGACCAGCGCGTGCATGCAGCCTGGCAGGGTGTACGGCGGGCATTCGCACGAGTTACCCAGGATGTACCCCTTCGGCGAGTCACGGCCCTGGAGCAGCTGCTCCTTCGCCTGGTTGTAGACCGCGATCGGGTTGGGGTTGATCATCAGCTTGGTGTCGACCGAGCCCATGCAGGTGCAGCGGCTTCCGAAGGTCTCCTTCAGCAGCTTGCTCGGGAACACGTTCTTGCCCTGGTACCCGATGTGCAGCACGGTGAACGGCGACCAGATAAGGTTGTCCGGGAACACCTTGTAGTCGGTCTCATGGTTACCGCACAAGTGGTAGAAGACCTGCGGACCGGCTCCCTTTCTGAAGCACTGGTCGACGTAGTATCTCATCATCTTTGCGGAGTACTCCTCCACAGTCTCGTCGGAGAAGATGTCGTTGTTGGCCAGCACGGATCCGACGATCAGCATCGCCATTCCGTACTTGTCAGCAAGCCCCTGAGCCCCGTTGATCGAGGTGTCAGTGTAGGTCTTCACGAGTTTCTTGGCCGCCTCCGGCTCCGTGAAGGTCCACATGATGAAGTTCTCAACACCGCAGAGTTCAGCCGCAGCGCCGACCAGGTCGAAACCGTATGAGATCGGCACCAGAGTCATGGGCAGGTTCTTCTGCACATACTCGTAGATGCGGTAGAACTCCATCAGCGTGAAGTTCTTCTTCAGCTCCTCCTTGTCCATCACCCTGAGCTTGTCGACGTCGCCCGGCTCCTTCAGGATCGGTCCGGTCGAGATTGGCGGCAACGTCTCCTTGTACTGCAGCTTCAGCCCTAGCTCCCGCGTCCACGGCATGGAGTAGAACCAGTGCGTCACTGGCAGTAGGTCGTACAACTGCGAGATATAGCTCACGCAGTGTATTCCAAGCTCCGGCTTCTCATAGAAGTCCCTTATGGTATAACCACATGCAACAGCCGCGTGCGACAAGATAATCGGGTCCACGTCGATGCGGTCGTGCGGGTTGTCCACGAAGGGGCTCGCAAAGCGCTTTGCAGCGTTTCCTATCCACTTCATATCCACTGGTGGAAACATTTCCTCGTAGCCCATGGAATCCCCGTACTCGGAGTGATTTGTGCATATATAACTGTTATTGTGGATTCCGCGCAACATTGTTCCATTCATGGGCCTAAAGGGGCGTTAATGTGCAACTTTTGTGCTCATTCAGGCTCTATTTGTTAATATCGTTGCAAACTTATGCAAAAATCGCTACATCAGAATCGACGATACACGAAAAACGCATCTGGAGACCCGGGTGTTAACTCAGCGAAGAAAAGGGCCCTATGGCATCTTCGAGTCGTCGTTGCGTTTGCCCCCTCTTCTCGCGCCCCGGGGACTAGATCATCATCGGGATAATCGCAGGTCGCAGCCGCTATCGTGCTCGCCTTTCTTGAAACGTAGTACTTCTTGAACGCGACGCTCAAGACGAATATGCCCATGCTCAGCATCACGATCGCCCCGCCGCTCGCGACGTCCACAGCGAAAGACAGCAGCAGCCCGACGACCACGGCGAACAGCCCAAGCACGATGGCCGCCAAGAGCGTTCGTCGGAAGGATCCGGAGAACTGCATGGAAGAGGCCGCCGGCGCGATGAGCAGGGCGGATATCAGCAGCGTGCCCACGATCTTGATCGAGACCACGACCGTCAGCGCGACCATCACGTTGAAAGCGAACTCGAACTTGAGCACCGGGATTCCGGACAGGCGCGCTCCCTGCTCGTCGAACGTCAGGTATACGAGCTCCTTGTAGAACAGCAGCACGAACGCGAGCACCGCGACCGTGAGAGCGAAGAATAGAATGAGGTCGTTCTGCGAGACCGTCAGGATGGAACCGAAGAGATAGGCGAAGAGGTCGACGCTGAATCCTCCAGCGAGGCTGGCGAGGACCGCGCCGAACGCCAATCCGAAAGAGAAGATCAGGCCGATGGCAGTCTCCGAATACACGATCTTGCGCCGGTTGAGGAAGTATATCGCGAGCGTCCCAACCAAGGACAACAACAGCGCGGTGTAGAGAGGATATATCGAGAGGAAGAGCCCGAGGGCGATGCCTCCGAACGAGAGGTGCGCGATCCCTTCTCCGATCAGCGAGGAGCGTCGAAGAACGATGAATACTCCGAGCACCGCGCACAGCAAAGCGGCGCAAATGCCGCTCAGGTAGGCGCGGATGAAGAAATCGCATTGGAAGACCCAGAAGAGGTCCTGGAGGCTGGTCATCAGGGCCCCTCGCAGGTCTTGTGGTCGTGATGGAAGATGAAGGTGAAGTGATGCCCGTAGGCCTCGCGGAGGATCGGCGTGGGATCGATGGAGGGCGTGATCTCCGTCGTGTACACCTTGCGGTTCACGACGGCCAACTTGTTCGCCTGGCACATCACGCCGGAAAGGTCGTGCGACACGGTGATGATCGTTATGTCCTGGTCCCGCCGCAGGTTGCGAAGGATGCGCACGAACTGGTCCTGGATGCAGACGTCAAGACCGGCCGCGGCCTCGTCCAGTATCAACAGCTTGGGCTTGCGCACGAGGGCGCGGGCGATGAAGATGCGCTGCTTCTGTCCGCCCGAAAGCTCGCTGATCTTCCGATCCGCTAACTTGGACAGCCCCACGACCTTGATGGCGTCGTCGACGTCGTCCCAGTCCGAGTCCTTCAGGAAACGACCGAGGTTGGAGCGCCGCACGCAGCCGAGGGATACTATCTCCCTGACGGTGGCTGGGAAGATCGGGTCGAACTGGATCGCCGTCTGCGAGACGTACCCGATCTTCTGGAAGTCCTTGAAGCTCGCGAGCGGCGTGCCGAAGAGCTTGATCGTGCCGGAGCTCAGCGGAACGTTTCCGAGGAGGGCGTTGAGCAGCGTCGTCTTTCCTCCCCCGTTCGGACCCACGACCCCGAGCACGTCACCCTCGTCGACCTCTAGGTCCACGCTCTCAAGGACCGACAGCGGGCCGTAGCTCACGTTCACGCCCTTCATCTCCACCACGCTGGTCATGACGTCACCTCCAATCCGATCCTGAGCTCCTTCAGGTCTTGATACATGATCTGGAAATAGCTGAGGCCGGCATCCGCTCCAATCCGCCCGTGGATGCCGTCGAGGATGAGCACCTGGGCTCCCGTTTCCGTGGCGATCGTCTGTACGATAGTATCAGAGAATATCGGCTCCGAGAAGACGTAGTGCAGGCCGAGAGACCGAACCAAATTGGTGAGGTTGACCATCGCCGCGGGGCTGGGCAGCTGATCGGCGGAGATGCCGACGGCCGCGTGCGGAGTAAGTCCGTACCTGGCGGCCAGGTAGTCGAAGCCCTCGTGAGTGGTGATGAAGTCGTTCTTGGTGCGGTTCTGCAGCCCGACGCGGAAGTCGTTGTCGAGCTTGGTCAGGTTCGCCTTGAGCGCGTTTGCGTTGGCGGTGTAGTACGCCGCCGAAGCGTTGTCGGCTTTGATGAACCCCGCCAGGATGTTGTCGACCTGTTTCTCCGCCGATATCGGGTCGAGCCAGAAGTGGGGGTCGAGGTGGCTGTTGCTTTCGTTCACGATGCCGACGCTGGTGTCGACGATCTGGATGCTGCTGCGATGCGCGAGCGAGGCGATGAAGCTCTCCGCCCACGGTTCGAAGCCCGCACCGTTGTATATGAACACCTTCGAGCGGTCGACCTTGATCAGGTCCGAAGGCTTCGGCTCCCACGAGTGCGGCTCTGCGTTGTCGGACATCAGCTGCAGGACGTTTGCGCGATCGCCGCCTATCTGGCTTGCGAAGAAATAGAGAGGATAGAAGGTGGCGGTGACCTGAAGCTTGCCTCCCTCCGAAGAGGGCGCCTCGATCAGCGAGAATCCGGCCGCGCCCCCGAGCATGACGACGAGGGAGAGCACGAGCGCCGTGATCACGTCCGAATACCTTCCGCGCTTCCTCATTTCGCCCATTCTCTATGTTATTAACATTTATATCGATTGTTATTAACTGAGGCGGTGCCAGATATAAGTGGAATAATAACCCGCCTCGTTCCATTCATCTCAGTCGCCCTTCTCAACCTCGAATCCCGAGGCCTCCCAACCGGAGACCCCTCCGAGGACGATGCGGACGTTCCTGTAGCCGTGGTCCCGCAGGATCCCCGCCGCCATCGATCCCCTGAACCCCACGCTGCACATCGAAGCCACCGGCTTGTCGCGCGGGACCTTGTCGAGGTTTGATGCCAGTTCGCCGACGAAAAGGTGATTCGCCTCTTTCAAGTGGACCTCGGCCCATTCGCCGTAGGGGCGGGGGTCGAGCACGAAGACATCGCCCTCGCTCATCTCCTTCTGCAGCTGCTTCACGTCCATGGTCGGAAGGGTAGTGTAGGCCAAGCCTTCCCGATACCACTGCACCATCCCCCCGCGCAGGTAGCCGGCGACGTAGTCGAAGCCGAGGCGCACGAACATGCGCACGAGCCGCTCGACCTGGATGGGGTCCTCGACGACCAGGAGCAGCGGGCGGTCGTAGGGCACGAGCCAGCCAGCGTAGACCGGGATCCCGTCGATCCAGATGCTCAACGCGCCGTCGATGTGGGCCCCGGCGTAGGAATGCGGAAAGCGCGTGTCGACCACGAAACCTCCCTTCCCCTTGGCCGCTGCGAATTCCTTCGGGGCCATGCCTTTTGGCTCGGGCATCCCGCTGAGCGGGGCGTGCCCCAGGTTCATCGCCTCCATCCGCGAGAAGTAGGGAGGGCGCTCGATGCGCTCCTTCATCTTGAACCTCACGAAATCTTTGCGAGGCATTTGCAGGCGCGGGTTGGTCTTCCTCTCCACGCCCAGGGTGCTGATGTCCCGCTCGCTGATGTCGCCCCCGCACACTGAGCCGCCACCGTGCGCCGGAGCCAGGATCACACTGTCGCCGAGCGGAAGGATGCGGTCGTGCAGGCTCGCGAAGAGCAGCTCGGACAACCTCTCTCTTTCCGAAGGACCAGCAAGGTCGGTGCGGCCCACCTCCCCGACGAAGAGCGCGTCCCCGGTGAACACCGCTAACGGCTCCTCTGTATCGCCGTCGCGAAGCACATACGACATGCTCTCGTAGGTGTGCCCTGGGGTGGAGAGCGCCTCGAGCAACAGGTCCCCGAACCGCACGCGCATCCCGTCTTTTGCGATCTCTCCGTACCTCCAAGGCAACCCGGCACCGTGAAGCACCTTCGCCCCCGTCCTCTCGACCAGCTCCTGCGACCCTATGACGTAGTCCTCGTTTCGATGGGTCTCGAGGATGTGGGTGATGTTCATCTCGTTCCTTTTGGCAAGATCGAGGTAGGCCTCGACATCACGACGCGGATCGACAACGAAGGCGGTCCGGCCGTTCCCGACGAAGTATGAGAAATGGGAAAGGCCCTCTGACACGACCTTCATCAGCACGCACCGCACGCCTTCGTCCTTGTTCATAGGATCCCTTCGCTATCGCATTCAATACTCGAAGCCCCGATTGAAAACGTTTGCGGGGGGCGGCCTGGGGACGCGATCGGAGCGAGAGCAATGAGAAAGGTTCAAGCAAGTGGAGTGCATCCATTACGTACTGTCGGCCAGGGATGGTTCACATCAAGGCTTTGCTCTCGACCCCGCCCGGAAAGACTTCCGAGAAGTGGCCCCCTCTCGGCCTTCTCTACATCGCGTCGAGCTTGAAGAAGGCCCGCGGGGACGAGGTAGGGGTGGTGGACGCATTCTGCGAGAACCTGACGAGGGCGGACCTGGTGGAACGGGTGGCGAAGGAGACGCCCGAGGTCTTCGGAATGAACTGCTCCACGCACACCTTCCTGGAGACGATCGCCACCCTTAAGGACATCTCGGAGAGACTGCCAGACACGAAGATAATCCTTGGCGGGTACCACGCGACCTTCGCTTCCGAGCAGATCCTGAGCGAGTATCCTTTCGTCGATTACATCGTCAAGGGAGAAGCGGAGCACGCGCTCGCGAAGCTCTTCGATCATCTCGAACGAGGCGAGGCGGCGGACGACGTCGAGGGCATCAGCTTCATGCGCGACGGCAAACTCGTGAGCAACCCCCTGTCCCTGATCCAGGACCTCGATTCGCTACCCTTCCCTGACCGCTCGCTGCTTCACGGGGTGAAGTACGGGTACTCGCACGAGGGCATCCCGCTCACCTTCGGCAAGTTCACGACAATCTCCACCTCCCGCGGCTGCCCCTTCCGCTGCACCTACTGCTCCTGCGCCGCCTTCTCGCTCCGCAAGTGGAGGCAGAGGAGCGCTGAGAACGTGGTCGCGGAGCTGAAGCTCCTGGACGAGCAAGGGTACGAGAATTGCGTCATGGTGGACGACAACTTCACGCACAACCCGAAGCGCGCGGAGCGCATCTGCGAGCTGATCCGCGAGGAGGGTATCCACATGCAGTTCTACTGCGAGGGACGCGTCGATTCGGCGAAGCCAGAGCTCCTTCGCACGATGAAGAAAGCGGGATTCGACGTGATCTACTTCGGGGCCGAGAGCGCCTGCGAGAGGACGCTCGAGTTCTACAAGAAGCAGATCACCCCGCAGAAGACGCACGCGGCGATCAGGAACGCGAAGAACGCCGGGATGCTCGTCATCACCTCTTATATCATCGGGGCGCCGGTCGAGAGCAAAGCCGACATCGAGCAGACGATACGTTTCATCGGCGAGACCCGTCCGCACGCGATCCAGATGAACATTCTCGACTGCCTCGTCGGCACCGCCATCTGGGAGGACCTCGTGCGCCAGGGGATCGTGAAGCCGGAGGACTGGCACACCAATCATCGAGTGTACGATTACTTCACGGACGGACTAAAGAAGGACGAGCTGGAAGCCCTCGTGGCGGAGGGCTATGCGCAGTGGCTCAAGGGCTGGTATACGAAGAACGGGCTCCTGGAGCTGCTGAAACTGATACGCTCCAACCACACCGCGCGCCGCATCATCTTCTCGAACCTCTTGAACCCGAACGTCAGGAAGCGCATGTCGGAAGGCATGAGGCCCCGTCAGAGCCCGGAGGCGCAGCTTGGCCTCGAAAGAGCGGTCGACGAAAAAGGCGTAGGCTCCGGTCGCAACGCCTAGCGCTCTGCGCTCGACCCACGAACTCCTTTCCGAGAGCCGCCCTGTTGCAGCCTTCGGGCGGCTTCCTCGTCGATCCTATCGATCAACCGCTTGAGCTCCGTTCCCTTCCTCTTCTTCTCCGACGGGGTGATGGTGCCCGCGCGTGGGCAATCCTCGTCCAGAACGACCTCGCCGAGCTCGTCGACATTGACCGGGTAGATGCGGCAACCGGCAGGCCTTTGAGGGTAGACACGGCAACGTCGCTCTGCCTCGACCAGGAAGAAGCACGCACCGTTGAGATTGCATAACCTGGCGATGCCGTTGCCGTCGACACGGACGAAATCGGCGGGGTCGTATCCCAGCGCTTCTAGCCGTCCAACGTCCTCCTCCGCGAGTTCCATCGAAGTCTCGTGACAACAGCGACCGCATCGCCTGCATCTCATTGGCGCAACCGAGGGCTAGGGCTCACATCAACTTTTCTGAACGCCCAATCCGATCGCTGGAATCGTTTGTTCCCAATCCCTGAGAGCGCTACTCCATTGGCTTGGCTCGCTGCCTGGCCAGCTCCGCGTCGAACTCCTTCCCGAGCTGTTCCCATTCGTCCGCGGAGAAATACTCCAGGGCAAACGGGATCAGGAACTGCTCCTCCTTGTCCCAGTGGATGCGCAATATCGCGAGCAGCGGAGCGAGGCGGTACTTCCACACCTTGCTCCCGTATCCCATCTCCCTCAGCTCCTTTATCAGCATCTTCATGGCCCTGTGTTCCATCTCGAGCTCGAGAGCCAGGTCGGTCCACTCCTGCCGCTTCTTCCTGATCATCGCGGGGAAGAGGATGAGCTCTTCGGCCTCGTGGTGCGGGTATAGCCGCTTCACGTACTCCATGAACAGCTTCTCTCTCAGTGCGACCTGGTCATCCGATGTCTTCAACATTTTATCGAAATGAACTCTATAATAATCATGATCCTCCTTGATCGACCATCCGAGTGGCAATTACCTTCCTCCTAGCTTGCGTTGTGTCGATTTCAGAGCGCGCGGTATTTCAACCTGCTGAACGAAGACTTCGAGTTCACTGCGGCGTGAAAGCGCGCTTACTCCCTCGCCCGTTTCAGAATTTTCCGGCACGCGGCGGACGTCAGCACTGCGACCTTTCCGATGGAGCTCTTCGATAAGGCTAGTCTCGATCCGCGAAACTCCGGGCGTAGGAGGCTGAGATGGTGGGGCTCTCGGAGACCTTGATCTCCATCGATTCCAGTCTCTCCTTCCCAAGGCCTTCAGCCATCCTTTCCCAGATCATCTCCGCGAACACCTCCATCGAAGGCATCCTGCCCTGGAGTTCGGGGGCCTCGTTCAGGAGCGTTCCTCGGAACCCTTCCAACACCGACTTCAGCTGGAGATCGAGGGCGTCCGCGTCCGTTAAGAAGCCATTGTCATCCAGCTTCCTTCCGCGGAGCGTCGCTCGGACGGTGTATTCGTGCTCGTGCTCGCGGCGCTCGGAGGCCTTTCCTCCTGGCATGGCGTGTCGGGCCCTCAGCGACCTCTCCGCCGACACCGAGTACATTCGTCAGACCTCCGCGTAGTCGAGAACGACCTGGATCGATTCCTCCGGGTTTCTGTCCAACATCTCAAAGGCACCAGGCGCGTCCATGAAGGGATGGCGGTGAGTGATCAACCGCGACGGCCTGGCCTTCTGGATCAGGCTCCAGGCTAGGCGGTATCGGCGGCCCTTGTCCCACCTTCCCGTGATGAAGGGAGGCATCGAGCTCACCTGGCTGCCGATGATCTTGATGCGATTGCGATGGAAATCCCCGCTCAGGTCGAGCCTGACCTCCTTCTCGCCGTACCACGAGCCTAGCACCAACCTGCCCTCCTGCCCGGTCACGGCGATCGCTTCGTTCAGAGCGGACGGATTCCCCGAGATCTCGAAGACAAGGTCCAGCTTGTCATCGTCAAGTCCAATCTCGCGCAGGAGTTCCGCCGGTTCCATCGGGCTCAGGCAGTC
>DATJOX010000036.1:0-7973 GCA_035506675.1 Methanomassiliicoccales archaeon
TGCGGCGCGGTGGCTAGCTGCGGACCGACGGCGGCGGTTCCCGTGACCTCATTGGAGGCCGGGCTCGAGCCTGCCGTATTCACCGCCTTGACGACGTAGAAGTATGGCGTGCCGATTATCGGGGAGGTGTCGTTGAACACCAGCGTTCCAGCGGCCACGTTGCCGATGGGGCTGCCGTACTCTCCCGAGGTCGTGCTGCGGTAGATGTCGTAGCGCGTGAAGGCCGGATTGCCGGCGCTCGTCGGAGCGGTCCAGTTCAGCAGGATGAATCCTCCTCCGGATTCCGCGTGCAGTCCCAACGGTGCACTCGCTGCGGTCGGAGGCGCGGTCGCCGTGCCCGTCACCTCATTGGATGCCGGGCTCAGTCCGGCCGTGTTCATCGCCTTCACGACGTAGAAGTACG
Source organism: Methanomassiliicoccales archaeon (assembly GCA_035506675.1). GTDB lineage: Archaea > Thermoplasmatota > Thermoplasmata > Methanomassiliicoccales > UBA472 > JAJRAL01. The sequence goes on from DATJOX010000036.1 coordinate 404, forward strand.
GGGTTCCAGTGACCGCAGAGGTATCGTTGTAGGTCGTCGTCGGCTCGTCCACCGTCGCTAACGGGGTGGTGTACGCTCCGGACGTTGTCGAGCGGAAGACCTCGTACATCGTGAACGCCGGGTTGCCCGCGCTTGTCGGAGCCAACCAACTCAGGAGCACGAATCCCGTTCCGGACGTTGCCACCAGGCTTTGCGGCGCTGACGCCACCGTTCCCGCGCTCGCGCTCGCGGAAGCCGCCGGCGAGAACGCCGAAGCGTCCCCGTAGAGGTTCGTGGCGAGCACGCGGTACTGGTAGGTCACTCCCGCCATCGCCGAGTGGTCGGTGTATTGCGTGGTCCCCCTGACCGCAATGATCGGGCTCGTTACCGCTTCCCATCCACCGACGCTGGTGTTCCTCACCAGCTCGTACCCAAGCAGGATTGCGGTGCCCTCATATGTGGGGCTGCTCCACGTCACCTGGATCCCTCCGGTCATGCCGGTGGCGGATATGCTCGTGACCGGGTCAGGAACGTCGCCGGTTGGACTGTTGAACGAACTCGCTTCGTTCGAAAGCGGGCTCGTTCCGTACAAGTTCACGGCGGCGATCTCGTAGTAGTAGTTCTGGTCGACCACCGTGGCCGTGTCCGTGTAATCGAACGCCGTGTCGAACTGGATGCTGGTTATGTTGTCGATAGCCACCGGGTTCTCGGTCCCTGCGGAGTTCCCGCGGTATACCTTCCAGCCGATTATCGGCGAGGTGACCGGCGTCGTTGGATTGTACACCGTGACCCCACCGGAATCGGGCGTGCAAGTGATCGACGGCGCAGCCGGAGGATTACCTGTGCTCGGCGTCGCGCTCGCTTCCGGCGAGGGCGGACTGGTCGTGCTCAGATGGACCGCGATCACTTTGTAGAAGTAGGGGTTGCCGTTGGTCACCGTGCTGTCGATGTAGAAGGAAGTCGGGCTGACCGTCGTCAATAGGGCCTCAGCGTTGGATGCGTCGCCCCTCCATATCTGGTACCCGGTCGCGTTGAAAGCATCGCTCCATATGAGTAGGATCTTGCCATCGCCAGGATAGGCGTTGAGGGTGTTCACCTCGAATGGGAAGACGAAAGCATTCGGAGTCGCGTTGGCAACGTTCGAAGGCGTGCTCACGTTCGTTCCGCGCATCGCCGTCACTTCGTAGAAATATTTCTGGCCGTTGACGACCGCGGAATCGAAGTAGAACCCTTCGAAGCCGAACAATCCGGTAGTGCTTTGGTTGCTTATCGCGACGAACGGTCCGCTCTCACTGTTGGACCTCGCGATCTGGTAGTTGTCGAACCCGAGAGACGACGGGTTCAGCGGCCTATCCCACGTGAGCAACACGCTCTTGTTCAGACCCAACGCGGTCAGGTTCAGCGGTGCGCTTGGGATCGTGCCGGTGCCCCCAATGAATAGGTGCAGGTATGAACCCGCCCCTTCGCCATACGTGTTCGCCGCCTTGACGGTGTAGTTGTTCACCTCACCGATCGTCGCCGCTAGGAATCCAACTTGATCCTGATATCCGCCCGCACCGAACGAGGCCGCTATCGGCTCGGGGAAGAATGAATCGTTGCGGTACAGGTAGAAGAACCTCGCCGGCGGGCCTGATACCACTGTTGCTGCCGTCCAGTTGATCTGGGCGGAGTACGTCATTCCCGTGCCAGTCGCGCTGGGGGCGTTCGGGGCGTCCCCGGTCAGACTTGGGTTCGCAGACACCTCGTTCGAGAAGCTGCTGTTGCCGGCATCACTGACCGCCCTCACCTCGTAGAAGAACGTCGAGCCCGCGGTCGCGGTCGTGTCATTGTAGAAGTTGAGACCGTTGAGCGACAGGCTGGAGAACGTTAGCGGGTCGGAGTATTGAGTGGCACCGACATGGATGGTGTCGAGCAGCGTTTCCGACCCAGCTGTCGCACCCCTGAATATCTGGTAGTTCTTGATTAATTGGTCACCGTTGGTCGCGGGGTGATTCCACCACAACCAAACGAACCCCGGTCCTTGATCAGCCACTAGGTTGAGCGGGGGCCCCGGGACGACCCCTGCCGTTAGGCTGTTCTGCGTGAGCGACAGATCGACTGAGTCCGCTCTTCCCCTTGCGGTGCTAAGTGCAAAACCGGAGAGTAGCAGGGCAGCAACGACCACGACGCTCATCAGCGTCATCATCTTTCTCTTGATCATCTGACTCACTCCGCTGCCCAACCTGGCTGGGCGGCTGACTGCGAACGGGTTTGATGCAAAGCCGAATCACAGTTTGAGTGCATTTGCAAAGTTGCCGTTGATAAGCCTTTCACGCCGCGGGAACGGAGCTTGGGTAGCTGGGGTCATTTTGGAGCGAGTCTCGTCGTCCATTCGAGCCTCGCAGACGCGTCCACACCTTCCGCAAGGAAGGTGTGCTCCATGGAAGGTTGGGCCGGAGGTGTAAAATCACCCCTCCTCGAATCCCTAGCAGCCGCAAGAGGCGCCGAATGCGAATCGTTCAGGTCAACGCCTTCTACTACCCGTACCGCGGAGGCATCGAGCACAGGATCCACCAGTTCTCGAAACGCCTGTCCAAGCGAAACGAGGTCATCATTCTCACCAGCCGATTGCCAGGCACGTCCGCCGAAGAGAAGATGGATGGCTACCGCGTCGTAAGGCTGGACTCGAGGTATGTCGACATCTACAACCCCCCATACGTGAGGACCCCAGGGCTGATGGATGAGCTGGACAGGCTCGACCCGGACGTCGTCGATTTCCACTTCCGTTGGTCCCCTTCGTACGCGGAGGCGACCAGACGATATGATGGCAAGAAGGTGTTCACCTTCCACAACACCTTCGGAGAAGGCGTCGGATTGATGCATCCGTTCTCGGTCCTCAACGACACCCTTTGGCGCAGGAACATCGGGCACTGTTCGCGGGTCGTTTGCGTCAGCGACTTCGTGAGGACCGACCTGATTAACCACCGGTTCGATCCCGCGCGGCTCGTGACCGTGCCAAACGGCATCGACGCGCCGCCCGACGTCGCCGTTCCGGAGGAGGACTTCATTCTGTTCGTCGGGCGTCTGGTGGCGACGAAGGGACTGAGCTATCTCGTGCAAGCGATGAAACGCGTGGACAGCAAGTTGATCATCTGCGGCGAGGGGCCGGAGAGGAGCCATCTCGCCCGGCTCATCGAAAGGTACGGTTTGGGCGACAAGGTCGAGCTCGCGGGCCACGTTATCCAGGAGACACGGGACAAGCTCTTGTCCTGCTGCAAGGTGTTCGTAATGCCTTCGCTTTTCGAGTCATACGGGATCGCGGTCGCAGAGGCGATGTCGCTCGGGCGCCCGGTCGTGGCCTCGAACGTGGGCGGACTGCCGGAGGTCGTGCGGGACGCAGGCCTCTACTCTCGACCGAAGGATTCTGACGACATCGCGGACCAGATCAACAAGTTGCTGGAGGATCCCGCCGAGAGACACAGGCTAGGCGCTCATGCCCGGGAGCTTGCTCTAACCTACTCCTGGGACAAGCGCGCTCAGGAGATGGAAGCGCTCTATTGCGAGGTCGCGAAGGCTGGGTAGGTTTTTTGGCATCGGCGCAACGACGGAGCCGACGACCGATAGTCGTATACAGTCGATAGTGGCTCCGATGCGTTAACGCAAGGGGGTGTTGCGATGTCTCAGCCAGGGGAGGTCGGTTGCAGCGGGATCAGCAAGCTGTACGGCGACGGGAAGCGCGCGCTGACCTCGGTCAGCTTCACCATTCCAGCGAAGGGGATATTCGCGGTCATCGGAAGGAATGGGGCGGGCAAGACGACCCTGGCGCGGATCATGTCGACCCTCCTCGAGCCCACGTCCGGCACGGCCTGGATCGATGGGGTGGACGTGATGGTAGGAGCGAAGAAGCTCCGCGAGAGGATGGCGGTCGTCCCTCAGGAAGGCAGGACGGTCGCATGGATGACCCCTCAGCAGACCGTCTCGTCCTACCTGCTGTGGAGAGGGCTCAGTTACAAGGAGGCCAAGAACAGGGCGGAGGAGGCAGTCGCCCGGGTCGGTCTTGAGCGGCAGGCGAACGTGCTCAACCGGCGCCTCTCAGGAGGAATGAAGCGGAAGGTGCTGGTGGCAATGGCGGTGGCTTCCGACGCGGAATTCATCTTCCTCGACGAGCCCAGCACGGGGCTGGACCCGATCTCGAGGAAAGAGCTGTGGGCTCTGCTGACCGAGCTCGGTAGGGAGCGATTCCTGTTCCTCACGACCCATTATCTCGAAGAGGCCGAAGAGGTCGCCGACAGGGTCGCGATCCTGGACCGCGGCAGACTGCTCGCCCTTGGCAGCCTCGACGAGCTGAGAAGGGGGCTCAGGTACCAGTTCAGCTTGAGGGTTCCATACTCCTCCAAGGTCGAGGTCGTCGAGGGCGAGGTCATCGCGCGCAGGGACGGCCAGCAGATCGTGACCACGAAAGAGGAGGCGCAGAGGATATCGAAACGCCTCGTCGAGGAGGGGATGGATTTCTCGGTGAACCCCGTCGCCTTGAACGAGATATTCGATTACACGGTCGCTCGAGCGGGCAATCGAGACGAGCGGGAGGATGAAGATTGAGGCGCATCCGAAGCCAGGTCCTCGCTTCGATCCTCGTGAACGCGATATACGAGATGAAGAACTATCCCGTCGTCCTGCTGAACACCGTCCTCGCGCCGCTTTCGTTCCTCATCCTCATCGTGTTCGTGAGCAATGGCAGCCTGCTCGGAGTGGGGATCATCGGCGGGCTGATCATGACGATGTTCTCCAGCGGCACGTCCCTTCAATCGGACCTCTCCCACCTGAAGAACGACTTCAAGCTCCAGGACATGGTGGTCAGTTCGCCCACTTCCGCCGCCGTGTACGTTGTGGGCATGGCCATATCGGAGCTCGTCTACAGCCTCCCGGCGATAGTCATTCTTTCAGCGCTGTTCTCCGTCTACGTTCACGTTCAGCTGGCGCAGGCGGTGGGTATCCTCGTGGTGCTCGGAATGATGTTCATGATGTCCGTCGCGTTGGGGTTCGCCCTCGCCACCATTACCTCGGACATTGTGCAGAGCTTCGCCTTCACCCGGCTCCTGACCACCCTCTTCTCCACCTTGGCTCCGGTGTATTATCCGATCACGCTGATCCCGGAGCCGTTCCGGTATGCCGCTTATCTCTCGCCGACGACCTATGCCGCGCAGCTCGCGCAGAACCTGGGCGGCTTTCAGCAAGCGGCGGGCAGCTCGATCATTGTCGACTGGGCGGTATTGATTGCCCTCACGTCGTTGTTCCTCTGGATCGGAGCGAGGAAATCGAGGTGGAGGGAGAAGTAGTGCCTGTTTGACCGTGAGTCCGTCAGCGCGAGGCCACGTTCTTCGTCTTCTTGGTGCGCATTTCCGGCAGTAGCCTTCGCCCATTTTCCTTGATCGAGGCGATCATCGCCTCCAGATCCTCCATCCTCGTCCGGTGGTTCACGTTGGCCGCCCTGAGCATGTACTCGCCCTTGACGGTCGTATCGGAGATCATCAGGAACGCCTCCTTGTTCAGCGCCTCGATGATCATACGGTTCAGGAGCTCTGTCTCCCTCTTGCCGAGCTTGCTCGCCCGGTAGCGGAAGCAGACGATGTTCGACGCCACGGGCGCCGCGAGCTCTAGGTCCGGATCGCTCTCGATCAAATCGCCCAGGCGTTTCATTTGATCAAGGTTCTTCTGCACCAGGTCGCTGTACTTCTTCGTGCCGTACGCCCTCAGCAGCATGTAGGCCTTCAGGCTGGTGAACGCCCGGGAGAGCGGCAGCGCCAGGTTGTGCGGGTTCGTGAGCTGGTCGTTGCTGACCTCGAAAGCCGACTTGAGGTACTCCGCTTCGTGCCCGTAAGCGAACGTGCTGAAGTGTGCCTTGCGGTCCTTGACGAGAGTGCAGCCGATGGCGTAGGGCATGTTCATCCACTTGTGGAAATCAACGGCAAGGGAGTCGGCGCGGTCCATGCCCTTGACGAGGTGCTTGTGCGTGCGGCTGATCTTGAGCCAAGCGCCGAACGCGCCATCGACGTGGAACCAAAGTTTCTCGCGCCGAGCGATGTCCGCAAGAGCATCGAGGTCGTCGAACGCACCGGTATTCACCGTTCCAGCGCATCCGATCACGCAGAACGGTTGGCAGCCGTTCCTCCTGTCCTGCTTGATGGTCTTCTCTAGCACCTCGGACCTGATGCGGCACTCCTCGTCCGTGGGGATGAACCTCATCGCTTCATTGCCGAGCCCGAGCAGCTCGACCGAGCGCTCCAGGCAGTGGTGGGTCTCGTCGCCGCAGTAGAGCGTCATTCTCTTTGTGAGGCCCTGCAACCCCTTCACCTTCACGTCCACTTGGGCCTTGGCGTTGCGCGCGACCGCGAGGCCTGTGAAATTCGCCTCCGAGCCTCCTCCCACGAGGACTCCGCCGGCCGTCTTGGGAAATCCGACCATCTGCTTGATCCACTCAATGACCTGCGCGTTCACCCGAGCCTCGGCGAAAGAGAACTCCTGTCCCCCGTTCGTGGCAGCCATCAGCATCTCGGCCATCATTCCGTAGGGTGAGCCTTGCCCGCCGACCAATCCCCAGAAGTTCGGTCTGGGAAGCAGCAGCGTGTGGGGCAGGATGCTGCGTTTGAACACCTCGTACACGAGCTCCTCGCCCTCGCCATCCTCGGTCAGAGGGACGCAGACGTCCTCGACATCCTTCTTCGTGGGTGGACGGACGGGTCTCGTGCGGATGTGCTCCAGATGGTCCAGCATGTCATCCATCATCCGATGACCGAGAGCCCTCATCTCCGCCCAATCATCGGGGTCGAGGGTCGCTTCCCTTGCTCTCCCTTTGTTGTCCCCCTTCATGCATTGCCTCCTTTGGCCATCGTGCCAGGTCGACTACAAGTAGGTCATTCACCTCCAGCAGTGATTAATACTTCCCCGGGGGCATACCCGCGCGATGGACAAGAAGGTCCTGTTCGCCCTCGGCTTCGTCCTTCTCTTTCCGGCTCTAGTGATACTCCTATCAGGCGATCTAACTTGGATCGAGGGCTGGGTGTTCAGCATCTGGTTCATCGCCCTCAGCTACGGCGCGATCCTCTATCTCTACTTCAAGGACCCGGCCCTCCTAGCGGAGCGCTACAAGCAGCCAGGCGAGGGCGGTCAGCAGGGCTGGGACAGGTACGTGGTCTACCTCATCGGAATCCTGTTCACATTCTGGATAGTAATCATGCCTCTTGACGCGAAGCGCTATGAGTGGTCTCCTGACTTCCCCATCTGGGTGGAGGCGATTGGCATGGCCCTGCTCTTGGTCTCGCTGGTGCTCTTCCTCCGCGCCTACATGGACAACACCTTTCTTTCCCCGCTCGTTAGGATCCAGGAAGATAGGAAGCAGCAGGTCGTGACGACCGGAGTCTATGGGATCGTCAGGCACCCGATGTATCTTGGCGCGACTCTCATGGCAATCGGAGCCCCCCTTCTGCTGGGCTCGATCCTTGGGCTACTGGCGGGTTTGGCTCTCGTCGTCCTTCTGATGTTCAGGATCAAAGGGGAGGAGAAGCTTCTGACGAAGGAGCTCGAGGGATACTGGGATTACACGAGGAAGGTGCGC
>DATJOX010000037.1:0-8850 GCA_035506675.1 Methanomassiliicoccales archaeon
CGGAAAAGCCGCCGATGACCGTCCGGGCGGGATCCAGACCGACCCTGACCATCTGTCTCCAATGCCCTTCTAGTTCCTTAACCCCTTGACCGAGATTGGCCCAGTCGAACCCCATCGAATAGCTTATCTGGGATGACTGGATCAACGCAAGGGTCCGCCCCTGCTCTAGACAGCTGTTCCAATGTGGAAATGCGAGTTCCGCGCTCTCACCGTTGCCATGAAGCGCGATGACCGTGCCTCTGATGGCGCGCTTTCGGGTTGATGGCTTCAGGATCATGCATTTTGATTTCGCCGAAGTCCGCGCTTCGATCTCTCTTCGTGCGCACTCGGTCACCAGTTCCAGGAAATCCTTGCGTTGCCTGAGGCTCTCCAGATCCTCGTCCTCCATCAGCATCGACCTTGAATACCAGTAACCCTTGCCGACGGCCTCCTTGAGAATCTTGACGGCTAGGTCGGGATGCCCTGCGCGAGCCGCGAACGAGTAGCGGTAGTTGAGGATCTTCGCTTCGTTCCCAACGACCTTCTGGGCGTTTTGAGTGACGTATTCGTATCCTTGCTCGAACGCTCCTTCACTGTGCATTTTCAGGGCGTTGTTCAGATACGAATTGAACGTCAACCCAGACATGGTGCTTCATCACAAATGCTCAGAGCACTTATTCTAGATTTGGTTCGAAGGTGGAGAAATGAACTGGAATGCGACTGCGTTCATCGGCAACCAATATGTGATTTGTGCCTGCCAGACAAGCGCCGCCGCACGCCCGGAAGTCGCTCGCGGGACTCAATGCGCTCCTCGAGGCATATCCTCCTTCGATCAACCGAAAGTGCTGACCGTCTCGAGCTCGCCACATGCAGCTACAATTTGCGAGCCAAACTACCAAAGTCTCAAATATCGTCGAGACCTGCCCAGGACGAGTCGACAGCGATACGTACAATATATCACGTTCAACAAGCCAGCAACACTAGGTGGAGTCTTGAGGAACCAGACCAACAAGCCAGGGTATGAGTGGACGGTGCTCTCCGTCACAACGGTAGGCGTCCTCATGGCGACGATGCAGAGTTCCGCGCTACTGATCGCCCTTCCCGACATCATGGGCGCGTTGCACATGGGCCTGTTCACGGTCATGTGGGTGCTGCTCATCTACATGCTAATCACCACCGCGATGGTCCCGCTGTTCGGAAGAATGGCGGACATGTTCGGGACCAAGAAGCTGTACGTTCTCGGGTTCGCCGTCTTCACTCTCGGCTCGCTGCTGGGCGCCCTCTCGATGCCTTCCTATCAAGGATACGACCTCATCGGGTTCCGGATAGTGCAGGCGCTGGGAGGAGCCCTGATGATGGCGAACTCCACGCCGATGGTGGCGGGCGCGTTCAAGACCCATCGCCTTGGGCTTGGCCTGGGGATCAACTCGATCGCGGCCGGTGCCGGACTGGTGCTTGGTCCAGTCGTCGGCGGGATCCTCGCGCCCTACGGATGGCAGTGGATCTTCCTGTACAACGTGCCCATCGGCATCTTCGGAACCCTCTGGGCCTGGGGCCGCCTGAGAGAACCGACGAACGTTCCGAGAAGCCGCGGCTTCGACTGGTTGGGAACGGCGACGTTCCTAGTCGGAATGACATCGCTCCTGCTCGGGATTTCCCTCTTCGCGTTCCCGATGGGCATAGCCAACGAGGCGATCTACGCCATGCTCGTAATCGGCATCGTGGGCATCCTGGTGTTCCTTTGGGTCGAACTCAGGGCGAAGACCCCGATGCTGGACCTCAAGCTCTTCCGCCACCCAGACTTCGCGGTGGGATGCACCACAGCGTTCCTCAACAGCCTGACGCGAGGAGCGATGCTCTTCCTTCTCATATTCTTCCTTCAGGGCCCCTACGGGCAGGACCCGCTCACCGCGGGAATCAGCCTCATGCCGATGGGCCTGACGCTCATCATCGCCGCGCCGCTTGCAGGGCGCGCTGCGGACAAGAACGGCGTGCGGCTCCTGACCATCGCCGGCCTGGCGATATCCTCGCTCAGCCTGGCGGCCTTTGCCTTCATCGACCACCTCACGGCCTTCTGGTGGCTCGTGGTGCTGATGCTCCTCGCGGGCACCGCAGGCAGCCTCTTCATGTCGCCGAACAGCAAGTCGGTGATGTGCGCCGCTCCCCCGGAGCGGAGAGGAATTGCCTCGGGCACACGAATGATGCTCATCAACGTAGGATCGATGCTGAGCATGGCGATCGCGATGCCGATGGTGTTGACGGGGCTCTCGGTGCAGGACATGGCGGCGCTCTTCCTCTACGGAGGCGGCGTCAGCCCTCAGGCGCTCGCGACTTTCGAGAGCGGGCTGCACGAAGCATTCTGGCTATTCTTTGGCGTGTCGCTGGTCGCGCTGGCCATCGCCTGCATCAGGGTCAGGCCGACGGAGGCGACGACGGAACACGAAGAACCGGCCAGGCAGGCAGGGGAATAGGCGTTCGACACTGCCAACAAAAGCAGACTCTAATTCCTGGTCGCCCTAGGAACAGTTGGTGTTCAATGCACGGTCTGATGACGAAAGATCGGCGAACCGTTCCCTCGCAGCGTCTCCGTGAGCCTTCGATTACTACCGATCTACTTCCCATTCCTGCCCCTTGACCTCATGTACAAGATCGCTCCCACAACCCCGAGAACGATGATCGCCGCGACAACAGCCGCGGCAATGAGCGCGGAATTGTCAGATGTCGAACTCTCGAGCGGTGGACCGCTCGGGTCGCCGGCCAACGTGACGTGGTTCGACTGCGATTGAGGGTACTGAGCATTCCCCTCCCAGACGAACCACAGCGTCCAGTTGCCTGGGTTGGGGCAGCCGAACAGTCTTTCGTAGTTGCCGTTGGTCATTTGCGTCGTGTTCTGATACGGCCCCTGACCGTTGATCGTCCAGTAGAGCACTATCGGACCGGTGACAGGCGCGGAAGCGGACATGTTCAAAGAGTAGACGCCTGGGTCGTTGCCGCTCGGCACAGAATAGGTGAGAGTCAGCGTCAGCGGAGAGGCGGCCCCTTGAATGGCTAGGAAGGAGAGCGACAACACCGCCAGCGAGAGCGTCAAACAGACGATTCGGCCAACTCCTCTGAGGCGAGGGATGTCAATCTTGCGGTTCATGACACGCCCCCCTACAGTATCTTTGATCGTTCTAGGTCGTGTCCTTAGTTAAGGGTTGCCTTCGTCCCGTTGCGGATCTTTCTCATCTCGCGACCGTGAGCAAGAACGATGTCGAAGAGCGATCGGTGCGCATCGTCCAATTTTCACCACGCGCATTTCGCTCGGGTTCGCTCTCGAACGGAATCAGTTTCAAATACTGGGATTGCGCTGGACTCCTCTAATATGCCACGGTAGGGATGGTGATACGCGATAATGTATAGTATGAGTCCAAAGATGGGCGAGTGCTTGAGCGACAAGGAATGTGTCGATCGATTCAAGAAGGGCGGCGAATGGGGTCTCCTTACCTCAATAGACCTCAAGGACTGCGACCCTGAGAAGATCCGCAGCAAAGAAGTGATAACGCAATTCTCGATCGATCTTTGCAATTACATTAAAATGAAGCGGTTCGGCGATCCTGTCGTGGTGCGCTTCGGAGCCGATCCGCGGGTACAGGGCTATTCGCTCGCTCAGCTCATCGAGACCTCCCTGGTCTCCGGACACTTCGCCGAGGACACCGACCGCGCGTTCATCGACGTCTTCTCTTGCAAGGAGTACGCACCGAAGAAGACGGCGGAGTTCTGCAAGAAGTACTTCGGGGCAAAGGACCTCTCGTACTCGGTGGTCTTCCGATCCTGAGATTCTGGAGCGGGTCGAGAGCTTGGGTCTAAAAGGACCCAAGCATAATCCTAGGGAATCCGCCCTGTCCGTGGATCGTCGCTGTTTTTTCCTCTTCTTTGCATGAGCTCTGGGGCTCCTCAATGAGATCGCCCGATGCGAAGAATAATCTATCCAGTTGGGGCATTCGGTTGCGGGCTAGTCGCTCAAGAGACCACTGTCGATGATGAAGTTCGATGGCAAGGTTCTGATTATCGGATACGGCTCCGTAGCACGATGCACTCTCCCCATTCTGCTCAAGCACGTGGAGATACCGCTCGGCAACATCACCATAATCGATTTCGAGAACAAGGCGTCGGCGCTCGATGAATGGACAGCCAAGGGCGTGAGGTATCGTTCGCAGAGGATAACCAGAAGGAACTTCGATTCCATCCTATCGCAGCACCTGTCCCCGGGAGGGCTCCTCATCGACCTCGCCTGGAATGTCGACACCTGTGCTTTGATCAAGTGGTGCCATGACCACGAAGTCCTGTTCGTGAACACATCGCTCGAGGTCTGGGACTCATTCGGTGAGATCACATCGAAGAGCCCGGTCGAGAAGTCCCTGTATGCCAGGCAGATGCGACTGAGGAAGGTGGTCAAGGGAAGGGAGCACGGTTCGACCGCAATCATCGACCATGGCGCCAATCCTGGCCTGATATCCCACTTCGTGAAGCAAGCGCTGGTCGACATTTCCGAGAGGTTGATAGCCGACCAGCTCGTGAGCAACGATGAGGCCAAGTACCTCAGGGAGCTTGTTGCCAACAGAAGGTTCGCCGAGCTGTCGATGACGCTCGGCGTCAAGGTCATTCACTGCTCCGAAAGGGACACCCAGATCACAAACGACCCCAAGAAGGTCGACGAGTTCGTCGGCACCTGGAGCATCGAAGGCCTCAGAGAGGAGGGCACGGCTCCGGCGGAGATCGGCTGGGGGACGCACGAGAAGACCCTACCTCCTCAGGCGTATGTGCCATCGTCCGGACCAAGGAACCAGATCATGCTCGCCCAGATGGGGATGAACACCTGGGTGAGGTCGTGGGTGCCCGACTACGAGATCGTCGGGATGGTCATCAGGCACGGGGAGGCGTTCGGACTATCCGACAAGTTCACCGTGTTCAGGGAGGGCGAGGTCGTCTACCGACCAACGGTGCACTACGCCTACATGCCCTGCAACGACACGATAACCTCGTTGCACGAGCTGAGGTGCAGGAACTACGAGATGCAGCCGAAGCTCAGGATCCTGAACGACAAGGAGATCGTCTCCGGAGCCGACATACTCGGTGCCCTCCTGATGGGACACAAGTACGGCTCATGGTGGTGCGGCAGCGTCCTCAGCATCGAGGAATCTAGGAAGCTCGCTCCCGGGCAGAACGCAACAACGATCCAGGTGGCATTGGGCGTGGTTACGGCGGTCATGTGGATGATTGAGAACTCGCATAGAGGGCTTTGTACGCCCGAGGACTTGCCGCACGACTTCGTGCTCAAGATCGCCAAGCCGTATCTTGGGGAGTTCCTCTCGGTGCCCTCGGACTGGACGCCGCTGAAGAATAGAAGGATCTACTTCAAAGAGAACCTCGCTAACCATCCTGATGAGGATGTCTGGCAGTTCCGGAACTTCGTCTTCATTCCCTAGGCAATTCGAATCCGGGATCACTGTCCCGTCGGAGAATTGTCAATCATAAATACCCTGAGGAACCTTAGTGGAGACACGGAATGAGAAGATGAGGAGCGGCCCCAACCTCCTGAAGTGGTCGAATATTGTGGCGTTTGCAGCCGTGGTCCTCGTGAATGGGGTTGCAGGAGGCACCACGATAATCGGTGGCAGGAACACCGCAGATGTATCCAATACATACTCCACACTGATAACTCCGGCCGGCTACACCTTCGCCATTTGGGGCGTCATCTACGTTCTTCTCGGCGTCTACGTGGTCTATCAAGCGCTACCGAGGTCGAAATCGCAGGCCTTCCAGCAGAGGGTTGGTTGGCTCTTCGTGTTGGGCTGTCTATTCAATGTTCTTTGGATCTTCGCTTGGCAAAATGAATTCATGTCTCTCTCCGTATTGCTCATCTTCCTGCTTCTGGCATCACTGATCCTAATCTATTTGAGACTGGATGTGGGCAGGTCGAAGGTAGACCGTGCCCAGCGCTTGGCGGTCCATTTGCCATTTAGCGTTTACCTTGGATGGATCACAATCGCGTCCATCGCCGATGTCGCCGCGGCGTTGGTATCGGCAAATTGGAATGGATTCGGCATCAGTCCGGAGACTTGGGCGATTGGAATCATCCTGATAGCCCTGCTGATAGCAAGCCTCGTAGCCTACATCCGGAAGGATATCGCCTACGAACTGGTGGTCGTCTGGGCGTTCCTGGGAATCGCGGTCAACCAAGGGGCATTTCAGGCAATTCAGATTTCGCTCCTAGCGAGTGTGGTGGTGGTCGTCATCGTCTTGACGGTAAGCATCTTCCATGGTACGAGGATGTCAAAGCGAGCGAGATAAGCCAAAGGCGGGCGTCGAGTAGGGAATCAAAAGGCAGCATCACCCTGGCAGATAGCGCCGTGCTCCCGTCTGGACGTTCATGCACGGTTCTATGAAGCCATGATAATGGCAAGAAGATGAGCCCGACGTCTGTCTTCGCCAGATCACGAGATCTTCCTGCGGAACACCAGAATGCTCGCTGTTAGCGTTACTGCACCAACAACGACGATTGTGACCACCGCATTCCCGATTGTGGTCCATTCGAACCCTCGTATGATTAAGGATTGAAACACCTGGGCCACATATGTGAAGGGATTGACGGTCGCTACGTTCTGCACCCAGTTCGGCAAGAGCTGAACAGGCAGAACCGCGGCCGATAGGAACAGCAGAGGGAATGTTGTCAACAGACCCACAGATAGTGTGGTCTGTGTGCTCTTGCTCGTCAGGGCCACGAACATTGAAAGGCCGGACCAGGCAATTCCGAACGCCGCTGCCAGAATCAGGATCAAAATAACCCCTGGAATTCCAGATGCGACGTGCACGCCCAATGCCAGGCCTATCACAAGAATTATGACCACTTGGACGATCGTCGTGATGGCATCGCTGAACAGCTTCCCGAAGAGTATGGATGACTTGCTGATCGGCGCCACTCTCATCTTGTCCATGAACCCGCTGTCGAGGTCGTTCACCAACCCGATGCCAGCCTGCAAAGCTGATGAAGTGACCGTTTGGATGATGATTGCCGCGGTGAAGAATGTCGTATAGCTATCGGTACCGGTGAGCGCGGCAAAACTGGGCAGCCCACCGATCGCTGAGAACGCCTGAGTGAAAAGCAGGAACCACACTAATGGGTTGATGAGCGAAAAGAAGATGATGATAGGTTGACGCAATAACTTGGTGTTCCATCGCTTGAAAATCGCGGACACCTCTGAACCCCACTCGCTCATCATCTCGCCCGCCTCCTTGCCCCCCAGGATGGCTTTTTCACAGCCTCCTTCCGTTCAACAGCGTTCAGCGTCTTGCCAGTGAGTTTGAGAAAGACTTCATCTAGAGAAGGCGAAGACAGGTTGAGATTCTCGATCGGCACCCCGACACCGTCGACAGCTCTTACGATCTGAGGCACGAGCGATGCACCATCCAATGCCAGAATCGTGACTCCGTTATCGGATGTTATGTCGCCCGGACAGACCCCGACCTCTCTGATGCCCTTCAATCCCTTGATCGCCTCCGTCGCCTTGGCGCAAGCGCCTGGGTCCGTTGACTTGAAACGGAGGTTTATGACATCAGCCCCGATCTGTGATTTTAGGTCCTTGGGCGTTCCTTCCGCCACTATCTTGCCCTGATCGACGATGCAGAGCCTGTTCGCGAGCCTATCGGCCTCTTCCATATACTGCGTCGTCAGGAAGATGGTCATGCCGTTCTGATTCAACTTCCTGATATATTCCCAGATGTCCTGGCGACTCTGTGGATCCAGGCCAGTCGTCGGCTCGTCAAGGAACAGCACCTTCGGATCTGAAACTAGGGCGGAGGCAAGGTCGAGGCGCTTCCGCATCCCTCCTGAGTATGTGCTCAGCCTTCGGTCCGCCGCCTCGACCAGTTTAACGGTCTCGAGAAGTCTCTCTACCCTCTCGACCGCCCTCTTGTTGTCCATGTGGTGGAACTTGCACTGGAGGACCAGATTCTCTCTTCCCGTAAGATCATCGTCAACGCCGACGTCTTGAGAAGAGTAGCCAATGATACGCCTTACCGACTTTTGATCTTGGTCGATGTCGAGCCCATCTATCGTGGCTGAACCAGATGTCTTCGCGAGAAGGGTCGTTAGAATCTTGATGGTCGTCGACTTGCCGGCACCGTTGGGGCCTAGGAAGCCGAATACCTCACCTCTCTTGACGACGAATGAAATCCCATCCACTGCGACGATGTCTGGGTCATACACCTTTCTTAGGTTCTCGACCTTGATTATCTCGTCTGCCAAGTGCTCCCCCGATCCATTGGTATTTACAAGGCCAGCCTATGATATTTCAAGCTTGCTTCAGTCCTCTGCAATCGCGAATCCTTTGATGAACCCCAGAAGCTCCGGATCCATGTACTGGAGAAGTCCAGCGCCCAGTCCAGTCAGACAATCTCGGAAATCCAATAGCAGGACCCGCGGTCCGGCTGCAGGGAGAGAACGGCCACCGCCAGGGTCACATTCCCCAGAATGTGAGACTTTCCAAGCCAGATGTCCGATACGATGCTTCAATCTCTAGGGAATTGACTTCCGAAGCGGCACCAAAAACCCTTCACTTTTTTCTTCTTCGTCTTGAGTACGGAAGATCCTCCGAACCGAGCTATCGGGGCGAAATCGGGGCTAGGCTTCATCCTACGACGGCGGACACAACTTAGGTCTCTTTCTTGCTAGAATGCGAGAAACCCTCAGTTCTCTAGCGAATTCATTAGATTGAAGAGTGGGGCGTAAAGCATCCTTAGGAATGCCTCACAGCCCCACCTTCGAACACGCATATCAGGTTCAAATTCGGGCCCGCACCACTGTGCTGGGGGATAGGTGTATCGCCGCCA
>DATJOX010000038.1:0-3358 GCA_035506675.1 Methanomassiliicoccales archaeon
GATTCCCTCCCATGGAGGAGCTGGAGAAGATGACCCCCGAACAGGTCAAGGATATGCTCCTCGAGCTCCCCGGCATCGGCGACTACTCGGCCGACATCATCAATCCGCACGGAGGCTTCCCGATCGACGTGTGGTCGGGGGACATCTTCGGCATGCTTTTCTTCGGCAAGGAGCCAGAGCACGTGAAGAAGGAGCTTGACCGGGTGAAGCAAGAAGGAATTCGACGCTGGGGCAAGTGGTCGTGGCATGCGTTCTTCTACGTGGTGCAGGACCTCGAGTCGCTGTCGAAGAAGCTCGGG
Source organism: Methanomassiliicoccales archaeon (assembly GCA_035506675.1). GTDB lineage: Archaea > Thermoplasmatota > Thermoplasmata > Methanomassiliicoccales > UBA472 > JAJRAL01. The sequence continues at coordinate 300 of DATJOX010000038.1, forward strand.
ATGCAGCTCAGGCTGCAATGATCATTTCTTGCGAACGAGGGTGACGCCGTCCCTCACCGTCAGCAGCACCGCCTCGACACGTTTGTCCTTCGCGATCTTCTTGTTAATCGTGTCAATCGACCTGGAGGCGTGGTCCTTTGGGTCGAGGACCTCGCCGCTCCACAATGTGTTGTCGAGCGCCATCATGCCGCCGGAAGGGAGAAGCTTCAATGCCGCTTCATAGTAGATGTCGTACGACTCCTTGTCCGCGTCGATGAAGGCGAATTCGATCGGCGCTTCGATGGTCCTTATCTTCTCTCTGGCATCGCCCACTATCGTCGTGATCTTGGAGCCGAAGGGGACGCGCTCGAAGTACTTCTTGGCAATCGCGTTCGTGAACTTGTCGCGGTCGAGCGTGAACAGGACACCGTCGTCGGGCAGTGCCGAGGCCATCATCAGCGCGGAGTAGCCCGTGAACGTGCCGACCTCCAGAACGCGCCTCGCGCCGGTCATCAGGACCAGCAGCCTCAGGAATCGCCCCTCAACCGCTCCCACCTGCATCCCTGGGTTCGAGGTCTTCTCGTACGTTTCCCTCCGCAGGTCCTCGAAGACCTTCTCGACCTTGGTGGACATCTTGCACGAATAGGAATCGAGCTCTTCGACGACGATCTGCAAACGCTCAGCCTCGCGAGGATTTGCGAGCCGCCGGATGATATCCTTTTGCCCTCTTCGATTCGACCTTCAAATCGAGTATCGAGGCGACGACCAGATAGTAGGCCGCCAGTCCGGCCCACGGTCCCCATCCCTTGGCGATCGTCCGAGCTTGCTCCGAGGTGACGCCCTTACCCCGCACGTAGTATTCGGAGATGATCCGACGCAGTCCGAGGTCGTCTGCGGGCAACGCATCGAACTTGCTCACCCCGCGCAGTGCGCTCATCTCCGCGGTCCACAGGCCGACGCCTCTCACCGCCCTCAGGCGTTCAACGACTTCCTCGGTCGTATGGAACTCGAGGGCCTCCAGGTCCAGGCGCCCCTCGTCCACCTCCTTCGATACGCCTAGGATGTACTCGGCCTTGCGCGTGCTCAAGCCGCAGGCCTTCAAGCTCTCGACATCGCCTTGAGCGAGCTGCTTTGGCGTCGGGAAGACGTGGACGACGCGGCCCTTGAGCTCGAGCTTGGTCCCGTACCGCTCCACCATCCGCTGGGTGATGGCATGCGCGGCCACGAGCGATATCTGCTGCTCGGTGATCGACGCGACGAGGGCTTGGAATGGTGTGGGGGTGCGCGAAGGCTTGAGGCCCCTGAGGCGCGGGATGAGCGGTCCGAGCACTGGGTCGTCCGCGACCTGGGCGTAGAAGTGAAGAAGGTTCAGGCGCAGGTTCATCATGCGCTCGATCTGGTCGCGCAATTCCTCCGCTCGGATTTCATCCCCTTCGCGTGCGACAGTCGTCGCGGTCAGCTCCGGATGGTCCGCATCGCCCCTCTGCTCGAGGTCGATCAGCTCGCATTCCTCGCCCACCTGAACTAGAAGTTCCAGCCGGTCACCGATGACCGTCGGCAAGTCCCGGTCCGAGCGGAAGATCTCGATGCTGAGCTTGAGGTCGTAGGGAGCGATTGGTTCGATGCGGATCGTTCTCCGACGAGCGCTCATCGTTCCGTCAACGCACCACGCCGCATATCACCCTTTCTCGGGCACGAGCTTGCTCGGATCAGGTGCGGTGTAGCTGACGTGGAACCGTTGCTGGAAGCGGCGGAACAGCGCGAGGACCGGCTTCCCGAGGATGGCGGCGAAGATCACGTTCCCGGCGATGTGCAGCGCCCCGAAGGGCAGGCCCAAAGCGAGCGTGGGCAGAAGCTGGCTGAGCTCGGCGCGGAACATCGTGATCCAGCTGTAGAAGTCCATGATCGTGTTGTAGGTCATGCCCAGTACGATCCCCAGCAGGATTACGTCCCGGACCCCGGCGTTCGGATACCTCTTGCCGACCCAGCCGGAAATGACGCCCACCGTCGCCCAGGCGAACATCTCCCAGGGGGTCCATGGTCCTTGCCCGAAGAACATGTTGCTGACCGCGGCGGTCAAGGAGCCGACCATGGCCCCCGCGAGCGACCCGAACACCAGCCCGGTGACGATGATCAGGAAAGTGCACGGCTTGATGTTCGGCAGGGCCGCGAACGGGATGCGCGAGGCGGCGGTGATCGCCGCCAGTATCCCGATTAGCGCCACCTCTTTGGAGGTGATGTTGGACTCCTCGAAGAGCGCGTACATCACCCCGAGCACGAGGAGCAGGAGGACGAACGAGAGCAGCGCGGCGTACTGAGCGAGGAGGCTCGGCGACGCGTACGCGATCGCCACGATGATCAACCCCATCGCGGCCGCGGCGATCGAGGCGAGGACGCTGAGCTTGATCCTCATCATCAGGCCTCCGCGCAAATCGCGACCTTGGCGAGGTTGATCACTTCTTCCATCGGCAGCTGCGTGAGCCTTCCCTCCCGAAGCGCCAACACCCGGGTCGCGTGCTCCGCCACGAACCGGTAGTCGTGGGTGACGAGGACGGTGGTCATGCCGTGCGCGCGCAGCGATTCGATGATGCCCGCCAGCTTCGTCTTGTTAAAATAGTCGAGGCCACGGGTCGGCTCGTCTAGCACGAGCACCTTCGGACGTCCGACGAGGATCGAGGCAAGCGCCGCGCGCTCCCTCTCTCCGCAGCTGAGATCGCGAGGGAACTTATGCCGGTAGCGCTCGAGGTCCAGAACCCCCAGGACCCAGTTCATGCGCTCATCCCACTCCTCCCGCGGGATCTTCAGGTTCTTAAGCGTGAACTGCAGCTCCTTCTCAAGAGACTCCTCGAAAAGATAGTTGTTCGGGTTCTGTCCAAGATACCCGATCTCCCGCGCCAGCGATGCGGTGGTCGCATCCTTGATATCGCGACCGTGCAGCTCCACGTTGCCCTCCTTCGGGCGCAGGATCCCGTTGAGGTGCTTCAGGAGCGTCGACTTGCCGCTTCCATTCGCCCCGATCACCGCGAGCACCTCCTGTCGCTTGATGTCGAGGTCGAGGTCGTCCAGGATCGGTGCCTGGT
>DATJOX010000039.1:0-4702 GCA_035506675.1 Methanomassiliicoccales archaeon
TAGTACTCGCCAGTGGCGGAGGGGCAGTCCACCCCCGTCGCCATGTGGCCGGGGAACAGCAGCAGGACGGCGTCGTGCCCTGACGCCTCGAGCACCGAGGCGTAGAGAATGGCCAGATCCTCGCAGTCGCCAGTGTGGTCATAGAGCGTCTCGACGCTATAGCGCCAGTAGTCCTCGTACCCGGTGCTCACGTTGTCGTAAGAGTACCCGATGCCCTGAACGAACGCGAGCATGAAGTCGAGGGTATGCAGGGTGTCAAAATGCTGGTTCTGCGCCAGCCATTCGAGCTTCTGGGTCAGGTTCAGGACGACGGCGTCGGATGAAGTGACGTACTGCGCCATCACCGCGGTGTCGGAGGGGCTGCGGTCCACGCTTCTATCCTTGTACTCGTAGTACTCCTGCGCGCTGATGTTGAGGCGCAGGGTGTAGGAATTGCCCTCGAACCTCCAGTTGTACACCTTCCAGGCCGATGTCGCGTTGTCGGGGAACGTGTAGTGATGGTTGTCGTTGCTGCCGAAGTTGAAATCGACGCTGATCTTGCCGATCACTATCGCCACGCCCAGCGCTGCGACCACCAGCACCACCACCAGGCCAACAGCCGCCGCGACGTGCAGCGGTTTTGGGCCGCGCCTCGGAGGCGGGAAGTAGTATTGAGGCGGGGGGATCTGTTGGGGATCGGTCATGTGTGGGCCTGTAGGTGGCGCAGCCACGATATAAGGTTTCGCGGCTGAGGTTCGTTTTGAGACAGCGCTTAGATCTGAGGCGTTCGCTGGTTCCGGTCGCGGACCCAAAGAACGAATAGGGGTCCGTTCTCATCTTCGTTCCCGGGAAGTGGGGTCGGAGCGGCTGAGTGCTGATGAATCCCGGTAATGTCGGCGTTTCAACGGGCTCGCGCAAGACCGCGATCGAGGAGGGGGCGGCGCTCGTCCTTCTCGCGGTCGTGGCGGTCGGAGGGGCGATCGAGCTGCTCGTCCCCGATGTCTTCTGGGTCGGGATGGCGATATGGGTCGTGGGATTCTCGATCGTTCCGGTCGTTCGCGAGAAGAACTTGGCAAGGATCACTGACTGGCGGTTGCTGGCGATGATGTCGATTCCGTTCCTGCTCGCCATCGCGGGCAAGACGCAAGCTTCGAATCTGCTCGCGATCGACGATCCCCTGTCTTGGTTGGCGGAGAGCGTGGCGCTGACTGCTATCTGCCTGGCGACTTTCGCACGACTGGACGTGCGAGGAGAAATGAACATGAGCGCGGGTTTCCGCGGCCTCTTCTCCTACCTGCTCCTGCTATCCGTGGTCGTAGTCCATGGGTGGGTCAGCTGGTATTCGGATCTGTCTTTGGGGACGTCGCTTGTTCCCAGCAACGACGCGTACATGGTGTTCTTCATTGCGTGCACGTTCCTTGGGCTCGTCATGATACTGGCAGTCAACGTCATCGCGGATCGAACGGAGCCTCGCACTTCTGCTGCCGGGGGTGGAAGAGCTTGATCCCTCGGTCAGAGCTCTATACCACCTCACCGTTCGCGATAGTGCTGCTCGCGATGTTCGGGTTCAGCCTCGCCCAGGGAGACACATCCTCCTATTGGACCGAGATCATCAGCATCGCGCTCCTGTCCGTTCCAGTTATCCTCGCTTGGAAGGAGGCGATCTCGATCCCCCTGCCACTGACGTTCGGGGTCGGGGTGGCGCTCTCCCTTCATTGCGCCGGCCTAGTGACGCAGTGGTACACGACCACCGACGCGTTCGGCTACATCGCCCATTTCGTCTCGGGGATAGTTGTCGCCTGGCTGATGGCGACCTTCCTGTTCGTCGCCACCTACTACGATCAGAAGATGATTATCCCCGTTCGTTGGATCCCGTTCTTCATCTTCGTTTCCGTGCTCGCGCTCGAGGGCTTCTGGAAGATTTTCGAGTTCACCGCCGATCACACCTTGGGGACGATGATGCAGCACGGGCTGAGCGACACCATGAACGACAACCTCTCCGATACCCTGGCAGGCATCGTCGGCGGGTTCTGGGTCGCCGCCTACGTGAAGCGCGTGCCGGTCGCCGTCTTCGTCTCTCGCCTCAAGCTCGACAGAAGCGACGCGTGGCTGAGGCGACGGTTCGCGCGTGAGCGGTGAGGTCTCGGTTCACATCCTCTTTCCGATGTTCTCCTGCGCCCTCCAGGCCTCGGACTCTTCCTTCTGCGTGATCTTGCCGGGTCCGCCCTTCTTCATCTCCCTCGGCTTCATCGCGCCGCCCATAATCTCGACGCTCTTCGTCATGTCCGTGACGTCCTTGTCGCTGAGCTTCAGGTCCGGGTGGTAGTCCTTCGCGTGCATCATCACGTTCTTCTTCACGTCATCCATGCCGTGCGGCGTTGTGACGCTCCAGCCGCAGATTGGGCAGTCGAGTTGCTGTCCGTTCATAGTGATCGTGTCGAGGTCGTAGCGTTCTGTACTTGAGGGTTGCACGATTGACAGCGGCCCCCTCGCCTTCGTCACTTCGCAAGGAACTCGTCCAGGGTGCGCTGGTAATAGGGCACGGGGTGATAGAGCATCGTGCGGCCGTCGTTGACCAGCGTCAGGCGCAAAGAGGAGCGCGCGTTCTCGATGCGCACCACTTTGTCCGCCGAGGAGTACACCAGGCTGCGCAGGCTCTTCTTGAACAGCAGCTTCGAGAGCCCGAAGTTCGTGACCAGGGTGATGAGCCCATAGCGCTTCGTCACGTCCTCGATGGTCGCCAGGCAGCGCTTCATCAATTGCAGCGACTCGGACCACCACATGTCCTTGTCGAGGAAGAGATCGGGGAAGCAGGAGAGCACGAGCATCCCTGCTCTAGTTCTGCGGACCTCCGCCTCCATCATGTCCTCGATCAAGGTGACGTACTGATAAGCGGTGAAGGCGCGCGAGACGTTGATGCTGTTCAGCACCTCCTGCGAGTTCACGCGGAAGCGCTTGCAGATGCCTGCCAGGGAGTAAGGGTTGATCGAGTTGCCCCCGTCGACCCAGACCACCTCCTGCCCTTCATTGAGGACGTGGTTTACGCTGAGCAAATGTACCATGTCGAAGAGCAACCGGTCGGAGCTGTCGATGAGCGTCACCTGCGACGACTCGAAACCCTCCAGGAACGAGTCCAGGGCATCGATCGCAGTGCCGACGCTGCGCCGCCTCAGCTGGACGACCTCGTCCTGCTCGCCGGTGAGGAGCAGGGGCGTGCCTTCGATGGCGGCCTCGATGAACTGTTCCGTCTTTCCTCCCCGTTCCCCCGTTTGTCCTCCGCGTTATAAAGGGGTGGAGGGGGGAGATACCCGAAAGTGAGCGACGCCTCAGTCCAAGAGCACGAGGGCGAAAGTGGCCCCGCGTCCTTCGCCATCCTCACCAGCTTCGCGATCTCGTCGCGAAGATTAGTCATCGTCATGCGCCTCCCTCGCGTTCAGCGCGGACCTCATGCTCCTTCGCATTCGCCTCCTCCACGCGGTTCAGCCACTCGTTCACGAGCGAAGCGAACAGCTTCTCCTGCTCGAATTGAAGGTTGTGACCGGCGCGGTCCAGGACGGCGAAGGTCGCGCGCGGATAGTTCTCCAAGAAATTCCAAGCGTCGCGGTAGCCGACAACGTGGTCCTGGCGACCAGCGATCACGAGGACGGGGCCGTGGTATTGGTGCGGCAGCACGTCGACGTCCACCGAGAACTCGTAGCCGTCGGAGAAGAGCTCGCGCTGGAACTCCTTGTCCCCCGATCGCAGCCCGGGAACGATGTCTTCCCGGAACCTCTCCAGCGTGCGCTCGGTCTGCACCACCCCGAGCTCTGCGAACGACTCCTCGCCCTCCTTGATCGCTTCTTCCAGACCCGGCTCCTCGATGAGCACTTTTCGAGGCGGAAGCTCCCGCTTGCACGGCGGAGCGAGCACGAGCGGGCAGATCAACAGCACGCCCGTGACCTCGGACATGCGTTCCCGGAGAAGTCCCCTCGCCAGGTATCCGCCGTACGACTCCCCCGCGACCGCGAACCTTTCCCCTCCGAACATCTCCTGCGCGAAGCGCATCAGCACGTCCAGAATGCCATCGGAGCCGTTCGCGCCCTTGATCCGCGTGCTCCGTCCCATGCCCGGCAGGTCCACATAGACGCGCTTCCAGTCGTTGTGGCGCGCGAAGACGGGCTCCATGCATCCCTTCATGACCGCGGAGTCGAGGGGGAACCCGTGCAGCATCAGGATAGGTCGCCCTTCCCCCACGACCTCGTAGTGCAGCTTCCCTTCGCCGATGCGCCAGAACATCGCTCTAATGGGTCATCGCGTCGCGTAGGTGATGTCGGTGGAGCGGTCCACCGGGGGTACGAAGTAGACGGAGAACTCGTCGGAGCCGAGCGCGTCCCTCGCCTTGTCCTCCGCTTCGATGCGAGTGGCTCCATTGCTGACGATCTTGCCCTTCGCCACAGCGATCCACTCTCGCGGATACTGCTCGATCAGGTCGTAGTAGTTCTCCTTGAACCACTGATCGTTCTGGAGGTCCTCTTCGTCCTCGTACGCCTCATCGTCATCTTCCGGCGCCATGTTACCCAGTCCCTCTAAGTACCTTATCGGCGCTGATTGGAGAATATACTTTGCTACCGTATCTACGGCCACCTGGCCGGTGAGCGTAAATATCCCCGCCCGATTAGGGTAAGTGATGGAAGGGGATGCGCTCCAGGTCCGCCTGGGCAACGGCATTGAGGTCAACGGCCGC
>DATJOX010000040.1:0-29852 GCA_035506675.1 Methanomassiliicoccales archaeon
GCTCGATCAAAGGGTCTGCCAGAGCGTGTGGTGATAAGACGACACGCGCGCAAGAACGCCCTCATCCCCACGACGACCGTGGTCGGATTAGCGTTTGGAGGATTGCTCGGAGGGGCAGTTCTCACCGAGACCATATTTGCATGGCCAGGTCTGGGCTTCTGGTCCGCGCAAGCGACCTTGCACAATGACAGCGCGGCAATCATGGGATTCACGATGCTGACTGCCGTGATCTATGTCCTCGTCAACCTTATTGTCGATGTTATGTACGCCTATCTCGACCCCCGCGTGAGGCTGGACTGATAGCATGGCAAAGGCGAAACCGACTCAGACAGAGGAAAGCAAGGGGGCTTTGGACAGCATCAAGAGGTCGTTGCGCCCCCGCATCAGGGAGTGGCGATTCTCGCTGTACCTAATGCGCAAGAGCCTTCTGGCCTTGGTGGGGATTGCGATAGTGCTCTCGATCATCATAATTGCCATCTTCGCCCCCGTGTTTGCACCAGTGCCCCCAACACCACCGGGGAGGGATCCAATGATTATTCCTCAGGATTTCCAGACTCCTGTCCCTCCGGGCGCGCCGAAGCCTGCAGACATCGGCGGAGGTACGTTCTTGTTCGGCTCCGGGCCGCTGGGCACGGACATTTACTACGGCGTGATCTGGGGCTCGAGGACCTCTATCTATATCTCACTCTACGTTGTCGCGCTCGCGGTCGTCGTCGGTCTCGTTCTCGGAGCGATCGCAGGCTACTACGGTGGCATCGTCGACGAGGCCCTGATGAGGATTACCGACATATTCCTCAGCGTCCCAGCGCTCATTCTGGCGATGGCCGTCGTCGCCGTTCTCACGAGGTCGTTAGAGAATATCATGCTCGCCCTCACGCTCGTCTGGTGGCCGCCCTATGCGAGGATAGTGCGTGGGCAGGTGCTGACGATCAAGGAGAACACGTACGTCGAGGCGGCGAGAGCGGTGGGCGCCAAGAGGATGAGGATCCTGTTCCGGCATATCGTCCCGAACTCGCTCTCCCCCGTCCTCGTCAACGCCACGATGGACATCGGCGTGGTCGTCCTGGTGGCGGCGGGCCTCAGCTTCATCGGGTTCGGTCCACCGACCGGGTACGCCGAATGGGGCAAGATGGTGTCGGACGGACAGACATACTTCTTGTCGATAGTGAACTACAATGGTCAGCAGCTCAACCCCTGGTGGATCTGGGCCTTCCCCGGGCTGTTCATATTCCTATTCGTGATGGGCTTCAACCTGCTTGGTGACGGGTTAAGAGACATACTGGATCCGCGCCTGAGGAGATGAGACGATGGCTGAAGAAGAATCACTGCTCGCGGTCGAGGGTCTCTACACCAACTTCTACACCTATCAGGGCATCGTGAAGGCATTGGACGGGATATCGTTCGACCTCAAGAAGGGCGAGACGTTCGGGCTCGTGGGCGAGACCGGATGCGGCAAGAGCGTTACCGCCAACTGCATCCTCAGGCTGATCCCGCAGCCGCCGGGCAAGATCGAGAGCGGGCACATCTACTTCCTCATGCCGGGTGGCACCGACAAGGAGATCGCTGATGCCGAAGCGAAGCTCGGCGAGGCGAAGGCCGATACCAAGAGGAAGGACCCGGCGCACATCAAGCGCCTCGAGACCGACCTGGCGGAGCTGAAGGAAGTGCGCCAGCTGCGCGAGGAGATCCAAAGCATCGAGCGCACTCCGGGCGTGAGCGAGGACGATCCCCGGCTGAAGGACCTCAACACCAAGCTGGACAAGATCGGAGCGAAGTACGACCTCTTGCAGAAGTCCGACGGTTTCATGCGCAAGATCCGTGGCAAGTACATCTCGATGATATTCCAGGAGCCGATGAGCGCCCTTAACCCGGTCTTCCCGGCCGGCGACCAGATCGCCGAGGTGTTGCTCGTGCACGAGCGCAGGGAACTGGCCCAGGCGGTCGTCAGGAAGATGGAGAGGGACCTGAAGGAGATATCCTCGTTCAAGCGCGTCGAGCGCATGCGTACGGTCAAGGGCGAGTACCAGTGCAAGAACTGCTCCGCCCTGATGGCGGAAGAGGTCGACAAGTGCCCGCAATGCGGCGGGAGCTTCGTCGGCGACCCGCTGAGAGGCCTGCGGAGGATCTCGATACGCTACGATCGCCGCTACTACAACCGCATGCTGAAGAAACAGGACGACATGTTGCTGCGCGTCGCCTCGAAGATACCGCTCATCCGCAGATACGAAAGGCCGATCAAGATGGAGGCGCTGGAGCGCGCGGAGCACATGCTGCGCCTCGTGCGCATCCCAGACCCGAAGAACGTGGTGACGTCGTATCCGCACGAACTAAGCGGCGGAATGCAGCAGCGGGTCATGATCGCGATGGCCCTCGCTTGCAAACCTCAGCTGCTGATCGCTGACGAGCCGACGACCGCGCTCGATGTGACCATCCAGGCGCAGATCCTCAAGCTGATGAGGGACCTGCAGGAGGAGACGCAGACGGCCATTCTGATCATCACACACAACCTGGGCGTGGTCGCCGAGACCTGCGACCGCGTCGGGGTCATGTACGCAGGCGTGATGGCCGAGATCGGGCCAGTTGGTTCGATCTTCAAGGAGCCGTTGCATCCCTACACGCAGGGACTGATGAACGCGATCCCTTCGCTCGCCTCGCAGAGCGAGAGGCTTGAGGCGATCGAGGGCAACGTCCCGAACCTAATCAAGCCCCCGGCAGGCTGTCGCTTCCACCCGAGGTGCCCATACGCAATGGGGGTCTGCAGGAAGGAGAAGCCGAAGTTGGTCGAGGTCAGGCCGGGGCATTTCACGACCTGCCATCTCTATGGAGGTGTGATGGGATGACCGATGCGCTGATCGAGACCAGGGGACTGAAGAAGCACTTCCCCATCCGTGGCGGTCTGCTCAAGAAGACGAAGGGAGCGGTGCGCGCGGTGGACGGCATCGACATTCACATCAATCGCGGCGAGACCCTTGGCTTGGTCGGTGAGAGCGGCTGCGGGAAGACCACCGCTGGACGCTGCATGCTCATGCTCACCTCCCCGACCGCTGGTCGAGTGTACTACAAGATGCCAGGTGAGGTGCGCGAGCGCGTCATCGAGCTGGAAGATGAGATCGCCAAGGTCGATCCCGAGGGCACCGGCGACGTCCCGGACAAGATCGCCGACGAGTACGACGACATCGGCGAGAAGTACGCGCTGAACATGAAGGACCCGGAGGAGCTGCGCAAGCTCAGGCGCGAGATGCAGATCGTCTTCCAGGATCCGTTCTCCTCTCTCAACCCTCGCATGCTCATCCGCGACATCATCGGGGAGCCGATGCTCGTTCACGGCGTGGCGCAGGGCGAGGAGCTGCGGGAGCGGGTGACGGCGCTCATGGAGAAGGTCGGGCTCAACCCCGAGCACCTTTACCGTTACCCGCACGAGTTCTCCGGCGGGCAGAGACAGAGGATCGGGGTCGCGAGGGCTCTCGCCCTTAACCCGGACATGGTGGTGCTGGACGAGCCTACGTCCGCGCTCGACGTCTCGGTGCAGGCGCAGATCCTGAACATGCTCAACGACCTGCAGGCGGAGTTTGGCCTGACGTTCATGTTCATCTCGCACGACCTGAGCACCATCCGCTACATGTGCGATCGCGTGGCGGTGATGTACCTGGGCAAGGTGGTTGAGAGCGCTCCGAAGGAGGAACTGTTCCGCCGGCCGCTCCATCCGTACACCGAGGCTCTCATCTCCGTCATTCCGATACCGGACCCAGAGCTGAGGCGCGACCGCATCGTGCTCAGCGGCGACGTTCCCTCGCCCGCGAAACCGCCATCGGGCTGCCGCTTCCACACCCGCTGCCGCTATCGCGAGGAGATCTGCGAGAAGGTCGAGCCGCTGCTTGCCGACAAGGGCGGGCAGCACTTCGTGGCTTGTCACTTCCGCTGATCCGAACATGGCGCAGAAGAGGAGGTTGGAGGGCGGGGCACCGTCCGAGCCCGAAGAGGACGAGACGGACCAGGATGTGCCATCGAAGTACGATGACGCGGGCTGGGTGGAATGGGCGCGCCGCGACTTCCTGCGCTACTGGTACGTCGTCGGTTGTATCGCGGCGGACACCATCATCCCCTTGGAGGTCACGCGCGACGTGCAGGGGAATGCAGGAGTGGCGGTCGCGGTGGTCGCGCTCGCGCTCCTCATCGCGGGAGAGATCATCCTCTACCAGAGGCTCTGGCACAAAGAGCGAACCGCCTAGGCTCAGCGTTTTATAGCGTTCGCGAGATTTTCTTCGCTCATGGAAGGGGACATCCCGCTCACCCTGTTCATCGCCGTCTTCATGATGGCGCTCATTTTGGTGCTCGTTCTCTATGGGGTGTCCTTCATCTCGATCATGGACCTCCAGGACTACGAATCCTGGACGGACGCTTTCGGGTGGGCGATCTTCATCACGTTCTCGCTGCTCTTCGTCTCCTTCTTCCAGTTCGAGATCGTCCCCGGCCCTGCGCGCGTCACCATCAACCTTACTGGCGTGGTGGTCCCCGTGGCCGTGTCGCTCTATGTGCTGTTGCGCAAGAGGATTAGGGTCCTGCCCTTCCTCGGCCTCACCGCCCTAGTCGCCTTGGTCACCTTCCCCCTGGTCCAGTACCGCGAAGGGTTCCTTGTCCTAGACTTCCCGCTCTGGCTACTGCCGGCGCTGGTGGGGGCGGCGATGATCTACTTCTTCGTCCGCGGCTCGTGGGAATCGAAGCTCGCGCTCGCTTACGCCTCCGGCTCGATGGGAGTCTTCATCGGTGGGGACCTGATCAAGCTCTGGTCCCTGCCTAGCAGCGGGGGATCGAGCATCTTCCTTGGGTACAATGGGTTGCTCGACTTCGTGTTCCTGATGGGCGTGTTCGCCGCCGCCCTGATGGGCGTGTTCTGGTTCCTCGGGCACAGATTCGAACGCGTCCAGAGTGCCCGGGCTTGAAAACACCCCGGTATCATTATCTTCTCCAAACGGTATGCCGCCCCGGGGAGACAGTTGACCGTAGTCAGCATGGAGGACGTCGTCCTGGCACTCCACAACACCCTCGGCAAGAAGGGGATGTCGGACGAGGACATCAGGAAGCTCGCGGAGTACCTGATGAGCTTCTTCGGCTACACGGACGAGGTCATCGACAACCGCCTCACCTCCGAGGACCGGGACGTCTTCTACATGCTCGAGGAGGAGGGCTTCCTCACGACCACGCAGGAGGAGGTGCACCTCAAGAAGGGCAAGCTCTGGCGCATCCACTATTGGATCCTGAAGAAAGACCAGATCCTGCGCCTGGCCCGCCGGCAGGAGGAGGAGCTGCACAAGAAGGACGAGTGCTCGGCGGTCTACGACGACATCTCCGACGACGTCTGGCGCGGAGGACACGAAGAGGCGCGTTGAGACCAGTGGCACGATAAACGCTTTAATAGCGTTCTCACATTAGTGCGCCGAGGACCACATGGCGGACCTGACCCCCTACATCGCGTTCTTGGCAGTCCTCGTGGTCTGGATCGCCTTCATCGCCTACGTCAAGAAGAACAAGCTTTGGGCGAACCATGGTGTCGGCACCTATGGCCCATTCATCATGTGGCGCACGCAATCTGGACTGAGGCTGATCGACCGCCTGGCCAAACCGAAGCGCTTCTGGAACGCGTATGCAGCGTTGTCCAAAGCGGTCTGTCTCTTCGTAGGCGGGTTCATCATGGCCCTCCTCATCTGGGAAGCGACGATCGTCTCGCGGATACCGGCCGACCGCGCCCCTACTCCGGAGATGATGCTCGGCATCCCGGGCATAAACCCAGTCATCCCGGTGGTGTACGGCATCATCGGCCTCGTGGTGGCGATCGTCATCCACGAGATCGCGCACGGCATCCTCACCAGAGTTGGTGGACTGAAGCTGAAGTCCCTCGGGGTGCTGTTGATGATCGTTCCTCTGGGCGCGTTCGCCGAGCCGGACGATCAGGAGATCGTGAAGACTGATCGTCGCCGGCGCGCGAACATCTACGCGGTCGGCTCGTCGACGAACATCTTCATGGCGCTGATCTGCGCCGGGCTTTTCACGAGCGTGTTCATGGCATCGGTGGTGCCGGTGCGCGACAACCCAGTGGTGATCGGCATCGGCAACAACAGCCCGGCTAAGGTCGCGGGACTGCCGACGGATGCACAACTGGTCTCGGTCGCAGACAGCGACATCAAGACCCTCGACGACTTCTCGCGCCTCGCCGCTCCGAGCCCGGGGGCGAATCAGACCGTGGTCTATTACTACAAGGGCCAGAACCTGACCATGCAGATCGCTTCTGGACTCGCGATCATCGACGTCTCATCCGGGTATGCGGCGGACACCGCGGGCATGAAACCTGGCATGATCCTCGCTTCCTTCAATGGGACGGTGGTCCTCAATCAGTCCGTGCTCTCGGATGCGCTTTCACTTACGAAGCCCTTCCAGACCGTCAATGCGACCGTGCTGCAGTACGACATCGCTTCGATGCAGTACCACCCATCCGTTCTATCGATCACGCTTTCGAACCGCACTGCCTACTTGCTGCAGGTCTCACCCAATCTCGTGAACGCGACCACCAAGGATATCGGGTTCCTGGGCATCGACACCGCCTACATGGGGCTGCTGGTCACCACCCCCGACCGGATCGTGACGCACCTGGCCAGTCCGTACGCTGGAGTGAAAGACTTTGGGGGATTCGTGCAGTCGACGCTGCTGTTCGTCGCCTTGCCGTTCCAGGGCCTTGCCCCGGTCGAATCCCCGCTTTCGGACCTGTTCGTTGCCAGCGGCCCACTGGGGGCGCTTCCGAGCGGGACCTTCTGGTTCATCGCGAACTGCCTGTATTGGATATTCTGGATCAATCTCATGCTCGGGATGACCAACGTTCTGCCGGCGGTCCCACTGGACGGAGGCTACTTGTTCAAGGACGGGATCGACGCGATCGTGTCGCGCGTGAAGAAGGACGCGACCGAGCACGACCGGCAGCACATCGTGTCGACAGTGACGGTGATCCTCGCGCTCTTCGTCTTCTTCCTGATAATCTGGCAGCTCATCGGTCCGCGGCTGGTCTGACTAGCGCCTGCGGTGATCGTGATTGCAGGCTGGGCAGACGTCGTAGTCGAGCAAGCCTATGTTCGAGAAGATATCGTACGAGCGCCCGCAGACCTCGCAGGTCTTGAACGCCAGGAAGGGGGCCTTGTGCTCGTGGCACTCCGTGACCCTCGACTCCTTCGCGTTCAGGCAGTTGACGACCAGGCAGTTGTCGCAGAGGCTCCTGCGCCGCACGTTCAACAGCACATGCTCGCTGACCTGCACTCGCGTCATTCGCCTCGCTCCGCTGCCATGCTACGTTCTATCACACAAGAGCGATTGTATTTAAAGATTGTTAAGGGAGATTCTGGATGAGTAGCTTCCGCGTCGAAAGGAAATGAGATGGAGGGAAGGGGTTTGGCGCTGTCGGAGATGCGCGAGCTCATGATATGTTGTTCCTCACGCGGTCCTTCAGCTCGCCGAGCTTGCCCTTGTTCCAACTGTTCGTCTTCGAGAAGAAGCCCGTGACCCTCGTGATGCCCTCCACGTTCGGCGAGTGGCAAGAGGGGCAGGTGCTGTAGAGCCCGCGCGTCGTCCTCTGGCAGTCGAGGCAGGAGGTGAACTCGGGGCTGAACGCGATCTGCGCGTTCTGCGTCGTCTCGAACGTCTTCTTGACGAACGAGGAGATACTCTCCGCCGGGGGCTTGTGCTCGCCGAGCCACACGTGCGTCAGCGAGCCTGCTTCGATGAGCGGGTGGAAGAGGCCTTCCTGCTTCACGCGCTCGATCGCGCTGATCTGCGCGCCCACGTTCATGTAGGTCGAGTTGGTGTAATACACCTCGCCGGTCGACTTGTTGCCGCGGATGACGGTCGGGGCCTGCAGCGGGTAATATTTCATGTCCAGGCGTGCGAAGCGGTACGCGGTCGATTCCGCTGGCGTCTGCTCGAGTGGCATCTTCACCCCGTACTCCTCGCCGAGCTCCTTGCTGAACTCGCGCATCTTCGAGATCAGGCGCAGCCCGAACTTGAGCGAGTCCTTCGACTCGTGCATTTGGTGCCCAGTGTGGTACTGCACCGTCTCATTCAGACCGACCATGCCCACGAGGAACGAAGCCCTGTGCAAGCGATAGTATGGTTCTCCATCCAACTCCATCGTGAGAAGCGAGAGCGGTCCGAACTTGCCCATTCCCAGCAGCTTCGTGATGAACTCCTTCTTCTGCACGTGGGCCTGCGCGACCATCTCCATCTTCTCCCTGAGGATGTCGAAGAGGCGGTTATCGTCCTGATGCGCCTCGTACGCGATGCGCGGCAGGTTGATCGTAACGTTCTGCATCGCGGAGTACCGCATCTTCCATGGGGTCTTAGCGTCCTCCAGGTCTTTGTTGTCCAGCTGGAAGGCGAGGCGGCAGCACTCGCTGATCTTCGCGGTGTTGCCGCGATCGAACACGAAGTAGGTATTCCCCTTCTCCGAGGCGACCTGCGAGATCTTGTGCAGGAACTCCTCGTGCCCGTCGGTACGGAAGAACTTCTCCGTCATGTGCACATTCGGCTTCGGGAAGAAGAACGGCCTGCCGAGCGCATCGCCATCCATGTAGACGTCGAAGAGCGCGCTCACGAACCTCTGCGCTTCGGGGAGGTAGTCCTCGTAGTTCGAGCCCGTGAACTGCCCTTTCGGACCGATCGCGGGCACGCCAACGAAGTGGTCCGGGATCTCCCAGTATAGGTTGAGGTCGCTGAAGATTGACTGTCCGCCGCGGGCAACCGCCTGCTGCGCAAATTCGAATATGAGTATCTGAGCGAGCTGCTTCATGCGGTCGTCGTCTACGTTCTCCAGATAAGGCGCGAGGAACAGGTTCACTGCGTCCCAGCCGATTGCGCCGGCGAAGTGTCCCTGTAGCGCGGCCGAGAACTTGATGATCTGCTCGATGAGCACCTCCGGGTGCTTAGCAGGCTTGGCTATCGAGATCGCGTTCGGCAGGTTCAGCCCGAACTTCTTGACGTACTCGATGCTCTGCCCCGAGCAGTACGGTCTGTCCACCATGCCCAGGTCGTGAAGGTGGATGTCGCCGCGCATGTGGGCGTCCGCCATCTCCTGACTGAAGACCTCGAGCAGGGCGAACTCCTTCTTGATCCGCTCCGAGAGCGTGAGGTTCGTGGCCTCAGGCCCGTGAGGGACATTGGCGTTCTCCTTGTTCGGGCTCATTATGATTTGCCGCGCATCGTAGAGCGGCACGCCGAGCCTGGTGTGCTGCCTACGCACCTTTGCCAGGCCGTACTCCACCAGTTTCGCGTTCGTCAATTCCCTGATGAGCGGAGCTGTGACGAAATCCAACTCCAGCTCGAGGATGAGCTTCTCTACCTCCCTAGCAACGATCGAGGCAGCATCCTCGCTGATCGTCGTCTCCCGCATCAGCGCGTCGAATATCCTGCTTCTGTCCCACTTCTTGATCTCTTCGTCCGACGTCCTCACGAACAGAGAGAGCTCTGTAGATTCCTTCTCGTCCGAGTAGATGAGCCCGGGTTCGTTCATTCCCCGGGAGTCGGTCGAAGACTCCGTCCCTTTCATGTTATCACCTTAAGGAAGATCGCCTGAATTGAATTGGGGTTATTGTTAGTGTGACCCATCCCCATTGTTCAAGGCAAAGAGTGTAATAAGCCGGTGATGGTCAACTAGTTTTTGGAAAACGACCTGGTACAGTTAACAATTGCCAAGTGGGCGGAGAAAGCTTATATTTTACCATATTTGTTACCATATCTGTGAGCAGATGTTCCATCCAGAGCACGATTTGAGGTTCGCGATCCTCGAAATACTCCGGGAGGACGGGAAATCCATAAGCGCAATCTCTCGCGAGCTCGAGCAACGAGGATTCGATCTGCACCGCTTGATACTCACAGGATACCTCCGTGCCTTGACCGACAGCGGCGTACTTCGGGAGAAGGAAGTGCCACCATCGAAAATATACCAGCCAATCAAGGGCAAGGAGAAGGACATCTACGAAACGGTCAGCGAGGCCGCACGCACTATCGCATCCAATTCAGAAGAGGCGGACGAGCTCACCCTCTATTCGCTCTTTAGAATGTTCCGAAGACCGATCTTCCAGGAAGAATTGACACGGGCAGGGATCGAAGGTCCTGCGTTTGGAAGAACTGCAACGAAGGAAGAGCGGCAAGAAGCCAAGCAGATTCTCACCAAAGCGGGCTTCAAAGTCCCAGACAGCAGCAAGGCCTACCTGATGGAGGAGAGCCCCAAGTTGGAGAAACAGTTCTGCGATCTCATGGTCTTCGCCCTCGTATCAAGGCAGGACGTAAGCTATCTGGTCAGGGAAACGAAACAGACGAAGCTGCTCTAGCGGTCAGCTCAATCACCTATTTAATGGGCGAGGATGTTGCTGTGAACATGGACCTGCAGGCGCTCATCGCGGACATCAGGGCGCATCCGGGCATCACACGGAAGAAGACGATCTCTGAAGTGCTCGATTTCTTTCCTCTAGCGCAAGCGGAGAATGTCCTCGCATCCTACGGAGAGGACGCCGCGGTGATAGCGTACGGAGAGGACGACGTACTGTTGCTCGCGGCGGATGGCATCATGGAGACGCTGATGAAGGCCAATCCGTTCTTCGCAGGATACTACTCGATTCTCGTCAACCTCAACGACATCTCTGCCATGGGTGGCGTGCCATTGGCGATGGTGGACGTCATCTCGATGAAGGAAGAGCGGATCTGCGGGCAGGTCATGAGGGGCATGGAGACCGCCGTGCGCAAGTTCGGGGTGCCCGTGGTGGGCGGTCACACCCACCCCGACTGCAACTACGACGCCGTGGACGTCGCGATCCTCGGGTCAGCGAAGCGCAGCGAGGTAATATACAGCCACACCGCGAGAGCCGGTGACGACATCATCTTCGCGATGGACCTTGATGGGTTCTATCCCGAAAAGCTGAACTACGCGTGGGACACGACCAGCAAGAAGGACGCCGAGCTCGTGCGCAAGCAGATGATGGCGATGAACCACATCGGAAGGCGGAGGCTCGCGCGCTCCGGCAAGGACATGAGCAACCCCGGTTCGCTCGGTACCCTAGGAATGCTTCTGGAGACTTCTGGAAAGGGAGGGACGGTGGATCTCGATAAGGTCCCGACCCCGAAGGGAGTTCCGTTCGCGCAATGGCTCAAGTCCTATCAGGGGTGCGGGTTCGTTCTAACATGCGCGCCGAAGAATTCTCAGAGCATCATCGAGCTCTTCGGCGAGGTCGGCGTCGCCGGCGCGGTCGTCGGCAAGGTCGATGCGACCAGGAAGATCGTGGTCCATTCAGGAAGGGAGCAGGCAGTGCTCTTCGATTTCGAGAGCGAGATCATCACCGGCTGCGACCCGTCGCGCGTACCCTGCTCGCCGTGCAACAAAGAATAGTGAAGTGCTAGGCCACAGAGGTTGTCGCCTGGTCACATGCATGTGATCCAGCCGCCTTCTCAGCCCCGCCCCCCTTCGAGCGCCGGTAGTCCAGGGTTAGGCTGCTCCCGTCAGGGCCTGACCCGATCCCCCTGATTGGGGCCAGGAGCGCAGCCCTCCAGCTGCGCCGCGAGACCGCCACCAGCCCCGAAGGACAGAGCCTCATCGTCGACGACTGGGCATGCACGGTTCCAGTTACGCCGCCCCCTGCAGTCACCCCCGCTATCGACGGTTTACGGTGTACAAGGACACGCCGAACGTCCCG
This sequence comes from Methanomassiliicoccales archaeon, assembly GCA_035506675.1. Taxonomy (GTDB): domain Archaea; phylum Thermoplasmatota; class Thermoplasmata; order Methanomassiliicoccales; family UBA472; genus JAJRAL01. The sequence goes on from DATJOX010000040.1 coordinate 11,721, forward strand.
GTCAAGCCTAGCGAGTCCCCAATTATCCCGCGGCGCTATTTAAAGTTGCGCGGAACGTTGGAATTCAGGAGCATCTGGCCTCGCGACCGGTTTGGCAAAGTAGTAAAACCCTTGGCTCACATGCTCGACTCGATAGGTTTGACTGCGGGTGTGGGCGACGAGAAGCCAGAATGGCTGCGGGTAAGGGTGGTCTCGCTAAGGGAGCTAGAACGCGTGAGGACGCTTCTCAAGGAGGGGAGGGTGAGCACGGTCTGCGACTCTGCGAGATGCCCGAACGTCGGTGAGTGCTGGGGGAGCGGGACTGCGACGTTCATGATCCTTGGAACGGTCTGCACCCGTTCCTGCTCGTTCTGCGCGGCAAAGCATGGGGTCCCGGAGGCTATCGATCCCTCCGAGCCAACAAGACTGGCTAGCACCGCCAAGGCGCTTGGGCTGCATCACGTTGTGATTACTTCGGTGACGAGAGATGACCTCGAGGATAGCGGCGCTTCCCATTTCGCTGAATGCGTCGCACAAGTCAAGCAGCTCGCCCCCGAAACGAAAGTGGAGCTACTGATTTCCGACCTGAAGGGGAGAGAGCAGGCCCTCGCCACCATCGAGGCGAGCGGTGCGGACGTCATTGGCCATAACCTCGAGGTAGTCCGGTCGCTGCAGCTGAAGGCCAGAGATCCCCAGGCCGGCTACGAGCGCTCGATCAATGTACTGCGGCATCTGTCCAGGCACAAGAGCGGGTATCTGGTCAAGAGCTCGCTGATGCTCGGCCTCGGCGAGACAAGAGACGAGGTGGAGAGTACCTTGATCGAGGTGTACTCCATGGGAGTGGATGTGATCGCCCTGGGCCAGTATCTCAAGCCGAAGGGCGCCTCCCTGGACGTCGTTCGTTATGTGCACCCTCGTGAGTTCGAAGCGCTCAAGGAGTTCGCGGAGGGGCTGGGGTTCATCAAAGTGTTCGCCGGGCCGCTGGTGCGCAGCTCATATCATGCTAGCGAGGTATTCGCTGACTCGGAGGAGATGAAGGCATGCTAGTGGATGACTTCGACCCCCTGAAGGGGCAGATGCTCCAGATCCTGGATCGCGAGGGGAACGTGAACAAGGAATTGGAGCCGAAGATCGACGCGGAGATGCTGGTCCGCGCGTACAAAGCGATGATGCTCACCCGGATCGGGGACGAAAAGGCGGTGCGCCTGCAGCGCCAGGGGAGAATGGGCGCTTATCCTCCGAGCAAGGGGCAGGAGGCGAGCCAGATCGGGCCGGCCATGGCGCTGGACAAGGATGACTGGACTGTCTGGGCTTTCCGCGAGATGGGGGCGTTGCTGTGGAGAGGGGTGCCCCTGTGGCAGCAGTACTTGTATTGGATGGGGAACGAGGAGGGCTCGAACTATGCCGAAGGGGTGAACGTCACACCTTCGGTGGTGCCAGTGGGTTCGCAAGTCCCGCACGCCGTCGGCATCGCCTACGCAATGAAGTATCGCAAGGAGAAGTCCGCTGTGCTCTGCTTTTTCGGGGACGGAGCCACATCGGAGGGAGACTTTCACGAGGCCCTCAATTTCTCAGGGGTGCTGAGGACCCCGAACATCTTCGTGTGTCAGAACAACCAGTACGCCATCTCTCTCCCCAGGGAGAGGCAGACCGCCGCGAGGTCGCTCGCGCAGAAGGCGGTGGCGTACGGGATCCCGGGCATCCAGGTGGACGGGAACGACGTCCTCGCGCTATATGCGGCAGCGGTGGAAGCGGCCGCGCGAGCGCGCAGCGGCGGTGGGCCAACCCTAATCGAGTCCTACACCTACCGGCTCGGCGATCACACCACTTCCGATGACGCCACCCGCTACCGCAAAGAGCAGGAGCTCACCTACTGGGAGGCGCGGGACCCTATCGCCCGCTTCCGGACCTACTTAAAAGAAAGGAAACTCTGGGATGACGGGAAGGAGCAAGCGTATCGGACGGCAGCCGAGGCGGAGGTCGAGGAGGCCGTGAAGAAGGCGGAGAGCTTCCCGCCCCCGACAATCGAGGACGCCTTCCGATTCACGTACCAGACGATGAGCGTTAACCTAAAGGAGCAGATCGAGTTCCTGCGCCGGGACCTCAGCGGGAAGGGGGATGGCTGAGATGACGGTCATGAACATGGTCTCAGCGATCAACCTCGCCTTGAGGGAGGAGATGGAGCGGGACCAGCGGGTGATAGTCCTGGGCGAGGACGTCGGCCTGGACGGGGGCGTTTTCCGCGTAACGGAGGGCCTGTACGATCGATTCGGAGCCTCGCGGGTGATCGACACCCCTCTCGCCGAGAGCGCAATCGTCGGCGCGTCCATCGGCATGGCGATCAACGGCCTGAGACCGGTGGCGGAGGTGCAGTTCATGGGCTTCATGTATCCAGCGCTCAACCAGCTGATCTCGCACGCGGCGAGGATGCGCAACCGCTCGCGCGGCAGGCTGAGCGTCCCAATGGTGGTGCGCGCTCCCTACGGAGCGGGAGTGAAAGCGCTCGAGCACCACTCCGAGAGCACCGAGGCGCTGTTCTGCCAGATACCCGGTCTCACGGTGGTAGTGCCATCGACGCCCCTCGAAGTGAAAGGCCTGCTCACCTCCTCCATACGCGACCCCGATCCAGTGATCTTCCTCGAGCCCACGCGCTCCTACCGTCTCCTGAAGGAAGAGGTGCCGGACGGCGAGTACCTCGTACCTCTGAGGAAGGCGCGCATGGTCCAGGATGGAAAGGACGTGACCGTGATCGGATGGGGCGCGATGCTCCCGCTCATCCAGAAGGCGGTAGAGGACGCGAAGGCCGAGGGAATCTCCGTCGAGGTGCTCGATCTTCGCACGCTCTCTCCTCTCGACTGGGAAAAGGTAATCGGTTCGGTGAGGAAGACCGGAAGGGCGGTGGTGGTGCAGGAGGCGCCGAGGACCTGCGGCCTGGCGGCGGAGATTGCGGCGCGGATAGGGGAGAGCGCCTTGCTGTCTCTGAAAGCGCCGGTCGAAAGGGTGACCGCTCCAGACATCACTGTTCCGCTTCCGAAGGGAGAAAATTACTATTACATCAGCCCCGCTAGGATTCTGAACGGGATTCGCAGAGTGATGAGCTTCTGAGGTGTTGTGATGGCGACCGATTTCAAGTTCCCGGACCTGGGAGAAGGGGTCACCGAGGGCGAGATAAAGAAGTGGCTGGTAAAGGAGGGCGACACGGTCAAGCAGGACCAGTCGATCGCTGAGGTCGAGACGGACAAGGCCGTGGTGGAGATGCCCTCCCCGTCCGCGGGCAAGGTGCTCAGGTTGTACCATAAGGAAGGGGATATGGTGCAGGTGGGCGAGGTGCTCGCGACCATCGGGGCCGAGGGGGAGGCGCCATCCGTGACGCCCGCACAAGCCGCGCCTGCGATCGAAAAGAAGCGCGAGTCGGTGTCGGTCGTGGGCGAGCTGCCGGAGGGCGAGGTCATGGTGTCCTCGACGGGAGCGATCACCCAGGCCACCGCAGGCGCGGAGGTGCAGGCGATCCCGGCGGTGCGCAAGCTCGCGAAGGACCTTGGGGTGGATATCACGACGGTGCTTGGCAGCGGACCGGGAGGAAGGATCACCGAAGAGGACGTCCGCGGGGCCGCCTTCAATGCGAAGCCCGCCGCGCCGCGGAAGGTTGCGAAGTTCGACATCTATGGCTACGTCGACCGCGAACCGCTCCGCGGCATCCGCCGGACCACCGCCAAGCACATGCTCGAGTCCTCGCAGAAGGTCGCCGCTGTCACGATGATGGACGATGCGGACGTGACCGAGCTGGTCGCGCTCCGCGAGAGGCTCAAGAAGGAGGCCGAGGAGCAACACAAGGTCAAGCTCACGTTCCTCCCGTTCATCGTCAAGGCTCTCTGCATGGCGCTGAAGAACCACAAGTACCTCAATGCGAGCATCGACGAGGAGAGCGACGAGATCCTCGTCAAGAAGTACTACAACGTGGGGATCGCGATCGCGATCGATGACGGTCTGGTCGTGCCGGTGATCAAGATGGCCGACGAGAAGGAGTTCCTCGCAATCGCGGAAGAGATCCGCGACTTGGTCGAGAAGGCGCAGGCGCGCAAGCTGGACCTCGCGGACCTGAAGGGTGGGACGTTCACGATCACGAACTACGGCTCGATGGGAGGCACGTACGGCACGCCGATCGTCAACTTCCCCGAGTGCGCTATACTGGGGCTTGGGCGGATAAGAGATATGCCCTGGATGCACGACGGCCAAGTGCAGGTGCGGAAGATCCTGCCGCTGTCGTTGACCTGGGACCACCGTGTCCTCGATGGCGCGGCAGCGGCGGCGTTCATGGGCGAGCTGATGAAGTACCTGGAGAACCCCGAGTTCATCATGGCGCTTCACTGATCAGCGTTCGAACGTCCAGGAATCCGCTCGATACCGCTCGACGGCTTTGCGCCGGGCGGCGTTGAGCTCCTCGGCCGAGAGCGTTCCGACTTCGTGCACGAGGTCGCCGCAGAAGGCAGACTCCAGGGCGGCAAGGACCTTGTCGATTCCTGCGTTCGAATGTCGATCGAGCGAGGTGACGCGCTCTCTCGCGGAGGCTATCCCCTTGGTCCGGGTCTTGGAATCGGGGACGCGGAGAAGCACGAACATCCGGTCCAGGTCCAATTTGAGCAGCAGCGTTCCATGCTGCAGCACCACCCCCGACCACCGTGTCTGGGCGCTTCCCGATATCTTCTTTCCTCCGACGACGACATCGTTGATCGGCGCGAATTCGCTTTCAACGCCGAGCTGGTGGAGACCGGAAACGATCCAACCGCAGATCAGGCGATAGGAGGCGCCGATGTCCTTCGGGAGCATCGACTCGGGCGCGATCACGCTGTAGGTCACCTCGCCCATTTCGTTGTGGAAGACGGCCCCTCCACCAGTCCTGCGCCTCACCACGTCCACTCCCTGAGCGCGACATTGCTCGAGATCGACCTCGTCCCTTACCGCTTGGAAGCGTCCGATGGAGACCGCCGACGGGGCCCAACCGTAGAAGCGGACCGTGGGTGGGCTTGTGCCATTGGCGACGCCCTCCGCTATCGCCTCGTCGATCGCCATGTTGAGCGCGGCGGAACGCTTCTCGAACCGGATCAGACGCCAGCTCATCGGCGCACCTCGAGAACTGCGTCGGCGAGATCTTCGATCGCTATGCCCGTCAGCTTCGCCGAACCGAGGGAGGCGCGTATGAGCGCGCTAGCCACGTCGCGGCCAGAGGCGGCGGTTGCCTCGGTGAGGGCGCTTTCAAGCCGGTAGATCGATTCCTCGGGCTCGAGGAAGAAGTCGCCCGTAAGCACGACCGCTTCTATTCGTCCGCCCAGCAGCTCCGCCTTGATCCTGAAGGACTTCCCGTTCATCGACCGCCGCTCGACGGTCCTCGTTTCGACTACTGGCCGCTGGCCCACTTCTGCAGTTTCGACGCGTCGATCCTGGCCCCGCATATCGCCTTCCCGGTCTTCTCGTTGTAGAATGCCGGCACTCCCAAGCTCCCGCCGCACGCCTCCGTGAGCGCCTTGCCGTATTTGCGCATCAGCTGGGCGTTCTTGTCGTCGTGCCAGACCTCGAGCTTCGTAATCTCAGTTCCAGTATCCTGGCTGAACTTGTCCACCACCGGGTGGAGGGCCTTGCAGTGAGGGCACTCCCTACCATAGAACCAGATCAGTCTCTCTCCATCCTGAGCCATTAGATCACCTCTTCACGAACAGACCGCACCAGCATTCCCCGTACTCCTTCCAGGTGCCCTGAGCTTTGAAGTTGCAGGGGCATATGAGTTCAATATCCTTCTGGCGGTCCCCGGTCGTGATCCGGCACGGGCAGTACCGCAGCCCCTTGTTCTTCATGTTCTCGAGCTCCCCGACCGCCAGGTCGTGCACCGCTTGCTTGTCGTCCCAGAGCCGGAAGTCCGCCTTCTCCACGAACTCCCCCCAGGCCTTGATCAGCTTCTCCGGGGTGTCGAGAAGGTACTTCACGTCGCCCTGGACGTTCGAGACCTCGGAGCTGTCGGTGAGCGCGAAGGAGTTCTTCATGCCGCAGGTGGGGCAGATGGCGGGAGGCTTCTCCCCATAATGGATGTCGCCGCAGATGTGACAGCGCCAGTACTTCTTCTTGACGTTCTCGTACATCGGTTTCACTACGGAGCGGTGGCAATATAAATCGTTTCCTGGCGGTCGAACGACCGAGAAGACTCCCGAGAGCCGCGAGTCATTGCGAACGGTACCTGATGCCAGACTAGTAACTCATCACGCGGATGCGCAAGGATTAAGGGGTCGCTATCCGTTGGCAAGGCCTCAATGGACGCTCTGGAGCAACTGGTCTACGCGGTCGCACTGCTGTTCTTCATCTTCGATCCATTCGCATCGCTGCCGATATTCATCTGCATGACCAAGGGCTTCGATGACAAGGAGAAGTTGAAGTCTGCGAACAACGCCGTCTTCGTTGCTGGCCTTCTATTCGTCATCTTCACCGTCCTGGGGACGAACCTGCTCGCGGTATTCGGCGTCAGCGTCGATTCGTTCCGGGTCGCGGGCGGCATCGTCCTCATACTGATGGCAGTGGAGATCATCTTCGGCTTCAAGCTCACCAAACAGGACAATTCCAGCGTTGCCTGGGTCATCATCGCGACCCCGATCCTCACCGGGCCTGGAGTCATAACCACCGCCATCCTGCTGACTGCGAACGTAGGCATCTTCACCACGCTGATCGCGGGGGTGATCTCGCTCGCGGTGACCTGGGGTCTGCTGCGCAACGCGGTCTACATAGTGCGGCGGGTGGGCGACAACGTCATCGAGATATTCTCCAAGATCATCGGCCTGCTGATCGCGGCCGTCGCGGTCGAATACGTGCTCCGAGGCGTCACCGACTGGCTCATATCAAACCACATGATGGTTGCGCATTCGTTGGTATCGTTCTTGTAGGAGGGCGAGAAATGAAATCGAGAGAGGAGGTCATCGCTGAGCTCAGAACGCTTCCGGGGGTGAGCGCGAAGGCCGCGGAGGGTCTCTTCGAGCTGGGGATCATAAGCAAAGATGAGCTGAGAGGCCGGGACCCGGTGAATCTCTACGAGGCGTTGAGGAACAAGCCAGGATCGTACGCGGAGCCGTGCATGCTCAACCAGTTCAAGATCGCGGTGAAGAGCGCGGAGAGGAGCGAGAGCATCGAGAAGGCGCGCGAGGAAAAGGCAAAGCGATAAATCCCATCGGGTCCGAGTGCGCGACGAGGGAAGCCGAATGCCGGTCAGCGAGAAGCAATCGGGCGGCGGCGCCTGCGGGTCGGCGTCGTTCGACGAGACGAAGAAGATCTGGGTCGCGGGGGTCAACGTCGGCATCAGCGAATGGGGCAAGATATGTCAAGAGGTCTTGGCTCTTGGTCTGAAGGACGACAACGGCCTCGCGAACGAACTTCTCAAGCGGGTCAAGACGAGGGACTTCGTTCCGGCGAGCAAGGAGAGAGAGTATCGCAAGGCGTTGCTCGAGGAGTACAAGAAGGAATTGTAGTCAATACAGCCCAGGCACGAGGCGGTAGCGAACTCGCGCGCGGTACTCTCGATAGTCCGGCGATTCACGGAGCTTCATTTCTTCGATCTGAATGCGGGCAAGCGTCAGCGCGAGGGAGATGCAAAGCAGCACCAACATGAGGAGGTTGCACCTCATCGTCACAAGGCCCACGAGCATCAGCGTCTCGCCAAGATAGAGGGGGTGCCGGACAACCGAATACGGGCCTCCGAAGACCACGGCGCGGACAGATGGCAAGACTGCGAACGAATACCGAAGCGACCAAAGGGCGAGCAGCGCCAGAACCAGTCCTGGAATCGCAAGCAGGACCGCCATTGTGAAGGATTGGTCGGCCGGGAGAATCGCAGGCGAATCGAGTATCAACGAAGGCATCAGGAAAGAAATGAATGGTAGGAACGATTCCCTGACGTACGTGATGGAGCCGGTCGTCTTCCGTATGGCAAAAGCGTCCGCGGCAGCGACGTTGGTCGGCACTGCTGCGAGCATCTGGATTTGGGTGACAGGGTCTTTCTGAGCGAACGCCATCGCCGCGCTTGCGCCTCCGATGACCAAGAGAGAGAATTGCGAGCGCGAAGTCGATGTCCTTTGTGTGAATCCCGAAGCCTGCTCCCCGGGCGCTTATATGCCGCCCGGATGACACGGTGCGCTCTAGTCCCTTCGGTAACAAGTTCAATCGAGTATCGGCGTACCCACGAGGTAGTGCACGAGCCAAAGGAGGACGATAACGGCGATTTCCAACAAGATGGATGTCGTGACGAGTTTGCGCTTCGTCTTAGTGACCAGGTCCCAGCCGGTGGCGACCGCGACCACGATCGCAACGATCAGAAAGAGGAAGACAAGGTAGCCGGCGTCGATGACGACCGAGAACGCATACCATCCCGCCACTCCGGTATCCACGAGCACCAACGCTCCTGCTACTGCGATCGCCAAATAGACCGGAGGCAGGTCGCGCCAGGTGTACGAGGGTGAGGTTGTCTTGGACCGCAAAAGCACTATCGAGGCCACCGAGGTGAGAAGGAACCCTGCCATTGCCCCGAATGCGAGCCCGCTGAGCAATCGGATCTCGTTGCTCGTGCTCCGCAATCCCGCATAGGAAGAGAGCGCGTCGAATGCGTAAAGCCCCAGGCCGATCAGACATGCCACGAGCACGTAGCGGTCGAACAGCTTCACCCCCCTCTTGCTCTTCGTCACGAGATAGTAGCCCATGACCACCGTGAACGCGAGATAAGTGCCAGTATCCCTAGCGCAGAATGGCAGCTGATAGCCGCCCAGGAACAATGAGCGGCTCGGAAGCTGATGGCAGATCGAGTAGCCGATGTTCGCCAGAAACGCTGCCAGCGGGTCAGATGGGACCAGCATCTAGGGCCAGAAAGTGAAAAGAGAATATAAGGAAATGGTTTAGATGACCATCCAGCTGACCGATAGGATCGCCAGGACGATTGCGCACAGGATACTGATCACGATCGCGGCGATGCTGAGCAGAAGGCAGTTCTTCGCAACGTGCCTCTTCTCAGGGTTCTGGTCGCTGTACCAGACTACGAAGATGATGATTCCGATGATGAGGCTGAAGAACGATAGGAGGTACAGAATGTACTTTATCGCTCCCATAGGCTCATACTGTTGCGGCTGCCCGTATCCCATCGGCGGCTGTCCGTACTGCGGCACGTTCTGAGGCCTACCGCAGTGAGGGCAGACGTTGTACTCGACGGGGATCTGCCGACCGCATCCGGTACACATCCTCATCTGTCCACTAGCTGACATCTCTCACTCTCCTCTTGCCCGCCTGGTTGCGCACCAGACGTATTGCCGCCCTATCACCATGTTCACTACTTAATAATTATCGGCTGACGGACGGTTGCTGGAAGCTCTTGCTTACTTCCTTTCCTTCGGAGAGCCGCATTCAGGGCAGAACTTGTTGTTCGCGGGTACCTCTGCTTGACAGTTCCAACAGAACCGCATGCCTTCGGACGCAGAGGGCGCAGGCGGCGGAACAGGGGCGTTCGTCTGCGCGGCCGGCGCAGGCTCGGACTCGATCGGCGCGCCGGTGGGCGCGGGTCTCCCGCAGTAGGGGCAGAACCGCAATCCTTCAGGAATCTGCCTGCCGCAACCGGGGCACATGCGCATGCGTTGCTGTGGCTGAGATGGTGCCTGCGAGGTCTGCATCCCAGCGTTCGGCCTTCCGCAATAGGGGCAGAAGTTCAGATCGCTGAAGAAGTCCCTGCCGCAGCCCATGCACCTGACCGTTGACCTTGGCGGCTGCGCTGCGTAGGATGGAGGTTGAGGAGCGACGATCAGAGCGTACGGCGCGGGCTTTCCGCACATCGGGCAGAAGTTCAACCCGTCCGGCACCTGGTTCCGGCAGGCCCCGCACGTGACCTTGTTGCCAGTCTGCGATGAGGGTGGTTGGACATTCGAGGTTTGGGGAGCCGGTGCCGGTGCTGTCGGCGCCGGCGAGGCTGGAGCCGGTTGAACCGCGGGTCCCACACCGGCGGCTTCACGTCCGCAGTATGGACAGAAGCGAAGCCCTTCTGGGATCTGGCGTCCGCACCCGGGGCAAAGCCTCATCTGCTGACCCTGGGGAGGTGCGTTCGAAGCAGGTCCTGCGGGCGCACTGCCCTGCTTCTTCGTCCCGCAGTACGGGCAGAACTCGGTCTCTTCCGGGACTTCGCGGCCGCATCCAGTGCAGATCCTCTTGGGTTTTGAGAACAGTGGCAAAGTTCACTCCTCCAACGCTCGATGAATTCGGATTACCTTCGGTACCGCATGGTGTGGCTATTTAATTTTCCGAGCAGAATGTCACTTCTGATCGTTGATCTTGATGAGATGCCAGCCGAACTGCGTCTTGACAGGACCGTAGATCTTGCCCTTCTCGCCCTCGAAGGCCGCCTTCTCGAACTCGGGCACCATCTGGCCCTTGCCGAACCAGCCGAGATCGCCGCCCTTCTTCCCGGAGGGGCATTTCGACCACTGCTTGGCCATGTCGCCGAAGCTCTTTCCGGCGTTGATCTTGGCGAGGAGGTCCTTCGCTTCCTTTTCGGTAGCCACGAGGATGTGGGAACAGTTGACCTGCTTTGGCATGCGCCTCGAAACGACTTCCTGGGCATAAATGTTGGCGGAGCGGCGCGCCAGAAACATACATTAAGGCGGGAGGGGTTGTGCGATTCATGTGGGGACCGCTCGACCTGGATTCCTGGATGGCGAAGCGCCGCGAAGACCTAGAGTCCGTGATTGGCCCGGTCGAGCGGATCATCGACGAGGTTAGGCGCGACGGTGACAAGGCTCTCTTCTCGCTCACGGAGCGTTTCGACAAGATCAGGCTCGAAAGCGTTCGCGTCGACCGCAAGGCTATCAAGGCGGCCTATTCCGAGCTGGAGCCGAGCGTCGTCTCAGCGCTCAAGGAGGCCAAGTCTCGCATCGAACGGTTCCACCGGCTGCAGCTCGAGAACGTCTCGTGGATGAAGGAGGTGGAGCCTGGCATCAAGCTCGGGGTCAAGGTCACTCCGCTCCAGAGGGTAGGCTGCTATGTCCCTGGAGGCCGAGCTTCGTATCCGAGCACGGCGTTGATGTGCGTCGTGCCCGCGAAGGTCGCGGGGGTCGGCGAGGTGGTCTGCTGCACGCCTCCACCGATCAATCCGCTGACCCTGGTCGCGTTCGACATCGCCGGAGCGGACGAAGTTTATTCGCTGGGAGGCGTCCAGGCGATCGCCGCCATGGCTCTCGGCACGAAGAGCGTGCGCAAGGTGCAGAAGATCGTCGGACCGGGCAACGTTTACGTCACCGCGGCAAAGATGCTGCTGCGAAAAGAGGCGGAGATCGACTTCCCGGCGGGGCCGAGCGAGATCGTGATAGTCGCCGATTCAACCGCGAACCCCAAATTCATCGCGGCGGACATTCTCGCCCAGGCGGAGCACGACCCTCGCTCCCCCTGCGCGCTCATCACGACGAGTGAAGGCCTGGCGCGGAAGGTTGGCGCAAGTCTGTCGAAAGGACTCAAGGTGTCCAATAGACAGAAGATTCTGGAAGGTTCGCTGACGAACGCCGGCTACTTGCTAGTTCCGAACTTGGAAGAAGCCGTGAGGGTGTCCGACCTCATCGCGCCCGAGCACCTCTCCATCCAATGTGACCGCGCCGTCGCTGTCGCCGCCAAAGTGAAGAACGCTGGCTCGATATTCGTAGGGCATAATACTGCGGTCGCTTGCGGAGACTACGCCTCTGGAACGAACCACGTGCTTCCGACGGCGGGCTACGCTGCGATATATTCGGGGCTCGACACGATGCATTTCTGTAAGAGAAGCTCCGTCCAATCCATCGACAGGAAGGGTTTGGAGCGGATCGGAGCGGTCATCGAGACCCTCGCCAAGGCGGAGGGCCTCGACGCTCACGCCCGCTCGGTCGAGGTTCGCCGAAATGAAGGCCGACAATAGGGAAGAGAGCTCGAGGGAAGTGTGGGATAGGGAATATAGGAGGCAGCCGAGGCTATGGAAGGGCCCGGCTTGCTCGCCGTTCCTGCCGAGAGGCGAGAGCGTGCTCGAGCTAGGTTGTGGTGGTGGCAAGACACTGAAAGCGCTCCTCGACGAAGGCCGAGAGGTGGTCGCGATCGATTTCTCATCCGCAGCTGTGAAGAGCTGCGCGACCGCAGCGGGAACGTGTGGACAGCTGCACTTGCTCGTGGCTAAGGCCGAACGCCTCCCGTTCAGCGACTCAAGCTTCCGGACGGTGGTCGCTTCGCACATCATCGGGCACCTGCTCGCCGACGAAAGAAGGCTAGTTGCCGCTGAGGCCTACAGAGTCCTGGCTCCTGGTGGGATCCTCCACGTCCAAGAGTTCTCATGCCAGGACCTCCGCGCGAAGAGGGGCAGGAAGGTCGAGGAGGGCACCGTCACAAAGGGCACAGGTGTGCGGACCCACTTCTTCGAAGAGGAAGAGCTGAAGCAGCTGTTCACAGCCTTCGAGGCGCGTCGCATCTACCGAATCGAATCGACGAAGAACTACGGGGGCGAGGACGTTCTCCGTTCAGAGATCGTGGCCGAGTTCCGCCGTCCGGTCGAATAGGCATTGTTATATCGTTCTGGATGAGATTCCGGGCGGAGGGGAACATGGCAGGCGCGAAGAAGAAGGCGAGCGAGCCGACAGAGGAGGAGATCGTGAAGGGGCTGCTGAAAGCCATCGAGAAGGAGTTCGGCGAGGTCCCGTTCGTTTCGAACCTGCTTTCATCGTATCCAGACATATTCATCCCCTACGCTAACCTCACCGACCGCGTGCTCACCAGCCCGCGACATATGGACAAAAAGAGCGTGGAGCTCGCGGCGATCGCCGCCGGTTCTGCCCTCAGAGGCGAGCACTGCCTCGGAGTCCACATCCGTCAGGCCAGGAAGTTCGGGGCCACGAAGGAAGAGATCATGGAGGCTGCGATGGTCGGTTCCTTCATGGCAATGACCGCCGCCCAGTCGGTGGTGTTCCGCAAGATCAAGGACGTCGGCTGACCTCACTTCACGATCTTCAGCTCTCGTCCCACTTTCAGGAACTTCTCGATCGCGAAGTCCAGGTCCTCGTGCGACATCGCTGCGTTCATGATCGTGCGGATGCGCGCTTTGTCTTTCGCCACCATCGGGAAGACGATTGGCAGAGCGAACACCTGCTCTTTGAAGAGCCGCTCGGACAGCTGCTTCGCGACTCTGCTCTCTCCGACCATGATCGGGATTATCGGCGTTTCGGATACGCCAGTATCGAATCCCAGGCCCTTCATCGCCTTTCTGAAGTAGCGCGTGTTCTCCCAGAGCCTTCGGACGTGCTCCGGCTCGTTTTCCAGAACATCCACTGCGGCGATGCACGCGGCGGCGACCGCAGGCGGATGGGAGCCACTGAGGAGCCAGGTCCTCGACTTGTTGAGCGCGAAGTTGACGAGGTCCCTCGAGCCTGAAACGTGACCTCCGACAACTCCGAAGGCTTTCGAGAAGGTCCCCATCTCGACATGGACCTGATCTCTGGACAGGTGGAAATGGTGCACGATTCCCCGTCCCCCCTCCCCTAGGACGCCCTCTCCGTGCGCGTCATCGACGTAGAGCATCGCACCGTGCTCATGCGCAAGCTTGGCGACCTCTGGAAGCGGGGCGATGTCCCCGTCCATCGAGAACACTCCGTCCGTGATTATCAGTATCCTTCCCGGGACCGGATCATTCCTTTCCCATTCTTCGAGCACGCGGTTCAGGTCCGCCGGATCGCAGTGCTTGTACACAGTGCGCTCCGCGCGCGAAAGCCTGACCCCATCGATGATGCTGCCGTGGTTGAGCTCGTCGCTGATGATGAGATCGCCTTTGCCGACGAGCTGAGGTATCAGGCCTGCGTTCGCCGCGAACCCGGTCTGATAGACCAGGGAGGCCTCCGCTTCCTTGAACTTCGCCAGCCTGCGCTCGAGCTCAAAATGCAGGTCCATGCTTCCGGCGATGGGGCGGACCGAGCCAGAGCCAGCGCCGTGCGTCTCTATCGCTCGAATCGCCGCCTCCTTCAGCTTCTCGTGGTTGCTCAGTCCGAGATAGTTGTTCGAGCACAGCATCAGCACCTTCTTGCCATCGACCACGCACCAGGGTGTGCTCGGCCCCTCTAGCTCCCTCAATCTCCAGTCCAGCTCGTCCTTCACCAGGGCCTCGTATTCTTGCTTCAGGAACGCCGTCGGGTTGCGCTTCATCCATCATCACTCTCTTCGCAGTCTCTTGCTGAGCTTCTCCATCATGTCGGTTGCCATCGCCTTCAGGTCGTACCGGGGGCTCCAACCCCAGTCCCGGCGCGCCTCGCGGTCGTCGAGCGACATCGGCCAGGAATCCGCGATCGCTTGCCTGTGGTCAGGGACGTACTCGACTTCGAAGTCCGCGATTCGCTTCTTGATCTCGCCCGCGAGCTCCCCCGCAGAGAAGCTCGCTCCGTTGACGTTGTAGCTGGTCCAGCGCCTGATCCTCGCAGCGGGTGCGTCCATGACCTCGACGGTGGCGCGGATGCAGTCGGGCATATACATCAGTGGCAGAATCGTGTCCTCGCGCACGAAGCAAGTGTATCTCCCTTTTTGGATCGCCTCGTAGAACATCTCCACGGAATAGTCGGTCGTGCCGCCGCCAGGATGCGTCTCTGACGAGATGATGCCTGGATATCTGACCGAGCGCACGTCCGAGCCGTACTTGAGGTGATAGTAGTTGCAGAGGAGTTCGCCGGCGACCTTCGTGACCCCGTACATTGAGGTTGGGACGAGGGGCGCGTCCTGAGGGGTGTCGATGCGAGGTGCGCCTTTACCGAACACCGCGATGGAGGACGGCCAGAACACTCTGAGGTTCGCCTTCCTGCTCACCTCGAGCACGTTGATCAGCGAGCTCATATTCACCTTCCAAGCGTTCTGGGGGTCCTTCTCGCCGACCGCCGACAGCACCGCCGCCAGGTGCCAGATCTCCGTGATGGCTCGATCCTCGACTAGTAGAGAAATGTCACCCTCTCTTGCGAGGTCGAGCTTGACGCTCGGTCCGGACTCTGCCAACTGGTCGCTTGGCGGACGAGAGTGAACCGCGGCGATCACGTTCTCTCCTCCAAGTCTTTGACGCAGTTCAAGTATCAGCTCCGAGCCAATCTGGCCGGTGGCGCCGGTCAGGAGAATTCGTCTCTTGCCCGTGGGGTTCCCTCCAGTTGCGTTGGGATGGGTGCGGACACGATATATGGGTTGCCAATGCCCTGCTTTCGCATGACAGTGGCAAGCGTAATCAGGGGGAGGATGCCTTCTATTGGCGATGAAATACGCCTGTTCGTGGGGCTGGCTGGAAGTGGAAGGGAAACGCTTCGAGGGCGACGTCATCGTGCATGTTGATGGCACTGTCACCCCCAGGAAAACCAATCTTTCCATCGAGTATCGAAAGGAGCTATTCCACACCCCGCTTTCGGAGCTTGAGCTTGGATTCCTCGAGGAAGAGCGGCCGGAAGTCGTAATAGTTGGCGGCGGGCACAAAGGCATGATGACAATAACACCCTTGGCAAAGGAGATCCTGGCCAAGTTCGAGATCTTCTCGGGCACCACCGAAAAAGCGGTCGAGGCGATGAATCGAGAGAAGCGCAAATTCGTCGCGATACTTCATTCTACATGCTGACCCTCCGTCGCCGCTCGCTTCTGTGGCCAGACATCCTTGCCCGGAGGCTGCTTGATGTCATCCCGCTACTCGGTAGGTCGTTCTCCGCCAAGACGACAGCACAAGGGTCTCGCAGAGTCATGAGGTCGGCGAACTCCGCGATCTCTTCAAATTGCCAGACTATCCGCCATATTCTGGAAGCAGCCGCTCAAATAGTCCCCCCGGGGATTCCGTCGCAAGTCCAATCAATCGTGAATGGGGGAAAACGACACTATGGTCAGTGAGGTGGAGACTGTCCAGAAGGACCGGACTGCAAATCCAGCGCCTCTGGGATTGTGTGCCTTCGGCATCACGACGATCCTATTGAACCTGCATAACGTCGGCTTGTTCGCGCTAGGGAGCGTGGTTCTTGCCATGGGCATCTTCTATGGAGGACTTGCGCAAGTGGTCGTAGGAGTCATGGAATGGAAGAAGGGCAATGGGTTCGGGGCCTTGGCGTTCATGTCATACGGCCTGTTCTGGCTATCGCTCGTGGGAATCGTTCTGCTTCCTTCGCTTGGATTGGCGAGCGCGACTCAGCCCGCAGCAATGGCCTCCTATCTGGGATTGTGGGGATTCCTCACCCTGTTCCTCTTCCCGATTGCGCTGCGGTCCTCCGGGGCGCTTGGCTTCGTTTTCGGCAGTCTTGCGATCCTGTTCTTCGCCCTGTGCGTGGGCGAAGCGACCGGGGACGGCGGAATTGTGACGGCAGCGGGGATTTGGGGTCTGATAGTCGGTTCGTCGGCAGTATACACTGGGCTGGCAGAGCTTTACAACAGCACGTTCGGAAGGCCCATCTTGCCTCTCTGGGAACCGAAGCAGAAGACGCGAGCAGAACCGTCGGAGAAAGCGTTGACAAAGTGAGACTGCCCGCTCCGTTGAATCCGCAAGACCTAATAGCAGCATGCTCCCAGTGAAGCTTGGAAGGACAGAATATGCCACTTCAGCATTTGTTCACGAAACGCGAGCAGAGGATAGTCTCCGGAGGCTCGAAGGAGGAGCTCGTTCAGAGAGCGGCAGGATATTGGGCGAACAGAGGATATCGTCTCGAGTTCCGAGGCCCATTTCTGTTTCACGCGGAGCACTTCGAGTCGCACATTGGTCTGAGAAAGGTCGTGGACCTATCGGTCAGCGACTACAACAAGGACTCCGCCGTCGACCTTTCGCTCTCAGCGACGCTCGGGGACACCGGAGCGATCGTCGGCGGGATCGGGTTGCTGGTCCTCCCGGTCGCCGCCATCGTCGTTGGCGGAGTGTCGTACCTGGACTACGATCAAAGCGCGAACGTTGAGATCGCCGATTTCTGGAGGGCGATGTTGGCGATGCCAATTGCTTCCGGGGCCGCACAGCAACCCATCAAGAGGTGCCCTTCCTGCGGCACGCTCAACGAGCCGGACTCCTCATTCTGCCGGAAGTGCGGGACCAAGCTGGGGTCATTCCAAGGGTGATTGTTCAGATGCCTGCTAGATCCAGATAGTCTCTCACGTGCTTCGCGATCCGGTCGGCGGCCTCGAGCTGCTGGACCGTCGGGAACTGCTTCGTCGTGGAGACCTGGTCGAACAACTGGTTCCCTTGATAGGAGAGATGGGTCCCGCGAGGGAGCAGCTGGATGCCAATGTACCCCAATCGCTCGTTCGATTCCACCACATAAGAGGCATTCCCTCTTCTTCCGCCTCCGCCGATTATCATCGGCTTTCCGATGCGCGCATGAGGCAGCCCAAGATTGAGGAGCATATCCCCAAGCTCCTTGTCGCTGTTGAGCCTCGCGGCCAGGCCTCCGCCATGCCAGTAGATGTCAGAGATGGCACCTTCCTTGGACGCGTTCCAAGCGAGGTCCGCCTCGAACTCAGGTGCAATGTTGTTGATTTTGCCCTTGACAGCATAGACGAAGAAGTACCGGAACCAGTCGCCCGGTCCGCTTCCCATGACCCTCCAAACCTCCACAACCTGGAAGTTCCTCGCCTCCACCTTGACGGAAGCGAGAACAGGGTCCCCGACCACTCCGCCCCCGGAGTGGATCAGCTCTGGGTCACCCTTCTCCAGGGAGCGCGCGCTCATCCCGATTGCGTTCAGGTGCGCCGCTAGGTCGGAATCGAGGTTGGGCTCCTCCAACTTGTCCTTGATCGCCGCCAGCCCCCTGGGCTTTGTTGAGGTCGAACCTACCCTCATTGCATCATCACTTTTGGACGAGTTCCGCCCGCGAAGGAATATTGAGGCCCCAGCCATGGCAATCACCGCGCCCACGCCGATGATTGCGATGCTCAGGAGGGACGGCAGAGTGCCGCCCGTCGATCCAAACGAATAGAAGAGGAACAGCCCGAACCAGGCCAGGCCGAAGCCGATGGAGAAAAGCTGGACCCAATTCCCTCCGAAAGCCGTGCCGGAAGGTTCCTTGCTCCCGCGCACCAGGCTCCGCACCCGGAACGCCCCCCAGGTCGCCCCGCCCGCCACCAGGACTCCCCCGATCAGCATCATCGTTCCTCCGATCTGGGGGT
>DATJOX010000041.1:0-188499 GCA_035506675.1 Methanomassiliicoccales archaeon
CGTTCACGAGGCGCGGCGATGCCGTCATCCACTCCCCGTTTATCCTGAAGATCTGGTGGTTCACGACCGCCGGAATGATCGACCAGCCTGAACGGTTCTCGATATCGCTGTTCTGGACCAGGCTCTGGTTCTCGATGACGATGATCTGCGGCATTCTCGCAATCACCTGCTCTGGGATGTAGCTCGGATTGCGCGCCGAGGCGTTGCCGAAGACGTTAAATCCTCCAGCAAGCTGAATGATCTGCCCACTCATCGTCAGATTGTTGACCGTGGACCCGCCCGCGGGAGAACTCCCCGGAATGCCGCCCCTTAGTTCAAAGTACACTGTTGGGCGCTGACTCAAGGGTATCTGCGGAAGCTTTGCCTCGACCTGCGCGATCCTTTGCTTCATTCCGTCGACGAGGACTTTCGCACCAATGTAGTGCCCGGTCAGGTTCCCAATGTCCAGCATTTCCTGCTCGACCGCGGGAATGGAGGTGGGATTCATCGCTACGACCTTGTAGCCGAGAGCAGCGATGTCCGTGAGGACCGTTGAAGTCGCTGAATACTTCCACGCGATGATCAAATCTGGCTGGGCGGCGATCAACGCATCCTTCGTACCGTATGTGTTTCCGACGACCGGTATGCTCAACGCATCCGATGGGTAGGTGCTTTTGTCGTCCCTTCCCACCAATTGACTGTCCGCGCCAACGGCGAAAACGACCTCTGTGAACGAATTGCCTAGCGTTACGACGCGCTGCGGTATCTTCGGGAAGTTTATGGTCACTCCACGCGCGTCAACATAGCTGAACGGATTGTCGACGATCACGTCGACCGACGCGCGTCCGGTCATGTTCAGGATGTCAACGGCCTTCGCCGTCAGGTGGTGCTCCCCGTTGATCTCGGAGCTAGTGTTCCACGAGTATGAGTAGGGGGCGGAGGTGAGGTTGGCGACCTCGGCACCATCGACGGCGATGCTGACGTACTTCATGGCCCGGGGGCTGACGACGTCCACGTCGATTGCGTGCGTCGCATTCACGTGGCTTGCGTTCGTGGGGGATTGAATCGCCGCGGTCGTGCCTCCGTTGTTGATCGTGATCGTGATCTGACTCTGACCTCTCATGCCGGCCGAGTTGCCAGCAGTGAGGTTCAGGATGTGCTGGCCTTCCACGATCTCGGGAGTGTTGATGTCCCAGTAGAATGGCGCCGCGGTCAGGTTGCCGACAAGAGCCCCGTCGAGCTTCAGGGCGGCGTAGGTGACGGTCTTCTTGCTCGTTATGTTCGCTGTGACGTTGAGAACCCCGGTCACGGTCGATCCGTCGGCGGGGTGAAGGATCGCTGCCCTGATGGTGTTGTCTTCCGGTGCTGGGGTCATGACCACCAATGCGCCCATGACGCCCGCGGAAATCACTATCAGCGCGACCAACCCGATGACCAATTTGTTTGCCATTCCTCTTTCCTCCTCGGGACTTCGAGGTTCCTTGTCACCTCGCTCGTCCCCCGGCAATTCCGCGAAGCGGCGAGGTTGTTTATGTACCCTTCGAAGTTTAGCCAGATGTTCGATTGAATGCGTTAGGTTGGATAATCCATCCATTCATGGATGGTCCATCCATCCAATTCCCTCATATTCAGGGCCAATACATGCAGAGGAGTCCCTGGGAAAGATTCTTGAGCGAATTGCCAATGGCGTAGGATGCAATGAGATGCCTCCTCAGATCGAAGATCCACCGGGCATCGGTCACCGACGCGAACGTCGAGTACGTCGGCAGCATCGCCATCGACCAGGACCTCCTTCATTTGGCGGATATCTGGCCTGGAGAGAGGGTGCTCGTGGCTGACGTCGAGAACGGAGCGCGTTTCGAGACATACGTCGTTCCCGGAAACGCGGGCAGCGGGACCGTTTGCGTGAATGGTGCGGCGGCGCGGCTCGTAAGGAGGGGAGATAAGGTCATCATCATGGCTTTCGAGTACGGCGAGTCGCCAGTGACCGCACGGATCGTGCTCGTTGATGACCGCAACCGGCCGCTCGAGCATCGCTGACCCGCGCCTAATTTATTACTTCACTCGCCGTTGCCTCCTCGGCCTATGAAGGTTCTCGTCTACACGGACGGTGGGTCAAGAGGCAATCCAGGCCCTTCGGCGTACGGTGTCGTCCTCGCGAATGAGGATGGCAAGGTGCTCAAGCAGACCGCGAGGTTCCTCGGGGAGGGCACCAACAACGAAGCCGAGTACCGGGGGCTAATCGCCGGCCTAGGCCTCGCCCTGGAGATCGGAGCGGACGAGGTCGAGGTGGTCATGGACAGTCAACTGGTCGTCCATCACGTCGACGGCTCGTATCGGCTCAAGGCCGAGCACCTTCGCCCGCTACTCGAGGAAGCGAGGACATTGCTGAAGCGCTTCCGTTCCGCGAAGGTCGTCTACCGCGGACGCGAGAACCCGATGACCTCGCGCGCCGACGAGCTGGTCAACCAAGAACTGGACACGATGGCTTTCGCGCGTTCGTTGCGGAAGCCTTGACTTGCTTTCGAGATTTATCAAGTTCCCGCGTGAAATCCTTAAATACTGGAGGATAGAAATCCATTCATTAGGTGTCCGGGGTCGGTGGCTCAACTCTCCTCCTGAGCCAGTTAGTTCCTAGTTTTCCCCACCACATCGAACTCGGACACCGACCTCTCTCCTCCGTTTCACCTCTTCCGCTAGCGCTTCTACCTTGACAAGGGTCTGTTCTCCTGAGGAGAGATCGCGAAGCGCAACCGAGCGCTCGGCCATTTCCTTCTCCCCTACAATGACGGCGAAACGCGCGCCGATCGCATCGGCGTACTTGAAATTCTTGCCGATGCTGCGCCGCATGAGATCTACGTCCGCAGAGATGCCAGCGCTGCGCAGAGAGGCAGTGATGACGTGCGCTTGGTAGCGCATCGCATCGGAGACGGGTATGACGTACGCTTCGACCTTGTG
Source organism: Methanomassiliicoccales archaeon (assembly GCA_035506675.1). Taxonomy (GTDB): domain Archaea; phylum Thermoplasmatota; class Thermoplasmata; order Methanomassiliicoccales; family UBA472; genus JAJRAL01. The sequence goes on from DATJOX010000041.1 coordinate 2,938, forward strand.
CTCCTTCGCGCTCATTCCCTCCCGCTCCAGTGCGAGGAGGATGCGATCGAAGCCGATCGCGAAACCGGTCGAGAAGACCTTCTCGCCCCCGAAGAGCTCGGTGAGCGAATACGAACCGCCACCGCACACCTGCTTCTCCGCGCCCAGCTTCGGCGCGTCGATCTCGAAGACAATTCCAGTGTAGTAGTCAAGTCCGCGGACGACGCCCAGGTCCGCCTTGACGTTCGTGAATCCGTATGCCTCGAGGATGCCGAAGACCTCGCGCAGGTAGTCAGTGGCCTCTCCCGGGAAGGAATTCAGGACATCGATGCCCCCGGTCGTCTCTGTGACGCGGATCACCTGCTCGATGCTTGCGTCGCTCATCCCGGCCCCTCGCATCAGCGGGCGCGCTTCCTCGTACACCTTCTTGTCGAGCTTCTGAAGGATGACTGGCGCTTGCTCAGGAGGCACTCCCGCCTCCTTCAACATCGAACGCAGGATGCCGATGTGCCCCACGCGGATCTGGTGCTCGGTCAGCCCGCAGGTCCTGATCATCGCCGCCGCCAGGCCGATAATCTCGGCGTCTGACTCGGGAGTTGGCGCCCCGATCAGCTCCGCCCCGAACTGGAAGAACTCGCGGTATCGGCCGCTCTGCGGACGCTCGTAGCGGAAGCATTGCCCGAAGTAGTAGATCTTGAGCGGGCGGGGATAGTTCGTGAGGTCGTTGACGAAGAAGCGCATGGCGGGCGCAGTGAGCTCTGGCCGGAGCGCGATCTGCCTTCCGCCCTTGTCCTCGAAGGCGTACATCTCCTCGATGACGTTCGGGCCGGATTTCAGCGTGAAGAGCTCGGCGTGCTCGAAGATGGGGGTGGCGATCTCGCGGAAGCCGTGCCGCTCCGCGACGGTGCGGAAAGCGGCCTCAAGTTCCCTCCTCGACTCCATCTCCTTGGGCGCGAAGTCCCGCGTTCCCCTCGGCCGCTGAATCATCCAGTGCGCTATCGCTTGCCCGTTATTAATCCTTGCGCGATTGCGGTACTGTTCAGCCCTTGCCCGTGAGCGCCTGGTCCAGGTCCCATTTGAGGTCCTCGATGTCCTCGATGCCGACGGAGAGCCGAATGAGCGAGTCCTTGATGCCGAACTTCGCCCGTTCTTGCGGAGACAATCCAGAATGCGAGCTGTTCAGCGGCATCGAGGCGAGCGAGTCGACTCCGCCGAGGGACGTCGCCTTCTTGATGATCTTGAAGTGCTCCAGCGTCGCTTCCGCCTCCTTCCTCCCTCCGGCGACCTCGAACGAAACCATTCCCGAGTATCCACGCATCTGTCGCTTGGCGAGCGCGTGCTGGGGGTGCGACTCGAGGCCAGGGTAGTGGACGGCGGCGACCTTGGGATGAGTGGCGAGGAAGCTCGCGACCTCCATCGCGTTGTGATTGTGACGGTCCATGCGCACGTGCAGCGTCTTCATTCCGCGGATGAGGAGAAAGGCGCCTACTGGGTCGATCGAGCCTCCATAAAGAATGCGCTTCTTCTCGATCGGCTGGATCAGCTCCTTGCGCCCGACCACCGCGCCCGCGATCAAATCCGAGTGCCCGTTCAGGTACTTCGTGCAGGAATGAGCGACGAGATCGATGCCGAGCTCGATCGGGTTCTGGTTGATCGGGGTGGCGAAGGTCGAATCGATCATGCTGAGCACCCCGTATCTCCTCCCGACCTCGGCGACCTGGTGGATGTCGACCAGCCGCAGCAGAGGGTTCGTGGGCGACTCGATGTAGAGCAGCTTGGTGCGTTTCGTGATCGCCTTTTCCATTGCCTGGATGTCACCAGCCGGCGTCATCGTCACTTCGACGCCCAGCCGAGGAAGTTCGTGCTTGATGAAGTTGAACGTGCCGCCGTAGAGATCCTCGATGGCGACCACGTGATCGCCCGCGCCGACGATCGACAGGATCGTCGAGGTGATCGCCGCCATTCCCGATGAGAACACCAGTCCGCTCTCCGCTCTCTCCAACGCCGCGAGCTTCTCCTCGGCCGCGTGGATCGTCGGGTTGCCGTGGCGGGTGTAGATGTAGGTGCCTTCGGGCGTGATGCCCTCCCAGGTGCGCGGGTCGCTCGTCGGGTAGTAGAAAGTAGAAGTCTGATAGATCGGCGTGTTGACCGAGCCATGTTCTTTGTCCAGAAGCTCGCCGGCGTGGACCGCCTTCGTGCCCCGGCCGCGCTTGTCCTTCGCAGAATCGCTCATGCGCATCGCTCCGGCGCTAGGATGATGCTCCCCGTTCTTAACCCTTCCAGGGCCTCAGCCGCCGCGCTTCTTGATGATCGAGAGGATGTCGCCATCATGAAGCACGTGGTCCAGGCCGACCATTTGGCCGGGGAACTTGGCGCTCTTGCCCCAGACGACCGCGTAGCGGAAATTCGGTCGAATCGAGCGGTGCAACGTGTCCGCGACGTCCCCGATGCTCGCATCCTTGCGCACGACCAGGGGCTCCTTGAGATCCGCCTCACGCCCCTGCGGCTTGAGGTAGACGCGGATCAAATCCAGGTTGTCGTAGACCGTCTCCTTCAGCTCATCGATCCCGATGCCCTTCTCCGCCGAGATGAAGACCACGTCGTACCCGCGGAACTTGCGCTTCAGCGAGTGCATGTACTCCTTGTCGCCGACCAGGTCGATCTTGTTGACCGCGACCATCGCTCTCGCGTAGACGCGGTTGCCGACGAGCACGTCGATCAGGTCGTCCTCGTTGAGGTCCTCGCGGATGACGACGTCCGCGTTGATGAAGCCGTACTCGGAGACGATCGCGCGCGCCAGCTCCTCGTCGATCTTCGTTAGCTTGACGGTCGTGCGCACCTGCACCCCGCCACTCTCGGTCTTGGAGATGACGACGTCCGCCGGATGGGTGTTGATGCGGATGCCCACCGCCTCAAGCTCCCTAATCAGCACCTGGATGTTGGTGTCGTAGGCGTCGATGACGAACATGATCAGGTCCGCTGCCCTCACGACGGAAAGCACCTCGCGTCCGCGGCCCTTGCCCTTGGACGCGTCCTTGATGAGACCGGGGAGATCGAGGATCTGGATCTTGGCGAACTTGTACGTCATGACGCCGGGCACGACATCCAAGGTCGTGAAGTCGTACGCACCGACCTCCGATTCCGCGTCCGTGAGCTGGTTGAGGATCGTGGACTTGCCAACGCTCGGAAAGCCGACGAGGGCGACCGTCGCGTTGCCGGACTTCTTGACCGCGTAGGTGCGCCCCGCGCCACCGGAGCTCGAACGACGCTTCTCCTGCTCCTCCTTGAGCCGCGCGATCTTCGCCTTCAGCTTGCCGATGTGGTACTCCGTGTGCTTGTTCTTCTGGGTCTTGAAAATCTCGTCTTCGAGTGCCTTGATCTGCTCCTCGATGGTCGCGGACATGCTCACCTCGTGATCTGCGTGCCCGCCGCCCCTTCGAGCGCGGCCTCGAGCTTCTCCGGCGAGGTGATGATGACCTTCTCGCCGCCGTTCTCCAAGAACATGATCGCAGCCTCGATCTTCGGTCCCATGGTTCCAGCGGGGAATTGACCCTGGTCCTCATACGCTCTGAGCTCGGCGATGGTCACCTTGCCGAGGCCCTTCTCCCCCGGCTGCTTGTAGTTGATGTAGACCTGGTCCACGTCGGTTAGCATGATGAACAGCTTCTCTTGAATACTGATCGCGAGCACCGCGGCCGCGAGGTCCTTGTCGACCACCGCCTCCACGCCGACGTAATGCCCGCCCTCTCGGATGACCGGGATGCCCCCGCCCCCCGAAGCGACGACCACCTCCGCTTGGTTCTCGCCTCCGAAGACCAGCCTTCGGATGCCCCCCTTCTCCACGATATCAATAGGGTGCGGAGAGGGAACGACGCGGCGATATCCGCCCCGCTTCTGGTCCTCGTGGAAATCCCACTTGCGGGTGGATTTCAGGTAATCCGCTTCCTCCTTCGAGTAGTATGGGCCAACGGGCTTCGTGGGGTTCTCGAAGGCCGGGTCATCTGGATCGACGACCACGCGTGTCAGCACACAGGTGACGACCTTGTGCGTGCAGATGTGCTCACAGGCCTCCGCCAGGGTCTGCTGGATCATGTAGCCGATCAGCCCTTGCGACTCCGCGACGCACGCGTCCAAAGGCATGGATGGGATCGCGTCCCTTGCGAGCTCGTTCTGGATGAGGATGTCGCCGACCTGGGGACCGTTGCCGTGGGTGAGCACCATGTCGTATCCGGCCTGGATCATGCGCGCTAGATGCGTGCAAGTCTCCCGGAGATTGCGCATCTGGTTTTCCCAGGTCGCCTCTTCTCCCGCACGCAGGATCGAGTTGCCTCCGATTGCGAGTACCGCGGTCTTCATTCCGGTCCTACCAGAGAGGGTTTTTGCAACCTGTCCGCGTATATATAATCTTGCTGGCGTCGGGCTTCTTGAGTCCCGCGTCGGGAGGGGCCAGACACTCAAACGGAGGCCAACGGGAGGGCGTCCAATCTCCAACAACTTTTAAGCGGGGTGCCTTCATTCCCCCTTGATGGCCGACACTAGCGCACGGTCCCCCAACTTCCTGCAGAAGATGAGGGGCACCAGGCAAGGGATCATTCTCGGGATTCTCGTGACCTTCGTCGTCTCGTACTTCACGCTGACCTATTTGGGAATAGGCTTCTGCCTGGCGCCGGCGATCGTCGCGTTGATGATGTACTTCGTCCCGCGCTGGTTCGGACTCCTGAGTAGACGAAAGCTGGCGATCTTCGGGGTCATCTTCCTGCTGGTCATCGGCGTGATGGTCGGGGCCACTGCGTACTTCAGTGAGACAGCGCTTCAGTCGAACCCAGTCTCAGCGGACAACGTCCTCACCAACGGGATCGTCACCCCGTTCAAGGACACGTCGGCGACGCAGTTCAATTACTCGGTCGTGCTGACGGGCGGCAATTCCACTCCCACATTGTTGCTTCACATCGGAAGCTGGAGCATCTCAGAGGTCATCTTCAAAATGACCGACAATTTCACCGGCCCTGGCCCTAATCAGGTCACTTACAATCTCTCCCTGACGCTTCCCGCGAGAGAGGTCTACGCCTATTTCTATGAATACGTGGACCCGTCTGGAGCGACGCACTCGACACCGGTCGCATTTGGGCCGATAACCGCCAACGACGGGCAGATCCTCACGCAGGCGCTGTCGTCGAACTTGCTGAACACGTTCTACCTCGTAGGTCTGCTGTTCTTCCTGCTGCTGGTCCTCACCTGGTGGATGGACTCGTCCCGCAAGAAGTTTGAGGCGAGGCAGGCCGGCCCACCACAGAAGCCGACCAAGGGCGGGAAACAGGAGAAGTTTGTTTGCTCGGAGTGCGGAGCCGAGGTGCCCGCGGACGCTACGCAGTGCGCGCGCTGCGGCGAGAAGTTCGACGAGGGCGAGAAGCCCAAGCTCGCCGAATCCACGGCACCCAAGGCGGCAGATGAGTTCGTCTGTTCCGAGTGCGGCAAGACCGTCAAGGCGACCGACAAGAAGTGCTGGAACTGCGGCAAAGAGTTCGAGAACTGAAAGCCTGGCCTCAGCAAGCACACTTTAATACCGCATCCCGGCATACACTGCCCAGGGATGCGCTATTTGCATATCCACGAGCTGAGGTGCTAGCTTGACCTCGATCGCAGACCACCTAGCGAAGAAGCAGAAGGAGATCTCCGTCTCAGAGTTCTTCGAGCGCAACCGCCAGATCCTCGGTTTCGACTCGGCCACGAAGGCGCTCATCATGGCGGTCAAGGAGGCAATGGACAACTCGCTCGACGCTTGTGAGGAGGCGGGGATCCTTCCCGACATCTTCGTCAAGCTCGACAAGGTGGACGATAAGGAGTTCCACTTGACGCTCGAGGACAACGGGCCCGGAATCGTCCCGGAGATGATCCCGAACGTGTTCGGACGCCTTCTCTTCGGCTCGCGCTTTCACGCGATCCGGCAGTCGCGCGGGCAGCAAGGGATCGGTATCTCTGCGACCGTAATGTATGGCCAGATCACGACTGGGAAGCCGGCGAGGATCACCTCCAAGACGGAGAAGGACAAACCCGCGGCGGTCAAGGAGGTCATGCTCAACACCAAGACCAATTCTCCCCTAGTGGTCGGTCCGAAAGCCCCAGACGACTACATCATGTGGGACGAGAAGGAGCACGGCACTCGGGTCGAGATAAATCTGAATGGCCGTTACGTCGGAGGCAAGCAGTCGGTGCTCGAGTACCTCAAGCAGACGGCCATCGTGAACCCGCACGCCTCGATAACGTTCGTCGACCCGGAAGGCAAGACATACCTGTTCGCGAGGGCGTACGACCAGCTTCCCCCCAGCACGAAGGAGATCAAGCCCCATCCGGAAGGCGTCGAGCTCGGCACGCTGATGAACCTGGGGCGGGCTTCGCGGACGCGCAACCTAAAGGATTTCCTCAAGACCGACTTCTGCCGCATCTCTGACAGGGTAGCGAACGACATAATCGAGCGTTCTGGCCTAACAGAGAAAGCGAAGACCCCAGGCCTGAGCCTGGACCAGTACAAGGCGCTCCTGGGGGCGATGCAGTCGGTGAAGTACCTAGCGCCCTCGACCGAGTGCCTCTCCCCGATCGGCGAGGCGCTCATCCGCAAGGGTCTGAAGAACGTCCTGGACGAAGCGAAACCTGAGTTCTACACCCCGCCAGTGACTCGAGCTCCTCGAGTCTACTCCGGAAACCCATTCCAGATCGAGGTGGGGATCGTCTACGGAGGCAATATCCCGGCCGATCAGCCCGTCACCATTCTCCGCTTCGCGAACCGCGTGCCTCTCCTCTATCAGCAGGGGGGCTGCGCTCTCACGAAGGCGGTCGAGAACGTGGATTGGAGGCGGTATGGGTTGGAGCAGAGAGGCGGTTCCGGTATTCCATTCGGCCCGGCGATCATCCTTGTCCACATCGCCTCCACCAAGGTCCCGTTCACATCCGAAGCGAAGGAAGCGGTCGCCAACCTCCCTGAGATACAGGCGGAGCTCGAGCTCGCTCTGAGGGAGAGCGGGCGCCGCCTGAAGATCCACCTCAACAAGAAGGAGACCAAGTCGAGGACCAAGGCCAAGTTCGAAATCGTGCAGGAGATCCTCCCCCTCATAGCGCAGAAGTCGGCGAAGATCGTGAACCGGCCCGTTCCCGAGCTCGGGGGCTCCATCACCAAGATCATGAACGTCGTCTGGATAGACGATTCCGTCACGTACGAGAAGAAGAAGCACGTGGCGAATGTGAACATCTACAACTACACGCCGCGCATGGTCCGCTTCAACCTTCATGCGATCGTCCCCGCGGGTTCGCTAGACCTCGACGCCACCGACCCGAAGCCGGTGGAGGTGAAGGAGGACGGCAAGGTCACCTGGGAGCTCAGGCCCATTCACTCCACCGACAAGCAGGTCGTGACGATCGTGCTCGCTGGCCTCGACCCCGACCTCTACGATGAGAACGAGCTCTATTCGTCCGGCATCGACCCGACGATGATCATCGGCGCCGACCCGCTGCCCGGCGATTGGGACGTGGCTGGCCTGAAGATCACTGAGGTCCCGGCGGAGGCCCCTACCCCGCCGGCGGAAGAAGAGGAAGAGGAGATCGACTACGACGAGTCCTCGGAGGCGCTGAGCGATGACTGACGAGAGCAAGATCGCCGTCCAGAGGCTCTACGAGATCGCCGAGTCGATATACGAGCAGCTCGACTCAGGCAAGATCCCGAAGATGATGATCCCTCTCCGCACCAAGTCGAACATCAGATTCGACCCCAAGCACAGCGTCTGGAAGTACGGCAGCGCGAAGGGCGCCAGGACGGCGAAGAAGACGCAAGGCGCGCTCATGCTCCTGCGCACGATGTACGTCATGGAGCTCATCGAGGACATGATCAGGGAGAACAAGTCCTCGACGCTCAGGGAGATGTACTACATCTCCGAGGGATGGGGCAAGGGTAAGTTCCACTCGCAGGACGAGTCCAACCTGCTCGCTGAGGACCTGGAGGTGGTCACGAGCCTCCTCCGCGAGGACTTCAAGCTCCGACCGGAGGAGAACGGCGCGAGCGTCCTCGGCAACATCACCATCGAGGAGTTCGACCGGAAGGGCAAGAAGAAGCGCATCAACTGCCTGGACGACGTCGGCGACTCGGGGTACGGAATCCCGTACAACGTCGAGAGCGACAAGGTGCAGTTGATCGAGACCGACGCGGACTTCATCGTTGCCTTGGAGACAGGCGGTATGTTCGACCGGCTCGTGGAGAACGGCTTCCCCGAGGACTTCAACTCGGTGCTCGTGCATCTGAAGGGGCAGCCGGCGCGCTCCACGCGGAGGTTCATCAAGCGCGTGCACGAGGAGATGCATTTGCCCGTCGTAGTTTTCACCGATGGCGATCCCTGGTCATTCCGCATCTTCGCTTCCGTGGCGTACGGAGCCATCAAGACCGCGCACATATCCGAGTTCCTGGCGACCCCGACCGCCGAGTTCATCGGCATCACCGCCTCGGACATCGAGAACTACGAGCTGCCGACGGACAAGCTGACCGAACGAGATGTTCGCGCGCTCGAAGCGGAGCAGAAGGACCCCCGGTTCGCGGACGAGTTCTGGCGGAACGAGATCGAGCTGATGCTCAAGCTGAACAAGAAAGCGGAACAGCAGGCGCTGGCGAAGTACGGCTTGGACTACGTCACCGACACCTACATGCCGGACAAGCTCGCCGAGCTCGGACTGCTGAAGAAGTGAATTTCATCGCTTCTCGTTTCGCAGCTCCTTGCTCATGTTCATGCTGCGCATCGCGAACCCACGCGAGCGATACAGCCTGATCGCGACGTCGTTGTTCGCGAAGACGTGCAGGAAGATCGCTTCCGCGCCGAACGTGATCGCGATCTCCTCGACCTTCTCCATCGTCGCCCGGCCGTACCCTCGACCGCGATACTCCCGCTCGAGGTTGATCTCGTAGAGAAACGCCGAGCGCCTAGGTTCCGTGTCGATCTTCAGCCAGACCGTCCCGATCCGTTCCCCGTCTTCCTTGTCCAGGACCTCGTAGAAGTAGTGCCCCGGGGTCGCCACGCCTCTAGGAAGCAGCCTCGCGATGTCGTCCCGTGCTTTGTCCAGCGCCTTTTCCTTGTCGACGTAGCCCGCGTCCGCGATCTCTTCGGAATAGCGGTTCGCTTCTTCTTCGAGGTATTGTGGGAAGCGGCTCTCGTCGAGGGGGCGAAGCACGACTCGGACCATGAAATCCTCAACGGCAAACAGCATTAAGTTCCCTCCGCCGCCTTCCTTGTCGTTCCCATGGACGGAGCGTCAGCGGTGGTCACCAAGGGCCTGCGAAAGAGCTTCGGTGAGGTCGTCGCGGTCGACGGCCTCGACCTGCAGATCGCGAAAGGCACGCTCTATGGACTCGTCGGCCCGAACGGTTCCGGGAAGACGACCGCGATCAAGATCCTCGTTGGCCTCTTGAGACCGGACCAGGGGGAGGCGTCTGTGCTCGGAGAGAAGGTGCCGCTGACCCTCAAGCGGCCGAGCATCGGCTACATGCCGCAGGACATCTCCGTCTACAGCGACCTGACCGTGCACGAGAACTTGGAGTTCTTCGGGGGCCTGTTCACGATGGACAAGGAACGGTTCGTGCGCAGGGAGGCGGAGATCCTCAAGGTGATCGATCTCGAAGGGAGGAGGGACGCGATGGTCTCGACGCTGAGCGGAGGCATGAGGCATCGCGTCTCATTAGCATGCGCGCTGATACACGATCCGCAGGTGCTTTTCCTAGATGAGCCCACAGTGGGCGTCGACCCTGAGCTGAGGGCGGGGTTCTGGGACTTCTTCCGTGAGCTGAAAAGCGAGGGGCGGACGGTCGTGCTCACGACGCACTACATGGACGAGGCGGTGCGCTGCGACGTGGTGGGCATGATGCGCAACGGAAGACTGATCGCCGAGGGCGAGCCACGGAGCCTGATGGTTTCCACCGGCACCGCCAACCTCGAGGACGCGTTCCTGTCATACTCAAGGAGAGGAGCGAAGTGAGCCTCTCCCGCACGCTGGCGGTCACACGCAAGACGTTGAGGTCGCTGCGCCACGATCGCCGGACCGCCGCCTTCCTGGTGCTGATGCCACTGTTCATGATCGCGCTCTTCGGCTACACCTTCGGGGGCGACCTGAAGGACATCAAGGTCTGCGTCGTCAACCTCGACCAGGGACTGAACGGCACCTCGGCCGCGAACGCGGTCGTCGCAGGAATGCGCGGCTCGCCAACGCTGGATATCATAGCCTATTACGGTCCTGGCGCAGCCAACGTCAGCCAGGTGGACGCGACCATCGCGAAGGTGCAGAAGGGTGAAGCATGGGCCACCGTAATCTTCGCGCGGAACTTCACTGCAGACGCCGCGCAGGCGATCTCGGCATTGCAGCACGGATTGCAATCGAATTCCGTCCAAGTGCGCATCGAGGTCGATTCAAGCAATCCCAACATCGCCGACGCGGTCCTCGGAACGGTGACCGGAGTAGTCCAGACCGTCATGGTCCAGAACTATCATCTCATTCCGCCCATCCAGGTGAGCGAGCACCGGGTGTATGGTCAAGGAGCGCAATTCATCGACTTCTTCGCTCCCGGGGTTATGGGCCTGGCGGCGATGATGGTCACGTTCATGCTCTCGATAATCTCGTTCGTGCACGAGCGCTCGACGTTCACCCTCGACCGGGTCCTCACCTCCCCAATTACGGAAGGCGAGTTCGTCGGCGGGTACGCGCTCGCGTTCGGATTGGTGGGCCTGGTTCAGTCGTCGGTGATCCTCGTGACCGCGGTGCTCCTCTTCAACATCCCGATCGTTGGGAGCCCATTCCTCGTTCTGCTGGTCATATTCCTTCTCGCCGTCGGCATGCAGGGGTTGGGCTTCCTTCTATCGTCCCTCGCCAAGAGCGAATTCCAGGCGATCCAGTTCCTGCCGATAATCCTCTTCCCCTCGATCCTCCTCGCAGGGGTCTTCTGGCCGCTGGAATCCGTGCCCGACGTCCTACGTCCGATCTCGAACTTCATTCCGCTGACCTACGCGGTCGACGCCAACCGCTCGATAATGATACGCGGATGGGGGATCGACAACGTTTGGGTTCAGCTGCTAATCCTGGCGCTCTTTGCGTTCGCGATGCTGCTCCTGAGCACGTGGGCGCTGAAGAGAAGGAAGTGATCAGCTAGCAGACTCGATGGCCTGCTTGATCCGCGCGAGCACGAATTCCTTGTCGAGGGTGGAGAGGAAGTATCCGAGCCTCGGACCCTGCTTGCGGTTGATGAAGATCGTGTAGAGCACCTGGAAGCCGCTCTTCGCTCCGATCGCGCACGACTTCGCGCTCTCGTAGACGGTGTCGTGGATCCTGTCCCCGCTCCAATCGAGCGCTTGCAGCGAGGAGTAGATGCAGCGCAGGAAGTTGACGTCCGCCGGCGAAAGCTGGACGGCTGGCATTTCCTCGCAGATCGTGAACTTGACCTCGTCGGGAGCGAAGCTCGAGAGCCAGTAGCGCACGCACTCCGTCCTCTGCTTCAGCAGCTCGACGTCCCTCGGCTCGATCTCAGCGACGTGCTCGGTGCGCTTGAGCACCTCGAGGACCCCCTCGAAATCCGGGACGATCTGGACGACCGAAACGAGATGCCGGTAGGGGATCTGCATGGGCATGTGGTCATGCTGCTGAAGAGGCTGCGCCAGCTCGTACGTGCGCAACAGATCCTTCTCCTTCTCGTCCGCCCCGCCTCCGTAGTACATCTTCTCGACGCGATCATACTCGTCGACCATGTCCAGTATCCCGAGCCCGGAGTCGTAGTCGATGTGCCGGTCGGGGTTGTAGCGGAGAACGGAGTAGTTGAGCACCGGAGCAGGCGTCATGCGAAGCGCATCCACTCCGGTGACGACCACGCCAGTTGACTTGTGCATTTGTCCCTTCCCCTTGAGCTGCACGAACTCGTAGGGGATCGGGAATGGCGGCTCGTTCATGAGGACCTCGCGTGCGAATCGCACGCCGGTGTCATAGGAGCCTCCCGCGGCGGCGTGATCCTTGCCGAACGGCTCGCACGTCACGCCCAGTATCTTCCACTTCGCCGCCCACTCCAGGCGCCATGGGAGCTTGCCGTCGGCCTTGCGAACGTCCGCCTTCGCCTCCTCGCCGCAATGGCAGGTGAATGTGACGTAGGGGAACTCGTAGGAAACAATCTTCCCGTTCGAGAGCCGACCGCACTTCGGACAGAGCGGGGTGTAGGGGAAGAAATCCTCGGGCACTTCTCGACTGGTCACTTCGCGCAAGATCGTCGCGACGGTCTCCCTCTTCTTGATGATCGCGTCGATGGCCTGGGCGAAGTCCCCATGCTCGTAGTGCTTGTGCGTCCAGTGGATCTCCGGGCGAATGCCCAGTTCTTCGATGCTGTCGAGGAACGGGGCGATGAAGTGCTCGGCGTAGCTCACATGCTTTCCGCAAGGGCAAGGTATGTTCGAGATGGGCTTCCCGATCTCCGCCTCATAGCTCTCGGGGAGGAATGGGTAGCGCTTTCTAAGCGGGTCGAATGAATCTACCAGATAGATGAGCTTGACATCGCCTCCCGCCTGCTTGAGCGCCTTGAAGACCGCCTGTGCGGTGATGGCCTCTCTCAGGCTACCCACGTGGATGAAGCCCGACGGGGTGATGCCGGTGGAGATCAGGTGCTTGCCTGGCCTCGCGAGAAGCTCCTTCGCGATGACGTCGGCCCATTGCATGGTAACGGCTGGCCAACAACCATTCATAATATGAATGTTGCTGAATGCAGAATCTACTTCCTGACTACCCTGAAGCCTATGTCCGGGCCGAGCCCCTGGCCGTATCCGAGCTCGATGATGATCATCGCCATGCCTTCGAGGTACCGTGCGTTGCTCAGTCCGCCAGCGTCGAGGGCGTCGAACCCAATCTCCTTCGCCAACTGAATCGCGGTCGCTTTCGCCTTCTTGTCATCCCCGGCGACGAACGCGGCGATCCTCTCCTTGACTACCTCGCCGGTCGTCATGTTCTTCGCGAAGACGTAATTAAAGCACTTCACGACCCTGGCCTTGGGAAGAAGCTTCTGTATCTCTTCGGCAGCGGAAGTCGTGCACGGGAGTGGCGGACCAAATCGTCCGAGAGGGTTCGTCACGTCGATTATGACCTTCCCGCCGACGAAGGTTTCGATCTCCTTCGCCACGCTCGCTGAGGCGCCGTGAGGCACCGCGAAGAATATGACGTCCCCGAACTCGGCTGCCGCCTTGACGTTCTCCGCTGGATCGCGATGGCCGTAGCGAACCTCATGGCCTGCAGCGCTGAGCCCCTTCCCGAGATGAGTCCCTACGTTTCCCTTGCCTAGCATTCCGATCCTCATTTCATCGCCACCTGAGGTTCAAGTCGAGCCCCTGGCTCATAAGGGTTCTGAAGGTTGGACCCGAGACGCACTTTTCGGAAGAAGGCAATGCGTCCTGCAATCATTCTTATAGTAGTACAAACAGATTGGTGGGACCGTGGGAAGCAATATCCAATATGCCAGCAGGCTAGAGAACACAAAAAACATGGTGGAGATCTTCGAGCTCGTCAAGAGAGCCGTCAGGGAGACGACCGGCATGGAGCGCTCCGGATTGATGCTCGGTCTCTCCAATCTAGGCGGAGGTCTGGCCGGGTTCGTCGGTGCGTTCTATCCAGTGGCTACGAACATCATCGTCATGAACACGTTGCCGCTCACGAGGGTGAAGGAGACCGCCCCTCACCTCTACAAGCCGTACGTTTTCCACATCCTGTTGCACGAGTACCTTCACACGCTCGGCATCATCGACGAGGGCGAGACGAGGTCCAAGGCGCTCCAGATCAGCGAAAAGCTGTTCGGCCCGGGACATCCGGCGACCGACATCGCGAGGGATCTCTCGAAGTACATCCCGAACCTGGTCTATCCGGTACATGGGTGGCAGCCGGAGGGCAACCCGAGCCTCGAGCTTGTGAAGGGCTTCGATCGCTCCAGCACCGACTCGTACATCTGCTGAGCTGCGAGCCTCGGCAAAAAGATTAATACGCTCACGTGCGATGCGAAGCGCGGTAGAAGAGCGATGCCCAAAGAGAGCAAGAAGAACACTGGTTTCCAGTCGGCCGCGGGTCTTATCCGCTATTTCGACTCCGAGGACGAGAAGGCTCTCAAGATCAACCCCTACTTCGTGCTCATCGCCGCCGCCGTGATCATCGCGGTCGTGGAGCTGGCGAAGGTCATCTGGCCCGCATAGGCATTGAGCTTCGTTCGTTGGTTCTACTCCTCTCTTGAGGGGGCCCGCTTGACCACGTGACGCTCTTTCCGTTTGAAAGCGTAGGATATCAGAGGCGGGGCCACAAGGGTCGTGACCAGGGACATCGCCACCACCGTCGTGTAGAGGTCGTTCTGAATGACACCACTAGAGAGCCCAATGGTCGCGACGATGATGCCGACCTCGCCCCTCGGGATCATCCCAACGCCCACCACGGTCGCTGACCGCCTTCCGAGCTTCCAAGCGCCCAGACCGCAACCCACGACCTTCGTGAGGATGGCGATGACGATTATCACGACCATGAGCAGAAGGATTCCTTCAGTGCCGAAGGAAGAGATATCGACCTGTATTCCTACGAACAGGAAGAAGAACGGGACGAGGAACTCGTTGATGGGACCGAACTTCTCCGCGGTCGGCCATACATCCCTGAACTCCGCGAAGAGCATGCCGGCGAGGAACGCGCCTACGATCGCAGCGAGGTTCAGGTAGGCGGCGAGCGCCGAAAGGCCGAAGCAGATGATGAGCGCGAATGGAAGGGGGCTCCAATGCTTCTTGACTTGCTGCTTCTTCATGATGCTCATCACCGGTAAGGTCCTCCGCGCCTTGGGCACGAGGGTCGAGATGTACATCACGACGAGCACGAAGAGCACAGCCAGCGAGGCGACGACGGCGATGTCGGCGACGTTGAGCGCCCCGCCCTTCGAGATGCCGCTAACGAGAGCGAGAACGATCAGCCCCATGACGTCGTCGATGACCGCCGCTGCGATAATCACCCTCGCCTCAATAGTTTCCGTCCTTCCGAGGTCGTGCACCACGCGCGCGGTTATTCCCACGCTGGTCGCGACCATTGCGGCTCCCATGAAGACGCCTATCTTCACGTCGTAGCCGAACCCGATCATCGCCGCCAAGCCTGCGAAGAAAGGCAGAATGACACCGAGCAAGGCGACAAGGATGGACATCCTTCCTATCTGCCTCAGCTCGCTAAAAGGCGTGACCAGGCCCACACCGAAAAGCAGGAATATGATACCAAGCTGCGCGATGAGGTTGAGGAAGTCGTATCCAGGCTGGCTGGGCACGAGGTTCAGGACCGTCGCCAGGCTCGAGCCGTTGATGAAGATGTTGCTTATCCCGATCCCGACGAGGATCTCGCCCACCACCACGGGCACTTTGAAACGTTGGCAAATGACGGCCGCGAGGAGACCTAGCAGTACAAGGAAGAAGAGCTGCACGAGGATGAGGTTCACATCCACAGCTACCACGAGCGCATCCCAGGCATGTATTCGTCACAGTGTATATATAAACTCACAACCGGACTGGCCAAGTCGCAACCGATGCAAGACGATTATCCGCGACAAGAGGTGCTGTAGGCCGGCAAAGCTAATTATGCCCGGTCAGAATGCGATTGTGAAGTGAGCGAATGTCCCTTTGGAAGAAGGTCCCCTCGGGCCGCAATCCCCCCGAGGTCATCAACGTGGTCGTCGAGACCCCGAAGAACAGCAAGAACAAGTACGAGGTCTCGAAAGAATACGATTGCATCCTGCTCGACCGTGTGCTGCACTCGAGCGTCGTCTTTCCACACGCCTACGGACTGATTCCGCGCACCTTCTACGACGACAACGACCCGATGGACGTGATGGTGATGCTGAGCGAGCCTACCTTCCCAGGCTGCGTGGTCGAAGCGCGACCGATCGGCATACTGCGCATTTCGGACGAGAAGGGAAAGGACGACAAGGTGCTCGCGGTCGCGACCACCGACCCCCGCCTGAACGAGTACCAGGAGCTCGATGACGTGCCGCGGCACTACCTCGACGAGATATCCGAGTTCTTCACGACCTACAAGAAGCTCGAGGAGGGCAAGCACACGGACGTCAAGGGATGGGAGGGGAAGGAGGCGGCGCTGAAGGAGATCGCCTACGGCCTCAGCCTCTTCCGCACCAAGTACGGGTACAAGTGACCTAGTAGCGGTCCATTGTGCCCTTGCTCCTCGACACCCGCTCGAAGTACTTGAACATGCCATAGCCGACAAGCATTACGGCGACGCCCACGACCGACTCGGCGATCAGCAGCCCTCCGATTGCGAATATCCCGGAGCCGGAGACGGCCATCCTTGCGGCGTCGGTCGCATACGTCATCGGGATGGCGTACGACACCGGCTGCAGCCACGAGGGCAGGAACGATATCGGGAAGTTCACGCCGCACACCAGCAGCCCGATGAACAGGAAGATGTTGGCGATTATCATCGAGGTGCGCAGGTAGAGGCCGAGCGAGCTCAGCATCAGCCCGAAGCCGGTCATTGCGAAGGTCGTGACGAGGATCACTGTGCCGAGAGCCAAGAAGTCGGCATGCGAGAAGTCGACGCCGAAGACGAAGGCCGCGTACACGAACGCGATCGTCACCGTCGCCAGGCCGTTCGCGATCTGGAACATCGCCCTCCCGACGAAGATCGAGAAGCGGTTGCCAGGAGATACGAGGATGCCCTGCAGCGTGCCCTGCTGCTTCTCCTCCCCGGTGATGTTGCAGACGGCGAATATCGCGACGTACGAGATGCTCTGCAGCGCGTTGCCGATGACGACATAGGTCACGCCCGCCTGCGGGTTCTGCACGTTCATCGCCACGTACGCGAAGAACGCGATCTGGAAGAGGGACATGGTGAAGAGCTGCATCAGCCACATCGAAGGCCGCAGCCAGGCGAAGAGCGCCTTGCGCGCGAGCACCGCCGAGCTAACGAACACGCGCAACGGGTTGTTCGAATACTCCATCTCAGAACCTCCCCAGGCTCGCGTCCCGACGCGCCACCTTGTCCACCTGGACGAAGAGCAGGACGGCGGCCGCGAGGTAGACAACCGAGAGCACCGCCATTATCGCCAGGTCCCCCCAGTACCCCTGGGCGAAGCTCCCCTGCGAGGAACCGAGCGCCGCGTACCTTATCGCGTCTATGCCCCACGTGGGACCGAGCGAGAGCGAGAGCGGATGCGTCCAGAAAGGAAGGAGCGCGATGGGAAACATGGTCCCGGTGCCGACGTAGATCGGGAACTCAAGGCCGTTCGTCAGCACGCTCGCGCTGCGCGTGAGCACGAAGGCCGAGCTGAACACCAGGCCCAGGCAGGATAGCGAGAGCAGGGTGAGAGAGAACGCGAGCACGAACAGTCCCATGTCCTGCACCTGCACCGGCTGGTGGAACATGACGGTGGCGAAGACGAGCACCACGAAGCCGTTCAGCAATCCGATGAGCGCGTTCCAGAGCGTCCGCCCCGCAATGATCCAGATAAGGGATGAGGGGACGGCGAACACGCTTTCCATCGTCCCCCACCAACGTTCCGACTGTATCGAGAACCCCGAGGCGTACAGGGTGTTGCCCCACATGCCCATCATCCCGCCGCCGAGGATCGCGTAGAGCACGATAGGTCCGGTCACGTCGCGATAGAGCAGCAACGCGACCATCGTGAGCACGAACGGCGCGATGATGTTCGGAATGAGCCACTGCGGGTCGGCGAAGAACACGAGCGCCTGGTGGCGGAACGACGTAGTCACCGCTCTCAGCCTAGGCATTCCCTTCCACCAGCCATAGGTAGGCGTCCTCGAGCGTCGGCTCCTTCACCTTCACGCCGATGATCGTGCAGCCGTGCACCGCGTCCGTGACCTTCGCCACCATCTCGCCCGGGTCGGAGACCTGCACGCGCAGCAGCTGCTTCTCCTCGCTCATCGAGGCGCTGACCGCCTTCACTCCCTGCAGAGCGCGCAGCCTGGCGAGCTCGACGTCGGTGATCCCGAACCCCTCCACCTCGATGACTGATGAATCCCTGACGAGGTCCTTCAGGCCCTTCGGGGTGTCGAGAGCGACGATCTTGCCTTTTGCTATCACGCCCAAGCGGTCGCAGAGCTCGTCCGCCTCGTACATGTAGTGCGTCGTGAGCAGGACGGTCTTCCCGCGCTTCTTCATGTCCATGACCATGTGCCTGGTGTCCCGCGCAGCTTGCGGGTCGAGGCCGATGGTCGGCTCGTCCATGAAGATCAGCTCGGGGTCGTGAACGATTCCCTTGGCGATGTGCAGCTTCTGCTTCATGCCGCGCGAGTAGTCCTCGACCTTCTCGTCCGCCTTGTCCGTGAGGCCGACGAGCTCGAGCACCTCCTTGATGCGCTTGTCGCGGATGTGAACTGGTACCCCGTAAAGGTCGGCGAAGTAGCGCAGATTCTGCCGCCCGCTCACTCGGTAGTAAAGGCCGCGCTCGCCCCCTAGCACCAGGCCGATGCGCTTCCTCACCTCCATCGGCTGCTTGGCGGAGTCGAAACCGAGGACCGTCGCCCTGCCGGAGGTGGGCAGCAGCAACGTGGTGAGCATCTTGATCGTGGTGGTCTTGCCCGCGCCGTTCGGCCCGAGGAGGCCGAACAGCTCGCCGCGTTCCACCGAGAAGCTGATGTGGTCCACCGCGACCGTCTCCTTCTTCTTCTTGCGCAGAAGACCGGAGCTGCTGCGATACACCCGGAACAGGTCCTGGACGTCGATGACCGTATCAGCCATTCTACCGAGGGCGTTCATCGCCTGGCCGCTTAAGAAGGTTTCTTCCGGCCAGCCGAAACCGTTCTACGACTGCACGAACTTGACGTAGTCGATCTTCTCGTCGCCCTGGAACGCGCGCAGCATTCCCTTGACGATGCTCGAGTCGCCGCGCACGATGAAGACCTCGAGGCATTTCTGGTCCTTGAGGTGCGAGTGGATCTGGGTCGTGACGACGCCCTGATAGGTGTGCTTGAGGGCGTCGAGCTTCGGTTCGTTGTGGCCACCGTGGATGACGACCAGGACGCCTTCGACCTCCCCCCCCCATGCCCTCGCGCCCGCGCACCTCCGCTTCCGCCGAGCGAAGCGCCAAGCGCATCGCCTCGCTGCGCCCGGAGAGGCCGTTCGCCTTCATGATCCGGTCCAGGAGCTTGATGTGCTCCTCGTCGAGCGATATCGAGACTACTGGCATTCGAGGCTCTGAGAGCTTCGCAGCAGTTAATCGTTTTGTCCGAAGGCAGAGTATAACTAAACCCAACCTGATGGCGGACCGAATGATAGTGGCGAGGATCCGAGGGAGGCTCGGCAACCAGCTCTTCCAGTACGCGATGGCACGAAGCCTCGCCGTGCAGAAAGGGACCGAGCTTCGGCTCGACCTCACCCACTTCAGGTTCGAGAACTACCAGTGCCGTCTGGGAGCTTTCAGGACGACATGGAAGGAAGCGACCCTGGCGGATATCGGGGCGGTGGTGCTCGAGAGCCATGCGTTCCGTGCCGCCGCCAGGGGAGTAGGGGTAGACCCTTGCCCGATCGAGCAGAGAGCAGCACGATCGATCCCCAGGCTTTCGGGCAGACCGTACATCCGGGAGGAGCCGAAGTTGATCGGCTTCGATGAAAAGGCCGCGGAACGCGTCTCTGCCGTCGGCAAGGAGGCCTACATCGACGGATTCTGGCAGAGCGAGCGGTGGTTCGTTCCTCACAAGAACCAGATCCTAGAGGAGATCGCGCTCAGGGAGGAGCCTCCGCCAGAGTTCCGCGAGTGGGAAGACCGCCTTTCGGGGAACGATGTCGTGTCGGTGCACGTTCGTCGGGGCGACTATCAGGCGCACGAGGCGACGAAGAGCGTGTACGGGGTCTGCGGCGAAGGCTACTACAGACAAGCGGCAGACGAGGTGGCGAGGAGAATCGGTGCGCCCAGATTCTTCGTGTTCTCCGATGATCCAGCTTGGGCGGAGAGGGAACTCGACCTCGGTCGGCCCTTCGAGGTCGTCAGGACAAAAGGACTGGCCGAGTACCACGAACTGCACCTGATGGCGAAATGCGCTCACAACGTGATCTCGAACAGCACCTTCGGATGGTGGGGGGCGTACCTGAACAGGAACCCGAGCAAGGTCGTCGTGTCGCCGTCGAGGTGGACGAAGCCGGAAGCAGGCCTCAGGGAGAGCGGCCTCATCCCATCGTCATGGATAGCCATTCCGACGTAGCCACTTCAGCCAAGCACGAAGCCGCGCATGCCGACCGAACCGTACACCACGCGCTCGTTGAAGAACCTCAGCCTCTCCCCCCCATTGGAAGCGCCCAGGACATAGAGCATCGGCAGATAGTGCTCGTTCGTCGGAATCGACATTCGCGCCGCCTCGTCCATTTCCTCGTAGTGGATGAGTGCGTTGTCGTCCCGGGAAGTGAGACGGGACTTCACCGACTCGTCGAAGCTCTCCGCCCACGTGAACGGTGGGCCCGCCCCCCAGTCGATCTCGTAGAGGTTGTGGACGATGTTCCCGCTGCCGAGAATGAGCACGCCTTGGTCGCGAAGAGCGGCGAGTTCTCGCCCGAGCTCGTAATGGAATTGCGATGGCTGCCTTCCGTCCAGGCTCAGCTGCAGGACCGGTACGTCCGCTGAAGGGTACATGCGACAGAGTACCGACCAAGTCCCGTGGTCCAATCCCCAGGAGGCGTCTGCCTGAACCTTGGCCTCCTTGATCATGCTCGCGACCTGCTCCGCGATTTCGGGCGAACCGGGAGCGGGATACTGCACGTCGAACAGCGGCTTGGGGAATCCGAAGAAATCGTGGATGGTGCGAGGGGCTTTCATCGCCGTGACCATCGTGCCGTTGGTGTACCAGTGTGCGGAGATGCACAGCACCGCCGATGGCCGCGGCAGCTCCTTCCCAAGCTCTCGCCAGGCTCGGCTGAACTCGTTGTCCTCGATGGCGTTCATCGGGCTTCCGTGCCCCACGAACAAGACCGGCATTCTCGTTGACATTCGCTAGTGCGATGACTCGAACCAAGTGATATGCGTATCGGAGACCCGGTCCCACAACAAGGAACTACGTACGGTCCACGTTGCCCCAGTTGTCGCCCCTCGCAATGAAGTACGCTCCCATCCCCAGTACCCAGAACATCGGGGGGTAGAAGATCATTCGCTCCATTCCTCCTTCTCCGATGCCGAACAAGAGGTCGTGATCGACCCTTCCGGACAGCAGGAGGATCAGGGCAAGCAAGCCGATGACCCCGAGCAGGACGGATAGGTACGAGAACGGGGACCGCGTGAACCTCATCGAGTAGATCGCGGCGACGTTGCCGAACAGGAATGCCAGCAGTGCCGAGATGGAATGCGCCACTGGCGTGTCACCGACAACGAGCGTGTGCTCGTTGAACAGACCGACGCCAATCGCCCCGACACCCGCGAGCACGAACAGGACCCAAAGGCGGCCCCATCCCTTTCGCTCCCTCAATAGGTATGCCGAGACCAGGACCATTGCGCCGAAGACGACGAGCCCAACCGCGAAGATCGTACTCGAAGGCTCCGGGCCCACGCCCAGATCGCTGATGTAGTTCTGGGAGACGCTGTATCCAGGATAGAGGAACTCGGCGAGGTGGACCAACAGCAGGATCTCCAATCCGGCGAAGAACAGCCACCCTCCCGGGTTCCTCCAAGCGCTCACGTCGCGAATACTTGAAGCGCTTGGCTATATTGATTGCTGAGATGCGATCTAGTTCGGACCGAACGAAATCGTCTAGGTTTTGCCTAGAGAACTCTATCGACCTTGGGGATCTTTCTCACCAAGTAAGCAGCGCCGAAGCAAAGGGCCACCGCGATTGGCGCAACGATGAGGAACTTGATGACTAGGGGCCATTCGATGCTCGCCAACGCCAAAGTGAGGCCGACGATTACGGGGGCCTGCAGGACGTATGCAGTGTATGAGCTCTTTGACAGCGCCTTGGTGAAACGCGTTTGAGAATTGTGTCTCTCCCTGAACCAGACGATCAGGCCGATCGATACCGAAACGCCGAAAGCTTGCTCCCAGAAAGCGTAAAACGCGGTCTGCCAGTTGGCACCGCCGAAGAACAGGTAGGTGGTTCCAGTCGCCGCGGATAGAATGAGGGCCGCTAAGAAGAGAACCATCAGGATCCCGGCGATCCGCAACCAAAGAGTTCCGGTCTTCGCTGGCGCTTCCACCAGCCAATTCCCTCTGGACGCTACCACGCCCACCACGAAGAATGCCACATACTGCGGGAAGAATGGCAACTGAAAGCCGAGCGGATCAAGCACCGACCCTATCGGGAACCAAATGCGCACAAGGAAGCTGACCGCGCCCAAGGCGATGATGAAGAAGACGATCGCCAGGTTGCCTGGAATCGGTCGGGTTTTGCTTGGACCCTTCGACATCATCCTCCAAGCCACGTAGACGAGTGTGAAGTAGAACAGAGCTTCGATGAACCAGAGCGGCCCGAACCCCAAGCCGTTGAGCGGATTGATGAAGAGCCCAAGAAGATCCTGGGGCGTAATCGGCGAGCCAGTGGGGGAAGGCAAGACACCAGCCGAGATCAACGCATATTGGATGAACGGGTCGATCAGGAAGATGAAAATCCCAACCGGAAGCCAGAGTCTGGTCAGTCGATCGAGCGTGAATTGCAGTGTCCCCTTGCGATCATATGATGCAGTGGTGAAGTAGCCCGCCAGAAGGAACAACAGCCCCATGAAGAACGCCTGACAGAGGCAGGTGAAGGCAAGGAAGACGTAGTATTCTGGACCAGTCAATTGCCCTTCTTTGTAGTACCACAGACCGGCGGCGCCGTAGGTTATGGCAACGTGCACTAGGAAGACAAGGATGATCGCGAAGGTGCGCAGGTTGTCAACGAAGAACAACCGTGGCTTTGACGCTTGCATATCTCCCTTTCAAGACTAGGTAAAACAGATTGCAGCTAAATTGATTGGGCTGGCAAATAGTGGAGATCTCTTCGGATGCAACGTCTCGCAAGACGAGAATCCCTTCAGGCCATTGACTCGTGAGAAGAAGCAAAATCTGGATGTACGTGAAGTGCTCCTGCCGGGACACACAACCACCTCATCTTCCTTCGACCTCCCGGCGGTCCAGATTTCAAATAGGCACAGTACGTTTTCCTAGTGAAGAAAATGGGACATGGTCAATCCATGAGGCTCACAGCCAAAGAAGAAAAGGAGTTTTCAATCGGGCTCCTTAGAGAATGGTGGATTGCTGCGACCCAGTGTCTCGTTGATGCGGTTGGAAGTGAGAAAGCGCTCGCCCTAATTAAGCCGCATTTCGTCCACGCTGGGAAGGCGGGGGGCCACGTTTTCCAGAAGATCTCCGGAGGCAAGAAGGATGACATACGCTCATCGCAGATGGGTATGGGAATGGCCTTCGCGATGACGACTGCGGGCCAATGGGGTGTCTACGTTGCCGACGACGACTCGACAATAGGGGAAATGAAGGATTGCGCGACCGAGGGACAGTGCAGGGAAGCCTGCATCGCGTTCTGTGATTATGGCATATGCGCTGCTCACGTCGAGGTGTCTCCGAGTTACGAAATGAGACTCATTCGATCCCTGGCATTTGGGGACGGCTCATGCATGTGGCTCTCATGTAGGAAGGGCACGAGGCCAAAGGTTGAACCGACGAAGGAGTTCTATCCGCCGACGGGATTCAGACCCCCGTTCGTACCCTCCGAGGAACTGTCTGAATACCTCAGTCTCGCGTGGCTGGGCGAAGTGTGGTTGCTCCCCACGAGGGCATTCATTGAGGAAGCCGGTTGGGACGTCGCAATGAGGAAGCTGATGTCATACATGAGGCACTCAGGGATGTCTACTGGAATCGCCTTGGCCAGGCGATTTGGCTATGACGAGGGCCACGTGGATTCTTCGGCCCACGAAATTCAGCTTATTCGCTCACTGCACAACATGCGGGAAGACGTCATACGCAGTGAAGATTCGATCGAAGGTACAGTTGAGGAGTGCCCGTTCTCGAGTTCCTTGACTGAGGCGTGCTCGCAGTACGAGGCGTTCTGTAATGGGATTTGCGAGGCGATTGCCCCGGGGTTCGAGTTCTCGTATGATCGAATGATGACCAAGGGCGACAAGACGTGCCACTGGACGATCAGGAAGAGAGCAGCACATGATCAGGTGCATCGGCAGTCCAACGCAGAGCAAGAAGAGTCAAAGGAGATGCTCAAAGCGCTGAAATGGAGACTAGCCAAAGGAGAGATTACCGAGGACGAGTTCAAGCGGCATAGAGAACTTCTGGATCAGTGAGGTCACTTCTTCTCGATGACGCAAGAGCACAAGGGGTGCTTGGAACAACCAGATATTCAAAAATGGAATGAACGATTTAATTGAGGCAAATAGATATTGTCTGGATATGTCTAGGAGTGCTCCCGTCGGGACACGCAACCATACCAATCCAGATTTACATATTCAGTTTCAATTGGTTCTAAAAATGCACTGTATGGCCTTCAATCGGCGAAACCCTTCTGCATTCTCTTCACCGCGCTGAGTCTCTTAACGACTCAAGACAACGGGCACACAAACGGATAATCTCAGTCTTCCCTGCGTTTTCATGTTGGCGAAAACTCCAATGGTTAACCCTTAGGGGGACCTGCGGTCTTCTCACTTGGAGAAGAACACGTGGGCCGTGCCCAGGCTTGCCACCTTAGTAATGGCATCATAGTCACTCCCTGCGTAACCGAAACCGACGCCGGTATCCAGTCTGTCGATTAGACTGTAGATAGGCCCGAACCATCTTTTGTAGCCAGGACTGAACTCGCGGAAAACGGCATCCACCTTATAGCCGTTTTCTCGCAGTCCCGAGATTAATTGCTCGAATTCTTGGGGGGCGAGCAGCGAAGGATGAATCTCAACGAAGATTCTTGATTCTCCGTTGCCTTCCAGGTATTGCGCCGCCCCTCTCATCACGGCCGCTTCATAGCCTTCAACGTCCATCCTGACCAATGATGGCCTCTCTTGCACAACCCTTTCAATGAATGTGTCTAGCGGTTCCATCTCCACGATCTGTTTGTCCACGACTCGTTCCGGATAGTTGTTGATTGGACTGGACCAGTTGCAGTGATCGCATACGAAGATTGTCGCCTTCCCGATGCGGTCTCCGATTGCAATCGGATGGGTGGTTATGTTGTGGAGCTGATTCGCTTCGATGTTCGTCTTGAGCACACTCATATTTCCGGCCACGGGCTCAACAGCGAACACTCTTCCATGGGTAGCAATTCTCCCTTCGAGCAAGGCGTAATAGCCCACATTTGCGCCGATATCGACAATGACGTCGTCATTTTGTATCATGCCCGCTAAGAAATCAGTCGAGAAGCGTTCTCTCTTTCCGTACAGGATCAATTCTTCGTGGATGCCTCGTTCGCCTTTCTTGACGACCATCTTTGATCCGTTTATGGTTCTTGACAAGTCGACTCCAGTCGTTCCTGAAATGAAAGTAATGAGCACATATAGCACTTTGCTAGATGCTACACATATGCAGTCAAGCGATTTCCTTGCGAGATACAGCGCCATTCCGCCCATTCCAGATCTCGCACCCGAATCTTTCAACCCTTTAAGGACTTCCTTCATCGCCTTCTCGGGCAGCTCACGGAATCCGACTATTATTTGATTGTGGACGATAGGTCTCGAGACAATGGATAGTGCGTGCCTCTTCAGCTCGAGCCGTTGGAAGAGAAGTTGGTTCGCCGGCTATCTGGCCTACATCTTCGTTAGTGGTGAGGGAAGTGCTCCCGTCGGGATTTGAACCCGAGTCGAAGCCTCGAGAGGGCTTCATGATTGGCCGCTACACTACGGGAGCCGTAAGGGGCACAATAAGACGACCGTAATTAAACCTTTCGCGGAGAGCCGAAGGCCAGCCATACGTTCCGTATCGGCATTCGGGAGCGAGCTTCTTTATCGGCCCGAAGGAATGCGAGTCCGATGGCGGAGGTCACGCTAAACTACTCCAAGGCGACTTTCGTGCCAACTCTCCTGCTGTCGATCATCGCCCTGAGCGTGCTGGACGCATTCGCCTCCATAGTCCTGAGTTTCGACCTCGCTTCGGTGCTCGCGGCCGCGATCGTCTCGGTGGTCGTAATCGTCGTTCTGGGAGTCTCGCCGTTCCTCACCCACCACAAGGTCGAGGGCGGGGTGCTCACGCTCCGGCAGGGATGGTACTTCAAGGCGAGCATTCCGCTAGAGGAGATCGCGAGCATCGAGGATCTGGAGACCGGCCGCGCGCGGACCGGCGTCTACTTCGACCTCCTCGGGGGGCATTTGTACGTCACGACTCAACGCCGCGGGCTCGTGATGATCAAGCTCGCGAGACCGAGACGCTACGGAATGGCCCTCGGCAAGAAGATCGACAAGATCGTGTTCGACACGACCGACATGAGCGATCTCAAGAGAGTCCTGGCGGAGAAGTTCACTCCCGCCAGTCGAGACCGACAGTCCTGACGCCAAGCTTGGGGACAAGCGGCATCTTGCGCTTGTGCACGCTCTCCCGGTGCATCCTCCAGACGCGATCGATCTGCGCGAGGTCGAGTCCCGTGCGCTTCGCGATCTCCTCCTCCGGCAGGTTCAGCTCGAACCCGTAAAGAATCTCGTCGAGGTCCTCGTAGGACAGCCCCAATTCGCCCTCGTCCGTCTGCCCCTTCCACAGGCCCGCGGTCGGCACCTTCGCGACGATGCGCTCGGGCACGCCGATGAGCTCGCCGAGCTGGCGCACCTGCGTCTTGTACAGGTCGCCGATCGGCATGAAGTCCGCCCCGCCGTCCCCGAACTTGGTGAAGTACCCGACCAGCAGCTCGGACTTGTTGCTAGTGCCCATCACGATCCGGTTCATGAGCTTGGCGTGGTGCATGAGCACGGCCATGCGGCAGCGCGCCATCAGGTTGCCCTTGAGGCGACGGTCGCTCGCGTCGGGAAGCAGCTTCGCGAACGCTTCCACGACCACGTCGATAGGCACGACCTCCAGGTCCATGCCGAAGCGCTCGCAGAGCTCCTCGACGTCATTGCTGTCCTGCTTCGGCGTGAGCTTCGTTGGCAAGAACAGGCAGAGAACCTTGTCCGCGCCGATCGCGTCGCAGCACAGCTTCGCCGTCACCGCGGAATCGATGCCTCCGCTGAGGCCGATCACGACCCCGGCGGCGGAGCTCTCCTCCACCTTCTGGCGGATGAACTCGTTGATCGCTTTGTCCGCGTATTCCGGAAGGGCGGGACGCATGAGGCTTGCATTGAGTGCCACGGATTAAACGTTTCGCGGCCTCAAGGTAGAATGAAAAGTTCAATAACGGGCGCTTCGCATCAACCTCCGATGACGAAGATCGCGCTCGTCCAGGTGCCGTGCTCCTTGGGGAACAAGGAGGAGAACCTCAAGCGGATGGAGCGCAGCCTGGGGAAGGTCGAGGCGGACATCTACGTGTTCGGGGAGCTGTTTTTGAGCGGGTACATGTGCCGCGACCTGATGCCTCGGGTCGCGGAGCCGCTCACTGGCCGAAGCGTCGCCAGGGTGCAGGGAATGGCGGAGAAGAGCGGTTGCTCGATCGTTTTCGGCATGCCTCGCGCCTCCGAGGACGTTCCCGGCCTGATCCACAACAGCTCCGTGGCGGTGGACGCGGACGGCGACGTGCAGTGGTACGACAAGATCAACCTCGCGAACTTCGGTCCGTTCGAGGAACGCTTCTACTTCGCCCAAGGGCACCGGCCGGTGGTCTTCGAGCTCGAGGGGCTCCGCCTCGGCGCCTGCATCTGCTACGATCTGTTCTTCTCCGAACTGGCGAAGTCGTACGCGCTCAAGGGCGTGGACGGCCTGCTTTGCATCTCGGCCTCGCCGGCGACGTCCCGCGAGCAGTTCGAGCGCATGTTCCCGGCGCGCGCGGCGGAGAACACCGTCTACGTGCTCTACACGAATCAGGTTGGAACGCAGCTCAACATGGTGTTCTTCGGGGGAGCGCAGGCGTACGGACCGAGGGGCGATCTGCTCGGGCGCGCGAAGTACTTCGAGGAAGACACTATCGTGGCAGAGGTCAGCCACACCGAGAAGAACCTGGCGCGACGGCTCAGGCCAACGGTGCGGGACACCATTGGACGTGTGCCGGCGGAATCGGAGCCGGAGAACCTTTAAATTGAATGAATGAGTATGGCCGCCAGCGGAGCCGAGGTGGCCCAGACCGGTAAGGCGCGAGCCTGGAATGTTCTGCTGGATCCAGCAAGCTCGTGGCGGCAACGCCTCAGGAGTTCAAATCTCCTCCTCGGCGCTCTTCTCATCGACCGCGCATCCGCGGGATTATCGACAACAGTCTTAAAATCTAATATCTAGAACGGAAGTATTCTTTCGATGAGCTGCAAGACATGCAGTTGGTCGGGACCGGAGATCGATCTGATCGAGGTCGAGGTGGACCCGGAGCCAAGGGAAGGCTTCTTCCTAGCTGCGTTTCCTCTCGCTTTGAGGCGGATCTCCCTCCGATGCCCCGTCTGCGGGACCCAACTCGGCTCGGCCCGGAAACCCTTCGGGCTGAACAGTGGAACGGACATGGAGTGATGGCCTCGGGCCATCCGACACATTGATTTTCAGATGCAGGTATCTTCGGCCGTGGCGGAGCTTCTGTGCCCGGGATGTGGCTGGAGCGGCGAGGAGGAGGACCTGATCGAAGGCGGGGAGGAGGAGGTCGAGGTCCAGCAGCGCGGGTACTACTCGATCGGGCAGCCGATGAAGGCATTCGTCTATCACCGCCTTGAGTGCCCGCACTGCAAGAAGAAGCTCGGCCTGGTGCAGAAGCTGCATGGGATGGAGCTTGCGCGGATCACGATCGCTTCCGAGAGCGCTCGCGATGTGGTTTGCTCAGAGTGCGGGTGGAAAGGCAAGGACGTCGAGCTCATCGACGTCGACTCCGAGCTGCAGCCAGAGGACGCGCTGTTCCGGTACGTCTACCGGGACGAAGGGCTCGGGAACAGGAAACACCTCTGCCCAAGCTGCGGGAACGTGGTGGAGAGGGGGACCATCATCTTCGGGCTGGAAAGATAGCGCTGACCCAGAGCATCTCAAATATCCCCGTTCTGATATCTCCTCGGTTCCCAGGAGTTGAGTCTACGAAGGTGCACGCCGACCTCAGACTGAAGGATGTTCCAGGCCAGCTGGTGCGAGCGCTCGAGCCGATCTCGACGTTCGGTGGCAACATCAACGGGGTCGTGCACCACCACGAGAAGGTCATCGGGGGACGGATCAGCGTCAACGTGACCTTCGAGGTGAAGGGGCAAAAGCAGCTCGAAGGAATGCTCCAGGCCTGGAAGGAGCGCGACGTGGACGTCGCGAAGCTTTCCTCGCTCTTCGAGACCTACGAGTTCGAGTACGTGCTGGCGGGCGATATCTCGCCGCAGGAGCTTCGCGGCATCACCGAAGGGATCGAGGCGGTGCACGACCTGGATTCGGTCGAGTTGCGCTACTCCGTGTCCCCGTCGACGGGCGACAAGGCCGTCCTGGTCTACGGAAAAGTGAAGCAGAAGGCGGCGCTGGACCGCGTCGACGATTTGCTACGGCAGAGGGCGATGGACGCTGGCTACCTGCTCATCGGCGGCTTGGGGGAGTGAGTGTGGACATCGTCATGGTCGGCTTCGGGACGGTCGGGCAGGGGGTCGCGGAGGCAATCGGCCGGAAGGGTGCAATCCTGCAGTCGTCGTTCGGCGAGAAGATGCGCCTCGTAGGCGTCTTCGACTCCAGCAGCTACGAACTCAACGCGAAGGGCATCGACCCGCGGGAGGTGCTGGCCCGAAAGGAGAAGCTGGGCAAGGTGGGCGCGCGCCTCGATGGCTCGACCGTCCCGGAGCTCCTCGCGGACTTCGACTACGACGTCATGGTGGAGGTCACCCCGACGAACATCAAGGACGGGCAGCCGGGGCTTTCGCACATGATGTGCGCATTGACCGCGGGCATAGACGTCGTGACGGCGAACAAGGGGCCGCTCGCATTGAACTTCAAGGAGCTTGCGCAGGCGGCGGAGAAGCACGGAGCACGGATACGCTTCGAGGCTTCGGTCGGCGCGGCCACGCCCATAATAAACGTCGCTCACGAACTCCTCGTAGCGGAGAAGATCCATTCCATAAGAGCGATCGTGAACGGCACCTGCAATTTCATACTGAACCGCATGGCGGACGAGGGCCTGCCTTTCGATCAGGCCCTCAGGGAGGCGCAGGAGCTCGGGTACGCGGAGAAGGACCCGTCCTACGATGTGGATGGCATCGATTCCGCGGCAAAGGCGGCGATCCTCGCGAACGCGATCTTCGGGCGCGAATGCACGTTCGGAGACGTGCGCCGGGTGGGGATTCGCGGAGTGTCGCAAGAAGCGGTCGCACTCGCCGCAGAGGAGAAGAAAGTCATTCGCCTGGTCGCCGAGGTCTCGCCCTCGCGGCTTGAGGTCGCGCCTCGATTGGTCCCGACGGGCCACCCGCTCGCCATCGGTGGCACCCTGAACGTCTTCCAGATCATCACCGACCTGGCCGGCGAGGTCACCCTCGCTGGCAAGGGGGCCGGCCGCCTGGAGACCGCCTCGGCGGTCCTCAGTGACCTGGCGGCGCTGATGCGTGAGAATTGCGTCGCGAAAGGACGAGAACTTAAATAACCCATTTGTCATGCTACCGCACACCACGGCAGGTGGACCCGATGACAAATAAATCTGAAAGAAGGGATTTATTTATTGGTCGATCGAGTTGAGATCTACGATACGACCTTAAGGGACGGAGCACAGACCGAGGGAGTTTCTTTCTCGAACGAGGACAAGTTGGACGTCCTCGCTCGCTTGGATGCGTTCGGCATCGATTTCGTCGAGGGCGGGTTCCCAGCCTCGAACCCGAAGGATAGGGCATTCTTCAAGGCGGCGGAGAAGGTCGAGCTGCAGCACGCCAAGCTCGTCAGCTTCGGCAACACGATGAAGAACGGGGCGAGCGCTGAGCACGACCACACGATCAAGTCGCTGGTCGACTCGAACACTGAGTACGTCTGCCTGTTCGGCAAGACCTGGGACCTGCACGCGAAGGTCGCGCTTGGGGTAAGCTTGAAGGAGAACCTCAAGATCATCGAGGACAGCGTTTCCTACCTGGCCGGCAAGGGGCGCAAGGTCATCTTCGACGCCGAGCACTTCTTCGACGGCTGGAAGAACAACCACGACTACGCGATGGGAGCCGTCAAGGCATCGGTGGATGCGGGTGCGGAGTACGTAGTCCTTTGCGATACCAACGGCGGCAGCCTGCCTTCTGACATCACCAAAGCGCTGAGTGATGTGAGAAGCGCCGAGAGCGTGAAGCTCGGCATACACGCGCACAACGACGGCGAGCTGGCGGTCGCGAACTCGCTTGCGGCCGTGGAAGCGGGCGCGGTGATGGTGCAGGGGACGATCAATGGACTGGGGGAGAGGTGCGGCAACGCCAACCTCTGCTCGATCATCCCCGCGCTGCAAATGAAGATGAAGCTCAAGACGGGCATCGTCGACCTGTCTGGTCTGACCGCCATCTCGATCTTCGTTGGAGAGGTGGCGAACATCCTCCCGGACCAGAGGCTGCCCTACGTGGGAAGGAGCGCCTTCGCTCACAAGGGCGGGGTGCACGTGAGCGCGGTGCTGAAGGACCCGCGCACCTATGAACACGTGGACCCGAAGATGGTCGGGAACGAGCGTCGCGTGCTGGTCTCCGAGCTCGCCGGCACCTCGAACATCCTCGCGAAGGCGAAGGAGCTGGGCATCGAGCAGGAGAAGGACAAGGGCCGTTCGATCCTGGAGAGGCTCAAGCAGATGGAAGCTATGGGCTACCAGTTCGAGGCCGCGGAGGCGAGCTTCGAACTGCTGGTCCGACGGCTCAAGGGCGAGAACCACCGCCCTTTCAAGCTCGAGGGCTTCCGCATCTTCGTGGACGTGTCGGGGGACACGATGCGCTCCGAGGCGAGCGTGCGCGTCGTCGACCCGAATGGCTTGGTGGAGCACACCGCTTCGGACGGGAACGGCCCAGTGAACGCGCTCGACAAGGCGGTCAGGAAAGCGCTCGAACGATTCTACCCAGAGATCCGCGAGATCCGCCTGATAGACTACAAGGTGCGGGTCATCGACGCGAAGGCGGCGACCGAGGCGACAGTGCGCGTACTGATCCGCTCGACGGACGGAGTGGACACCTGGACCACCGTTGGGGTCTCGGGCAACATCATCGAAGCGAGCCTGCTGGCGCTCATGGACTCGATCGAGTACAAGCTGCTGAAGTCCAGGAACTCAAAGAAGGGTCAGTGAGCAGGGAAAGGCAATTAGCATCGGCACGCCGGTACTGTAGCGTTCGCGATGCCCTACTCGATCTCGTCACTAACCCCCGAAGAACGGGACGCGCTGTTCCAGGCGAACGAGCCCAGGCTGCTCTTCACCCGCAAGTCGGACATCTACGGCTGCTGCGTCAAGCTGCTGACCGACGATGATGCGGTGCGAAGGAAGTGGGATGACAACTTCTACGCCATGAGCGAGAGCGTCCGGTCGCACGCGCGCCTGGTATCCGTTCGAGACCCCTCCAAAGAGGCGGGGGTTCAGTACGAGCCCTTGAGCAGGACCGCGTTCGCTTTCAACCTCGAGTACTACGGCTGGATCAAGAGCGTTGCACTGGCGCTGGCCGGGGACGTGCTCGAGGACGAGCACTCGATCTACTCGGTGCACGGTGCGGCCCTGGATATCGGGGGCGAAGGGGTGGCGCTCATCGCTCCCTCGAAGACCGGCAAGACCACGCACGCCTGGGGCCTGCTGCGCCTTCCGGACGCGAGGCTGATCACGGACGACTGGTTCTTCGTGCGGTTATCCGACCGCAGGCACCTGGCCTTCGGCTCCGAGAAGAATTGCTACGTCGACGCGGGCATCGCCAACATCTGGCCAGAGTACAAGCCGTTGGTCGAGAAGGCGCAGCTCGACGACGAGGAGCGAGCGATCATGAACGTGCGCTGGATCATCGGGCCCACGGGCGTGATACCGATGACATCGATGCGCCACGCGATACTGCTGAAGCGCGACAACAGCGATCCTCGAGTCTCTCGAAGCCTCGACACCGACGAGGCGTTGCAGTACCTCCTGGACAACGATTTCTGCAACCCTCATCAGCTGGTGCGCAGC
Organism: Methanomassiliicoccales archaeon; assembly: GCA_035506675.1. Lineage (GTDB taxonomy): Archaea > Thermoplasmatota > Thermoplasmata > Methanomassiliicoccales > UBA472 > JAJRAL01. The sequence continues at coordinate 36,064 of DATJOX010000041.1, forward strand.
GAGCGCAAGCTGAGCATCCGGACCGAATTCTTCCGACGCTTCCTCGACCGCGTGGACGTTCATCTCGTGAACACGATCCTCGCTCCCGAGGAAACGCAGCGCGAGATACGCCAGTTGATCAGACGGACCTAGCGCGAACCTATTTTAACGGCGCCGGTGCATAGAATCGCAAGGAAGAGAGCGATGGCCAGAGTACTCGTCACGATGTACGGCCGCAGCACCTGGGGATTATTCAATTCGGTCTGGGCCGCGATCAAGGACCACGACTATTTGCCAGACAAGGTGACGATCCTCACCTCCGGATGCGACCTCACGCAGGCGCAGGTCGCGGGCAAGATGGTGGAGATCCTGCTCCACGAGTACGGCAACCATGCCGAGGTCAAGCAGCTCGTGGTCGACGACGAGGAGGTACGGACGATCTCGGATACGGTCCTGAAGCTCGCCACGCAGGAGAAAGGCGCGGGGAACCAAGTGGCGCTGGATGTGACCCCAGCCCGCAAAATGTTCGTCCTCGGAGCGGTCCTCGCAGGCTGGAACAAGCCGATCTTCGACCATGTCTTCTATTTGCACATCGGCTCTCTGAAGAACGCGAACCGGAGCTACGTCGAGATTCCGAGCTCCATTCAGCACGCCCACGACATCATGGCCGATCTAAAGAAGGGCGGGAAGGAGGGAGGGGCATGAGCGACCTCACCGTCAGCAAGAGCTTCCTGATGGCGCTGCTGAACGAAGGCGTTAGGCAGGGAAAGAAAAGCATCACGATCTACTCACCCCTCCTCGACGTGGACCTCGTCGGCGTCGACCTCGAAAAGCCGTCGATCGAGTGGTTCGCCGAGAGGGCGCGCTACGACCGAGCGTTCTCCGAGGTGGAGACGAAGCTTGGCGACCCTTTGCTCATCAAGGACGTGCCGACGTACAACGACTTCAAGGAGGTCGTCGAGGACTCGCTGCTGGTGACGCCCGAGAACATGACCGAGCTGACGGACAACATTCGCCAGATCGAGAAGCAGAGGAGGGGGAGCGCCCGCTATCCCAAGCAGACGCTGCTCGCCATCGACACCAACATCGCGTATCGCAGGCTGCTGAGCCGATTGCTGATGACGAGCGAGGGCTGCGGACTCCCCGATTTCGATCCTTCCGACGTCGCGCTCGTGATCGAGAACCTGGTCCAGATGGAGATTTCCGAACGCGTCAATCGCAAGTACCGGGAGCAGGACCTGGACGCTTTCAGGAAGGCGTACGAGAACCCGAAGCTCCTGATGACGATGTCAAACGGGGCCGTCAAAGAGAGCCGGAAGGCGCTCAACGCGCAGGCGGAGCTGACGACGCTCCGGTCGAGGTACGCGGTCTGGGAGGTCGCGGGGGCGGCCTGGGACGCGGACAAGGAGAAGCGCGACAACGAGATGATACGCTCTCTGGCGAAGCACTCGATGCAGGAGCGCGTGGACGTCCTCTTTCTGACCGCGGACGACAAGGCGACCGCGACAGCGATGGCGAACCGCCTGCCCTCGATCTCGCTGCGGTACTCTCGCGAGCTTCCTTCGATCGTCCCGTTCGACCCCTGGTTGTTCGTCGAGCTGCTGCACGATCTGGCGGTCGTGTACTCGGTGGTGGGGATAAGGGGGCTCGGGGTGCGCGTGCACGGCGACTGGGGAGGCAAGACCGCGGACGACTATCGCGCGGAGAGGGTGAGGCTCGCTTTCGAGGAATCCTCCACGATCGGCCAAGAGCTGGCTAGACAATGGCGCGTGGTGGAGCGCGTCCAAGCGGAGATTGGCGCGCGCTCTGTCACTTAGCGTAATGAAGACTGGAGCGTTGATAATCAGGGCCCTTACTAGAAAGTCGCGCGGGGATCCCGCAGGGGGCAGAAGTAGGAGAAAAGTCAGAAGTTTGAGCGTGGTCGCTGCGGCCATTGTTGTAATGGCACAAGACCTTTTCCACCCCCTATTTTCAATTTCAGCCGATGGCTGGTGCCGGAATCATTCTTGCTAGAACACTAGGAGTGAGGAGCCCCCGTAAAACTTGTAAATGGTGGGGAAGTTGGAGAAGGTCCACGGGGACTCCCCGCTTCACCAAAGACGCGCTCGATAATGAAGGTTTTGACTGTACATACGCAGCCTAGGGACTAACGGAATCCAGCGAGTCGTTTTCGAATCGAATTCGCCTTTCTCCTTTGTCACGATTGGGCAATCGCCCTGCGAGTTTCTACTTGTAGGCAACAACAGTCACACCAAGCTCCTTTTCGGTGTCCTTGAGCTTCTTGAGCTTCGCCGTCGAGAGCTCCGCGTATGGGGCCTCCTGGAAGGCGAGCAACACGACCCCAAGTTCCTTTTCCAGCTTCTGCACTTTTGAGACATCACTCTTCGCCAGCTTTGCGAAATCGGGAAGGTAGACCATTAGGATCACCTAGTTACTGTTTGCAGCCCCAAGCCTATATACTTGGCCTTCGGCGAGAGCCAAGCCTGGAGACCCTGGGGACGCCTCGCATGCTTTAATAGCCCGATGCTTGAAAGTCAGAAGGGGATCAATCATGACCATGCAGAAGAAGAACTTCGCGAATCCGGACGAGATTATGACTCCGCCTCATTCGCGGGTCGAGAGGATTACGATCGGGGATAGGACCATTGTTAAGCAGGTCTTTGAGCCAGGATGGCGATGGTCAAAGGACATCAGCCCGCTGGTCGGTACGAAATCGTGCCAGATACATCATTTCGGCGTTCAGCTCACAGGCAAGATGCACGTAAAACACGACGATGGACAGGAGATCGACTACGGCCCCGGAGACGTTTGGGACATCCCGCCCGGACACGATGGATGGGTCGTTGGCGACGAAGCTGTTGTGTACTATGGGTTCTTCCAGGAAGCGAAGAAGTAGAGCGCCTGGCCAATCGAGCCCGATGGCCCTGCAAGAATCACAGCGACCGGAAAGGCGAGCTCAGTCCTTGCCCACCGCCTTCTTCACGAGCGCGCCGATCTTCGCTTCTTCGGAATCGGTCAGCCCCGTCAGCGCGAAAGCGATTGGACGGTGAGATCGGGCCACGGGTGAAGCAAACTTGAATCGTCACTGTGTGAGATGGGCACCGCGGCATCAATTCAGGATTGGAGGCCCTTCCTCATCTCTTCGAGGTTCTTGCTAGCCACGGGCTCGCTCAACAAATGGTTTCTCAGGACGTCGCATTGGAACTCTTTGCAATCGGCGCAGGTCCTCACTCCTTTCTTTTCCGCGCACGGTCTGACCTTGCATTTCTTTGAGCACCAACCCGAGATCCTGTCGGACTTGCATCCATCGCATTCGACCTGGAGCCCGTCGGCCCATTTCTTAGCCAATCGCTCCTTCCATTCCTGATCGTTCGTTCTGGTCGCCTTAAAGAAGTCGCACTCTCGACAGTCCAAGCCACAATAGGCGATCATGTCAAGCATCTTCCACCAGCGCAAGCGCGAAAGCACTTGGTCATGCGAGCGCTGGCATGGGTAATAACGATTGTACCGCCGTCTGGCGGGGACAGATGGGTGAGCCGATTCGAAAGGCGGCGGCTAGCGGCAAGCTGGACATAGCCATGGGCTTGGGCTCTTCTGAGCCGAGGCTAGAGGGCAAGGGGGCCGGGACACGCACTCGAAAGCTCCCTGACGAGGGTGTGATTCGGGCTCCGAGCGACACAACCCTTTGGTCCGATTGTACGAGGGATGAATAATCGCCTTGCCTTCCCTCTATCAGTGATGCTGAACCTCGATGAAACTCGCAGAATCTGGGTCGTCGGCCCGAACGGGATAGCGTGCCTAGTATTCTGCCCAAAGCAAGCTTTGGCTCTAGCCTCCGCTTCGACATAGTTTCTTTACCATGAACGGACTCTTTAACAAGCGGAGGGGGGCATCTGATTTTCAGAAAAGAATGGGAAGATGATAGGAGGGCCGTTTCAAGGGCGGTTGCCGCCGGGGCAGTGGTGGTGATCGTGGTGATAGCTGCCATCGTCGGCTTCTTCATGATGGGTGGAAGCGGCGGCGGTGGGAGCGGGAACCACACGTTGAGCGACATGAAGGCGGGCGACTATCTGAGGTACGATGAAGTGACGCATGGTGGATCAACACTCCTTGAGACGTATTGGATTAACGTCACCGCGGTGACCGCCACGAACTTCACAATACTCCTCACCCACATTATCAATGGCATTCTGGGGGATGAGAGCAACCATTCGATCGCGAAGGGGAGCGTCTACAGCGTGATCAGCGTGTTCTCAACTGCCTGGACCGACATGGGACAGACGACGCTCGACACCGCGTTGGGGTCGCGAGCCGTTGAACACTACCAGCACAGCGGTTCCGGGATCGTGAACGACTACTACGTGGGATCCAGTAACGGGATTCTTTACAAGAAGACAATGACCTTCGGATCCGAAACCAGTGAGATGAACCTGGTGGACAGCAACATAAGCTGGGCTTGGAGCTAAACCCCTTCTTCTCAACTTTGTTTTGTCTTTCCGGCAACCTGCGATACACGGCCTCCAAGCACTTGCTTGATCTAGAAACCTTTCCCGCTTTCTTCCCTCAAGCAATCTTTTGGACGACAAAACGATCGTCTCGGGCGGTCAAATCAAGGGCTTGCTCCGCCGTCAGGTGGGAACTGCCCACGTTTTGAAGGTACCGATGACATGTTTCCACTGCAGCGTTCATCTCGTTTCGCGTGGGTGATCGATAGGGCTGACCTGGGACCGGGATGTATCCCATGATGTGAAGGGGGATGGCAGTGTTGAGCCCTGCGAGCCACTCAGCAATCCGTTCTACCTGGTCGATGCCAACTAACCCTGGAACCAGGACGACATTGGCCTTCATCATCATCCCAGCTCTCACGGAGGCTTCGAAATTGGCGTATATCTCTCGCTTCGGCTTACCGGTGTATTCAAGGTGGGTCTTTTCATCCCAGGCCTTTAGACCTACATTGGCACCGTCCAGGTGTGGGAGAGGTAACCGACTACCATTAGTATGCCCGAGGAAGGTCTCAGCGCCTAGAACGTTCTTTGCGAAGTCGATCATCTCCTGAAGGTCCTTGGCCACCGTTGGTTCTCCTCCCATGAAGTAAACCTTGTCGATCGAGACTGACTGCAACGCTTTCTTCATCTCCTCAGTCGACAGGAATCGTTCGGGTCGCGGAAATGAAAGCCCAGGCTGCCCATTCGATCCGCTGCGCAGTTTGTAACTGCACACGTGGCAGCGGAAAGTGCAGCCATAGTTGTGGAGTGTGGCGAAGCGATACTTGCGATTGTAGGTAATCTCGAAGAACGCCATTTAGCTCGTCCCAATAGGTAGCACGTTTTTGTATTTCGTGCTATCGCTAGGTCGTCCTTTCATTCCCACCTTTGGTTGCCGTGACCGGGCGGGGGTGAAGACCGAGCAGATCGCGAGGATATTCGGGCATACCGACACCCGCACGACCATCCGCTACCTCGGTCTAGACCTCGATGATATGCGCCTTGCGATGGAGCAGTATGCCAGGTATCAAAAAGGCGCGATTGTACCGAAAGTGGTACAAATCGAGGCACAGCCAGCAGATGGATGTGGGGGCACTGGGATTTGAACCCAGATCAGCGGGTTTCCACCACGTGGGGAGCTACCCCACGCGAATTAACGGGTCACCGCTCCAGTTAGTCATCACCGGTCAGCAAACCCGTAAGCGATCATGCCCAATTAACTGGAGCCCGCGAGGATGCCGAATTACCCCATACCCCCGTGTGTTGAGCCTTAACGCTTGCGCATCTTCTGGGCCCGCTTGCGGCGACGCATCTTCTTCTTGCGCCATTTCCACCGCTGCTTGCCTCGCTTCTTCCAAGCGCGTGAGCTTCGCTTCATTATTCCTGAACTCCTGGTATTGGCCGACATTCTCTCGGCGCTTAAGTACCTTTCTCTAGGGAAAAGCGAGTGGCGGGCCCGCCGGGATATTCGCCCTCTCAACGAAGGTTTCGAACCCGGGACATCTGGCTGACTCCCTGATCCGCGTGATCAGCTAGAAGGCCAGCGCTATATCCAGGCTAAGCCACGAGCCCGCTCGTGCACTCGATGCGTCTGCCCTGATTTATATCTTGAGCCAACGAAAGCGAGCCAGTCTGTCCCGCCGCGGACCGAGCTCAGCGTTTATATCCCCCCGGCTCAGAGGTGATTCGAAGATCAGTGGTCGGATGTCAAGCGATGACAACAAGGCGGTGGTCCGCCGCGTGTACGATGAGCTGAACAAGGGCAACATGGCGATCGCGGACGAGCTGATAGTCGATAACTACGCGCAGCACAGCATTCTTCCGGTGCCGCAGGGAAGGAAGGGCTTCAAGGAGTTCTTCGCGTCCTTCGGGAAGTCGTTCCCCGACGCTCACTTCGAGGTCTTGGACATCTTTGCGGAAGGGGAGAAGGTGGCGCTGCGCTTCAAGGCGACGATGACGCACAAGGGCGAGTTCATGGGACTGGCTCCGACCGGCAGGAAGGTCTCCTTCACCGGGATCGACATCTTCGTCGTGCGAAGGGGCAAGCTCGTCGAGCACTGGGACGAGGTCGATCAGCTCGGATTCCTGCGTCAGCTCGGCATCGTCAAGTGAAGCCCTAGCCGATGATCGCCGAGAGCGAGCTGTTCGAGAAGAGCAGCGCCGCTTCCACGAGCGCGAGGATCCCGAGGATGAAGAGCACCGGCCTCCAGCTCACGATCGCGCCCGCCAGGTCGGCGAAGAACTCCGCCACCCCGAGCACGCCGTAGACCAGCGCCATCACCACCAGCGCGATGATCACGATGACGATGGGCGTGAGGAACCCCGTGTGCGCGGACTTCTCGATCAGGTACAATCCGACGCCGGTGATGAGAGCCGCTACGAGCGAAATGATCAGCGCGACCTTCACCTTTCGGAACACGCGCATGAACAGCCCGAAACCGAGGATGCCAGTGATCCACATCGTCGAGCCGGGCCAGCCGCCGTTGAGCGCGATCATCACCGCTTCGACGATCATCACTGCCCCAACGATGAACCCGAGAGCGACCGCGATGTTGTCGATCCTCGTCTTCTTGCTCCTCCCCACGATCGCGATCACGAGCGCGATCAGGCCTCCGAGGAGGAGCAGGAGTTCGGGCATCGGTGACGCGGTCAGTTCGAACGCCATGCTGGAGAATATTGGCCCGACCAGTATAATAATTGCGTGCGTGCGCAGCAAGTATTATCGGCCCGGGGGTCGGAATACCGAGAGGAGGAGAAGGAAATGGAAGTCGCCGAGGCGATCGACAAGCGCCGCGCGTTGCGCGTGTTCGACCCATCGAAGCCGATCGAGCAGGAGAAGGTGGCCGCGCTGGTGGATTCGATGCGCCTGTCCAGTTCTTGCGGCAACAACCAGCCGTGGAGGGTGGTGATCTGCCGCGATGAGGCATCGATCACGAAGGCACGACTAGCGCTCACGAAGGGCAACGTCTGGGGCACGAAAGCCCCGGTGATAATGGTGGTGGCGGCAAGGGCGCAGGACGACTGCCGCTATCCCGACCGCGACTACTTCCTGTTCAGCTGTGGCCTGGCCGTCGGTCAGATGCTGGTGCGCGCGGTGGAGCTCGGGCTCATCGGTCATCCAGTGGCGGGATTCGACCCGGAGGTGCACCGCCGGGAGTTAGGGATCCCGGCCGAGTACACGGTCATCACCACCATCATGATCGGATACCCAGGCACTGACGATTCGCTCCTCACCGACAAGCAGAAAGAACGCGAGAAGTTCAGGCCGGAACGCAAGGCGGTCGGGGACAACTTCTTCGAGGGACAGTGGGGAGTGCCGTTCAAGGTCTGAATATCACAGGCGAAGAAGGCGAGCGATCGTGCCGCCGAGCACCTGCCCCTTCTGCTCCGAGGTCGCCCAGTCCTCCTCCTTCACGAACCTGACCCAGTAGTTGTAGGGATAGGCCATGTCGAACAGCGGCCAATCAGAGCCGAATATCACCCTTCCGGGCATGTTCGCGATAGCCTCCTTGAGCCTGGATTTGCACGTCTCCGCGTCCCCTGGAAGCCATCCCTGCAGCGCCGAGCAGTCGGTGTACACCCTCGGATACTTCTTCGCGAGCGCGTACGTCTCCGCGCGGAACTTGCCACCGAGATGAGCGATGACGAGCTTGAGCTCGGGGTGCCTCGCGAGCACCTCGTCGAACAAAGCGGGATGGGTGTATTTGTCGTCCAAAGGTCCCCAGCTAGCGCCGCCGTGGGTGACGACGATCAGATCGTGGTCCTCGACGAGCTTCCAGAATCCGGCCACCTTCTCCTCGTTCGGGAAGAAACCCGTGGCGGGGTACACCTTGACCCCTTTCGCATCGCAGTGCTTGACGTACTTCTCGACGAGCTCCCTGGCCTTGTCTCCCCGCAGCGGATCGACGCCGATGAAAGGAATCAGCCGGTGGTTGGCGTCGCGGCAGGATTCGAAGACCCAATCGTTGTATGCCTCGATGCCGACCGCTGGAGCCTCGACCATGCCGAAGTCGAGAGGGAGTATGATCGCCCGGTCCACGCCCGCTTCGTCCATCGATCGCACGAGTGACGAGACATCTACCTGCGACATCGGCCAGTCCTCTTCCCTGTCAAGGCTCAGGTCGAGGATCCCATCCAATGCTAGGAGGGGCTCAAGGTAGGCGCGCAACAGCGAATTGGGGAGCATCTGGCGCTGCCAAACGTGGACATGGCCATCAATGATCATCGTCCCACGATTGTGCCAAGGACTGTAAATAGCCAACGCTCGGGACGGCACCGGCTAGAAATATAGGGTGTTCACAAGAAGCTCCGGGATTCGAATGGTGAAAGTGAAGGTAGGCAAGAAGTCTGAGATGGCAGTGAACTCGATGATCGGCGTCAGCGCAGAGGAGAAGATGATACTCGTCGCCAACGTGGACGGCAAGATCTACTCGGTCCAGGGTTTCTGCACACATATGGGTGGTCACCTGTACGAAGGCAAGCTGATCGGTAATGTGGTCAAGTGCCCTCGACACGGTTCGGAGTTCGACCTGACGACGGGCAAGAATCTCAAGGGGCCTTGGATACCGCTTCAGAAGAAGCCGGCGGACCTCAAGACATACGTAGTGATTGTCGAGGGCGACGATGTCTACGTCGAGGTCTAGCTAGAACGCTTCCTGGGGCTCGGATGTCAGTGCTGCGGAAGAAAAGGGCACTAGGGGTCCTGCAAAGCAGCAGGAACGAGCCTAGCGCCGCACGATCGGCCTGATAGCCCTGAAGCGCTCGTCCGTTCGCCTAAAGGATTCGGACAAAGAGAGATGTCCCTCGCTTTTCTTCGTCTTCTTCCCCTCCTTCACGGCAATGGCGAAGCCGGTCTCGGTCTTCTCAACGTTCGAGTAGGTCATTCTTCCAACCTCCGTAAACATCTACGTGAGCTGAAACGATAAACCCTTCGGATGCTACGAAATATGCCGTTTCATCCCTCTGTTCAAACGGCTATTTTTAAATGGCCTACGTATTTCGTCAAGTATCTATATATGATTCTTAATAAAAATTTGTTGCATCTAAGAATTGTCCATTAACGATTGACTTGTTAGATGTACGTCTTGCTACTACAAATAGTAATTAGACAAATCCGACTTAACAGTCCTAATTCGTATGATATCTATATTTATACGAATAGCGCACGGTTGGCCAGTTGTCAGAATGGGGATTGCGGAGCTGCATGTTCGTGCCTCGTCCGGCAGCAAGAAGAGCCTTCGGCTGCAGTCGAATCGACAACTGCCGACATTCTTGGGAATCGAGAAGTGGACCGGGCGAGATTTGAACTCGCGGCCTCTACCATGCCAAGATAGCGATCTTCCGGCTGATCTACCGGCCCAGGTATTATCGCAAAAGCAAATGGCCTAGTTAAACCTTTGCCACTCGCCTAAACGTCCAAGCGCTGCTGGAATCTCATCTTTTCGCCGGGAACATTGGTCGGATACTCGCCTGTCAGGCAAGCCATGCAAAGCTCGCAATCCTGCATGCCGAGCGCACGCACCAAGCCGTCTAGAGACGTGTATGCGACGCTGTCCGCGGTGATGAGCTTCGCGATCTCCTCCACGGTACGGTTGGTCGCGGCGAACTGCTCGCGCGTCTTCATGTCAATGCCGTAGTAGCAGGGCGCGCGAACAGGCGGGCAGCCGATGCGAACATGCACTTCCTTCGCCCCGGCACGCCTCGTCATCTGCACGATGCGGCGCATGGTGGTGCCTCGGACGATCGAGTCGTCGACGATTACCACGCGCTTTCCGCGGATCGTGCTCTTGATTGGATTGAGTTTGAGCGCCACGCCCTCGTCCCTAGCTGTCTGCTCCGGCATGATGAACGTACGCTCAACGTAGCGGTTCTTCATGAACCCCTCTTCATAGGGTATGCCCGAGACCTCTGCGTAGCCAAGGGCGTGAGCGCGTCCCGAGTCGGGCACGGGCACGATCACATCCGCATTCACCGGCTGCTCCTGCGCTAGGATCTGTCCAAGGCGCTTCCTGGCCGTATATACCTCGAGCCCGTCGATCACCGAGTCCGGGCGGGCGAAGTATACCCACTCGAACATGCAATGCGCCTTGTGCGGCATCGCCGGCACAGAGTGCGATTGGAACCCCTGCGGGGTGATCTCGACGATCTCTCCCGGAACGACGTCCCGGACGAACTCACCCTGGAGCACGTCGAAGACGGCGCTTTCCGACGCGACCCCGTAGCCGTCGTTCAAGCGGCCGATGCACAAAGGCCGGAAGCCAAGGGGGTCGCGTACCCCGAACACCCTTCCGCCGAACATAAGTGTCATGGAGTATGAGCCGTCGATAACCCTCATCGTGTTCTTGATCGCTCGGATCGGGTCCGGATTCTGCGAGAGCTCGTTCGCCATCAGGCGCACGATGATCTCGGAGTCGGTGGTGGTGAGAAAGGCCCAGCCCTCCGACTGCAGCTTGGTGCGGATCTTCTCAGCGTTGACGATATCACCGTTGTGCGCGAGGGCGACCTCACCCTGCAGCAGCGAGACCACGATCGGCGCGACGTTCTCAGCGACCGATGAGCCAGTCGTAGAATAGCGAACGTGCCCGATGCCGTTGTTGCCGCGCAGGTTCGCGACCGCACGCGGGGTCAGCACCTCATGGACAAGGCCCATCCCCTTCACTTGGCGAATGCGGCCGTCGAAGATCGCCAAGCCGGCGCTCTCCTGACCGCGATGCTGTATGACCCGCAGTGCCTTTCTCAGAGAAGGGACCGCATCGGTCGTCAACGACATCCCGACAACGCCGCAGAAGTGCTTGGGCTTGTCGGACAAGAGCTTACCTCGCAACTAGTGCGCCTTGGCCCAGTTGTAGGTCCTCATCTTTGCGGTCTTCCCGTACCCACAGGATGCGCACGCGCCCTTCCTGATGTTGTACGAGTGCTTGCCACAGCGGCGGCAAGGGACGTGAACCTTCTTGCTGCCCATCTTACCCATTGCGGGAGTGCCCTTTCCCATGAAATCAACCCCTTAAGGTGAAATGTAGATGACGTTGTCCCCGCGGACGATGGTGAGAACGAGCTTCCGCACCACCTCGTTGTTGATCAGTTCCTCGGCGTTCTTGAGCACGAGGTTCATGTGGGGGTCGTACCCGTCAAGAACGCCCCGGTACTCCCGGTTCCCCTTGAGCTCCACGATGACCTGGCTGTTGATCGCCTGGTTCAATACCGCGAGAGGCTTCTGCATGCCCGAATTCACCTAGCTGCGGGATAAATGCCACCGTATTAAAGCCTTTTCATTCTGGACGCGGCGTGGCCATCAAACGAAAGCGCCGATGGTGGGGGCATCCAGTCGGTCCATGTCGTAGAAGATTATGCCTTCGCGAACGCCGTTTTGATCTAGCCTTCCGCCGGTGAGCGCGGCAAGCAGCGAGCACCTCCAAAGCAGGTCGAGGGCCGCGGTCGCGATCGCCCCGAAGTAGACGTTCGGAACGTAGTCCTCATAGCCGAGGTCGTCGAGCAGGTAGTAGGCGTGCCCGAGCATGCTGTCGCGACGATTCAGGATCCGGAGGTAGTCGGTGAACGCCTTCTGTCCGTCGCCGATCGGCCTCATCAGCGGGACCGTGAAAGGGTCGATGGTGCGCGACCGCTCGAGCTTGCCATCCTCCGCCATGACGTACATGTCGAGCTCCCGCTCCTGGCTCATGAAGATGTTCCATTTACCTTGCGGATCGCAGTACACCGGCGAGGAGAACGGGTCCATGGAGTTCATCGATTCGAGGGAAGTTACCATCGCCGACTGCTTGAGCTCGTCGAGACGGCGCTCCTCGCGCTCGAGCGCGGACGGCAGGATCATCTCCTCGTCCTCGACGGATGCCTCGAGCACCCTGCCGATGTACAGCGGATCGGCGAACAGAGGCAATTTCGCCTCGAGCTCCGCGCGAAGCTCCTTCGAATCATGCTCCAAACCAGCGTCGCGGCAGTTGGCGTAGAACTGCTCGTAGACCTCGCTCGAATCCTCGAGTCCCCTTGCGATCGCCGCCTTGTTCTCCTCCACAAGCTGCATGCCAAGAAGCGTTGCGTCCTCTCCCTGTCCGGTCCACACGCCCCGGCAGGAGAGATCGAGCTCGACTTGGGCCCGCGTGCTCAGGTGCACATGGAACGGATACGCTCGACAGTAGTGTGGCCGGTTCTGATAGACGGAGCAGCGTCGGTCCTCCAGGAACGTGCAAGGTCCTCCGCCCTGCTTGAGCACGAGCGCCGTGTGCTTGTGCGGCGAGCGCCTCGTCACGATCCGCTCGGGGAAGTTGCGTTTAAAGAACTGCACCTCCGATTCGAGCAGCTCGGGCTGGCAGAGGCAGCAGAGCTGGCACGGATCGACGCAGACGAACTTCCTTCCCTCCAGTTCGGAGAGGTCAAGCGGTAGGCTTCGGCTTGGGAACAACCACATCCCTGCCCATGCGCTCCCCGACCAGGGAGCCGTCCTCGGTGAGCATCATCCCTCTCAAAAAGGTTGCCTTCGGGAAGATGGCCTCCATCCCCTCGTAGGGCGTCCAGCCGCACTTGCTGTGCAATCTGCGCTTGCTGATCGGCACGACCTCGCGCGGGTCGAAGACGTTCAGGTCCGCGTCCCTCCCGACCTCGATCCTTCCCTTGTTGAGCGCGAAAATCTCAGAGGGCCGCTCGCTGCTCATGCTCACGAGCTGGGCGAGGGATATCGTGTCGCGCTTCACCAGCGCCATCATCAAAGGCAGCATCGTCTCCACGCCCGGAACGCCCGAGGGCGCGGCGTCGAACTCCTGCTCCATGTCCTCGATTGAGTGCGGAGCGTGATCGGAGGCGAGCATGTCGACGCGCCCCTTGACGAACTCGCCGAACAGCGCGTCCTTCTCGATCTTCGTCCTGAGCGGTGGATTGGTCTTGTAGTACGCGGTTTTGCCCGAGGAGATGTCCAGTAGCAGGTGGTGCGGAGTGACCTCGGTGGTGAACCCAGCAGATTTAGCGGCGTCTAGCCCCGCCTTGCTGCTCACGTGGCAGACGTTGACATTCGCTCCCTCCGCGATCTTCGCCAGGCGCTCGATCGCTGAGACCTCCGCCTGGATCGGGCGCGCCTCCTCGTGATCCTTCGGGTTCTTCTCCTCCTTCTTGACTATCAGATGCTGGTCCTCGGCGTGCACGCTGACGACCTTGTCGAACTTCCTGGCGGTGGCGAGCACCGGCTTGATGTCCCTGTCCTCGGTCAGCAGGATCGCGCCGGTGGTCGATGACATGAACACCTTGACGCCAACGACGTCGAGCACGATGCGCATCAAATTCGAGTCCTCGGTGCATCCGCCGAACAGCCCGTAGTCTACCCACGCCTTGTGGCGGGCGATGGACTTCTTCTCGAGCAGGTCCTCGCGGAGCACCGTGGGCGGTCTGGTGTTCGGCATGTCGAAGACGCATGTCACCCCGCCGTGGACAGCGGCGAGCGTGCCGGTCGCGAAATCCTCCTTCTTCGTCATCCCTGGATCGCGCATGTGCGTGTGCACGTCGATGCCCGCCGGCAGGATGATCATGTCGTTGAAGTCGTGCCTTGCATCTCCGCCAGCGAGATGACGCTTGACGCTCACAATCTTGCCCTCGTCGATCCCGATGTCCACTGGCTCCAGCCTTTCCTTGAGCCAGGCCCTCCCCGAGACGACCGAGTCCATCGTATCACGCGCTCTGCTTGCGGACGATCTTGCCGCGGGGCGTCTCTTCCGCGAAGATCTCCGCCTGGAACTTGAAGACCTTGCACTTGGCATCGAGCCAGGTATCGGGCGTCAGGCCCGCTTTCAAGCAGGTCTGGCCGAGGAACGTCTCCGCGTCCCACCCCCACTCGGGCGCGACCTGCGGCAAGAGCAACCCGCGGCAGAAACCCATTTCCATGATAAGCCCGTCCTTACCGACCTCGACCTTCGAGGGGAGCTCCTTGCGCGGCGACTTGACCTCTTCCGGGACGGTCAGGACGCTGATCTCGACCACCACGTGGTCCAGCTCGTTCTTCTTGAGATAAGGGAAGCGGGGATCGTGGCAGGCGCCTTCGGCCGCTTGCACGAGCGCCTTCGCGAGGGAAAATACCGGTTCTGGATAACCGATGCAACCGCGCAACTCCATTTCCGGGTAGGTGTGAAGCGTGACGAAGGCGCCTCTCTTCTGCCGGAAGCTCTCAGGAGCGTCTATCTGGCCGGGCTCGGTGTCGCCGGCCTCCGCCTCGATCGCCCTCCTGGCAATCCTGACCGCCAATTCCCCTTCGCTGTCCTTCATTCGATCCTCTCTGGTGCGATGTAGATTCAGCAAGGACCGTTTTAAAGCTTGGCAAGAACGCCTGCGAGGAAGAGTATTACGAAAACATGCACGCGCTAGGGGTTGAACCTTTGCCCGTTCTTGTTGTCACAGGGGGCGTCGCTACGTGAACCGTCGATGGGCGCGAGCGCGTTCCGCACCCGTCTGACAATCCTTTTTCTAGCGGGGCATTCCTAGATTCAAACATGAGGGAAAAGGCGAAGGACATCTACGTTGGGGAGGTCATGAGCAAAGACCCGAAGACCGCGGGTCCGGGGATGTCCGCGCAGGCAGCGGCGAAGCTGATGCGCGCCGAGAACGTCGGGAGCCTGGTGATCGTCGAGGACCACCGCACCATCGGCATCCTGACGGAGAAGGACTTCGTCGAGAAGCTCGCGGCCGAGAACAGGAGCGCCGCCCGCGTCACCGTCGCGGACATCATGACGGCGCCAGTGGTGGCGATCGGTCCGAGCGAGAGCATCACCTCGGCGGCGAGGAAGATGTCGGAGATCAAGCGGCACCGGCTGCCGGTGGTGGAAAACGGTCAGCTGGTCGGAATACTGACCGAGAACGACATCCTCAGGATCTCGCCCTCACTGATCGAGCTCACCAGGGAGTGGTCGTCGCTCGGAGCTTGCGGACCCACGGGCATGCAATCGGCAACGGTCGAGTCGGGTTACTGCGAGAACTGCGGCATGTACTCCAACGAGCTGAGGATGGTCGATGGGAATCTCTTGTGCGCCGTTTGCCGAGAGACCGGACCGAGCGAGTGAGAGCCCGGCAACTACTGGACGTCGATCTTCCTGAGCCTATCGCCCTTGCCTTCGCCCTTCTCGTTCCTGTCGCAAGCCTCGATGCGCGCATCGATGAGCGCCCGGACGGTGAGGAGGATCTCCTTCTTCGCCTTGACGGCGTGCTCGCGCACCTCCGGGGGCATTCCCTGCGTGGGGAACATCGAGTCCATCGCCATCGCCATCTCGCTCCCGGCCCTCAGGAAGTGCGCCTGGGTCTCCTTGCTGAACATGGCGTCCATGGGCGGCCTCCTCCCTGGCCACTCCGCGCTCTCTTCAGGCCTCTCCTCTTCCTTCTTGCTTGACTTCCTTGGTGCCACCCTTGGTCCCTCCAGTGAATCTGATGAGCAGGCGACCCTCCCGGAACTCCGCTTGGGACGCCTCCTTCTTGGCGAGCGTGTAAGGCAGCGTGATGGAACGCTTGTACCAGCCCACCGTGACAATCAAGGTGTCCTCTGACTTATATAATTCTACTTCCTCCTTCTGGGAGAATGGCAGCTTGATGGACAGCGTGTCCACGCCGTGGTCGTCGTAGATCTCGAGCGCCTTCTCGCGGCTGTAGATCTGCGTCGGGTCGGTATCGTCGAAGAGCATGTCCGCGAGCTTCTCGAGCGACGCCCTTCCAACGAGCTCGGTGCTGAACTGCGTCGCCTTCAGCATCTTCAGCGGGCTGAAGCTCTCGTCGATCACATTCATGTAGAACGCCTGCTCCTTGAGCTTCTCCTTGAAGAACGCACCCGGGGTGTTCTCGGGCAGCAGGCGATTGACGACCAGAGCTTCAACGGTCAGATTGTACAGGCTCAGGTAGGTGAAGGCGCGCTTGGTCTCGTTGATGACCATGCGCTCGGGGTTGACGACGAGACGCACGGAGCTGACGTTCGGGTCGGCGAGGATGTCGCGCACGGTGTGCAGGCGTTCGCGCAGATGCTCGATGTCCTCGAAGAGCTGGTCGGATGGCAGCGGAGCGCTGATGAAGCGCCCGACGGTCGCCCGCGCGAGCTTGATCATGTGCTTGAGCACCCGGTACAGCTTGTCGAAGTACCAGTCGGAGATGTCCGGGAAGGAGAGCAATCGCAGCGTTTCCCCGGTGGGTGCGGTATCCAGGATGACGACGTCGTACTGCTTCGTCTCGTTGTACTCCCAGATGTAGAAGAGAGCGGACATGAGCTCCATGCCGGGCCAGACGGACATCTCCTTCGCGGTGATGCCTTCGATGCCCTGCGAGGCGAGGAACTCGGTGAGGTAACGGTCGACCTCCTTCCAGCGATGCTCCATCTCGTAGAGCACGTCGACCTCCATCGCATCGAGGTTCTTGGCGACCTTCTTCGGCAGTCCGCTCAGCGGCACTTCCAGCGAATCTGCCAGCGAATGCGCTTGATCGGTGCTGATGGCGATGGTGCGGTACCCGAGCTTGGCGGAGCGCAGGGCGGTGGCAGCGGCCACGGAGGTCTTGCCCACGCCGCCCTTGCCAGTATAGATTATTACCCTTATCCTAACACCAGCCAGAGATGACGGCGCTGCCCGTACAAAAAGATGCGGTGCGCTTTGACCGAGAACGACGTGGATGCAAGAAATGAAGAATAGGGGAAGGTGCCGGGGACGGGGTTCGAACCCGTGACCTTCGGATCTCCCTGGATGGGGTCTGGTTAGACTGAATCCCTATGAGTCCGACGCTCCACCAGGCTGAGCCACCCCGGCGTTAGTGTCACTTCTCGTCGGAACTCTCGCTCTCCTTCGAGAGCTCCTCGGACTCCTCGGGGATCTCCTCTTCGCTGGGGGCGATCTCCTCGGTCTCCTCGGCCTTCGGGGCCTCCGCGGCAGGAGCGGCTGCCTCTTCAGGCTTCGGCTCCTCTGGTGGCGCCTCGATGATAGAGGTGTCCTGCGACGCCTTGCTTCCCATCTCGAGCACTTCGGTCTTGCGGATCTCGACGCGCTTGATCGGGACGATGACCTTAGAGACGTTGGAGAGCATGCGCGACATGTCGCCGGAAATGATCGACTTGACGAGGTCGGAGATGGTCATCTCCGCGGCTGCCTTCTGCGCCTCGGCCGTCATGAGGTTACGCACGGCGCTCTCTTGCGAGGCCTGAATGCGCTTGTCAGTGATGCTCATGGGCTTGATGCGGATCTTGTAGCCGTCCTTGGTCGTCACATCGATGACGTGGTCGGTCTTGGTCTTCTTACGCCTCGTGAGCCGGCGGATGTAGTCGCTGGTGAGGTCCTGTCCGACGAAGACGGTGTGCGCCTCGAACCCGCGCACGTCGTCCACGCGGAACTTGAGCTTCACGTGCATCTTGGAGAAGTCACCGGTTAGATCGTGCACGGTGACCTCGGTCATCCGGCCGATCAGGCTGGTGGCATCCGCGCTCGGCGTCTCCCCGAGGAGAGCCTGGTTGAACATCATAGGCGCGTGGATCTTGTACCACTCCTTCGCCTTCCATCGGTCCTTGACCTTGCGTGCGGCCGGTTTCGCTGCCGCCTTTTTCTTCTCATCGGCCAACTAATAGCCTCCGTGCTTCAGGCAGATTCGGAAACCCATCTACCTATTAAAGCTTTATCGGGTGGAGGCCCAGCACCCAAGGCCTTTGGAATCATGAACGACCTCACACTCCAGACGTAGCCGTGACCGACTCGCGCAAATCCGAGGAGGCGGCCACGAACCAAAGTATGAGGGCGAGAATAAGGGGGTCGTGAGCACCTCCACCATTCCACTCGAGGAACATGTCGCCCGCCATTCCCTCGGGCAACAAACGAACGAGCACGATCACGATCTCCTTGTTGACCTCGTCGAGCATCACCCAACTCCGATGGACCGTGCCATTGGGATGAATGAAGAAACGCTTGCCCGAGGGCAGGAAGACTTCACTGGTCGCCTTTCCGCTGAGATCCATCTTTATGCTCGCTACTTGGCTTCCGCGAACGGCGGCAATGATCTCAACGTCAGGGCTCGACCCCGCCGGTCGTTCGAACCTGAGCATCTGCCCGTCGCACCATCCCTCTGCTGTCGGATTCACCAGACTTGTGAAACGCAGCCCTCCGATCAGGCCGTCCGCACCAATGAGTTGATAGGTGGAATCCGTTCCGTGAACGAGCGACCATCGCAGCCGGTTCTGTTGCTTGATGAGTCGACGGTTCATCGACATGCCAATCAGTGCCTCGACAGAAAAGCGTTCGGCTTAGTCAAATAGAGAGCGCCTGAAGCGGGGAGGCGCTACTTGCGCTCGCTTAGCACCCTATCCAGAGAACGCCGCGATATCGGCTCGAGCTCACAATCCTGCTCGGCGAGCCTCTTGTCCAGATCACCCACCGACCGCAAAGAATCCAAAAAGTAGGTCAGGTAGGACATCGTCCCCTCGACCTGCAGCGCCGCGAACTTGTCGCTCATCTTGAGTTCTCGCTTCAGGCGCCTGGCCTCCAAATTGAGGAATGGGCGCAGCTCCTCGGGCATCTCACCTACGGTGTACACGCCGACGAGCCGCGCTTTGAACAAGCCGACACCTCAGAGGTTGAACTTGACCTCGTGCGCTTCCAGGCCCAGCTCGTTCCTCGGCAGGCCGAACGCCATGCCATACAGCTGGGACAGGTGGACGACCGGGATGTTGTAGCCGGGCAGGTCCTTCTGCGA
Source organism: Methanomassiliicoccales archaeon (assembly GCA_035506675.1). Lineage (GTDB taxonomy): Archaea > Thermoplasmatota > Thermoplasmata > Methanomassiliicoccales > UBA472 > JAJRAL01. Next base: position 55,221 of record DATJOX010000041.1, read on the forward strand.
GCGGTCGTACTGCAGGTGGCAGAACGGGCACACATCTAGGATCAACTGACCGTTGACCTTCTTGATGTTCTTGAGCTTCTCCTCGGTCATCTTCAGCGCGGTGGACGAGTTCCTCGAACGTACCCCGCCGCCGGCGCCGCAGCACATGATCTTGTCCTTGTAATTGATGCTCTTCGCGCCGGTGGCCTCGACCAGCTCGTCAAGGATGCGCGGGCGCTCCGGGTCATCGAGGTGCTTCACGCGCGAGGGCTTGATGAAGTGGCATCCGTAGTGCACGGCGACGTTGTAGCTCAGGGGGTTCTTCACCTGGGCTTTGATCTTCTCCATCCCGATGTCCTTGTACAGGACCTCGGCGAAGTGGCGGACCTTCACGGTGCCGTTGTACTTCATGCCGACCTTGGCGAGGACTTCGTTGACCTCCTTCAGCTTTTCCGGGTGGTGCTGCAGGACATGGTTCGCCTCGAAAAGCGAGCCGAAGCAGCCGTTGCAGATCGTCATGAGGTCGACGCCCTTCTTCTCCGCCAAGGCGAGGTTCCTCGCTCCCAGCGCGAGCCAGGTCGTCTGATCGAAAGAGCGGATGACGCCGGGTGCAGGGCAGCAGCCCGCGCCCTCGAGCTCGACGAGCTCGACTCCGAGATGCTTGAACACCTCGCGGGTCGACTTCTCAATACCGGGGTACCTGTAAGGCGCGACGCATCCGAGGAACAGCGCGTACTTTCCGGACATTACTTCTTCCCTCCCTTCATGAGCTTGTCGAATCCAGTGATCTCCATCACCTTGCGGAAGGATTCCTGCGCCTTCGGGTCGCCGGCGGTGGTCGGCGGGGCAGCGGGCAGGCCCATCTTCTTCCTGAGCTCCTTCATGTCGTCGCCGAACGGCACGGTCGAGCCGATCTTGAGCATGCTCTCGCCGATCTTCTTGTGCTGCTCGGACATGTAGCCGGCCTGCACGCCCATGTTGCGGAGGATGAATATGATGTCGGTAATCTCGACCTCGCGCGGGCAGCGCTCGACGCACTGGTAGCACGTCGTGCACAGCCACAGCTCCTCGGTCGGGAGTACCTCGTCCTTCAAACCGAGCTGCGCGCGCCTGATGATCTGCCTGGTCCTGAAGGCCGTCAGCCTTCCGGACGGGCAGGACGCCGTGCACGTTCCGCATTGGTAGCAGGCCATGAGCGTGTCTCCGCCCGGCCCTCCGTTGATGACCTTCTTGGTGAATTCGGGGTCTGGTTCCACGACCTTTGCCATGAGGTTACACCTTGAGTCGAGGAAGGCCGGGACATTATATAAAGGGGTAAGGGAAAAGCGTCTGAGTATTACCTTAATAGGTTACGCTTCACAGACGCTCCCGCTTCAGCTCACGCAGCAACCAAGAGACCTCGGGCGTCTCCTCGCGATAGAGGGCGAGGATCTTGTGCTCGAGGAGGCTCGGGTCGGTGGCGGATGTGATCTTAGCGCCTTTGCGAAGAGCCAGACTTTCATTTATGAAGAAGCTTCGGTTCCCCTTCAACAGCGAGGTCAGCGAGCGCGTCGTTCCCTCGACACTGTACTTCACGCCCTCGAAATCGAGATGGCGGAATCCGATCCTTTGCGCCCCATACTTGAAGCGCACGTAGCTCGGCCCGTGATCGACGTGCAGAAGGCGGTCCTCCGCGACCTCCTCGAACCTCACGTCTTCCATCTCGTAGGCGCCGAGCGGATCGTCCAGTAGCACGACGTGCATCAGGCCAGCCTTGAAGTCCTTCAGATTCCGCTCGTCGTCCGATATCACCAGATCGTACTTCGCCTCGGAATCGAGCGCGGAAACGACGCCGAGAAGCAGCTCCTCGGTGAGGATGGTGCCCCCGACCACGACGGACTCGCTGATCTTCATTCGCTCAAGGAGGGCCGCGTACTCGCGCGCAACCTCCTTCCCTTCCTCGGTCAGAACGGTGCCGACCGGAGAGGCCTGAAGGAGCTTCGTGCGACACTTAGCCTCCGTCTGAGCCAGATATCGGTGCAGGACCGGGACAGCGAGGCCGAGCTTCTCCGCCGCCTTCCTTTGGCTCCCTTGGCTGTAAACGGCTAACAGCACCTCGAGCTGCCTTGGGGTCATTGCGGCCCCATTTACCCTAAGTGATACAACCGGCTCGACCTGCACGGATAGCAAGAGTGGCGGGTGATTACTTCAAGTTCGCGCTGGATGGGGTCCAAGGAGCAAACACAGCAAGGATTAAGGCCTCGGTACTGAGTGCCACTGCTCCGAGGCGCAGGATGGACGACGAGAGGGGCTACCGGCGAATGGTCTTGCTGATCACCTGCATCGGGGCGTTCATGGCCCCGCTGGATAGCACGATCGTGAGCGTATCCCTGCCCGTGATGTCGCACAGCCTCAACATGGATTATGCGTCGATCATCTGGGTGCCGACGGCGTACCTGGCGGCGCTCGGAGTTCTCATCCTCGCAATGGGCAGGCTTTCGGACGTTCACGGGCGCAAGTCAATCTTCATGGCGGGCTTCGCGATTTTCGTGGCCGGCTCGTTCCTCTGCAGCATCGCAACGAATGGCAGCGAGCTGATCGTATTCAGGATAATGCAGGGCGTGGGGGCGGCGTTCTTCGGGGCGACCTCGCCGGCGATCCTCACCGATGTTTTCCCAAGGGCGGAGAGGGGAAAGGCCCTCGGATTCAACGCCATGTCGGTGTACGTCGGCCTCTCCCTCGGACCGCCTCTCGGCGGCTTCCTCACGAGCGCCCTCGGCTGGCAATCGATATTCTACATCAACATCCCGATCGGGGCGGTCGTCATCCTGCTCGCTTGGAGGTACCTCAGGGAGGCGCCGCTGCAGTGTGAGTTCTGCAAGTTCGATTACGCCGGGCTACTGACCTTCGGCGTCGCCATCATAGGATTGCTAGTCGGCCTCACGCTAGGCGACCAATATGGTTGGACGAGTCCCGGAATAGTCGCACTCTTCGTAGTCGCGATTGCAGCTACGGTGGGCTTCGTCACGGTGGAGAGGCGAAAGGGCAGGAAGGGGCTCTTCGACCTCAGCCTGATGACGAAAAACCGTCTCTTCGCTTTCGCGAACATCTCTGCGTTCCTCGATTACGCAGCGTACTTTGGTGTCACGTTCATGATCTCGTTTTATCTCCAGGAGGTCCTGGGGCAGTCCGTGATCGAGGCCGGCGGGGTTCTGCTGGTGATGCCCGTGACCATGGCGATCCTTTCGCCGATCAGCGGCTGGCTGTCCGATCGGATCGGTTCTAGGACGCTCTCGTCGGCCGGGATGTTCATCATTGGTGGAGGGCTGCTCGGGCTGAGCGCGCTGAGGGTCGATTCGAGCGTGGTGCAGGTATTGCTCGGGCTCTTTGTCATCGGAGTCGGCATGGGCATCTTCTCCTCGCCGAACACGAGCGCGGTGATGGGCTCGGTGGAGCGCACGCAGTTGGGAGTGGCCTCGGGTACCCTAGCGACTATGCGGTTCGTCGGCCAGGCGGCGAGCCTCGCGATTATGGGGGCGATCGTCGCCTCGGTCGCGTCCGCCGGGATCCTGTCGTCGCTGTTCTCCGGTCTGCCAATCAACGTGAGCGTGGCATCGGAGTCGTTCGTGAACGGAATGAGCCTCGCGTTCATCGTCTCCGCGGCAATCGCGTTCATTGGGGGGATAACGTCCCTGGCGCGTGGACCAACCCCGAAAAGAGCCGGTCCTGGCGGACCCGGAAGCCACGGATGATCCCACCAAAAACCCAATAGGTTTTTATGCGGCACCTCGCTCCCCGAGGCGGAATGAAACGCAAGCACCTCGTCATAGGCATCGGCTCGCCGCTAATCTCGGACGATGCGATCGGCATCCGGGTGGCGGAAGCGATCATGCGTCTCGAATTGCCCGACGTGGACGTCGAGGAGGCGAGCGTCAGTGGCCTGGATCTCATCGAGAAGATGATGGACTACAAGCGGGTGGTGGTCGTGGATGCGATCGTGACCCACGATGACCCGCCTGGGACCGTGACCGTGCTCACGCCGAACGCGTTCTCCTCAACCGTGCACGGGGTAAACCCTCACGAGACCAACATCGCCACCGCTCTGGAGCTCGGTCGCATGCTCGAACCGGAGCGATTCCCCAAGCAGATCTTCTTCGTCGCCGTCGAGGCCCTCAACACCGTCGACATCTCCGAGGAGATGACGCCGCCGTTGAAGGCAGCGCTTCCAGTGGCTGTCGACAAAGTGCTGGAGATACTGAGGCGGCCTTAGAAATCGACCGCCGATAGCTGATCGATCACGCCTTTGCTGCTCTTCCCGTTCGCGTGCAGAGCAAGCCCCATGTTCTCGCGCCTGAGGAGGGATTCGCTCACCCTGGCGATGTCCTCCTCCGTGACCTTTCCTACGCGGTCAAGGACCTGCTCTCCCGTCAGCGCCTTTCCCGTCTGCAGGTAGACCTCACCGAGGAAGAACATGCGATTCTCGACCGATGACTCCAGGCGCCGGACGATCATGCCCTTGAACCAGTGCTTGGCGCGGTCCAGCTCGTCCTTCTCCAGTCCATCTTCTTTGAGAGACCGAAGCTCCGAGGCGATGATGCGCATCACCTCCACCGTCTCGTCCTCCGAGGTCGAGAAGAACAGGCTCGACATTCCAGTGTCGGAGAAAGCATAGGTCATCGAGTAGATCGAGTACACCAGCCCCTTCTCCTCGCGCACCTTCTGATAGAGACGCGAGGAGGTCCCGCCCGCGAGGATGCCGCTCACCAGGCCCTGTACGTAGCGGTCGGGATGCGAGGCCCTGACGCCAGGGAAACCGAGCGCCACGTATGCCTGATCACCTTCCCTGGGATGGAGCTCTATGCTCGGGTGGAAGGACGGAACGCGCCGCTCGGGCTTAGGTTTCGCTTTGGGCAAGGAATCGAAGCTCTCGCTCGCCCAGCGGACGACCTGGTCGACGTTCACCTTCCCCGTCGCCACCACCGCCATGTTCGGAGGCCGGTAGTTGCCGTTGAAGAACTCGCGGATCTGATCCGATCGCATCTCGTCGACGCACTTCACGTACCCCGCCTCCGGATCGGCCATCGGATTGCCCTTCCAAACCGTCTTCATGAGCAGGTCGTGGGAATAGGTGTCAGGGTCGTCCTCGGACATGCGTATCTCCTGCGTCACCACCTTCTTCTCCGTCCTGATGTCAGCATCGCGCAGGAGCGGCGTCTGGATCATCTCGGCGAGAAGGCCTTGAGCGGTCGGCAGCGTCTCTTCGAGGGTCGAGACGTAGTAGGCAGTGACCTCCTTCGAGGTGTAGCCGTTCATCTCCCCTCCCGCCGACTCGATGTCCTGCGACATCTCCTTCGCGCTGTGCCCCTTCGTGCCTTTGAACAGCAGATGTTCGAGAAGATGGGCGACCCCGTGCTCGTCCGCCTTCTCGTCCCTCGAACCGACCGACATGTCCACCGCGACCGCTGCCGCCTTGGACCACGGAAGGACGTCGACCAGCACCGGCACCCCGCCGGGGGTCTTGATAACGCTCAGCTCCTCGATCTTTCCAGGCATGTGCATCCTCAATTTGGGTTAGCACACGGAGGATACGCGATTTGAAGCTATTGCCGCCGAGGACGCCTCGCTGTCCTCGCTGTGAAGGATATAAGTAGGAGGGGGTGCGAAGCTCAAGCCAGGTGAACTGATTGGCGAGCGAGATGAAGCTTCACGAGTACAAGCAGCTCAGCTTCAAGAAGCCAATGGTCATCGTCGGGTTCCCGAGCGCAGGTTTGGTGAGCTCGATCGCCGCGAACTTCGTCGTGCGCACGCTCAAGCTCGAGAAGATAGCAACGATCCTCCATCCGGAGTTCCCGCCCTACGCGCTCGTGCACGAAGGCGAGATCTCGCCGCCGGTACGCATCTATGCAGGGAGCAGGGTGTGCGACGGCACCGGTGAGGAGTGCGAGCAGCTCATCGTCATCACGACCGAGTTCATGCCCGCGCCCCACCTACTCCGCCCTCTGAGCGACGCCATTGTCGAGTACTGCCGTCGGAACGATGTCAACACCATCGTCGCCCTCGAAGGCATGAACGTGGGCGAGAGCCCGGAGAAGCGCGAGGTGCTCGCCATCGCCACTGGTGAGAGGTGCCGGCGCATGCTCGAGAAGTACGGAATGAAGGAGCTCAAGGAGGGAATGGTGAGCGGGATCTCGGGCGTTCTTCTCTACGATGCCGATCGCTTGGGCTTGGACCTGATATGCCTGCTCGGACCGGCGCGCATGGACTATCCGGACGCGAGAGGAGCAGCGCGCCTCATCGAGAACGTCGCGAAGATGCTGCCGGAGCTGAAGTTGGACCCGGAGCCGCTGTTTAAGGAAGCGGAGCAGATCGAGAAGGACATGCGCGCGGCGGTGGAGGGGCTGCGCCAGGCGCAAAGGCCTTCGGAAGAGTCGGTCATCTACAGCTAGTTGCGCTCTTCCAGTCATCCGCGCCATACGCATAGTTAATTAGCGCGCACGGGGATACTTCGGGGAAATGGAGCGCAAGCGGATCATCAGGAAGGTCTGTCTTCTGGGCGACGGCGGCGTCGGCAAGACCAGCCTCGTCAGGCGTTACGTCGAGGATATCTTCAACGACAAGTACATCGTCTCTTTCGGCACGAAGGTCTCGAAGAAGGTTCTGAACATCGACGACGTCGAGCTGACGCTCATGATCTGGGATGTGCTCGGGCAGAAGAGCGACGACTCGCTGCATGCCGCCTATTACAAAGGCGCGAACGGCGCGATGCTCGTGGCGGACCTCACCAGACGGGAGACGCTCGAGCACCTGACGAAATGGCGGAGCGATTTCCTGAACGTCGAGAAGAGCGCAAAGACGATCATCGTGGGCAACAAGGCCGATCTGGAGATGGCCGTGACCCCCTCGGACCTCGCCGCGCTGTCGAAGGCGCTCGGATCGCCGCTGCAAAGGACCTCGGCGAAGACCGGGGAAGGCGTGGAGCGAGCCTTCGAGCAGCTCGGCCAGAAACTGCTAGAGAGTGGTTGACGTGACGCACTACAACCCATTCTTCGTCATGCCCGGTTCGGCGCTCGTAGACCTGCGCGAGGAGCTAGAGCTCATAGAGGACAAGGAAGCGGGGGAGACGCTCGCGCGCTATGGATATCGCGCTGGCGTCGGCCTTATCAGCGTCCTCGACCTGCGCGTCAAAGACATCCAGGAGCTCAAGGAAGTGCTTCCCCAGATCTGGTCGGAGACCGGGCTGAGCCGCATCAATGTGCGATCCGCGAATGAGGACGAGATCATCGTCGAGGCGGAGGAATCGCTCGAGGCGTTGCACGGCCGGACCTGCGATTTCGCGCGCGGCTATCTGTCCGGCATCATCTCTTCGCTTCTCGACCGGCGCTATGTTGCGATCGAAAGGGAGTGTCTCTCGAAGGGCAAGCACGGCTGCGTTCACGTCCTCACGCCCGCCGGGGAGGAGACGCCCAAGGAAGCATCTGGAAAGAAGCAGCCGGTGAGCTACGAACTCGAGGCGGGGTACTCGTACATTATCGAGTCCGAGGACCCGTACGCGGGTTTCGAGATGTTCTCCGAGCTCGTGACGCACGGCTACAAGGGGATGAGCATCGTGCGCGAGTATCCCGAGAAGCTGCGTGAGCGATACGCGCTCGCCGACTCGCCGATGCTGTGGTTGTCCTATGATAGAGATGTGAAATACGCGCGCGAGCCGACCAACGTCCCTCTGATCTACTCGGAGGTCAAAGCGTTCCTTGACAACGCGACGGACGGCGTCGTCCTCATCTCCGGCATCGAGTACCTCATCAGCCAGAGCACGTTCCTTAAGGTGCTGAAGTTCCTGCAGCTGCTCAACGAGAACGTGGCGGTGAAGGACGCCGTGCTCCTCGTCCCGGTCAGCCCGCAAGCACTGAGCACCCGCGAAGTCAAGCTCCTGGAGCGGGAGATGCGCGTGCTCCAACCATCGAAACCGTAACTACCGAGAAGGCAAAACTTAAGTCCCAAAATCGTTTTACTCGGAAAATATGAACCTGGTGCCCAAGAAGTTCTTCATTACTTCTGGCTGCGCGGTGAGCAAGGTCTCCGATCTGAACGCCTTCGACGAAGCATTGAAAATGGCGAGGATCGGAGAGCAGAACCTGGTCTCCGTTTCCTCTGTACTGCCTATAGGCGCCAAGCAGGTGCCGGTGCGCGAGATGCCGATGGGCTCGGTAACCTTCTGCGTTCTCGCTCAGATGCGAGGGGGCGAGGGCGAGATGATCTCCGCGGGCATCGCCTATGCGTTCCGCAAGGACGGCAAAGGCGGGTACGTGGCGGAAGGACACATGCATGGCACCAAGAAGGCTCTCAAAGAAGTCCTCGAATGGAAGATGAGCGAGATGGCGAAGCTCCGTCAGATCGAGCTGCGCACCATCCACTACGCCATCGAAGAGCTCTCGGTCCCAATGGACCACTACGGCGCCTGCATCGGTTCCTGCGTTTTCGTCGAGTATTGATGTTCGGCGTCGTCGTCTGTCCCAAGTGCAACCGCGCGCGCGGCGTGAAGCTAGGTTCGGCGCGAGCGAAGTGCAACTACTGTGGGCATTCGATCGACCTGTCGAAGGCGAGGATCTTCTACAAAGCGGAAACGGAAGCGCAGCTTGCCGAGGGCGTCAAGCGGATGATGGAGCTGATCGCGACGCAAGGATTGGACGCTGACGCCGAGATCGCGCGCAAGCGCAAGGTCCCGACCGTCGATCGGAAACCGTCGAAGAAGGCCGTCAAGGACCCGCTCAAAGCGGCCGCACAGCTCACCGCCCTCCACGGAACATTCGATCTGGGTTCGTTCCGCGAGACCCTCGGTATCTCATCTGACGAAGAGGCGACGAGCGTCATCGAGAAACTTCTCGGCGAAGGCGAGCTCCTCGAACCTCGGCCAGGCATCTACCGAGTCCCCTGACGCGCTCATTTCGCAACTTTCTTCGCGACCTTCGTGGCCTTCGTCTCGAATCGCTTCACTTCCGTTTCCACGAGGTTCGGGATCATTCTTGTCTTGACGTACCAGAAGTAGTAGGCCACGATGACAGTGCCGATCGCCAGCGGGACCATGCTCAGCTCGAGCGGCAAGGCGCCCACACCGACAATGCTCAGATTGAATGCGATGTGAACGAGCGCCGCCTGCGAGAAGTAACTGAACGGGAGGCCCTTCACCACGCCCGCTCCAAGGGTGGCTCCGGTCGAGCCGTGAAGCAGGCAAAGATCAGCCGCCAGCGTGATCAACAGGACGTAATCGAGAGGCGCGAGCGACCCCAGCGTCGCGAGATAGTAGAAGGCGTACCCCACTCCAAGCGCCCCGCCGATCCCGAGCCCGAGAGAGAGGCCGTAGAACTGCGTGTCCAGTCTTCTCTGGAACTTCGGGAAGTTGAGGATCATCAACTTCATGAGCTCCTCGGCGACGGCGAAGAGCAGCGCGTACAGGATGAACGCCACCCCGAGCTCGAACTCGAAGAAGTAGAGGATCGCGCCGATGATGAGCCCCATCGCCAGCATGAAGAAGACCCTGCGATCGTCGAAGAACGCCTTCTCGACCTTCGGTAGCGTGTAGTCGCGCAGCACCCAGTACATCAGCGCCATCGCTGGCCCGACACCGATGATGCCCGCGGTGAGGAAGGTCAGGTCCATGCTCGCACGCCCTCTCAGCGCGTCTTCCTATATAAATTCTGATAGCGTTCAGGTGACCAGCTTGTCGTAATAGTGCGCGACCACGCAAGCCTCGGCGCATCTCCCGCACTGCGTGCAAAGCTCCTCGTCGACCACCGGTCCGTCATGCAGTGAGATCGCTCTGCGCTTGCAGTTCTTCACGCAGATTCCGCACATGGTGCACATCTCCGCGCGCAGGAACGCCTTCACGCCCGATTCGAACGCCTTCTCCGCCTTCTCCGGCGTCTCCCCTGTCGCCACGACCTGCCCGCCGCCGAACGCCTTGACGGTCGAGTCCTTCGTCTTCGTGAGAGCGATCTCGTATTCTTCGGAGCATCGAGTCGTACCGACTGTCTTCAGCACTTCGCCGACCTTTGAGAAGGAGCGCTTCCTCGGCACCGCCAGAACCCCTTCGATTGAGTATCCTCCCGTCAAGCAAGCCGAGAGCCCTTTCACCATCGTCAGCTTCATGCGATCCGAGCGCTCCCGCGGCACCTGGAGACGGATCTCCTCCGCCAGCAAGCGCATCTTCGCCGGCAGCACCTTCCAGCGCCAGAACCCGAACTTGATGAAGTCCGCCGTCGCGCCGCCACCCTTCGCCCATTCCTCTAGATACTCCGTCCACTTCTTGTGCAGCTCCGGCTGGACCCGTTTGGTCTCCTTCCATTCGGAAGCCAGGCAGGAGGGGCAGAGGTAGCAGCCGATGCGCTCGAAGTCCTCCTCGTAGAGCGGATTGTACTCCAGGCCCTTCCACCAGATGTAGGCCCAGACCTCCGCCGCCCTCCACTCCCGAATCGGGTTGAGGACGACCTGGTTCGGCACGAACGGGTTCCGCTCAACGAACATCATCTGCGCTCGCGAGAACGACTCGAGTCCTCGGTTGCCTTCCACGGTCACCGTTCCCTCGGGGTAGGTGCGCTCGATCACATCGGTCAACGGCGCGAGCTTGCAGACTTTGCAGCACCAGCGGAAATCCTTCGCGGGCGGACCGAACTGATGCACCTGCTCCCAGAACACTGAGCCGGCATCGGCCTGGATTAGCTTCTCGCCGTGCTTCGAAGCGAACTCGCGGACGTACCGCACCGTCTCGGGGAACTCAAGCCCGGTGTTCACGAAGATGAGAGCGAAGTCCTTTGTGGCCTTCTTCACCAGACCGTATGTGGCCAGCGAATCCTTGCCGCCGCTGAACGAGAGCGTCAGCGGCAGCTTGCTCTGCTTGGCATATGACTTGATGTCGTTGACGCCCTTCGATTCGATCGCGAGCAGAGGTTCGCGGTTCGCCTCGACGAAGACGTGTTCGTCGCTCTTCCCCGCCTCCCAAGCGAAATCGGCGTTCGCGGCCCCATTGACGTGTATCGCCTTTTCCGCGCCCTTCATCTCGGTGCCATTCGCCTTCGCCCCGGCGGCCAGAACGAGGTTCCCTGCAAGCCCGATCACCGGGTCACCGGCGCGGACGTCACCACCGACCTCGAGGATTTCGGCACCGCGAACGTTCTTTCCTTTCAGATGGCCGCCCTGAGGCTTCAGCCGGACGACACCTTTCTTGGCATGCTTCACCAGCAGCATCGCGCCCGCCTCCTTCAGGTCGAGGACGAGCTGCTGTCGCCTCATGTCGAAGCGGAGCATGGCCACGACCTCGCCATCGACGACCACCTCGTCCGTCCGGTCCTCGCCGGCGATCTTGTTGAGAAAGACCTGCACGCCATCGAGCTGGTCTCCGCACCGGAAGTGCCTCTCCACCAGGTCCGCCAGCCTCGCCTTGCTCCCAGACAGCGCCGGCCTTATGTCGCCCGGTTTCGAGACCTGGAACTGCCTGCCCGACGAGCCGCAGCGGCTGCATTTCGTTCCGAGGAGCAGGGTGTGGCAGTGGTCGCACCAGAGGAACGTGATCTTGCCATGCCTGCTGTCCTGGTCGCGCATCGGTTGCGATTGCGCGACTTCGTACTTCAAGCTATGCCGGTTCGCCTCCGAGAGGCATCTGGCTGCCTCGAACAATAAATGCACAAGAGATAAATAGCGAGACTCGCAATGAGCGAGAAACCCATGTCAGGCATGTACGACGAATACGGAGCACTATACATCCCTCCTGGCTACGGAAAGATCCACTTCGGCCGGACGGAGCTGATGCATATTGGAATCGCGGTGCTCGTCCTCACGCTCGCGTTCACGCTGGCGATGCTCTCGGGGAACTCGTACAGCCTCTACACGTTCGCGATCGTCTTCGCGATCGCCGCCGTCGCTGTGCTGACCGGATTCCTGCTGCATGAGCTCATGCACAAGTTCGTGGCGCAGCGATATGGGGCCTGGGCGGAGTTCCGCATCTTCCCGATGGGTCTGATGCTGGCACTCGTCTTCAGCTTCTTCGGCTTCGTGTTCGCCGCGCCCGGAGCGGTCTACATCCAAGGCAGGATCACGCCGAAGCAAAACGGTCTGATCAGCGCGGCCGGCCCCGGCCTGAATCTGGCATTGGCGGCGGTCTTCCTGGTGGCTTCGATGGCGTTCCCATTCGGCACGCTCGCCTACTTCGCGTTCATGACCGTGGGGACGATCAACTCCTTCCTGGCGTTGTTCAATATGGTGCCGGTCCCGCCGCTCGACGGCTCGAAGGTGCTGATGTGGAGCAAGCCCGTCTACATCCTCATGCTCGCCGCTTCCGCGGTCGCGCTCGCCTACGCCTGGGGCTTCATCTGAGCTACTTCTCGAACGGCTCGCAGGGATAGCGCAGCTTCGTCAGGATGCTCCCTTCCCATTGCTGGATCTTCCCCGGGTTCAGGATGTTGTTTGGATCGAGCGCCCGCTTGATGTCCGCCATCGTCTGCAGCGCGGTCGCCCTCTCCTTCTGCATGTACGGAGCCTTGGAGATGCCGACCCCGTGTTCACCGGTGACCGTCCCTCCGAGCCCGATGACCGTGTCATAGACCTCGGAGACCGCCTTCTCTCCCCTTTGCCAGTAGTCCGTGGATGTCGGATCGAGAAGCATTTTCGTATGCAGATTCCCGTCGGCCGCGTGTCCATAGGTGCCGATGATGACGCTGTTGCTCTTGGCGATGCGATGGAATGCGACCACGGCCTCGGGGATCCTGGAGATCGGGACAGCCATATCGTCGGCGAGCGAGACCGACACGAAGCCCTCACCATAGCGGCTCAGCGAGGACATGATGCTCTTCCGCCCGTAGGTCCACTTCGCCATTTGCGCTGTCTCGGAAGAGACCTCCACGCTCGAGGCCCCAGCTTCCTCACAGACGCCGCGCACCAGGGCGGCTTCCTTCTCCACGATCTCTGGCTCACCGTCCACCTCGATCATGCAGAGGGCTTCGACGTCCGGAAATCCCGCGTGCACGGTCTTGTTGACCGCCTTGATGCAGGTCGAGTCCATGAGCTCGATCGCGGAAGGGATGATCGGCTTGGCGATGATCCTGGATACGCACTTGCCCGCGAGCTCGAGCGTCGCGAACGCCGCCACGATCATCGCCGCCTTCTTCGCTTTGGGCACGATGCGCAGTGTCGCCTTGGTTATCACGCCGAGCGTGCCTTCGCTTCCCACGATCAGTCTGTCCAGTTGGTAGCCGGAGGAGTTCTTCAGGGTCCGTGTGCCAAGCTGAACGATCTCACCGCTGGCGAGGACGACCTCAAGGCCGAGCACGTAGTCGCGCATCGCTCCGTACTTGATCGCCCTCATTCCCGAAGCGTTCGCCGCGACCATTCCTCCGATCGTGCACGCCTCTGAACTCCCTGGCGCGGTGGGAATCGAGAACTTGTGAGGGGCGAGCGCCTCCATCAGCTTGTCGAAGACCACTCCCGCCTCACAAACGCAGAGGAGGTCCTCGACTCGGATCTCAAGGACGCGGTTCATGCGCGTCATGTCGAGCGCGATGCCGCCGTGAAGGGGGACTGCACCGCCGCAGAGCCCGGTCCCCGCGCCCCTCGGCACCACGGGAATCTTGTGGTCGTTCGCCAGGTGTAGGATCGCGGACACCTCCTTTGCGGAGCTGGGGCGCACCACGATGTCGGGATCGCGGTGATGGATGGAGGCATCGAAGCCATAGGTGTAGAGGTCTGCTGGATTTGTCGAGTAGTTCTCCTCGCCGACGATTTCGCCGATTCGCTCGATGACGCTCCTCTCCAATGCGCTCATCGGAGGCGAATCCCCTCTCCGGTAATTTAACCCTGGCAGTAGCCACGCATCCATTCTCGACTACCTAGTGGATACTTTTTTAAGCTGGCCTGCACAATTGCGGTCCGCTCAACCGGACCGTGGTACCAAATGGAAGAGGCCTCCGCCGAATCTGAAGATGGTGATAGTAGCAAACGACGACCCGACACGCGGGTCACTGATTCTAGCATGGAAAGGATTCGGCTTAGAGTGACGCGTCGAACCAATGGCCATGGACGGATGAGGGGCCTGATCCCTTGAGCAAGAGGCCTGGGAAGGTCCCTCGGGAGGACGAGATCCTCGCCCTGCCCTCTGAGGACTGCACTCACATCGTGAGCGAGAACCACTTCTACAAGACCGAGGGCTACTACGCGCTGGTCAAGAACGAAGTGAACGGGGTCAACACCCTTCCGCGCAGCAGCGACGTCATCGACGCCTACGTCGTGCCGATCTGCCTCGAGAAGGCCAAGCTCTGTGGGGTGGAGGTCTGCCACTGGGAGATCTCGTACACGGATGCTCCGGCGCCCTGCATCATCTATGGAGTGAACTACTTCTCGACACCGGGCGAGTTCTTCGTGGCCCAGGACCTCAAGCAGTCACAGCAGGCGGTCAAGCACGTCACGAACAACGGCCGATATCCATTCTGTTACCAACCGCTCGGGGAATCGGACATGCCGAAGAAATCGAACGTCATCTTCGGCCGGATCGCCTCCGACGATCCTGCACTCGCCAACCTGGCTAGTGGAGTTTACGAAGCGTTCCACATCCCGCTGGTCAGCATGATCTACGTGACCCACAACGGAGTCCCGCAGCTATCTTCGCTCGGGCCGGTGAAGTACTCGAAGCTCAACCAGCGCGAGAAGGAGATGCTGGGGAGCCGCCTCGGCGGCACGATCGAATGCGCAGGGGGCGAACGCGACGTCTAATCTCGGCATCTTCGTGAACCGCCAGACGGTGTCGTCCGGGGATCAACTGGAAACGCTGCTGCGCTGTCGCGATGCGGCGGAAGAGCTCGGGCACTCGGCCGACTTCATCTTCCCGACGGAGATCAAGAAGGTGCCGAAGACGGACGGGCTGTTCATCCGGCATAACACCGACCCGATGAACATGGCGTTCGTCGCCGCGAAGATGGCCTCGCTGCACAACATTCCGGTGATCGACGACCCGCAGTCGATCCAGATCTGTGCCGACAAGATCAACATGTACTATCACCTGATGAAGAACGACGTGCCGATCCCGCGCACGGAGTTCCTCAGCCGGAAGGAGGTGAGCGTCCAGACCGCGAAAGTGCTCTTCGACCGCTGGGGCACGCCGCTGATCATCAAGGAACCCGGGACATCGTTCTCCGCCAGGGTCGAGAAGGCGAACGACGGTGAGGAGTTCGTGCGCGTGGGCAGGCGCTTCTCTCGAATGTCCGATTGGATCGTAGCCCAGGAGTACATTCACTCGACCTACGACTGGCGCATAGGAGTCCTAAACGGTCAGTTGCTCTACGCCTGCCGCTACCACATCCCCGCCGAGACGTTCAAGATCCAGGCGTCGGTGAACGGACACCTGGTCTACTGCCGCACGGAGAGCGTGCCGGTCGGACGGATCCCGTCGGCTGTCCTCGAGGTCGGGCTGAAGGCGGCGCGCTCGATCGGCAAAGGGCTGTACGGCGTCGACATAAAGGAATCGAACGGCAAGGTGTATGTGATCGAGGTGAACGACAACCCTTCCCTCGACGATGGCGAAGACGCTCATTACCCCGACGTGTACCACCGCATCGTGCGCACTCTTCTGGAGTCGAACTAGTCACAAAGGATGAGCCCTGCGCCAGTCCTCGCGGATGACCGCCATGATGACGTCATCGGCGTACTCGTCGTTCTTGAAGTGATTGTGTCGCAGCAAACCCTCGCGCTTGAAACCGCATTTCTCATAGCACGAGACGGCGCGCTCGTTCTTCTGGTCCGCGTATAGCCAGACGCGCTCAAGGTTCATCTCGTCGAACATGTAGCCGAGGAGCACGTTGATCGCGTCCCGCCCGTAGCCCCGGCTCCAATGATCCTTCTCGCCAATCGCAATCCCGATGTCCGCCTTGCGATCGTGATAATCGACGTGGATGATCCCGATGTTGCCGATCAGCTTTCCATCGAGGGTCTCTATCGAGAACACTCTTTCCTCGCGATCCCGAAGGTGCTCGAACCAGCGCTCTTCTTCCTCCATGCCCATCGGGGGCGAGCGCAGCAGGAATCGCGTTACCTCTAGGTCGTTGAACCATCTGACGAAGGCCGGAAGGTCCGCTCTTTCGACCGCCCTCAGCCGGACGAGCTTACCCTGAAGCATCCTTCTTCCTCCTGTGATCGTCCACCAATATGCTCATCCGGCGTGCGTCCTGCCATCGCCCCTTGTGGAAATGATCCTGGCGGTACGTTCCCTCATCCACGAATCCGCTCGCCCGGTAGCAGGAGATGGCCCGCTGGTTGTAGGAAGCGACCCTGAGCCAGATGCGATGCAGATTGCGCGTGTCGAAGCCGTAGTCGAGCACCAGTCCGATCGCTTCCCTCCCGAGTCCCTGACCCCAGCGACTCGGCTCCCCGACCACGATCCTCAGCTCCGCGGCGGCGTTCCGCTGATCGATGTTCGCGAGCCCGACGACGCCGATCGGCTCATGCCCCTCGAGCATCTCGATTAGGAACCACACGGAACCCGTGTCCCGCGTCATGCTCACCACGAACTCCGCCTCTTCCTCCATCGAGGTGGCGAAGTACATGTGCTCCGCCCCCAGGTCCTCGAGCACACGCTGATCGTTGAACCAGCGGTACATCAACCAGGTGTCCGTGGTCTCGAGCGGACGCAGCCCTATCCTCTTCCCCTTGAGCATTAGGCTGGGTATCCTCGCCGCCACCAAAAAGGTTGCCGTGACCGCCCGCAAAGGAACATAAACGAGAAGTGTGTTAGGCCGTCGCATGGACCTGAAGATCGTCCTCATGGGCCCGCCCGGCTCGGGGAAGGGCACTCAGACCGAACGCCTCTGCGTCGAGCTCAAGCTCACTAAGATCTCGACGGGCGACCTGCTGCGCGAATCGGTTCGCCTCGGCACCCCTCTCGGGACGAAGGCCAAGTCCTTCATGGATGCCGGCAAGCTCGTCCCAAATGAGCTGGTCATCGACCTCATCAAGGAGAAGATAAAGAACGTGAAGGGCGGAGTGATCCTCGACGGTTTCCCGCGCAACCTCGAACAGGCGGAGATGCTCGACAAGATCACCAAGGTCGATATGGCCATCGACCTGCAGGTCGACGAGGAGAGACTCGTGAAGCGCTTGACGCTCAGGCGGACGTGCCGCAATTGCGCCTCGGTCTACCACCTAGAGTTCAATCCGCCGAAGGTCGACGGGAAGTGCGACAAGTGCGGCGGCGAGCTGTATCAGCGCTCGGACGACACGGAGAAGACCGTGCGCGAGCGTCTGCGCGTATACAAGGAATCGACATTCCCGCTCATCGAGTACTACAAGAAGAAGGGCATACTGAAGGCGGTCGACGGAGAGGGCGATATCGCCGAGGTCTACGCGCGCATCGTCAAGGCGATCAGGTCGAAGTGACGCTGGGCAGGCACAAAGCAAAGGGTTAATTAGGGCCTATTTTTTAACCAGGTTGCGCAGCCCCGTAGTGTAGCGGTCAATCATGCGGGACTCTGGATCCTGCGACGGCAGTTCGAATCTGCCCGGGGCTACCATCCCTCTTCATTTTCGTTCCGGAGGAGCCGATGTTCACGCGATGAAGTGGTGACGCAGCTTCGTCACATCGCGGAACGGCACCACACCGATGATTCGCTCCTGCTCGTCGACCACTGGAATCGCACGGAAGTCGTACCTCTCGAAGAGAGCCTGCGCCTCCTTGAGCGTGCTGCCGGGACGTAGCGAGATGACGTTCGTCGTCATGATGTCCTGCATGAGCGCCGTGTCCGCGGCGGCCAGAAGCTCCTTGACATCGATGACCCCGAGCAGCCTGCCCTCGTCGTCCACCACGTAGAGGTACATCACGATGTCCTGGTTCTTCGCCATGTGATGGTACTGCAGCTGCGCCTGCTCGACGGTCATTCCTGGCTGCACACGCACGAAGTGCATGGTGGAGTAGTTCGCGACGCGCTCCTCCTGCCTCTCCATGATGGCGCGCACCTTGTAGGCGGTATCTGGGTCGAGGAGTTCGAGCAATTCGCTCGCGTCCGAGGCGGGGAGCGCGGAAAGGAAGTCGGCCGCCTGTCCCGGGGACATCTGCTTGATCAAGAGGGACATCTGCTCTCTCGATATGAAGGGGACGAGTTCCCTCTGCACGTTCGGGTCGATCTCCTCCAGCGTGTCGGAGGCGTGCACGGGTTCGAGCTGGTTGAAGACGACCATACGCTGTTCGCGGTCCAGCTCCTCGATCATGTCCGCCAGGTCGACTGGCTTGACCTCCGAGAGCTTCTCCCTCAGGACTTTTAACTTGATGTTGCCCTTGAACGTGCTCAGCGAGGGTGAAAGAGGCGCGACGTAGAGCCAGGGGATAACCTGGGTCGTCTCCTGCTCGACCTGAGGAGCACGCGCATCTGCGGATCGCCGGAATCCGAAGCGCCGCATGCGGCCATATCGGCTCGAATCCACAGAGGTGACGAGGAGCTTGCCGCGGGTCTTGACGAGTATCAGATCGTAAACGATCTCGACCTCGGTGTCGTTGATGTCCAGGACCTTCTTGTCCAGGACGTGGTCGCGGAGCAATAGGGACTGCTCGTTCGGCTCGCCGACATAGGGGCCGAGGTCGGTCACGTCGAGCGTCACCTCCTCCTTGTTCATTGAGCGCACCTTCTCCCAGGGCACGATCAGCATCTTCTCTCCGAAGGGCCTTGAGAGAACCAGGTGCGTGATCTCCGCGAATTTGTCGTGGTCGACTGCGATCATGTCCTCGAGCTTGCCAATCTTCTTCCCCACCACCGTGGCCCTGATGCCGAGCAGTTCGCTGAGATACAGTTTCTCCTCGGCGCCGCCGTTGTTCTTCCCAGCCGCTTCTGCCATCCAGTCCACCTCACACCGATGTAAAGAATTTGTAGATCAGGATTCCGATGATGAATATCAGATAGAGCCTGAGCGCCAATAAAGCGATCTTCGTGGCCCTGGTCATCTTGATTCTCGGCGTCCTGTACTTGTCCGTGATGTCCAGCAGCGGCCTGAAGCGCCCGCTGAACAGGCGGCGCGCGATGCTCCTCCGCTTCCCGTCGGTCATCTCGTCAGCCTCCAAAGGTTCCCGGGAACACGACGCTGAGCGCGTAGAGCGTCGAGAGCAGGATGATCATTCCCACGATGCCCCCACCGATGATGTTCTGCCGGCGGGTGTTCTTGTACTTGCCCATCAGCTCCTCGCTGTTCAGCAGCAGCAAGAGGAACACGAGAGCTGCGGGGAGCAGCGTCACCGCGATCACCTGAACGAAGAGGGTCACAGTGACGAGGACCTGCTTCGTTGCGATCAGCACCACGAACCCTGCGCTCACGAGCAGGACCAGATAGAAGAGGTAGAACCAGCGCCCCTCCTTGATGTTGTTGTTGAGGGAGTGCGCCCAGCCGAAGACCTCGCCCACGGCCCAAGAAGAGGCGAGAGAGATGCAGATCGCCCCCAGCAGGCCGGCGTCGAACAATCCGATCGCGAGGATCGTCCCGACCCAGTAGTTGACGCCCTGAAGCGCCACCGCCGCCTGAGCGGCGCTCTCGATCTGTTGTCCATATAGAAGGGTGCCCGTGACGATGATCAGGAAGACCGCCACGACGACCGTCAGCGCGGAACCGATCGCGGTATCCAGCTTCCCGAAGGGGATGTCCTTCTCCTTCATCTGCTTGTCCACCACGCTGCTCTGCTGGAAGAAGAGCATCCAAGGAGCGATCGTGGTTCCGATGTTGGCCATCAGGAGGAAGAACAGGTAGCCGAGATTCCCTCCGGGGAGATTGGGGATCACGCCCCCGAGGACCTGCCCCACATTCGGGTGCACCATGATCGCCGCGGGGATGTAGATGAGGTTCAGGACGCAGAGCGCCAGCACTATCTTCTCCCACGTCCAGTACTTGCCGTGGAGCACGAGCGCGAACATGAAGACGGACACAATGACAACGGTCACGATGGGCGGGACCCCGAAGATGCTCAGGGCGGCTGTCATTCCGATGAACTCTGTGATCAAGGTGAGCCAGTCGGTTAGGGCCAGATCCCCCAGAGAGAACCACCCCCAGAACGAACCGAATGCGTCGAATATCGCTTCCGCATGGCCGCGCTTCGTCACCGCCCCGAGACGAACGGTCATCTCCTGCACGAAGTAAGCGATAGGGCCAAGAAGGATCAGGAACCAAATGAGATTGTAGCCATACGCGGCACCGGTGACGGAGTAGGTAGTGATGCCACCGGCGTCATTGTCAGCGACCATCACGATGATGCCCGGGCCCGCGAGAACGAAGTATATTTGGAGCGTCCGGATGAGCCGCCGGTAGCGGTAGTAGAAGCGCGCTCCAAACTTCATGGGAACGGGCATGGCACATGCCCGATTTATAAATTCCCGACTGCCTTGGGCAATGGTTGCAGCCGCTCCTCATCGCGCGACAGTTTTTAGATGACGGGGTCAATCCGGTCCCGAGGGGAGTGAATGATTTCGAGGGCACGGGTTCTGGCGAATCTGAAGAAGTACGACCCGGAGAAGATCAAGATCGGTGTGCTCGGATCGCACTCGGCACTGGACGTGTGCGACGGCGCAGTCGACGAAGGGTTCCGCACGGTCGCGGTCTGCCAGGAAGGCAGGGATAAGACATACTCGGTCTACTTCAGGGCCGACCGGGACGCCGAGGGCGAGGTGCGCCGGGGCATAGTCGACGAGGTCATCTCCCTCAAGCACTTCCAGGACATTATTGGCGGCGCGGTTCAGCAGCGACTCATGAAGGACAATGTGCTCTTCGTTCCCAATCGATCCTTCACGTCCTACATCGGCATGGACGCGGTAGAGGACGAGTTCGAGCTCCCGATGGTGGGAAGCAGGAACCTCCTGCGCAGCGAGGACCGCGGCCTTGAGCGAGACTATTACTGGCTGCTCGAGCAGGCAGGCCTTCCCTACCCCCGCAAGATCGAGAAGCCCGAGGACATCGACCGGCTGACGATCGTCAAACTGCACCACGCGAAGAAGAAGCTCGAGCGCGGCTTCTTCACGGCCGCTTCCTACGAGGAGTACCAGGAGAAGTCGAAGCAGCTTCTGAAGCAAGGAGTGATCGACAAGGAGAACCTCGCCTATGCGAGGATGGAAGAGTACATCATCGGTCCGGTCTTCAATCTCGACTTCTTCTACTCGCCGCTAGAAGAGCGCACGTCGAAGATTGAACTGCTAGGCATCGACTGGCGGTTCGAGAGCTCCCTCGACGGGCACGTCAGGCTGCCCGCCCCGCAGCAGATGACATTGAACGAGGGGCAGAGGGTGCCCGAATATACGGTCTGCGGGCACAACTCCGCCACGCTGCGCGAATCCTTGCTCGAGAACGCCTTCGAGCTTGCGGAGAAGTACGTCGCGGCGACGCAGAAGCACTTCGCGCCCGGCATCATCGGCCCGTTCTGCTTGCAGACCTGCGTCGACAAGGACCTCAACTTCTTCATCTACGACGTCGCGCCGCGCATCGGAGGGGGCACGAACGTGCACATGAACGTGGGGCACTCGTACGGCAACACGCTTTGGCGCACGGAGATGTCGACGGGACGAAGGCTCGCGAAGGAAGTGCGCAACGCGATCCTCGAGGAAAGGCTCGAGGAGATCGTCACCTAAGCGCCGACATTTGCGCCCCGATACTAGCGATAACATTCCGTCGCAGGAGGGGACTTTCTGGACGAGCCAGTATCCTCTTTCCTTTAAGCAAGCTTTATCTAGCACCAACGTATTCGGCACTCTAATCCTTACTCAGGGGACTCAAGGACACTGCTAGGAACCGTGAGGGAGGGAAGTGATGACAGAAATGCGAGCGAGGAAATTGGCAACAGGCATGCTGGTTGCAGCTCTGCTCTTGTCGTCCTTGGCGTTTATCATGCCGAGCGCGACCGTCAGTGCTGCCGTGGCATCCAATGCACAGATTTCGTTCAATGTAGTTGACAGTGCCGCTAACCCCGTTCAGGGAGCCACTGCGACGATAACTGAGGTTCACACGTCGAAGCAATACACGGCCACAAGCGACGCTGGCGGTCTGGTGACGTTCCTCGGAACTGGGACAAACGCAGTCCTCCCGGGATACTATCTCCTGACGGTCTCTAAGCCCAGTGTATACTCGAACGTCGAGTACCCCAGCATCGTCAAGTTCACCGGCACCGGGCCGGTCGCCCTGAACCTGGTAACGCTGCCGGCGACGACCGGGACGCTATCGTTCACGATCACGCAGGCGGTCGGCGGAGCGAACGCAGCGAACGTCGTGGTTAAGATTTACGACGTGAACTCCGTGAGCAAGCTCCAGAGGAGCATCCCGACCTTCACCGGAACGAGCTCGGTCAACGTGTTCCCCGGCACCTACAAGGTGATCGTGACCGCGCCGGACCTTGAGCAAGAGGTCGGCACGTTCACGGTGACCGCTTCCGCGATCACCCCGGTGGCCTTCGCCCTTAACCCGGCGGTCGCTGTCACTGGCTTCGTCTATCGGGACAACGTCCCGGCGACGGGCGTGACCGCGTACCTGGTCAGCACCAACACCGCGCTTGATGTGGACATGAGGATCGTGCAGGCGCGAACCGTCGGATCGAACGGCTTCAAGTTCGACGCCTACGCGGGCAACTTCAACATGATCGTCGACGCCACGGACGCGACGGCGAACATGACCGCACAGACGATCCTTCCGGCGAGCCCAGTGCTCTTCAACCGCGTGAATGTCTCCACTGCGACCGGGCAGTCCGACGTCAGCAACGTGGTGTTCGCGAACAACAACTGGAACACCTTCAACCTGACGCGCACCCTGAACGCGGGATTCGACATGCCGATGGCCAACATCGCCTACGGCATACCGAACATCCGCATGCAGATCGACTTCGCGTTCGGTAACGGCGACGGCACGGTGACGCAGGCGGAGGTCAACGCCTTCACCGCTCGAGCGCAATCGTTCGGGCCCGTGAACGCCACCTCTGACTTCATGACGAAGGTCAACAGCACCAGCTTCATCGTTGGCAGCACGGACTTCTCGCAGTTCGCCTTCAGCGGCCTGACGGGCAGCGTCAGCGCGAAGACCCCGTACGTCCTGAGCTCGCGCACCCAGTACAATGCGCAGACCACCCTCGGCAACGGCTACAACTCGTATACGGTGCTCGGGTATTGCAAGTACGCGACCCCCTCGATGGCCTTTACGACCACCTTGGACTGGCCGAACGGGTACGAGATGACGAGCAACACCACGCAGTCGACCTACGTGACGGTCTCCGGCTATCTCAATGTGACCATCTCGACCACGCAGCGCCCGACCGGCGTCTACGAGCAGGTGACGATGGGCATCCAGAAGTCGGTGGCTCCGAACGCGGTGGGCGCGGTCGGGGTTCCGTCCAACACGGCTTACGCGGTGACGGGAACCAGTGGCCAGCTTCTATACTACATCGTCTCGACGAACAAGCCGATAGTGTTCACCGGCAACGGCTCCTCTGACCCCAACGGCAACCCACTGAAGTACAGCTGGAACTTCGTAGGAGTGGGCGCTGTCGGACCGATTGCAAGCGCCTGGACGACGTTCACATTTGGGGCAGCCTCGTTCAACATCACGGTCGTCCTGACCGTGACGGACGTGGCGGGTCTGACCGCGACGAACACCTTCTACATCAAGGCGGACGGCATCAACCCAGTGGCGGACTTCTCCGTCGTGAACAAGACCGTCTCCGCCGGCCAGTTGAACCTCGACCAGAACTCCGCGACCGTGTTCAACGGCGGACTGTCGTACGACCACATCGCCTCGAACGCTGACGTGGGCGTCATCAAGACCTACGTTTGGACCTGGGGCGACGGCAACACGACCACCGTGGGCGTCGGGCAGAACGTGAACGTGACCAAGACCTACGCTCGCCCGGGCACCTTCAATCTGGTGCTCAACGTGACGGACGTCGCCGGACACTACAGCCTGAAGTCGATCGTCGTCAAAGTGGCGGACAAGACGCCTCCGACGATCTCCTTCTTCGTGAGCAAGAGCGGCTCGACCGCTTCGATCCTCACCGCTCAGGAGAACCAGACCCTGGTGCTCAACGCGAACGCGACCTATTCGCAGTTCGAGCCGTTCAACTCTCTGAACTTCACCTGGAACATGGGTAACGGAGTGGTTCTGTACGGCAACTACGTCGCGAGCACCGCGCAATACCCCAACGGCTTCTACTACACGGGCATCAATACCTACACGATCAAGCTGACCGTGAAGGACCAGTTGAACAACGCGGCGAACAAGACGATGTCTTTCACCGTGACCTCCCAGCCGCGGCCGGACCTGCGCATGATCTCCATGAGCGTCTCGCCGACGGTTCTGAGCGAGGGCGAGACTGGCACGATAACGGTCAACCTGACGAACGTGGGCACCCTGCTCGCCGGAACGCCGACCGTGGAGTTCTTCATCCTCTCCGCGAGCGGTTCGAAGACGAGCATCGGCACGAGCACGGACATGACCGTGAACGGCACCCCCGCGACCCAGTTGAAGCCGGGCGAGTACGGTCTGATCACCTTCAAGTGGACCCCCGACACCAAGGGCAACTACACCATCCTTGGCAGCGCGTCCACCGTCGGTGAGATAAACAAGGCCGACAACACCGACACGCTGGTCGTGACGGTGAACGAGGCGGCCTGGAAGGCGGTGGCGCTCTACGGCGGAATCTTCGCGGTGATCATCGTGGTCATCGTGCTCTTCTACATGCGCAAGAGGCTCCCGAAGCTCGGGCGCAAGAAGAAGGGCGAGGAGACCGTCGGCAAGAAGCCGACCGAGCCCCAGCAGAAGAAGAAGTAGCGGAAACCCTTTCAACCCTCTTCATTTTTCATTCTTTCGCGGACGACGCGAAGCGTTCTTAACCCCCGACTCTTCTTTCAGAGCGATGCTCTGGCGCTTGCTAGACGATGGTCCGTCGGACGCGGTGCGCACGGTCGCCACCGACGAAGCGATCCTCATGGCGCGGCACCTGCGCATCGTCCCGAACACCCTGCATCTCTACGTGCGCGAGAAGCCGACCGTGTCGCTGGGATACTTCGAGCGCGTTGAGGAGGCGGTTGACCTCGAGGCGGTCAAGCGTCACAACGTCGCGATGGTGCGGAGGGTGAGCGGGGGCAGCGCGATCTATACCGACCCAGGGCAGGTGATTTATGCACTGGCTCTAGACAACGAGGTCGTGCCCAATCCGCCGGAGGAGACGTTCGAGGAGGTCTGTCAGGGCATCATCAAGGCGCTCGACATCCTCGGGCTGAAGGCGGAGTTCAAGCCCGCGAACGATGTGCTCGTGAACAAGCGCAAGATCTCCGGATCGGCGCAAACGCGCAAGTGGGACGTGGTATTGCAGCACGGCACACTCATGGTGGACACCGACTTCGACGTGATGTTCGACGTGCTGCGCATGCGCAAGAAGGGGAGGACCAAGGACTCGGTCACGTCGCTCGCCAGGGAGCTCGGCGAGGTGCCGTCGATGGACCGGGTGAAGAAGGCGCTGGTGGACGGGTTCTCGAGCACCTTTGGGGTGGAGATCGACAAGGGCACGCTCTCGCACTACGAGCGTACGACGATCGACTCGCTGATTCGAGAGAAGTACGGCAGGGAGACGTTCGTCCTCTCCCGCTGATCACTTGTAGCTCTCGAGGTCGAGGAACGCGATCTTGCGCGCGTCCATGAAGAACCCGACCTTCTTGTGCAGCATGACCGAGCGGGGGTTGTCCGGCATGATGGCGCTGGTGACTGCCTTCGCGCCCTTCTTCTTCGCTTCCTGAGCGACCTTCTTCATCAGCTGGTGGCCGATGCCGCGCCGGCGGTAGGAGGGATGCACGCCGAGGTTCTCGATCCAGACCGCCTTCGGGATGTTGCTCATGTACTCTACCATCTGCGCGAAAACGAACCCGACGATCTGCTTGTCCTCTTTGGCGACGAACGAAAGCCCGGAGTCCAGGTAGTGCTCGAACGCCCCCTTGGAGGTCGCCCCGAGCTGGTCCACGAAGTTCTGGTTGAGGTCGTCCCACTTGCGGTGCAGGGTCGCCTCGAAGTACTCCTTCATGATGAAGAGCTCGAGCGCCCGCACGTGTCCCCTGTCCTCTTCCTTGAGCTTCGTGATCTGCAAGGTCACATCTCCTCCGGAGCAGCGATGCCGAGAGAATCGAGTACCGACCGGAGGGTCCACATGGTCGCCTCCACCAGGGACAGCCTCGCGTCTTGAAGCCCCCCGGAACGAAGCACCGGCACGTAGGCGTAGAATTGGTTGAACGCCGACGCCACCTCATGCCCGTAGGCTGGCATCACGTGGATCCGCCGCTTTTCCCCGCTCTCCCGGACTACCCCCGGGTATTGTGCGAGGACGCGGATAAGCTTTCTCTCGTACTCGTCCACCAAGAGCTCTGGGGCGGCGATTCTCTTGTACTCGCCTGCCTTCCTCAGGATCGAGCAGCAGCGCGCATGCGAATACTGGAGGAACGGCGCCGAGTTGCCTTCGAAGTTCAACGCCTCCTCCCACTTGAAGACGAGCGCCTTCTCGGCCTGAACGCGCACGATGTTGAAGCGCAGCGCTCCCCGTCCAATGTCGTGCGCGATATGCTTCATGCGTTCTTCGCTCAGGTCGGTGCGGCGCTTCCTGACCTCATCTAGGGCCCTCTCCTCCGCCTCGTCGATGAGGTCGTCGAGGTAGACGACGCGCCCCTTGCGCGTCGACATGCGGCCTTCTGGGAGCGAAACGAAAGCGTAGAAGACGTTCTCCGGCGCCCGCTTCTCACCGAGCACCTTGAGCGCGGCCGCGAGATGCGCGAGACCGAGTTTCTGGTCCTCTCCCAGGACGTTGATCAGCTGGTCCGCGCGCCTGAACTTGTCGAGGTGATAGGCGATGTCCCGCGTGGTGTACAGTGTGGTACCGTCCGAGCGGGTGAAGAAGAACTTGGTGTCCCGGCCGTGGATCCCGAACTCCGAGAGGTCGAGATAGTAGGCGCCGTTCTCTTCGTGGCAGTAGGGCGTCTGCTTGAGGCGCTCGACTACTTGCCTGGCCTCTCCGTTCAGAATGAACTGGGATTCCCACGTGTACCCATCCAGAGTGATGCCTATCTCGCTCAGGGAGGACTTGATACCCGCAAGCATGCGCTCGGTCGTGCGGCGGACGAGCCTGATCACTTCCTCGTCCCCCGCTTCGAAGCGGCGCAGCATCTCCGCGATCTGCTTCTCGACCTCGGGGTCGGACTCGAGGAGCTCGTTGGCCCTTTGATAGTAACCGACCAGCAGATGGTCGTCCTTCTGGCGGTCCGAAGCGACATTGATCTCGCTCGGCGGCACGTTCTCCACCCCCCAAGAGAGGAGCACGACCTGCTTGCCGACATCGTTCACCAGGTACTCGGTCCTGACCTCGTACCCGCAACGTTTCAGGCAGCGGGCGAGCGTGTCACCGATGATCGGGTTCCTCGCCCTGCCGATGTGAATCGGACCTGTAGGGTTAACGGACGTATGTTCCAGAAGTACCCTCGTTCCCTTCTCATCCAGGGTGCCATAGCCATCCTTCTGGTCCAGGATCGCGTCGAGCGTCTCCTTCGCCAGGCGGACCTGGTCAATGCGGAAGTTGAGGTACCCCTTCTCGGCGAAGACCTTCTCGACCATCGGTGAGGGAGTGATCTTCGCTGCAAGCTCCTCCGCGATCGCCACCGGAGGCTTGCGCAACACCTTCGCGAGCGGGAAGCACGGAAAAGCGAAATCGGCGGCGATCTGGGAATCGGGGCGCTCGACATCCAGCACGACACTCACGCCCATGGCAGACAGAGTCTCGCTGACCAAGCGGCGGACCGCGCGTTCGTATGGCTCGTAGGGATCCAATCTCACACCCCCGTCCTGAATCTCAGTATGGCGGCGATGCCCCCGAACGCCTTCAGCAGCATCTCGCCTTCTTCAGAATCAGGCGAGATCAGCTCGACCTTCGTGCCCATCTTTTCCGCCTGGTCGTAGAAATCGTCGACGATGTCGACGCCCTCGCCGACCACGGTGGCGCCTCCGCATGCGGGGCATCTCACGGGTTCGGGAGGCTCGTCGCCTGTGACCATGTTCTTCCACCCACAGTTCTGGCACTCGATCGGATAGCGCTTCTTGCGCAACCCCTCGGAAAGCAGAACGGTATCGACGGCTCCGTGGCGGATCGCGTCTCTCACCTGCTCCTCCCCATAGGTCGCGAGGCCGCCGTCGGGCTTGC
Source organism: Methanomassiliicoccales archaeon (assembly GCA_035506675.1). Lineage (GTDB taxonomy): Archaea > Thermoplasmatota > Thermoplasmata > Methanomassiliicoccales > UBA472 > JAJRAL01. The sequence continues at coordinate 83,380 of DATJOX010000041.1, forward strand.
GGATCTCTTCGAGCAGGCGAGTGATCAGCTTCTTCTCACGCATGAGGTCGAGGTCGACGAGCTTGTCCTTCGCGCGCTCCACCAGCTCCTTCAGCCCGTATTCGTCTGTGTAACCAGTATCGAAGGTATCTATGACCTTCTTCTGCAGCTCGTGATGCAGGTAGCCTTGGTCAACGAAGAAGTTCTTGGTTGCGCCCGGGCCTCCGACCAGAATGCCCACGAGCTCCGTCTTGTTGAGGAATGCGTCGGTGGCAGTGTCTGCGATCTTCTTGTAGAACTCGTTCGCGGCGATCTCGATCAGGCGTTCGAAACGCTGCGCCGATTGACCGCCCATGCGGTGCTTGCTCGGTACGAGGGATTGGATGTTGCGGATGACCGTGACCCTCTTGCCACTCAGCATGCCCAGCGTCGCCTCGCTCCGGTCTATTACTATCAGACCGAACGCCTTCTTCTCGAGGAGCATGCCCTCGAGAGGCTCGAGGTAGAACAGCGAATCGCAGCGGTAGAGGAACGAGGAGATCGGCTCCGGAGGCTCGAGCACGTGCTGCACCATGCGCGTCTGGTCTCCGCCCGCGGCCACTTCACCGACGAAGAAGACGACGCCGTTCAGAGGAGGCGACTTGAAGTACTTCAGGCGGGCGAGTATCGACTGGATCGCGCCCTGCACCGCCTTCCTGGTGCTCTGGGACTTGATGTTCGACGACTGCGAGTATTCGCCGCGGAGGTACCCGGCGACGTCGGATATCTGCTTCTCTGGAGGCACATAGACTGAGATTAGTTCGGTCCCGCGTCCCTTCAGGTTCCTGACCTCCTCTAGCGCTCGCTTGAAATCGTATTTCTGTCTGTCGGTTAGAGTCTCTCCGGCCTTTGCCATTTGCCAGTCAACCTATGGTTTTTTATCAACCCAAAAGGATTGGCGTTATAAATCTGTTGGTGATGAGAACGGACCGAATTGTTGTTTCCCTTGGCGGATCGATCCTGATCCCCGATGAGGGCGATCTGGCCTATCTCAAGAAGCTCTCGGCCCTGATGCGCACCCTCGCCAACCGCTATGAATTGATCCTGGTCTGCGGGGGCGGCAGGGTGGCGAGATACTACATCAGCACTGGACGGGAGCTCGGGGCTTCCAGGGACCAGCTCGACGATCTGGGGATCGCGGTCACGAGGCTGAACGCCAACCTTCTGCGTCTGGCGCTCGGGGACGTGGCGATGCCCGAAGTCCCGAAGAGCATTCAGGAGGCGACGCTCGGAGCCACCGAAGGCAAGGTGCTGGTAATGGGCGGGACCGTTCCTGGACACACCACCGATGCCGTCGCGGCGATGGTCGCGGAAGCGGTCGGGGCGGTGAGGATCGTGAATGGCACTTCAGTAGATGCCGCGTACACCGCCGACCCGAAGAAGCACAAGGACGCGACCAGGCTCTCGGAGATCACGCACCAGCAACTCTACGATCTGGTGAACAAGGGTCTGCATTCCGCCGGCCCCTCGGACGTCTTCGACCGCCTTGGCGCGGAGATCGCGATGCGCGCTCGCATCCCCGTGTACATCGTGGACGGGCGTGACCTGGTGGATCTCGAAGCCGCCATCAAGGGCGAAAAGGTCAAGGGCACGGTCGTGCGTAACTGATTCTGCCCTATCGGGATGCACGGGGCAGGAGTGTCGCACTTGGCACGCGATGAGCGCAAGCGAATGAGGTCGGAGTCGGATTGGGAGACGAGGATAAGACCGAAGACCCAGACCGGCGTGCAAATCGGAATCCTGTTCTGCGTCATCGGAGGGGCGATGCTCGCGTCCTCGTTCGTGCTTCCTTGGGCGACGCACATCGATCCCGCAACGCACGCGGTCGTGCGCACGTTCTACATCAACGATCTCTACACCCTCGCGACTGGCCCGAACACCGCTCCCAACTACAAGTACCTCCTCGCCTACGTCGTCGTCCTCGTGGGATTCGCCTGCGCGGTGCTTTCCGCGCTCGAGCTGGCGGGCGAGAGGGGGATCGAGCGACTGAGAAGGATCTCACCGCCAGCGGCCCTGGCAGCGGGGGTCATCGGAGCGATCTCGACGATAGCGTTGGTCTATTTCCTTAGCAGCGATGTCTTCGGCGATGCCTCGGTCCAATCCTCGTACGGCTCGGCGGTCTTCGTGTCCGTGTTCGGCTCTGTCCTGACCGTCTCTGGAGGGCTCACGATGGTCCTCGACTACCGTCATCGCATTCGCACCGGCGCAGGCTTCCGCGCGATGCCTGGCAATCACGAGCTGAGGGCGGCCCTGCGGCCGACCGGCCGGACCAGGCATCAGTGGACCGAGCCCGCGGAGGATGAGGAGATCAAGGAAGAGGTGCTATCGAGACGGGAGCGACGGCATTCTGCGGCGGAGTCGGTCCAGAGCGGCGAGGTCTGCCCGACCTGCAACTCCGCGGTGATGGCGAACTGGAAGCTCTGCCCGATCTGCGGCACCGAGCTGTGATCAGCGGTCCTCGAGATCCTCGCTCTCGATAGCCTCGGCGTTCAGCGAGTGCACCAGCTCCCTGATATGGGTGACGCGGGAGCGGCTCATCGACTTCTTGTGGATGTAGACGAACCTAGCGTCCTCGGTGTTGTGGAGGGCCTTCTGCATGGCGTCCAGGAGCTCCTCGTCGCTCGCCTTGTCGGAGAAGTAATATGGCATCATGTGGCCGAAGGAGACCCTCTTCGTGTCGATCACCTCGGTGAAACGAGGGGCGTAGTGCCCGCCGCCTATCCCAATTGCTTTCGGCGACCGGTCCACGGTCGTCTCCGTCAGCGCTCTGGCGATTGCCTTCGCCGCCTCCACGTTGCCCCAGTTGTCCTCGCCGCTGCCTATTTCGATGAACATCGTGGGCGTGCTCAACGTCGGACCGTGATGCGTCACTTCGAACCCCACTTGGAAGGGCAGGCCGGTCGCCAGCTTCTTCAGCCTCAGCAGCGTGCAGGTCATCAGGTCCGGAGCCGAGGGGACTAGGGCCCCCGGTTTGCCACCGAACTCCGCCTTGCCGAAGTTGCCTATCGGATGGACAGTGAGCGTGGGGATGCCTGACGCAGCACGGTGCCTTGACAAGAAGACGATCTGCTCAGGGGCGATGGCAATCTTCTGTCTCACCTCTTCGTCGACATCGTCGGTGAACAAATGGATCGGCTCGATGGTGACGAGCGCGTCATTCCCCTTGGCGTACCAGGGCGAGGAGCGGAATGTGCCCTTCTCATCCCACCCTCCGATCTCGAGCAGTCGGTCGCGGATGTTGACGCTCGCGAGATCCTCGAGACTGCAAACCAGTAGCCTCACGCGAATCCGAACGCAATACCATCGATTAATCCTTTCCGAAGCGAGCCAGCAGTCCTCCAGGCAGCCTCCGGTTATGCTACATGTGATAGCCACCGACTTGACTCTAAATACCCCGTTTGTAGGTCCGATGACGATGTCCAACAGTCTGACCGTAGGCGAGCGGATAATCATATACCTGGGAAGGTACCAACGGTTGAAGGACAGCTTCGATGTACCCTTCGATGTCAGTCAAGACGGGATCGCTGGAAGCCTCGGGATCTCGCGGGCGCACGCCGCTATCGAGCTCAAGAAACTGAAGGAAACCGGCGAGGTCGAGGAGCGCCTGGCGCACATCAAGCGCGGGAGGAACAAGCGCAAGGTATACTTCCTCACCGAGAGCGGGGAAAGAAGGGCGACGGACGTGGCGGAGTACGCTCAGCGCGAGGGCATCGAGCTCGCACCGCTGCTGGACATCCGCCGTAGCAAGGGCACGGATTTCTATTGTTCACTGGCACCGGAGCTCAAACCGCTGGTGGCAGGGGCGTGCGTTTTCCGAAGGCCGTTCAGGCGCGAGGCGCTGCCCGAGAGCTCGGCGATGGTGTTGCCTGTCGACCGCCGGGGAATGGTGGACCTTCCGCAGGATCTCGCGAGGGAGATCGAGACCCTGCTCACGAGGGAGGAGAGCAAGGCGCATCACTCCCGAGCCGCGGACTACTGGTTGTCGGAAGGGGACCCGCGGGAGCGCCTGTATCACCTGATCAAGGCCGGGAGGAAGAAGGAGGCGGAGATGCTGGTGGCGATGCGCCCCAGCGCCTTCATCGACAAGGGCGACGAACCGCTCCTCGAGATCATCGCCGGGATCGAGTCGCCCTCCGAGAGGTATGCGTCCAGGGTGAGGACCGTGCAAGGCGAGCTGGCCCGCTCCCTCAAGGACTACAACTACTGCGCCGAGGTCTGCGGCGAGATGCAGGCTTCCTCGAACCCCGAGGAAATAGCGATGGGGCTCCTTATCGAAGGCAAGATGATGCGCGACACGGGGAAGGCCGAGGATGGGTTGGCGAAGCTCAGGGACGCGCAGAGAGTCTTCGACGTCGGTCCCCAGCTCAATCTCGAGATCGCGGAGACTCTCATCCAGATCGGCAAGAGCAAGGATGCGCTGAGCGTCCTCGACTGGAGCCTGCAGCAGCAGCCGGACCCCGAGATCATCGAGCGCGGACAGCTCCTCGCCGGCATCGCGCACCTCCGCGCGCACAACCCCAACGAGGCGCTGCGCTATCTCAGCAAGAGCATCGCGATGACGAAGAAGAAGGACAAGAAGGAATGGTACTCGGCGCTCGCTGAAGCCTATCAAATGGCGCAGATGCCGGAGCGGGCGCGCGAGTTCGAGGCGAAGGCCAATCCCCCGAAGAAGTGGGGCGAGTGAGCGGTCAGAAGATCCTACTCTGTCTCAGGATGTCCATGTCAGTGGCGTAGAGCTCTCGTATGTCCTTCAGGCCCCAACGCAGCATCGCCAGGCGTTCGAAGCCCTGCCCCCAGGCGAGCACCGGGTACTTGATGCCGTAGGGAGCGGTGACCTCGGGACGGAATATGCCCGCGCCCCCGAGCTCCATCCACTTGCCATTGTAAAAGACCTCGACCTCGAGGGAAGGCTCCGTGTAGGGGAAGTAGCCGGGACGCACGCGTATCTCGTCGAAGCCCATCTTCGAGTAGAACTCCTTGAGCACACCGACCAGCATGTCGAACGAAGCATCCTTCTCCATCAGGATGCCCTCGATCTGCGCGAACTCCGGGAGGTGCGTGGCGTCGATGGCCTCGTTGCGGAAGACGCGTGAAAGCGAGAAAACCTTGACCGGCGGCTCGGTGTGCTGCGAGAGATAGCGTATGGTGCTTACGGTGGTGTGCGTGCGCAATAATGCCTTCTCCGCCTCTTCCCGCGACCAAGCGTACCTCCAGCCGAGCGAGCCGGAGCTGCCCCCGTTCTCGTGGATCGACTTGATCATCTGCACGAGCTCCTCGTTCTCCAGCACGATCTTTGCAGGGTTCTTGAGGTAGAACGTGTCCTGCTGATCTCTTGCTGGGTGGTCCTGAGGCGTGAAGAGCGCGTCCATGTTCCAGAACGCCGACTGCACGTATTCGTCGTCGATCTCCGTGAACCCCATCTGCAGGAAGATGCGCCGGACCTCGTCCGCGATCCTCGTGAGCGGATGCTTCTTGACGGAATACTCGGCGGGAGCGAACGTGCGCACGTCGTACTTGCGGAACGTGACGTCCTTCCACTTGCCGGTCTGAAGCATCTCGGAGGTGAGCTGCGCAGCTTCCTCCTTCAATTCGATGCCGAGCGCGAGAACCTCGTTGCCAAGCGGGGCGAGCTCGAGCGAACGTGAAACGATCTGCTTCTCGGCGATAAGGTCCTGGCGGCCCTTCAGCTGCGCGATGATCTCTGGCCTTACATCCGCCTCGCCCAGGTCCTTGTCCATCAGCTGCTTGAGGACCTTCTCGTCATCGGTCTCGGCCGCCAGCGCGGCCTTCCCGATTTCGGTTAGAGTGATGAGCGTTCCCTCTGGCCCCTTCTCCATGCGGACCAGGTTCTTGCGGCGCAGCCAGCCGATCGCGACCGGCGTGTCCCCCTTGCCCAGGGAGGCCTCCAGATCGGGCATCTTTATGATCCCGTTCGATGCGCCGATCATGACTAGGGCTCGTCGCTCTGGAAGGCCCTTCGCGACGATCTCCTTGTTCTTCAGCGAGTAGACTTTCTGCGCCTTCTCGGAGATCTTGACCAGTTCCTTCGATTGCAGCCAAGATGCCCCGTTCATGACCTCGACCTGCGAACCGAAACCGCCCGCCTCGAGGATCTGCTCTGGCGTCGCTGCGCCACCTAGCTTTCGCAGGGTCAGGAGCACCTTTCGCTCCTGATAGCTCAGCCCCTCCCTGACCTCCGAGGCGTTCATGCTGACAGAGAAAAGCACCAGGCTATTTGCATTTTATGCACAATCAGGGCTGGACCTGCTGGCGGAGATCGACCTCGCCGCGGGCACTCGTTCATGTGACGCTCTTGGGCCGATAACGAACCAGCACGTTCCCGGAGGCGAACTTGCGCGTCTCCAGGAGTTCGAGTTCGTGCTTGTCATCGAACCCCGAGAACACGGTCGTCCCCTCGCCCACGACGACGGGGATGATCATGAAGCGGAGCTCGTCGATGAGGCCGGCCTTCAGGAGGGTGACCGCGAGGTTGGAACCGCCGACCCCGATGTCCTTCCCGGGGAGATCCTTCAGTCTCTTGATCTCCCCCACATCTACGTCTCGGGCAAGAACAACGTTCCTCCATTTCCCGCTCTCCTGCGCGCTCGCGAGCGTCCTAGAGTACACAATCTTCTTCGTGGTGTTGAGAAGATGGGCGATCTCGCGATCGTCCACCGATGTCGAAGGGTTCTCCTCGGCCATCGGCCAGTAGCCCTCCATCAGCTGATAGACTCGCCTCCCCCAGAGGTAGAGGTCGGTCTGCCTCAGCTGTTCCAGAGCGAACTTGTTGGTCTCGTCGTCGATATGGTGCCAGGAAATGTCGTGGTTCGCACCTTCGAACCGCCCGTCGATGCTCAGCGACAGAAAGAGGTAGAGCTTCCTCATAGCAGGAGCTTGGTCGGTCCGGGTATTTGACGGTCGCCACCGCGAACGGTCGTCTCGCCGCTCAGGACTTCATCAGGAACTCGCCCAGCTTCCCCCTCGCTTCCTCGCGCTTCTTCTGGTGCTCCTCGAGGAACTTGACGAGCCTTTCTGACAAGTACTTCTTGCACTCACCGCAGAGGATCTCGCCCTTGCGGCACTTCGCCGCCAGCGCGTCCATCTGCGCGTCGTCTGGTTCGAACAGGTAGTATTGATACTTGTAGACCGCGCAGATCTCTGGTTTTCCGCCGGTCTTGCGTTGCTCCTCGGCGGAGACTGCCCCGCCCGTGAACGCGTTCGCGATCTTCTTCTTGACGACTTTCGGAGGATCGGTGGTGAATATCGTGGACTCCGGCACCGAGGAAGACATCTTGTCGCTGCCGGTGAGTCCTGGGAACATCTTGCTGTGGATGAGCGCCGGTTTGTAGTAGCCGAGGCCCTCCGCCACGTCCCTCGTTACGCGGAAGTGCGGGTCCTGATCGATGCCACACGGGATGAGAATGGGCACGTTCTTCCCTTTCAGCTCCGAAGGGAGGAAGGCAGGCGCGGACTGCATGCTGGTGTAGAATATCGAGCCGATGTTCGTGGAGTTGTCGAACCCGAACACCGCCTTCGCGGTCGAGAAGGTCACCTTCTTCGCGACCTTGAGCGCGAGCGGGTACAGCACGTCGATGTTCTTCGTGTCCACGATGATCTTCGTCTTGCTGACGTCGAAGCCGAGCGCGATCACGTCCAGCGCGTTCTCGTACGCCATGTTGAGCGTCTGCGCCTGCGTCGACTCCTCGTTGAACAGGAACTTCTCGTCATCGGTCATCTGGAAATAGAGCTCCGCTCCGAAGACATCCTGCAGCCACTTCGTGAAGATCCAGGGCATCAGGTGACCGAGATGCGTGTGCCCCGAAGGCCCCCGCCCGGTGTAGAGCACGAACTTCTCGCCCCTGTCGTACTTGTCCAGGAGCCACTCCAAGTCGCGCTGCGAGTACATGATGCCACGGCGCAGCATCGGATGCAACGGCGCATACTTCTCCAGCCTGGAGAGCATGTCCTCGTCGATCTTCTTGGTCCCGAATTTCTGGATCAGGAGGTCGTAGTCGATCTCTCCGGAGACCTCCCAAGGGGTGACGACGAAATCGCCCTGCATGCTCTACCTGAGTGCGCGCTATCGCGTCGTGGCTAATCAAGCTTTTCGAACTCGCGTTCCTGTTGTGGCAGTCTGGACAAGAGAAAACCTCTGGTGAAACTTTTTTATCCGACCAGACCATGGGTGCGCCAGATACGATGGATATCATCCTCTTCCTGCTCAGCTTCGTCGTCATACTCGCCGGCTGCGAGTACTTCACGAACAGCGTTGAATGGCTCGGGAAGAGGTTCAAGCTGTCCGAGGGTGCGGTGGGAAGCGTGCTCGCCGCCGTCGGCACCGCGATGCCCGAGACCCTCATCCCCTTAATTGCGATCCTTTTCATCGGCGGGGGCACTGGCCAAGAGATCGGCGTCGGCGCGATCCTCGGCGCCCCGTTCATGCTCGCGACCCTGACGATGTTCGTTTGCGGTGTGGCGCTGCTGGCGTTCCGCAAGCGTCGCCAGACGAACACGCTCCACATCAATGGGAAGCTGATCCGCCGCGATCTGAAGTTCTTCTTGCTCGCGTACAGCCTCGCGGTCGTCGCGGCGTTCATGCCCCCCGAGCTGCAGATCGTGCGCTGGGTGGTCGGATTCACGCTCATACCGCTCTACGCGTACTACACCTACATCACGGTGAAGAAAGGGGAGGGCGGGTGCGAGGAGGAGGACCTCAAGTGCCTGCATTTCCAGAAGTACATCGACCGGATGACGGGCAAGCCGAGGCCGGAGCCCGACAACCCCGATGATGTGAGCGAGAGCTTCAGGAAGGCCTTTACGGACGTGCCCGAGCCGCCGACCTTCCTCATCTTCGTGCAGACGATCATGGGGCTGCTGGCCATCATCGTCGGCGCGAACGTGTTCGTGCAGCAGATCAACTCGACCGCGGCCTCGATCGGGCTGAACCCGCTGATCCTCGCGCTCATCGTCGCCCCCATCGCGACCGAGCTGCCGGAGAAGTTCAACTCGGTGCTCTGGATACGCGAAGGAAAGGACACGTTCGCGATCGGCAACGTAACGGGGGCGATGGTCTTCCAAAGCTGCTTCCCGGTGACGATCGGCATCCTGCTCACCGATTGGCACATCGACCTCAACAACACTACGCAGTTCCTGCAGGCATGCGCGATCGGCATCGCCCTGCTGAGCGGGTCGGTACTGTACTGGAGGTCGAGCCACCGGGAGCTACACATGTCCGGTCTGATGCTCGGCGGCGTGCTGTACGTGCTCTTCTTCGTGCTGGTGCTGCTGAAGCTCTAGGCAGATTATCACGAAAGCTGCCTCTCGCCGATTGCATTTTGTAGCCATTCGGCCTGGCCTAGGGCATGGCCGGAGCGCTCACCCCCGAAGAGCTCGACGGCGACCGTCTGGACCGTTCTCGAAGAGTGGGCTGGATCGACGTCGACGCGGTGCGCTCGAAGCGCTGCCTGGTGGTAGGGGCCGGCGCCCTCGGCAACGAGGTCGTGAAGAACCTACTGCTATCTGGCTTCGGATCCGTCACCATCGTGGACATGGACCGCGTGGCGCTCACGAACCTCAATCGCTGCATGTTCTTCACGAGCGAGGACGCGGAGCTGAAGCGCAGCAAGGCTTTGGTATTGTCCGAGAGAGCCAGGCATCTCAACCCGGACGCGAGCGTGTTCGCCTTCGACTCGCGCATCGAGAGCATTCCCGCAGGCGTCCTAAGAGAGCACGACCTGGTCTTTGGTTGCCTCGACAACGTGGGCGCTCGCTTGCACTTGAACGCCCACGCGTACCATCTAAGGATCCCGTTCATCGACGGCGGCACGCTTGGGACGAGAGGAAAGGTGCAGGTGGTCGTCCCACCAGATTCACCGTGCCTCCAATGCGCCACCAACCGAACGCACGCGAAGGTGCTCGAGAAACGATTCAGCTGCAGCGGGAACGACGTCTCCTACTTCCAGCCGAGGTTCGCGGCGGAGATCACCACGACGAGTATCATCGCGGCGTTGCAGGTCCGCGAAGGGCTGAAGCTCGCCTCCGGGCACGAGGACGACTGCATCGCTCACATCCTCTACTACGATGGGCTCCGAAATGCCTACGAAACCGTCGAGGTCTCCCGCGACCCAGAATGCCCTGTCCATGCTTAGCTGGCCTATCTCGGCAGATAATCACGTAGCCTAACTGTGACAGATAGGGTTAACAACGCTCCAGGCCGGTCCGAGGGACGTGATAGGATGACGGTGCGAGTGCGGGTGAGGAACGCCGAGACGGGCTCGAGCGTGGACATGGAGCTCGAAGAGGAGAACACGGTCCAGGAGATCATCGAGGGCGCCGCGGGCTATTGGGAGAAGGACGCCGGAGCGTACGTGATACGCAAGGGCAAGAAGCTGCTTCGCGGTCAGCAGTCGGTCCTGGAATCCGGACTGACGAACAGCGACGAGCTCGAGCTCATTCCGGACCCTGAGGGCGGCTGATGCCCCTCCCACCCGAGGTGCTAACCGCCCGGGTGAGGAACGAACTCGCCATTTGCCAGAGGAGCACGCGCCACCCGATCGAGCTGGGGGCCGGAACGAGGCTCGAATTCCCTCTGCGGATCGACGTCAATCTGCAGCAGATCCCCGCCCACGAGTGGCGCGGCGGCGAGGTGCAGAGGCGCTTCAACCACAAGTTCGTGATGAAGATCACCCCCGACTATCCGTTCGAAAAACCTCAGGTCCAATGGGCGACGCCGATCTTTCACCCCAACATAATGATGCCAGAGGATGGGGGGTTGCTTTGCAACAAGCTCCTAGAAGAGTGGAACTTCAACTCTACTATCCTCCTGTTCATCAAGGGCATCGAGTTCCTGCTTCTGAACCCGAACCCGCTCAGCCCCTTCGGCACTGAGTCTTGCACGGCGGCGGCACAGTACTTCAACACTCACAAGACCAGGCACCTGCCGACGATGAAAGCGCCCCCGCCCAAGGTGGTGAGCGGGAATTGAAGCCCCCCAAGGTGGTGGGAGCGAACGATCCCGCGCTCGAGGAGAGGGCGCCGCCACCGCTGGAGCGCAGGGGCGCGCATCGCTGGCTCTCCGAGAAATCGAAGCAATTGCTGGAAAGCGATCGAGAGAGAACGGACTTATTCATTTCCAAAATGGCGGAAGAGAAAATCCGCAATCACGCCGCTTCTGGCGCATCCGACCGCCTGGAGGTTATGGGCTTCCTCCTCGGCAACGTCTACCGGCACCAGGGCATGACCTACTCCATCGTGCGGGACGTGGCGACATCGGACCTCGAGGCCACCTCGGTGAGGGTGCGGTTCCAGCGAGAGGGAATGGAGAGGCTTTTCGCCTCAATGGACGACTGCGGGTTCGACTTCCTGCTGGTCGGCTGGTACCACTCTCATCCCGGGCACAGATGCTTCCTCTCGAGCACCGACGTGGACACGCAGAACAGTATGTTCGGGCAGCCGTACCACGCCGCGGTGGTCATCGATCCGGTCAACCGAGAGATCGAGGCATACCGGATCGATAGGGGAGTGCCGGTCACCAGACCGTTCGCAATCTATTGGGACAAGCATCAGAACCCGTATTTCGGGGAGACCGTCAAGCACCGGCGCTTGAAGAACGAGCCGAAGCAGTAGATCCTAGACCCAGATCGCGTGGCGCTTGCGCATCAAGCTCTCCGTGAGCTTCATGCGTTGCATGAGGACAGGTACGAGGGAATCGAGGAACATGTACGCGGAGGCCTCGAAGAGCGTGCCCAGAGGGGCCATCGTCGGCCTCATCTCATCTTTAGTGATCGGGATCTCGACGATGATGTTCGAGGCGCTTCCCAGCTTCGAGTGCCTCGTGCTCGTTATCAGCGCCACCTTCGCGCCCACCCTTCCGACGATGTTCGCCGTCTGAACCGCGGACATCGTTTCTCCGGTGTTCGAGACGATGAGCACCAGATCACCCTCCTCGACGATCGGCGTCGTGCTCTCGCCGATGAAATGCACGTCAAGCCCCATCTGAACGAGACGAACGCTGAAGGCTTGAGCCACGAGGCCCGATCGCCCGACCCCGTAGACGAAGACCTTCTTCGCGCTGATGATCGCGCTCACGAGAGCCTCGATGCAGCGATCATCCACCCTCTCCAGGGCGCGCTGCACCTCAGAAATGATGTAGGCGGAGGATTCCCTCATTCATCATCATCTTCGTCTTCTTCTTCCTCTTCTTCGTAGCGGGAGGAACGCTTCGTCGGCTTGGCGGGCTGCTTCTTGGAGGACGGCTTGCCCTTCTCCTTCTTGTTGTCCTTCTTCTTGCCGCTCTTCGCCTTCTCCTCCTTCTCCGGCTTCTCCTCCTTTTCCTCCTTCTTGCCCTTGACCTCCTTGGTCACTTTCTTGGTGAGGATGCGCTCGTAGATGACCTTCATGTACATCGCGTCGTGCTCGAGCAGCGGCGAGGACGAGATGATCGTGCAGTTGGGGTTCTCGTCGACCAGATACTCGGCCAAGGGCTCGAAGCGCAGGTCGCCCTTCTTGATGGGGGTGACGCGCTTCTCGTTGCCCGCCTCGTGCTCGACGCCCGAGAAGTGAGTGTAGTACAAGCTGCCGACGTACTTCTTCGTCTTGTCGAAGAGCTCGCCGAAGTCCGCCGGCTCTTTCAGCACGCCTTCCTCGCGCGCGTGGTAGTGCGCGAAGTTGATGACCGGGACCGGGCCCTTGATGTCGTCGCAGAGATTGAGCACCTCGGCCAGCGAACCCCAGACCTCCTGCCTGCCGGAGATCTCCAGCCCGAGCTTGGGCTTGATCTTGTATTGCTTCCACCAGTCCGCGACCTCGCCGATGTTCTCGTGGATGTTCTCGGTCGCCTTCTTCTTGGAAAGCTTTCCGTAAAGGCCGATGTGCGTGGTGACCATCACCCCGCCCATGTGGTGAGCCATCAGGCCCGCCCAGCGGATCGAGTCCATCGACTTCGTCGTCAGCTCGTTGTTGATCGCGAGGTCCATGTAGTAAGGGGTGTGCATGCTCAGCTCGACGTCCAGCTCCTTCCCCATCTTCCCGAGCTCCTCGAGCTCCTTGAAGTTCTGAACTAGACCTGAGGCAAGAGTGACGAGCGTGTCGTCCTCCTCGATCTCCTCGTCGAGGTCGGAGATCCGCACCTCCTTCTTCCCCTTGTGCCGGACGATCTCGACGATCAGGTCCGTCTCTGCCTTGGCGGGGGTCACGCCGACCTCCTCCTCGTCCGGCATGCGCTCGACGACGTTCACGCGCACCATCTGCACCTCCATCGCGTTGAGGCCGAGGTTGTGAACATCCTCGATGCCGTCCTTCAGCGTCCGTCCCTTGCAAGAAAGTGGAATGCCAGCGGGGCCAAAGCGGATCATTAGAACACCTAGGTATCCTAAGCGTTATCAGGGAGGGCATATTTAAGTGCTCTCGGTTTGTGCTGGTGCCCGCCCGCGCTCGAGGACATCCGACGAGGGACGTGTTCCCTTTTATACTCCCAAACGCCTTGATTGACACATCCGGGAAGGAAGATGGTCCAACTGGAACTGATAATGGCCGAGGCGCCGGTGACGAAGATAAAGGTCGTCAAGGAGAAGAGGCGCCGAGAGAAGCCGAGGAAGCCGGATCGCCCTCGAACCAACCAGCGCGCCGCGAACATGAGAAGGCGATGACGGAACGAATGTGCCTCGCTGCGGCGAGAACCGGCGCCCTTGAAACGTGAATGAGCCAGATAGACGGATCAGGCTCCGCTGGAACGCGTCCCATCGGCAGGCAACCTTTATTAACGACCTCTCTATTAGAGCCCCTACCCAATGTCGGGAGAGTCAGAACTATGAAGGATACCAAGAAGACGGACCCCAACCTGGTGCTCCTCGTCGATTCGCTGAAGGCGAGCTCCAGGGAGAAGGGCGTCGAGATCTGGCGAGACATTGCGCTCCGACTAGAGAAACCCGCCCGCAGCTGGGCGGAAGTGAACCTCAGCCGACTGGAGCGCTACGCGAAGGAAGGAGACATCATCGTCGTGCCGGGGAAGGTCCTCGGGGCGGGGGCGATCAACAAGAAGCTCACCGTCGCCGCGTACAAATTCTCCGAGTCGGCGAAGAAGAAGATCGAGCAGGCGGGCGGAAGGCAGCTTACGATCCCTGACCTCGTGCGCGAGTCGCCGAGCGGAAGGGACGTGCGAATCATGGGGTGAGCAAATGGTCACTGTGATCGATGCGAGCGACAACATCCTGGGAAGGCTGTGCACCACCGTCGCGAAGAAGATCCTGACCGGCGAACAGGTCGTCGTGGTGAACGCAGAGAAGGCGATCATCACCGGCTCGAAGGAGCAGGTGTTCGCGGGTTTCAAGCAGAAGAAGGACCGGGGCAAGGTCATCCATGGACCGTTCTACCCGCGGCGCGCGGACCTCATATTCAAGCGCACCGTGCGCGGTATGTTACCGTGGGACCGGACGAAGGGACGAGACGCGTACCGCCTGCTGAAGGTGTACGTGGGCGTGCCCAAGGAATTCGAGTCGACCGAGATCACGAAGTACAAGGGAGCGACCGAGAGGCTCAGCCGCGAGCGCTACGTGACGCTGAGCGAGGTCTCCCAGTTCCTCGGATCCAAGGTGAGGTGAACCTCATGGCAGAACTGATAAACACGAGCGGGAAGAGGAAGACGGCGGTCGCCCGCGCGTCCGTCAAGAACGGCAGCGGCAAGGTGCGCGTGAACAGCGTGCCGGTCGAGATCCTTACTCCCGAGCTTGCGAAGCTAAAGATCATGGAGCCCTTGCAGCTCGCACCGGAGCGGGCCGCCAAGGTGGACATAGACGTGAGCGTGAGCGGAGGCGGAGTGATCGGGCAGGCGGAGGCGGTGCGAACGGCAATCGCCAAGGGCCTGGTCGAGTACTTCAAGGACGAGGAACTGGAGCGGACATTCAAACAGATCGACAGGACGCTCGTGGTTTCGGACCCGAGGCGCAAGCTGCCGAAGAAGCCGCTCGGGCGCGGCGCGCGCAAGAAGCGCCAGAAGTCCTACAGGTGAGCTAAATGATCATACCCGTCCGCTGTTTCACCTGCGGGAAGGTCATTGGGTCCTCGTACCAAACCTTCGTGAAGAGGGTGCAGCTGGGCGAGGACCCCCAGGCAGTGCTCGACGATCTGGGCCTGACGCGCTACTGCTGCAGGCGCATGATCGTTGCGCACGCGGACCTGGTGGACGAGATCATTCCGCTGGGCTAAACCCCTTCATCAAACCCCTATTCTTCCGGGTCTGTGGGGTAGCTTGGTATCCTTCCAGCTTGGGGTGCTGGTGACTCCGGTTCAAATCCGGACAGACCCACCACTCGATTTATCCAGCATTTATATTTTCTCCTGGAATTGGAAATGTTTCTCGATCTGGATTAATCGCGGTTTGGGCAGTTTCTTATTGCTGGCTAGTGCCCTCGACCGCGAACATCCGATTCAACTCCTCGAAGACCGCATCGCTGTGCAACCGTGCGCAGAAGCGATATGTCGTGTCCGGTCCCGAATGCCCGAAGTGCCAGGTGCGCTAGCGACGCGACCAATCTGATTAGACTGCAAGACAGGACATATGGATTCTAAGAATGGTGAGTTCAGTTGACTTGCAACCATTAGAGACGTTTCGCGCTTTGCGTGACGTCCCTGACTGAGGAACGTAGCCAAGAATCGATGATGCTGTCTTCTATCCCCATCGCCAGCCGTTTTCCATCTTGCCGATAGACGACCAGTGAATCGTTGTCGGAAACCATGATGAGCTCAATGATGAACGCCTTTCCCCCCTCCCTCGAAGGATAATCGAATACCCGCGGCCGGCGCTCATCCAATAGGAGCGGTCTGTTTGCCCTCCAGATTTCTGCCCGACCGAACAGACCCTTGAATGCATCCGCGTCGCGTTCGGTGACCACTGTAACGGTAGCCCTCTCAGAGATCTTCGCT
Organism: Methanomassiliicoccales archaeon; assembly: GCA_035506675.1. Taxonomy (GTDB): domain Archaea; phylum Thermoplasmatota; class Thermoplasmata; order Methanomassiliicoccales; family UBA472; genus JAJRAL01. The sequence goes on from DATJOX010000041.1 coordinate 99,316, forward strand.
ATCAACGCCGCGGATCCAAGAAGCAGGGTCCTATTCCCCGCGATCAGTGTCACATATCTGCCGGCGCTTTGCAGCAGCTCTGACATCCTGATGTTGATGGCTTTTTCGTCACCAATCAGCCAGACCAGAGTTGGGCCTCTATCCCTCTTCTTTGCGTTCTCCTGCAGTCTCGCCAGTATATTGTCCACTACCGAGTTCAACTCAACAATTATCCCGGGAATAACGTGCCTGGGTTCAATCGCCTTGTACCTCGACGGTCTTGAAGCGCTGACCTCGATGAATCCTTTGGAAGAGAGCCTCTCCATCACATCGTACACTCTCGCCCTCGGGATTCCGCTCTCTTTGCTAACGTCTCCCGCTCCCCCTTCGCTTATGGACACCAGGGCCGAGTAGGCCCTGGCCTCGTACTCCGTCAGGCCTATTTTCATGAGGTCCGCGACTAGCTCAGCCATGTTACTACCTCAGTAACATCAATGATAAAAACCCTGTCGCACTCAACACGACCGACGAAGGGACCGCCATGAGAGTAACCGATGAGAGAGCGAAGGAACCAGGGTCGACGGGCCCAGCCAGGAACAGACCTGCAGCACGGCGGGCAAGACCGTACATCATGATTGGCATGGGGTTGGGCGTGCTGCTAGCCAGCCTCGACCAGACCATCGTGGGAACGAGCCTACCACACATCGTCGGAGATCTGGGCGGCATAAGCCTCTACGCGTGGGTCATCACCGCATATCTCCTTTCCGCCTCCATCACCACGCCGATCGCTGGCAAGCTGAGCGATCGTCATGGTCGGAAGCCAGTCTTCCTGGTAGGCATCGCCGTATTCATCGGGGGTTCCATTCTTTCCGGCATAGCTGCGACCATGTACGAACTCATCGCCTTCCGATTCCTCCAAGGCGTGGGCGCTGGGGCCCTTTTACCCGTCGCGGTTGCCGCTGTTGGAGACCTGTACGCCCCCTCGGAAAGGGGCAGGATTCAAGGCCTGCTCGGCGCGATAGGCGGGATGGCCAGTGTCATCGGTCCATTCATTGGCGGCTTCATTGTCGACAACCTGGAGTGGCGCTGGGTGTTCTTTGTGAACGTGCCGATTGGCCTGCTTGCGCTAGCGGTGACGTCATACAAGTTCCCCATTGAGCAGCGCAGAACCGGAAAAGCGATGGACTACGTCGGAACGGCGGCCCTGACAACATCACTCGCATCCCTCTTGCTGGTGATGACTTGGGGGGGAACCACGTATGCATGGGACAGCGTTGAGGTGGTAGGTCTTGGCCTGGTTTCGATTTTGGCATTTGCCGCGTTCATCCGAGTGGAGCGCATTGCAGACGATCCGGTCATTCCCCTCAAGCTGTTCCGTAATTCGATATTCACCCTATCTAGTGTCGGAATGTTCCTGGTTGGGGTGGGCCTCATGGGGGTTCTTTCGTTCCTTCCGCTGTTCCTGCAGGCAGTCATCGGTGTGAGCGCCACAAACAGCGGTGAGGTCCTCATTCCGCTCATGCTCGGCCTCATTGCGACCGCGACCGTCAGCGGATTCCTGCTCAGTCGAACGGGCTACAAACTTTGGCTAATCGCGGGTCCTCCCGTTGCCGCGTTGGGACTATTCCTGCTCTCAACGATGGGCGTAGGAAGTGGCCAGATTGATGCCATGCTGTTCACCGTGATCATCGGCCTTGGTCTTGGTGCCATCTATGCCAACTACATCGTCGCCGCCCAGAATGTTCTCGGAGCAGAGGAGATGGGTATTGGGACTTCCGTCGTGAGGCTGTTCGACCGATTGGGTTCAACCATAGGCGTGGCCGGGCTTGGCGCCATAGTCAACTCGCAGATGGTTGTCCAGATGGCAAGGAACCTGCCGAGCGGCGCGTCGGCGTATCTTCCCGGAACGGACGTGAACACTCTGGGAGGTTTGCTGCTCAATCCGTCGGCCGCAACCAAGGTTCCCGCGCCCATCTTGGATGCCATCAGGTTCTCAATGAGCAATAGCCTCACCTCAATGTTCCTGGTCGCCAGCGTCCTCGTACTGATCGCGCTCGTGACGGGCTTTTTCATCAGGGGTGTACCGCTGAGGGGCGCGGACAATCTTGGTGATGAGAAGCGAGAGGAGCTGGAAGGCGAACGAACGGGCTGAGGTCAACAAAGACCTTCCCAATAATTCCACACAAGACGTGACGAGTCGATTACGCGTATCGTTTTCTGTTCAGTCGCAGAAATGAGAATGGTAGGCGTTTCCTGAACAAAGTCAAGTAATCCGTTTCGGTCCTCTTGTTTGAATGTGGAACAAATGGACGAGGTTTCAGCGGGATGAACGCCCTTCTCAGAGGAAACGCCATTCCTGAGCTCTGATCTTCTGCACCTGTTGCGCCGTCATGCCGTCCATCCATGATTGCACCGGGAGGTGCACATTGACGCCTTCAGGGCCGCCACCCCGAATTGCATGATCACGTCCACACTGTTTATGGTGAAATCATATTACCAGAAGAAGCCCGTCACATTGGTCTGCGACAGACTCGACGACCGTGTCGATCCGAACGGTTCCACCGCCCAACCTTAATGTCCTGCCTGCTCCCAAGTCCACGGCGGTGAGAAGACGGACGTGGAATTCATCCTCGCGCACAAGCACCGACTCATGGCATTCGAGGAGCTCTCGAGACAATCGGCCACCCTGGAGCATCTGGCGAAGAAGAACAGGATCACGATGGTCAAGGCAGAAGAGGCGCTTCGCGAGCTCATCGCCGAGGGGCTCGTGCGCAGCGAGAGCGGAACGTACTTCCTAACGGAGAAGGGAAAGGCGCTCGTCCCGCACGTGAGAAAGGCATCGGAACCGCCTCGGCTTCCGGGTCCCGTCCCGAAGGTGAAGAAGGGCTCTCAGACGCTGGTCGCGCCCAACCAGAAGCGCCATCAGCTCGTGCGGAAGAGGATTCGGTAGGCAACTGTGGATTGACTCCTCAACATGCCTGGTCCTGAGCCAAAGGGGGAAAGGATAGGGCAGCATACCCAAATTATAAGTATTCAGTAAAAGCAACGCAATTTCGCACCGCATTGGTGCTGAGGGGGAAGAATGACAACCAAAGGTGTGAGTCCGGGAGTAAGGAATGTCATAATACGGTTGCTGACCGATGATGACTTCCGCAAGAGATTCGTCAAGAATGCGCGTAAGACGCTGGCGGAATCAGGCTACGCTCTCAAGAAATCCGAAGTCGAAGACTTAGTGAAGTTAGACGCGAAGAATCTGAAGCTTGAGATCGAATTGAACTCTGGAAGGATGCCTCCGTACGGCGTGATCGTCAAGCAACCATACGCGATAGGGGACAAGGACGAAGAATCCTGAGCCTCACCTAGCCGAGGCTCGGAGACAATAGACGTTACGGTCATTTCGAGACGGAGTTCTGTCATTCGCAGGTGAAAGGAGCGTTAAGTGCCTCAGTTTGCGTCCCAACCCAGGGAAGGATAGCATGCAATCTGCTTCGTCTTCCAAAAGCAACGAAGATCATACAGTCGCGCTCCTGTATCCGCCACCCTCCGACCCGACCCAGCCCTACTCGAGCATCCCCTCACTCACTGGTTTCTTGAGAAAGCGGGGGATGCGGGTGGTCCAGAGAGACTTTGCCATTGACCTCCTGAACCGCATCCTCAGTCCTGACAAGCTCAGAATTGCGTACGAATTGGCCAACCGGAGGCTCGCTGAGCCTAACGACGACAGGAGCTACCGCGAGCGTTTCTTCGCCATCGCCGGGCTCTCCGAGTTCGTCATCAGCAACATCGAGCGGGCGAAGGATGTGATGAGAACCGATGACTTCTATGACATGAGGTGTTATCGCTGGGCCTCTAGCATCATAAAAATGGGCTGTGAGCTGGCTTCACTCCCTTACTACCCCGCCGTGTACACGCCGTGTGAATACAGGACCGGAAGGAAGCTGACATATGGATCCCTCAAAGAGATGGTCTTGGATAGCCGAGACAACCTCTTCCGTCGACCGTTCCTGGAGGAACTCACGCCTCTAATCGACCTCGAAGACCCCGATTTGATCGGGATCTCTGTCACCTATGGCGACCAAATCGTTCCCGCGTTCCTGCTAGCCTGGCTGATCAGGACTACTGCCCCGGGAATCCACATTTGCATGGGAGGTCCAATGATTTCCAGCATGGCAGAGTACATTCTTAGGGAGCCGCGTATGTTCGAGTTCGCGGACTCCTACGTGGTGGGCGAGGGCGAGACTGCTTTGCTCGGTCTCACGAACGCAATTCGTGCTGGGCAGGCACTTTGCGACATTCCCAATGTCATATTCCGAGAAGAGGAACGGGTGCAACATGGGCCGCTGTGGAGAATCGAGGATGCGGCGGACTTGACCTTCCCGGACTATGCGGGTCTAGATCTTTCGAGCTATCTCTCTCCCGAGCCGGTCCTTCTCCTGTCCTCAAGTCGCGGCTGCTATTACGGGAAATGCGCGTTCTGCAACGTGTCGATGCATACGAAGGGCAGGTACCGAAAGATGCAGAAGGGGAAGCTCGCCTCGGCCCTTCGAACGTATCAAGACGAGATCGGAGCCAGGCGGTTCTTCTTCTGCGATGATGCATTTCCCAAGGGGAGTATGGACGAGGTGGTCAAGCTAGTGAAGACCGAACGTCATGACATCACCTGGGCTGCAGAGGCCAGATTCGAAAAGAATCTGACCGCGGAGTATGTCCAAGCTCTAGCGGAAGGAGGCTGCCGGCAGCTGGTCTTCGGTCTTGAATCGACATCTCAGCGCGTTCTCGATCTCATGAACAAGGACAACTCGCCTGAGAGAGATCTCGAGATCATAATGAGGTGCCATGATAGCGGAATTCAGGTGAACATTCAGTCGTTCATTGGATTCCCGACGGAATCTGAGGATGAAGCCAAGGGGACGGTCGAATTCTTGAAAGAGAACGAAGACATGATCGCATCGATAGGCTTCGGCACTTTTGGTCTATACGAGGACACGCCAGTGTTCAATGAACCGGAACGATTCGAGCTGCGAAACGTCCGCCGGCGCGGGGCCGATGCGATGATCCCCCTCTATGATTTCGACAGGCTGTCTGGAATGAGTGAGCAGAGACTCAAGGAAACATACCGATCCTCCACGGAAGTCTTGAGCAAGATTTACGATAGTCGAATGGAGTATCTGGGTTGTCCAACCGGGGCCCATCCGCTTCTGCACTTCACAAAGTACAACCCCGAACAGATGTCCAAGCGCTGGAAGAAAACGGACAAACCCAGAGGGAAGATCGATCCGAGCCTGCCCCGGGAGACGTTCATCAAAGCCTCTGAGATACTTCTGTCGTCGGAGACTCGGAAGGCGCACGAGTTCCCCCACATCGCTCTCCACACGGTCACCGGCAAACGCTACCGGTTGACCTATGAGGAGCAGAGGATGCTGGAGCTTTTTGACAAAGGCAAGGCCGTCGAGAAAGCAGTTGCCGAATGGATTGATGAACGTGAACCGTCAAACGAGGATGCGACGCACGTGACCCTCAGAGCCTACCTGATTGTCAAGGAGTTCATCGAGAAGGGCCTTCTGGTCGCCGTGGGCTAGACGGGCGAATCCCAGCGCGCAAGTGGCAACAACTTATTCTATCTGGTCTGGACTATCTTTCGAATGGGGGCTTGGAGTTCGCGGTGCCTGTCTCGTACAAGGGTCCGATGGTCGGACGTGAGAACGAGCTAGAACGGTTGTTGGGCTTTCTAGGGCAGTCACTTTCATCTGAGGGTGGCCTGGTGCTCATCGCCGGTGAAGTTGGTTCCGGAAAGACGACGCTTTGCGAGGCACTCGAATACTACGCAGTGAAGAGCGGTTGTCAGATCATGGTGGGGAGATGCGTTCCGGGAGCGCGAAGCCCACACCTACCTTTCATGGAAGCACTCTATGGGATAGAGCGGAATCCTTTCGGCGACGCAGACTCTCTGGCGAACGCGAACATCGGAAGTCTGTTCTTCTCGGTCTTGGAAAGCATCGATGGCCTATCGAAGACCCACCCACTGGTGCTGCGCCTAGAAGACCTGCATTGGGCCGACTCAGCAAGCATCGCTCTCATGCATTTCCTGGGGAGGAACTCGCGGGCCATGAGGATCTTGATCGTCGGCACGTACCGTCCCGAGGACCTCCACCCTGACGCCTCTGGCGAGACCCACCCGCTCAAAGAATCCTTGCGGGTCATGAGGAGAGAAGGCATCGTTCGCGAGATCGAGCTCGGACCTTTGGAGAGTAGGGAGACTAGCAAGATGGTCCCCCAATGGCTGGGGGGCGAGGCCGAGCAGAGACTTGTCGACCTAGTGGCAAACGAGAGCAACGGAAACCCACTCTTCGCCGTAGAGATAATGCAGTTGCTCGTCGGCACGGGTCAGGCATCACTGAGGGACGGCATGTGGAGGCTGAACGTGGAGGGCAAGGTCGAAATGCCTTCAACGATTCGAGACGTCATCCTCGCCCGCATTGAGAAGCTGCCATCCCAATCAAAACTGATCCTCGATTCCGCGTCGGTCGTGGGAGAGAGATTCGATCCGGAGCTTGTCGCTAGGTCGATCGGGGTCGAACTTCCCGTTTTCTGGGACTCGGCCGAACTGCTCGAGAGAGAGTTTCGTCTGATCAAGAACGAGGGCAAGATGTGCAGTTTCTCGCATGATAAGATCAGGCAAGTTGTGTATGACGAAATCCCGAAACCGAGGAAGTCGCGCATCCACAAGACCGTCGGGATGCTATTAGAAGAGAAGTTGCCAGATGAAGAGCTGCTCGCTCCCCTTTCCATCCATTTCGACCGCGCTGGTGATACAGAGAGGTGTATCAAGTACGCCCTCTTGGCGGGCGAATACTGCGCAAAGCGACGAGCGAAAAGAGAAGCGAAAACGTTCCTTCAACTGGTCCTGTCCAACGCGGCGAGCGCCCCAGGCCACGATTCAGAACGCCTCGAGGCCCTAGAGGGCCTGGGAGACCTCGGTTTCGATGTCTCGACCATCAAAGAATGGTGGTCATACTACGAAAAGTTCCTGGAACTGAATCGTGACAAGACCGCACGAGCAAGGGTTTTGGCCAAGGCGGCTGAGTGCTGGGACCAGACAATGCTCAGGGACACAAGAAAGGCCAATGAGCTCCTCGGCGAGGCCGAATCGCTCGCTGAAGGAAACGATGCGATCCTCGCAGAGGTCGAGCACCGGCGGGCGGAACTGTGCGCCAACGATGGCCATCCTCAGGAGGCCCTGGTGCACCTGGACATTGCGAATAAGCGCTACGGCAGCGCAGGGGACTCCTACGGGGCCCTCAGGTGCCGAATCCTCGAGGTCTATTGCCTGCACCAAATGCACAGGTTCCGGGAGGCGAAGGCGCGCGAAGAAAGTCTGGTGACGGCGGCGAAAAGCGAGGGGGATCCGGTGCTGCTCCTTGAGGCGCAGACGCTGTGCGCCTGCGTGGATGCCCGCATGGGGGAGACCCAATCCGCAAGAGAAAGGGCTTCGGAAGTCGTCAACCTGGCAGAGACACTTGGGCAGATGTGGTGGTGGAGGGTTGCGCTCCGCGATCGCGCAAGGGCGTTCGAACTGGATGGCGATTTGGAATCGGCGAGAAGGGATGCGTTGCGCGCTCTTGAGAATGCCAGGGAGTGCGAGATACCGTTCCACATAGCGACCTTCCAGATCGACCTCGGATTGTACGAGGCTGAGATGGACATGTTGGAAAGCTCGAACGCTCGCTACGAAGAGGCGTCCCGACTGTCCGAGAGCTTCGACATGCGCATGAAATCGAATCTGGATGCGGGGCTCACGTTGCTCCGAGCCGAGCTGCTGTCGGGAGTCGGAGTGGAAGAGGAGTGCAACAGAACCTTCGAACAGGTGATCATCAAGATGCAGGATTTGGGAAAGCTCAACGAACTCGTTAACTGCCGCTCAAGGTACGCCCTCTCCCTCACCAAAAGAGGAAGGCCTGAGGAGGCGAAACGCCAATTCGCCGCAGCAGCAGACGTAGCTCGCGCAATCGGTTGCGAGACAAAGGTCAGGGCGTTCGAAAAGCTCGCCGCAGCGCGAAGTGCGATCGATTAGGCCGACTGCGAATGCCAACGGCCTGGCCAGCTCAGGAATCCCAAAGGAGTCTATTGGTGTTGCCGCTGCGAAGCGACATCCGGTGGTTGGTATCGACGCGCGTACGTTCCAAGACTACTTGATCAGAACGGAAAAGGCGAGCAGGACCACGCCAACGATCGTGGCGATACAAGCGTAATCGAAGAACATGAAGTGTCTGTTGATCTTGTCTTGGTTCGGATTGATTATTCTGTACGTGATGTACTTTGAGGATGCGACGTACGCGTCGGCGGCATACAGATTCGTGATTATTTCCCAGAAGGCTCGATCATCTCCCTGCCCGTTGTCTTTCCGAATGTAGTCTGGATCGGGTTTGAGTATGTTCAATGCGAGCCACTCTCTTCTTGAGAATATAACAAAGATGAGCAACGCCTCGCTCCCTACGATGCAGAGTATCCCAAGTAATGTCAGAATGCCAGGGAACTGCGAGAAGTCGGTCGTCGAGGCGCTCAGCGCTCGCTGACCGTAGAATATCCCAAGGAGCGCCGCATTGATTCCCAAGATCGCAGTCACGTAGGCCATCAATCGCTGTTTATCAGCTTCGAATTCGGCTGATCTCCTTTTCACTAGTTCATCGACAAGCTTGGCCGTTTCGAATTTGTCATTGACTGCCATTGACCACCGGGAAAAGACTAGAAATTGCTACTTCATTCCAGTATTAATTAGTTTCGGTGAAGCCAGACCCTATGATGCTTCTGAAGAATGATGTAGCAGGCTGAAGAGACGGGACTGCTGGAAAATGGCTCATGTGGAACGACTAATCGACAGCCGATCGGGCCGTTCGACCGAGCGCGAAAGCGGACATTCCGCTATTGCGAAGACATCGGTCCTCTTGCCGTCAGATTATTACCTCATGGTCCCCTCACCGGAGGCGAGCGGAAGGATGCATTTGGAGCACTCGAAAAGGAGCAAGCAATCGGTACAAATTGCCGCCGCCCTCGGTTCGACCTTCGCGCCGTTCATGGTGGGAGCCCTCATTGTCGCTGCTCCGACGATTGGAAAGGAATTCACCGCAGATGTTACGCTTCTAAGCTGGTTGACCGCGGCGTTCTTCCTGGCCGCAGCCGCGTGCCTGATACCTTTCGGAAGGGCCGCGGACATCCGAGGTGCGAAGCGTATCTTCATACTGGGACTGGGCACGAGCGCCTTGAGCACGGCGATCGGACTCGCCGCCCCAGATATCTACGTGCTGATCGCAGCGCGAGCGCTAATGGGCATCGGAGCAGGAATGATCTTCGGCACGACCGTGGCGCTCGTCTCTCTCGTCTTCCCTGCGTCAGAGAGGCCGAGGGCGATCGGCATCAACGTAACGGCGATGTTCATCGGGTACGCGAGCGGGCTCCTCGTGGGAGGGTACCTGAGCGCCTATTTCTCCTGGCGGCTGATCTTCCTGATCGCACTTGTCCTTTGCCTCGCGAGCATGTTGCTCACTTGGCTGCGCGTACGGGGGGAGTGCGAGCTGGCTCGAGTCCACGACTACGACTTCACGGGGATGGGCTCGTATGCGCTCGGCATCGTTCTCATCTTCTTCGGTCTCGCCCGCATCAGCTCGTTGATCGGAGCCCTGTCCCTCGTCGGCGGCGCGGCGGTGCTGATCCTGTTCATCATGCACGAGCGCCGCTATCCAGTCCCGCTAATCCACCGCGAGATCACCCGGAGCCGAGGCTTCCGTTCCGCGATCGCCACGAACATTGCGTTCCAGGCCGGCTCGTTCGCCTTCCCTTTCCTGATCTCCTTGCACCTCCAGTATGTGTCGAAGATCGATCCACTGCTGTCAGGCCTCATCCTGCTGCTGCCTCAGTCGCTGATGATCCTGCTCGGCCCGGCGAGCTACCGGTTGGCTGATCGCTTCGGAAGGCGGAAGCTAGTCGGGGCCGCCTGCATCATGGATGCCGTTGCGGTCGCGATGGTCATGAACATCAGCGCTGAGACGCCGATGCTTCTCATCGTGACCGCCCTCGGAGTCTTCGGGGTCGCCACCGGCCTGTTCATGCCGGCGGTCCTGGCCTGGTCATTGGGGGAGGTTTCGAGGGAGAACTTCGGTGTCGCTTCCGCCTACACCGAGACGACGAGGCTCGCGGGCATGACGCTGAGCAATGCGGTCGTGATCATCGTCTTCGGAGTCGTGCTCGGGGCGCAGCAGGTGAATCCCGCCGTGATCCCGCAATTCCTCAACGGGGCACAACTATCCCTCGCGGTCTTAGTCGCCCTTTCGTTGGCGGGTGCCGTGATATCACTGGGCATAGCCACACGCTTCGCGAGCAGACACAAAAAGAACAGCTAGAGGGCAACGATTATCCACCGGACCGTCGCTCACCGATAGCGATACCGTGCCTAGCGAAATCGAAGCGACCTACGAGCAGCTGATGGCGAGGATGCGTCCGATCTATGTCCTGCGTTCGGCAGCGTCCATCACCCAATGGGACATGGAAACGATGATGCCCCCGCGCGGGCTGAACCTGAAGTCCGAGCAGCTGGCGTTGCTCAGCGTGATCGGGCACGAGTGGCTCGTGGCGCCGGAGATCGAGTCGCTCCTCAAACGGCTGGAAACCAATTCCGCGTTGGCATCGCTCGACTGGGTCAGCAGGCGGAACGTGCACCTGGCCAGACGCGAGTACGATGACGAGGCGAAGCTGCCGACGGAGCTCGTCGAGAAGCTCGGCAAGCAGTCGACCATCGCGGTCGGCATCTGGAAGCGCGCGAAAGCAGCGAGAGACTTTTCCATATTCCGCCCCGAGCTCGAGAAGAACATCGAGCTGAAGAAGCAAGCGGCGGAGATCCTGATGGGGGTCAAGGGCACGAAGACGCAATACGACGCCCTCGTCGACCAGTTCGAGCCTGGGATGACCTCCGAACGCATCGGCGAGGTCTTTGCCGAGATGCGCGACGGCCTCATCGCCATAATGAAGAAGGTGGAGGGGGCGCAGGTCAAGCCCGACATGACCATCCAGAGCAGAAAGGTGCCGATCAAGGCGCAGCACAGCATCAGCGCCGCGGCGATGGACTTCATCGGGTACGACACCAAAAGCGCGAACGCCGGAGGACGTCTGGACGAGACGGAGCATCCGTTCACGACCGGCTACTACGACGACGTCAGGATCACCACGCACTACTACGAAGAGCGGTTCTCATCGAGCCTCTTCAGCGTGCTGCACGAGGGCGGGCACGCGCTCTACGATCAGAGCCTCCCGTCCGAATGGATGTATCAGCCCGTCGGCAACCCCTGCTCCTATGGGATCCACGAGTCCCAGAGCAGGTTCGTCGAAAACATGGTGGGTCGGAGCCCGGAGTTCATCGCCTGGTTCACTCCCAAGCTGAGAAGGATGACGGGAAAGGCTCTCATAGGCGTGAAGCTCAAGGAGCTGGTGCGCGCGATGAACGCGGTCGTCCCCTCGAAGATCCGCACCGAGGCGGACGAGGTGACGTATGGATTGCACGTCATCATCCGCTTCGAGATCGAGCGCGACATCTTCGCTGACAAGGTGAAGGTCGAGGAGCTGCCGCAGGTCTGGAACGAGAAGTACAAGCGCTATCTCGGTGTCGACATAGAGCACGACTCAGAGGGCGTCATGCAGGACACTCACTGGGCCGGCAACGCATTCGGCTACTTCCCTTCGTACGCGCTCGGCAACATCTATGGCGGAATGTTCCTGGAAAAGATGTCGGGCGAGGTCCCCAATTGGCGCGCGAGTGTGAGGAAGGGCGACTTCAGTCCGGTCAAGACATGGTTGCACGCGAACGTGCACAGCAAGGCGAACCTCTACGACCCGGCCGACCTGGTGAAGAACGTCACTGGAAAGGACCTGGAGATCCGGCCGTTCATTCGCTACCTCGACGAGAAGATGAGCAGGATCTATGAGATCTAGTGGCGCTGCATCGCAGAATTGCCAATCAATCTGGTGATTCCGTCACCATGGATTCTTGCCGACGACCGTCGGGTTCTCGGGGTGAGAGGTCCACTCCGTGAAGGCTCCCTCGTGCCCGCGCACCCTTGGGTACCCGAAGTAGTACTTGAAGAGTAGCCACTCGTTACTCTGTTCCCTTCCGGTCCCGCAGGAGGTGATGACCAGCTTGTCCCGAGTTATTCCCGCCTTCTCGATCAATGCCAGGAGCTCCTCCTCAGGCTTCAACTCGCGCCTGTTATCGGTCATCAGGTTGGCCCAGGGGAAGCTGATCGCTCCCGGGATGTGGCCGGGCTTGCTCCATGGCCCCTGACCTTCGTAGAGGGGCGGCGGACGCGCGTCCAGCACCACCACGTCCGACCTGTCTTTCACGCGCACGAACTCATCATACTCGATGTAGGCGTCCTCAACCACCCTCGCCTTGAAATCTCCGGCCTCGATCCTCGGGAACGCCTGGCTGAGCTTGCGGCCCTCCTTCTTCCACTTGTCCAGACCGCCGTCCAGGAGCAGGACGTTGCGATGCCCGTAGCGCAGGAGGCTGTAGGCCATCATCGTCTGTTCCAGCCCGTCCCCCCATTTCTTGAATGGGCCGGTGCCGGTGTACACGAGCACAGGCTGCGTCGCGTTCACCCCGATCCGCTGGAACGCCATTTCGACGAACGCAGGCGACGAGAACACGTTGGGCATTCCGCCCTTCGAGGTACGGAGGAATTCCTCGTTGAGGTAGACCGCCCCCGGAAGATGCTCTTGGATGTAGTCATGAATGTTCGGCTGGCAGTCGATGATGCACATGTCGTCCTGGAGGTGAGCTTCTAGCCAATCCGTCGAGACCCATTTGAACGCCGAATCGCCAGGGGGGTAAGGGTATGATCTAGCCATCGAAATCCTCGCCTCAATTCAGGCGAGCACAATCGTATTTAACATTGGGGAGGGAAGGTTGATTCGGGATCCCTCCTTCCATCCGGCGAGCCATTAAATCGCATATCGTGCGATTTCCGTCCGAAATGGCGAAACGCAAGATAATCAGGATCGACCAGGACCTTTGCTCTGGGTGCGGGAAGTGCGTGCTGGCCTGCGCGGAGGGCGCGATCGAGATTCGCGACGGCAAGGCGAAGGTCGTGTCGGAGACGTTCTGCGACGGTCTTGGCGCTTGCATCGGAGAATGCCCCGAGGGAGCGCTCACGATCGAGGAGCGAGAGGCTCCGGAGTTCGACGAGCACGCTGTCAAAGAACATCTGGCGAAGGAGAAACCAGAGGTGGTGATCCCCGTAGCCTGCCCGTCGACGTCCTTGAAGCACATGCCTCAACCTAAGAGGGACAAAGGGGGAAGGCCCACCGCGCAGTTACAGAACTGGCCGGTGCAGATCCGCCTCGCTCATCCCAACGCTCCCTACTTCAAGAACGCCAGGCTGCTGATCGCCGCCGATTGCACGGCGTTCGCGTACGCTGCGATGCATCCAGATTTCATCAAGGGCAGGGTGACCCTGATCGGCTGTCCGAAGCTCGACGATATCCAAGCAACCGTATCCAAGCTCGCAGACATCCTCTCTGGCAATGACATCAAGGACATCATGCTCGTGCACATGGAGGTCCCCTGCTGCTCGGCGCTGAGCAATGTCGTCAAGAAGGCGATGGAGAAAGCAGGAAAGGTCGTGCCGGTCGAGACGGTCGTTGTTTCCACGAGTGGCGAGGTGCTCGAGCGCGAAGGGGCTCGCTGCTAGAGCTACCCAGTGCTCACTGTTCCTCGAGAGGTCGCTCCTTGCCCTGTAGCTTCTTGAGGCTCTCCTCTTCCTCTTCGAGCATCTGCTTGCGATGACCGGAACGGAACGAGTAGTCGTCAGCGTACTCCTCGGAGGTAACGGCTATCGAGACCGACTGCGAGACCCCGTCCATTTCAAGGAGGGGCGACTTCGCGCTCTTGCTCAGTCCTGACAGCCATTGAGCCATGAACTCCAGATCGGCACGCTTCGTCTTCTCGGGCATATTCAGAATGAACATCCAGGTCTCTCGAACGCCGTCGAGGACGACGCGCATTTCAGCGTCCTCCAGGAGCTTGAGGAAGCGTTCCTTGTCCTTCTTGCGCTTCGTCAGCTCCAGCGCACGCTCCCTCCAGACATCGGCCATCGTGGGGATGACCGCCTCCTTTCCAAGCACCTTCCACATGAGGGGGTGAACACCGTTGAGGCATAGATAAATGCTATGATGGACAGCCAGCAACAACGTCTAGCGTTCCTTGGCGAGCATCGCGTCCGTCAGCTTCCCGAAATCGAAGTCCTTGCGCAGAAGAAGCTCGCGCACCTTGCTCACGTCCACCCGGGTGCACATCAATCCGCTGTAGACGCCCGCTCCTTCGACAGTGCCGATAAGGATGACCCCGATTACGCGCCCCTGCGAGATCACGACCTTGCGGTAGATGCGCTTCCTGCGATCGTACGTGATCATGAACTCCTCACCCTTGACCGGCGCAGTGGTCGTCGACTTGCCGAGGGTCGCCATCGGCAACCCGAAGAAATCCACCGTGTTCATCGCCAGGCTGCCGGCATAGGGCACTTTTCCCCCGGCCATGTTCATTCCCGCGATCCTTCCCTGCTCCACCGCCGCCGGCCAGATCGCGTGGACCGCCGGTTCCCCGTCGATGATGTTGGCGGCCTCGGCCGCATCGCCAGCGCAGTAGACGTTGGGGGCGGATGTGCAAAGGTACTCGTTCACCTCGACCCCGTGCCGGGTCTTGATGCCGCAGCTCCTGGCAAGCTCCACGTTCGGCCGCACTCCCTTTGCGAAGATCACCATCTCGCAAGCAAGGTCGGAACCGTCCGCGAGCCTGACGCCGCGCACCCGACCCTCGCCGTGGATCTCGCGCACGTCGCTGCTCACAAGGAAGGTGACGCCATGCTCCTTCAGCTGGTCCTCGATGATGGCCGCGCCCTGCACGTCGGTGTTCTGGGAGAGTATGTAGGGGGAGGAGACGACCACGTGCACCTTGAACCCGATGGCACAGAGCGCTTTCGCGACGTTGATGCCTACCAGCCCGCCGCCTAGCACGACCACCCGTTTGGTCGTCGGCAGCTCGGCCATTATCCCCTCGGCGTCCTCGAGAGTGCGCAGCACGTGAACCCCTTTCAGCTCACTGCCAGGCAGATCGTACTTCACCGCCGATGAGCCAGTGGCGAGGAGCATCTTCCGGTATGTGATCTCGTCGTCCCCAACGAGCTGGACCCGGTTCGCATCCCCATTCACGCACTTTGCCGTCCGGCCGGAGAGCAGACGCACTTTGTTGACCTCGTAGAACTTCTGGGGTCGGTAGATCAGACGTTTCAGGTCGATCTTGCCACCGATGTAATGCGTCAGAAGGCAGCGCGAATAGGGAGGCACGCCCTCCGAACCCACGACGATGATGCTGCCCTCCTTGTCCAGCGAGCGGATGCCTTCGACCGCCCCGACCCCTGCCGCAGAGTTGCCGATGATGAGGTAGTCGCAGCGCATCTTCTCACTCAGGCTCATCCCTCCCCGCCTGACCCGACGAAGAGCGCCCCGGCGATACAGGCGGCCACACAAGCGATTTCGCCGTTCCCGCAGAGGTCGCACTTCAACGCCTTGCCCTTCTTTCGGTCGATATGGATCGCATCGTTGGGGCAGACCATGACGCACATGCCGCACCCGACGCAGCGCTCCTCGTCGAGAACGACCGTGGCGTCCTCTCTCCTGCTCAGCGCGCCCGACATGCAAGCATCCACGCAGCGCGGGGACTCGCAGTTCCTGCAGACCGCGGGAAAGCGCCGCAATCCCGGCTTGGACTGCGAGTAGTGATCGCCTCGCGGGACGCGGGATATTCCCGACTTCACTCTGATCCTCTGCGCGCCTGCGTCCTCACCGTGCGCTCTGAGGCAGGCGATCTCGCACTCCAAGCAGCCCTGACATCGGTCGCTTCGTACCTGGACTCCCACCCTTCCGCCAGACACCTTCGAGCGACCCACATTACCGCATAAATAGGTTTTGCAGGAGCGCTGAGCATGACAATTCTTATCAAGGATGCGGCCTTTCCTCTCATTCGATGTCCACCCGACATGCGTTCGCGGTCAGGCGAGAGGAGGGGATCCAAGCCCTCTTGAGATGGCGATCGGAGGCGAGCGTGGCCGAGAAGCTTGCGGCCTCGGCGTTCTTCGCGCTCCTGATGGCGATCGCGGCGCAAGTGCGGGTTCAGTTGCCGTTCTCGCCGGTTCCCTTCACTGGACAGGTGTTGGTTGTCCTTCTCTCAGGATTCCTGCTCGGGCGGTTCGCGCCGGCGAGCATGGCGATGTACCTCGGATTCGGCACGATGTTCCCCTGGTTCAGCGGGCTGCAGGGCATCTCAGCCCTGACCGGTGTCACCGCAGGATACCTCTTCGGCTTTGTGGCGGCGGCCGCCGTCATCGGCCTGATCGCGGACTCGAGGATGATGTGGAGCGCGCTCGGGCTCACTGGGCTCATGAGCCTCGGGGTGCTGGTGATCTATCTGTTCGGAGCATCCTGGCTGGTCATTGGCTGTGGAATGTCGGTCCCGCAGGCGATCATCTTCGGGGTGGTGCCGTTCGTCGTCGTGGACGCCATCAAGGTCGGATTGGCCGCCTCGGTCGCGCGCATGGTGGCCCCGGGCGTCGAATCGTCCTAGGAGAGGGATTAAGTAAGGCTACCGAATTCTTCTCGCGATGCCAGAGAGGCTTCCGCCCCATTCGCATTGCGTCCAGTGCGACAACCCGATAGCGGAAGGGGAGACGTACTGCTCCGAGGAGTGCAGGAATGCGAAAAGAGCGGCGGATGAAAAGGTCTCGCGCAGGAATTGGGTCTTCATCGTCGTGGTGATCGTGGTCCTGATCGCGCTGTCGGTCGCGTCGCTCTTCATCGGCAAGTGATCAGGAGCGAATGGCGTCGAGCATGGTGACGAGAGCTCTCGTCTCTTTGACGTCGTGCACCCGGATTATCTTGGCGCCGTTCATGACCGCAGCGGCAGCCGCCGCGAGACTGCCTTCCAAAAGCCTCTCCGCGCCGGCGGTCTTCCGGACGAAGCTCTTCCTCGAAGCGCCTATCAGGACCGGCCGCCCGAGGCAGCGGTATTCTCGCAGCCTTCGGATGATCTCCAGATTGTGCTCGACGGTCTTGCCGAACCCGATCCCAGGGTCGATGATCATCCGCTCCTTGGCAAGCCCCATGTTGGTGGCGGCCGACATCCTCTCGTCCAGAAGAAGGAGACTGTCGCCCACGACGTCTTCGTAGAAAGGCGCCTGCTGCATAGTCCCAGGCTCGCCCTGCATGTGCATGAGGACCGCAGCCATGCGGTCTTCTCTCGCGACGGCGATCATTCCCGGGTCCTTGAGCGCAGAGACGTCGTTGACGATCGATGCTCCGAGAGCCGCTGCTGCGCTCGCGACCTCGTGATGGCGCGTGTCGATCGAGACTGGGATGCTGAGCGAAGGGATGAGTTCATCGAGCACCGGAAGCACCCGACGTTTCTCTTCGTCAACGCTCACTGGGCTCGCTCCCGGACGAGTGGATTCCCCTCCAACGTCGACGATGTCAGCGCCCTCATCCACCATCTGCATCGCCCTGCGCACCGCGTCCTCTTTGTTCAAGTGTGCGCCGCCGTCGGAGAACGAGTCTGGGGTCACGTTGAGTATTCCCATGACCAGGGTCCGGTCCAGCTGGAGCGAGCCCTTGGGTAAGGGCACCGCCGCGTCCTCCTTTCTTCGATAGCAGACGAGGGCCTCGGAGATTCGGTCGAGCGGGCCCGCCTCGCGGGCGCAGGTGAGCGGCTTCACCAGTCCCGATTCGAAGGCGAGAAGGTACCGCTGGACGCTCTCTGATTGGCAGCGCGACACCGAGCCGCCAAGCTCCTCGGCGAGGAACGCGAGCTCCTCCAGTTCCTCCTTCCTCCTTCCTTCCGCGTAGAGAAAGAGCGTCTGCCAGAGGTCGTCCTCCGTCTCGACCGGCGACTCGACCCCCAGGCGCCTCCACTCCCCCTGCGCTTCGAGGAAGCTCCGGTACTCTCGCACCCTGACGATCATCCTTCCTGCACCAACCGATCGACGAGTTCGACCAGGTCCAATATCTCGATTTCGGCACCCGCCTCCTCTTTGCCGGCGCGGAGGTTGGCAACGCAGAATGGGCAGGTGGTCACGAGGATGTCCGCGGGCTTTGCATCATCCACGCGCCTGGCGGCGATCTTCCTCGAGAGCTCTGGGTAGGCCGACCTAACGCCGCCTCCTCCGCCGCAGCAGCCCGCGAGCTCCCGGGAGCGCGGCATCTCCTGATACTTGGCGTGAGGCACGGACCTAAGCACTTCGCGCGGTGCCTCGTAGACCTTGGAATGCCTCCCGAGGTGGCAAGGATCATGGTAGGTTATCTTCTTGTCCAGCGCGGCGAGCCTAGGCTTTTTGGCCGCCAGCAACTCGGACATGTGAGTGACCTTGAAAGGCACCTTGACGTGCTTCGGATATTCCTCCTTGAACATGCGATAGCAGCCCGCGCAGGAGAACACCACTTCATCGACGCCTTGCGCGGCAATCGAGTCTACGTTGCGACGCATTATCTTGGCGACCTCGTCTTCGGGGCAGCCGATGCGCTGCAGAACGCTCCCGCAGCACAGCTCGTCGACGAGGGTGCAATCCTCGTCAAGCTTGGAAAGGACAGACATCGCCGCCTTCGCGATCGCAGGGTTGCGATAGGCTGCGGTGCAGCCGGCGAAGTAGCCCAGACGGGCTTTCTTCTTCTCCGTCGAAAGCGCTTCGGCGACGCTTCGCTCCTCTCCGTAGGGATTGCCGTGCTTCCTCACGCTTTCGCGCACCCTCCGGTGTTGGGGGAGCATTCTATCGGCAGCGACCAGATCCCGTCGGCAACCCTCCACAACGTCCACGACCTCGATCCCTGAGGGGCAGCGACGTTCGCAGTCCTTGCAGGTCGTGCATTGGAAGATGTACTCGGCCACGCTCTCGTCCGCGGGCAGGTCGCCTTGCGCGAGTCCGTACGCGAGCATGATGCGCCCCCTCGCCACACTACCGTCCCACCCGACGGCTTCGAACGTCGGGCACACCGACTTGCAGAAGCCGCAGTAAGTGCAGGTCATCATCGTCTGCCTGAGCTTGTCCAGGTTTCTGGTCGCCAATCGCTCAGGCATCATTCACCAACCTGGGGACGAGAACGCTCCCCTCGAACATGACGATGACCTTGGCCTCGGGCTTCTCCGCGAGCGCGGCATCCAAGGCGGCCTGCACGGAAATGAACGGGGCGATGTTGATCTTCTCGAGCTCCTCCGGCTTCAGCGACGTGACTCCGCAGACCTTCGCCCTCGTCATCACCTCCGCCATCTTCGCCGCCTTGTGGAACCCGAGCTTGTACTCTCGATCGAGCTCGCCCATGATCTCACGAGGGTCCGATGACCTCGAGAGCACGTCGTAGAACGTGCGGTCCCCGACGCCGTCCCGGCACTCCGCCACGAATATCAGCGTGCCTCCGTCCTTGAGCGCGAACTTGGCGTTGTCCAGCGCCTTCTGGGACTGGTAGAGGTCGATGTCCATCGGGTATGGGGCGATCGAGATGACCACATCAGCCTTCTCCCTGATCGGGGCGCAGAATACTTGATCGGCGAACTCGACGGCCTTCGCGAACGACGAGTGCAGGTCCCCAGCGACGACGCGGTAGATGTGATGGTGCCTGTCGAGCACGGTTTGGATGGCGAAGATCTTCTTGCCCTCGAAGCACTTCAGCGCGTCCATCATGTCCTCGTGCACGGGATTGCCGGAGAGCTTGAGGACCTGCGCCTCCTTCCTCATTGCCAGGCGATGGTTCTGCTCGATGGTGCGATGTGCAGCGACCCCTGGCAGGATCGACTTCCGTCCGCCGGTATAGCCGGCGAAATAGTGCGGCTCGACGCTCGTGATTATGACGAGCTTGTCGGCCTTGGCAACGGATTCGTTCACCAGCATCTCCGTTCCGTTGCTAGAACGACCGAGGTTGACCGAGGGGTTGCGGCGGGCGTCGTGCGCCGTGATCCGCTCCCGAAGCTTGGCGTACCGAGGGCCGAATATCATCTCGTACTCGAATGGAGTGGGCGCTCGGTGAGCTCCAGTGGCCACGATGTACTTGAACTTCGAGAGGTCCGCTATCTCCTCCACCTGATCCAGTACCGCGGCGGTGGGAGTGGGTCGGGTGGCATCGTTCACGATGAAGAGCACGCTGCCCTCGCCAGACAGGAATTGGCGCAGCGGGATGGACATCAAAGGATGCTCCAGCGCGAACTCGATCTCGTTCGCCGGTTCTCTGTCGTCCACCTCGTTCGGATAGAGAACGGCAGCGAGGTTTCCGTCTGGCACCTCGAGCGGAAGAAGATCATCCTTGCCGTACGGAACCTGTAGCCTCATGCGACGGTTCCGATTGAACGCCGGTCGGGCACTTAATCCTTTGCGAATCCGGGCCAGCATGTCCGAGGCAACGGCATTCGCACACCGGCTAGAAAGCATAATGAGGCGGTTGGAACGAATCAGTGCCGATGAAGCTGAGCGACATCGGGGAGAGGGATGCGGTGCAGCGCATCCTCGCGGAGATCGCCGAGACCGTGAGTTCGACCAACATCGGCCCGGGGGACGATGCGGCGGCGATCGACCTGGGGGCGATCTACCTGGTGGCGAGCACGGACATGCTCGCGCAGAAGACCCACTTCCTCCCCCAGACCAGCCACCACCAGATGGGCTGGACCGTAGCGGCCGCGAACCTCAGCGACATCGCCGCGATGGGAGCGAAGCCGATCGGCATGCTCGTGTCGATGGGTTTGCCGCGGAATCTCGAGTTCGAGAGCCTGGACGAGATCGTGCAAGGGATCCTGGATTGCTGCCAGGAGGCGGGCACGGAACTGCTTGGTGGGGACACGAAGGAAGCTTCGGAGATCGTGCTCACCGGGACCGCTTTAGGTACGGTCGCCAAGCGCAGCATCCTCCTGAGACGCGGAGCTCAGCCCGGAGACCTGCTCGCGGTCACGGGGACCTTGGGTCTCGCCGCTGCTGGCTACCAATCGCTCACGAAGGGGCTGAACGCAAAGCGAGCGGAAAGGGTGCTGCTGGAGCCGAGGGCACGGGTGAAGGAGGGGCAGATGCTCTCCACCTCCGGTGCGGTCACCTCTTGCATGGACATCTCTGACGGCCTCGCGCTCTCGGTGCACGCGCTCTCGGAGGCGAGCAGGGTCGGGTTTGAGGTGGACTTCGGCGCGGTCCCGGTCGAGAAGGAGGTGCTGGAGGTCGCGAAGCAGGCGGGCATGAAGGCAGAGGACCTCGTCCTCTACTTCGGCGGCGACTACCAGCTGCTCTTCACGTTCAAGCAGGAGGGGCTCAACATCCTGCGCTCGCGCATGGGCAACGCATTCACGGTCATCGGGAGAGCGAAGGCGGGAGCGGACAACGTCCTCATCAAGCAGGGAAGGATGACGCAGCTGGAACGGCGAGGGTATGAGCACTTCTGCTAAGGGCCTGCACGAAGCGCGCTTCTGGCGCCCCGAAGAGGGCAGGGCGGCCTGCTACCTCTGTCCGCACCACTGCAAGATCCTGGAAGGCAAGGTCGGCATCTGCGGCGTGCGCCAGAACGTTGGCGGGAAGCTTTACTCGCTGATCTACGGCCGAGCCTCGTCGGTCCACATCGACCCCGTCGAGAAGAAGCCACTCTTCCACTTCCTGCCCGGCGAATCGATACTCTCCATGGGGAGCGTGGGCTGCAACTTGCATTGCCAGCACTGTCAGAACTTCACGATCTCGCAGGCGAAGGTGCAGGAAGCGTTCCTGGAGAGCCTGAAGCCGGAGGACGTTCCCCGCCTGGCGAAGAACAGCGGTTGCCGGTCGATCGCTTTCACTTACAACGAGCCGACGATCTGGCACGAGTTCACTTACGACGCCTGCAAGGCCGCGAAGGACGCGGAGATGTTCACCGCGTACGTCACGAACGGCTTCATCGAGGAGGACCCGCTGAAGGACATCGCCCCCTACCTCGACGCCATGAACATCGACGTGAAGGGGTTCAAGGAGGACTTCTATCGCGGAGTGTGCAGGGCCCGGCTCGGACCGGTGCTCAACGCTACAAGGCTCGCCAACGAGCTCGGCATCCACGTAGAACTGACCTACCTCATCATTCCAGGAATGAACGACGGCGAGGACGAGATACGCGCGTTCGCGCACTGGGTCTCGTTCGACGTCTCGCGCGATATTCCCGTGCACTTCACGCGCTTCCACCCCGACTACATGATGATGGACGTGCCCCCCACCCCGATCGAGACGATGGAGATGGCCCGCAGGGTCGGGAAGGAGGAGGAACTGAAGTTCGTGTACGGCGGCAACTATCTCGCTGGCGACGGCGAGAACACGCGCTGCCCGAAGTGCAACACCCTGATCGTGAGGCGCTCTGGGTACCATGTTGATAGAAGCGGGCTCAAGGGTCCCGACTGCCCGAAATGCGGGGAGCACCTGAACTTCATTCTCTAGCGCTGAGCTCAGTGCAAGAACGCGAAGATGATGTTTCCCACGATCACCGAGAACACGATCGATGCGGTGATCGGGATCAGGAACGGTATCTTCGGCGTGACCCAGATCCTCTTGACCCCGGAGGCTTCCAGCTCGTCGTAGATCTGCGCGTCGTTGTCCTCGTCCCTAGGGAAGTACACGAACCGGATTTTTCCTTCCACCAGCCTCTCCATCGGCCAAACGAACTTCTTGCGCGCCTCGGCCACGTCCATTCGATACCCGAGGAGCATCGCCGGGAACTTGGCATCCCTCCTGACCGTGTTGAGGAACAGAAGAAGGATCGGGATGACCACCGACAGCAGGGCGGCGTCGAACAGCACCAACAACGAGAACGGGAACGCAAGCATCGCCAAATCGGTCGGCACATGGATGAGCGGCAGTCCGTCGAAGATGGGATACACGGGAAGCAGGACCGCGATCGCCATTAGCGCCTTGGCATCCGCTCCGCCTTTGATGATGTCAAACTGGTAGAGAACGAAGAACACAAAGATCATGAGCACGATCACAAGCAGCTCCCAGAACAGCTGCTCGCTGCCGAACATAAGAAAGAGCGCTGCGATGATCAATATGCTGAGGGCGTACAGCACTATGGGAGCAGGATTGAGCCCATCCTCGAGCATGCCCTTGCGGTCCCAGAACAGGTCGAAGAAGATCACGCCGATGGGGAACAGGAAGAGAAGGTAGGCTAGGTTCGCACCCGCCGTCAGCACGTCGGCGGCGATGAACGCCAGGCCTGCGAGCCCCATCGCCTGCCAATACCGATCGGAGGCGAGCCTTGTCGTCCAGTCGCTGTACGACGCGAGGATGCATGCCGCCAGTGCGACAGCGAGGCGCCCGAGGTCTAGCAGCTCCATCGGGCGGGCATGAAGCTGGGCGTTATAAGTAAGATTCTATCGTGGACTGGGGCCAGAAGCAATCTTTTTATCCCTTCTCGTCATGCAGCGCAGTCGCCGAGAGAGAGAGAGAGAGATCGATGAAGAGAACGAGGCTCGCTGGTCCGCTCGTCGGGGTGATGCTAGTCATCATGCTCGCGTTCCCGCTCCTTTCTTGCACCGCCTCCGCGACCGTCCCAGTGAACATCTTCAATGTCGACGACTACGACAAGCACGTCGTTGCCGGCCAGGGTGCCACTTTCGATTGGGTGGTGTACAACAACGACAGCACGCCCTACCTCGTCCAAATGAACACCTCGCGCTCGGTGTCGGAAGGGATCAACGAGGCGTTCAATTCCCCGTTCCTCATGTTGGCGGCGAATCAGTCGACCACCGTGGTCCTGCGCGTCACCACCGAGAAATCGATGCCGACGACCGCGAACACCTTCACGATCGACTTCACGATCACGAAGATGAGCGATCCGTCGCAGAGCGTCGTCGTCACGAAGACGGCGGTGCTGCAGGTGACCGCCGCCGTTGGCTCTTCGGCAGGCCAGAACAAGCTCTTCGGGATCTGGGACAACTTCCTGCCCTCGCCGCTCGACACGAATGTCGGGGCGTTCGTGGTCACCCTTCTTGGATGGGTCGGCATCGCGCTTTTCTTCGCTTTCGTGATCGACCCTCTCGTTCACGCGCTCACCAAGAAGACCGAGACCGAACTGGACGACATCATCCTCAAGATCATTCGGGCGCCAGTCTTCGTCTTCGTGATAACCTATGGCCTCGTGTCCTCGCTGGAGATCCTGAACCTGGACAGGGACCTTGTGCTCAACATCGAATTCGCGTATCGCATCATCGTTGTTGTCTTGATCGTCTGGGTCTCATACAAGGTGTACGACGGCGTGGTTTTGCACTACGCCCGCCGCTACGCCGAGAAGACCGAGACGGAGATCGATGACGTCGTCGTCCCGTTGATGGAGAAGATCGGGCTGATCATCATCCCGCTCCTCGGGCTCATGGTCATCCTGGGCATGCTCGGGTACGACCTGACCGCTCTGTTGGCTGGCGTAGGCTTCCTCGGGATCGTGATCGGCTTCGCGGCCCAGTCCACGCTCGCCAACTTCTTCGCGGGCATTCAGCTGCTCACCGATCGCCCGTTCAAGGTGGGCGATCTCCTGCGCATCGACGGCGGAGCGGAGTGCGAGGTGCGCAAGATCGGTATGAGGGCGACTGAGCTGTACAATCCGGACACGGACGAGGTCGTGGTCATCCCCAACAACGACATTGCCAACAAGATGATCGTGAACATGGTCGAGCCAGGTCGCAACCTGAAGATCATGGTCAAGATCGAGACGGCCTACGGTTCAGACGTCGACAAGGTCATGACGATCCTGAAGCAGGCGGCGATGGAGACGTCGAACGTCATCAACGAGCCGAGCAGGCAGCCGGTGATCCGGTTCTCGGACTTCGGCGAGTCCTCTCTGATATTCAAGGTCTTCATCATCATCGACGACGTGAACAACCGCTTTAAGGTCGCCTCCGACTTCCGCAAGGAGGTCAATCGCCGTTTCGCCGAGGAGGGGATCGAGATCCCGTTCCCGCAGAGAGTAGTGCACATCGTCGACGAAACGAAGAACGCCGATAAGGCTTGAATCAGATCAGGCGCAGGCCTAGCGAGTGCGCGTGGTCGAGCGCCATCTCGTAGTCCTTCGCTTTCACTCCCACCCTCAACTCCGGGAACTCGCTCGCCCTGTGCGCCGGATGATACTGATCCATGACGTTCACGAGGACGTTCGGGGTATTCTCTGCCAGCCAATCCAGGACAGGGATGGTGCAGCATTCCAAGTGGCCCGGAAGCATCAGGTGCCTGACGATGACCTCGGCGTGCGCGGCGGCGAGCCTGTGGTTGCGCTTTACTACGCGCGTGTAGTCCTTGGCTCCCGACAACCTCATCGCGCATTCGTCGTTGCCGTACTTGAAGTCGGCCAGGTAGAGGTCCACGGCGCCTTGGAGCAAGCGCATCGTGGGCTCGCTCATGTACATATTGCTGTTCCAGATCTGCGGGATGTTCGCGCGGCAATCCTTGAGCACTTCGAGGACATAGCGCAGGTTTGGGGTCGGCTCCCCGCCCACCCAGTTGACGTTCTTCGCCTTTTCCCCCCACTCTCGCACCAAGCTCACGTGGAAACCTGCCCGGCCGACGTCGGTCAGGTTCTCGATCCTACGGGCCAGGCTGTCCGGTGAGACCTCCCGTCCACAGTTGGGGTCGGTCGAGATGTCGTAGTTCTGGCAGAAGACGCATTCGAAATTGCAGCCGGCGAAGAAGACGGTGAATGAGGGCACAAGGGGCGCCTCCTCGCCGTGGTGAAGGAACATGCTTGCGATCCTCGCCTCGCCGACCCCGCACTCGCCGCGTTCACCGGCGATGCGATCTGCCCCGCATCTCCGTTCGCAGAGCCTGCACTCCCTCAGCATCCGATTTACAAGCTCGAGCTTGATGTCGAGGAGACTGGCGCCATCGTCGACTTCCGTGGCTCCTTCCACTCGCTCTCGCAATGCCGATTCGTGCGCGTTCCAGAGCCTCTCGTCGTCGTCTTCGCCCGAGAATCCTGCAGGAGTGGCCAGGGCCTGCCGGAACGCTGGGACCTCCGTTCCCATCAAGACGGCCTTGTAGCGGCGGAGCGGGTCCATGTCCCACTCTATGCCCCGCTGGACTTAACCTTTTTCATCGAGAATCAACGGTCCGGCGCAGGCACTTTATAGCACCTACTGTATAATATTTCCAAAGATAGCAGGGAGGCTTTCGAGTGGACGTGACAGCAGCGATCAAGAACAGGCGGAGCATTCGCAAGTACAAGAGCAAGGAGCTGCCACCAGAACTATTGGCCGAGATCCTTGAGGCCGCCAGGCTGGCGCCTTCGGGCGCGAACAAGCAGCCTTGGCAGTTGGTGGCGGTCACCGACAAGGAGCGCAGGAAGGCATTGGTCCCGATTTGCAAGGAGCAGAAGTTCGTGGGCGACTGCTCCGTGTTCATCGCGGGAATCGACGATTCGGCCCAGAAGTGGGTGCGCGTGGACCTGGCCATCGCGATGGAGCACATCGCCCTCGCGGCGGTAGAGAAAGGGCTCGGGACGTGCTGGATCGGGGCGTTCGATCAGGAAAAGATGAACGCGTTCCTTGAGGTTCCGAAGGGCTTCAACGTCACCGTGGGCATGACCCTTGGCTATCCGGACGAGACTCCAGACGCGAGGCCGAGGAAGGAATTGAAGGAACTGGTGCACTGGAACAAGTTCGGTCAGCGCGCTTGAGAAGGAAGACGAGCGATGCTCATCGCCGCAATGGGGGACGTGCACGGAAGGCAGAACATCGGCTTGGTCAAGGCGGCCTCCGACCGTCTCGAACGTTGCGACTTGATCCTGCTCGCTGGCGACACCACCGACAGCAACGATTTCGATCAGTTCGGGGAAGTAGTGGCGGCGCTGAGGCAGGGATCGGACGCGGAGCTGATCGCCGTCTTCGGCAATGAGGAGTACGACGAGAGCCGCTCGGGGTACAAGCAGCGCTACCCCATGATCTATCTTGAAGAGGAGGCGAGGGAGCTCGTTTTGGACGACGTCAAGCTCAAGATCGTAGGATCGACGGGCGCGCTCGACCGCCCGACCTGGTGGCAGAGAACGAACATCCCAGAGGTCTGGAAAAGGTACAAAGACCGCACGGTCGCGGTCGAGGCTTTGCTCGATCGGGGAGACGCCGATGTGCTCCTGCTCCTCACGCACTACGCGCCGACGTACGCGACGCTGAAGGGTGAGAGGGAGGGCGCCTGGCCGGAGATGGGCTCGCAGCACATGGAGAACGTTCTGATGGAAAAGAGGCCTGACCTGGCGATCCACGCGCACGCGCATCGCGGGGACAAACTCGCTGTTCTATCGAGGAAGCAACGGTCGTTGGAGGACTTCAAGGCGGCTGGGGCATCGGTGCCAGTGTACAACGTTTCACTTCCAGCGCGAGGCGCGGTTTCGTTCTTCGAAATCGGAAGGGAGGAGAATGGGGTCTCGATCAGCGAGCTGCAATGACGTCGACCTCGTCTCGATGATACTCGATGCCGTGCACCAAATCCCCGCGGGCAGAGTGGCAACCTTCGGCGCGATCGCGAGGGCCCTGGGCGATGTCAAGGCGGCGCGGGCGGTGGGCGAGGTGCTCTCGAACGCGCGCCTTGCGAATGTCCCGTCCCATCGGGTGGTCTTCACGGATGGCAGGGTGGCAGGGGGGCCGGATTCGATGGTTGGATTGGAGCATGAAGGAGTGCGAACAGAGCGCGGGATTGTAGTGGATCTCGAATCGCATGCCTTCGACAGCTTCACAACTCATCCGGTCCTGGCGGACCTGAATCGGATTCAGTTGGAGCGGAGAGAGTCGGTGATCGAGAAGGATGATTTCGGCGAGCTCCGTTTCCTGGCTGGCCTGGACGTGGCATATTCCGGGGACTTAGGACACGCAGCCCTGATCATCATGGACCCGGGGGGGAAGGAGGTCCTGGAGGAGAGCACGGCGTCTTGCGAAAGCAGGTTCCCATATATCCCGGGATACCTTGGCCTGAGGGAGCTGCCGATGCTACGCAAGCTAGTGCAAAAGAAGGAGGACATCGTGTACCTGATAGATGGCCAGGGGCAACTCCATCCCCGGGGATACGGAATCGCTTGCCAGGTCGGGGTGGAGCTCGACGTTCCGACGGTGGGGGCGGCAAAGAGCCTCCTGGTGGGGAACGTGAAAGCGGCCAGGCGAGGCCAGGCGGCGATCGAGCTTGATGGAAGGACAAGGGGGTATGCGCTGGGCAATGGCAGGAATAGAACATACGTTTCGGTGGGCCACCGCATCTCGTTGCGCAGTGCGGTCGCGATCTGCGAGAGAACGATTTTCCACCGTGTCCCGGAGCCTCTCCGACTGGCCCACCTGAAAGCAAATGCCGAGAGGAGGGCTCACTTGGAGGCATCTGAATGAAGATCGTTGTCTTCGGGGCGGGGGCCATGGGCAGTTTGGTCGGCGGACTACTGAGCCGCAAGCACGATGTGACGCTGATAGGAAAGCCAGGTCAGGTCCAGGCAATCGAAGATGTGGGCCTCGCGATGAGCGGCGTCGTAGAAGCGGTCTTCGTGCCGAAGGCTTCCGATGATGTATCGGTGGTGGAGCAGGTGGACGCCGTCATCATGGCGGTGAAGAGCCCGAGCCTCAGGCCGGCGATGGAGGTCGTCGTGCCCTTGTTGAGTGGCGACGCGATCCTCGTCACACTGCAGAATGGCTTGCGACAGCTGGAGATCGTCAAGGAGCTGTGCCCGGCAGGCGTGATCGGGGTCACGGGCATGGGGGCGAACCTGATCGGGCCGGGAAGGGTCGTTTACGCTGGCGAGGGTGACACCTACTTCGGCACTTTGAACGGAGAACAGGACCGGGCGAGCAAAATGGCCGAGGCTTTCAGCGGGGTCGGAATGGATGCCGAGGTGCGCGAGGACATCGTCCCGGAGGTCTGGATGAAGGCCATTGTGAACGCCGCGGCGAACCCCCTGACGGCGATCCTGCGATGCAGGAACGAAGGTCTGCTGCGGAACGAAGGGCTCCTGAAGATATGCGAAACGGTGTGCGCAGAAGGGAAGGCTGCAGCTGAAGCGAACGGGATCGTGCTTCCAGACGACCCGTGGCCGAGACTGCAGACGATCCTCAGGAAGACAGGACAGAACAAGTCGAGCATGATGCAGGACGTGGAGAAGGGGAGGAGGACGGAGATCGACGACATCACCGGCGCTCTTGTAGGGTTCGGGGAGAGGAAGGGAGTGCGGATGCCGGTCAACCGGACGCTCTGGCAGATCGTGAACGCTATCGGCCGCTGTTGAGCGACCTGATTCCTCGCCGATTTGGTCAATTGGAAACCTTAATACTAGCGACTCCAGTTGCTCAAGCGGTGATTGTTGGTGGATGTGAAAGCCCTGGCCAAAAAGGCCCTGGAGTACAAAGAGAGAGGCTTGAACGAGCGCGAAATCGGCGACGAGCTGCACCTCTCCGTCGATACCGTTCGCTACCTTCTCGAGGAGGGCATGGAGAGCACCCTTCCCCCCACTGACGTGAAGATCGGATGGAGGACCGTCGGCGTCTACGGGAGCCGCATCGGTATGATGAGCGAGCTGCTTGCCGATATCATAGTCGAGGAAGCTGAGAGCCAGAACCTCGAGATCGACGTGGTCATGGGGATCGCGGTGAACGGGGTCGGATTCGCGACGTTCGTCTCTGATTTGCTAGGTGTCGAGATCGCCATCTACAAGCCCCCGGCGCAGAAGGGCGGTAAGGGCGGCGCGATAAGCACGAACTACGCGAGCGTCGAAGGCAAGAGCGTGGTCATCATCGACGACGTCATGTCGACCGGCGCGACCGCGCAGGAAGCGATCAAGGACGTCAAGGCGGCCGGAGGAAAGCCGGTGCTGTTCATTGTCATCGTGAACAAGAGCAGCCAGAATGAGGTCGACGGCGTGCCACTGCGGGGCGTAATCCGCGCCCGCTCCATGGGCGGGACGATCCTTGGGGGCGGCCCGTTGCGGTCGTTCCCGTACAAGTGAGTCGTTCCAATGCCCGACATTTGGGACCAGGACACGTCACCCCTGACGGACCAGGACAGGCAGAAGATCCTGGCCCGCATTCATTCCCTTCTCTATTGGCTCGGCAAGTTCGTGCCTGAGGAGGAGCTTCTCGACGGCAAGAAGATCAAGCTCCGGGACGTCATCCACAACTACGTAAGCAAGGCCAACCCCACCCCCCAGGACGTCGAGGGAGCGATGTCGCTGGCGAGCGCGCTCGAGGCCAAAGCGAGGGTGCTCGAGGAGGAGCTGCGCACGCAGAACATGTCGAAGGGCAAAGCGCACATAATTCTCGATGAGATCTGCGGGCTGATGCGGGCGGTCGATGATATCAGGCACGCGAAATCGAGCGATGCCTACGCCAAAGCGGTCGCGCTCATGAGCAAGGTGAAGGACGAGCGCCGGTGGCAGGAGTTCATCCGCAAGCTGCAGTGAGTTTTGGTCAAGTGAATTGACACGTCGCAGGTTTTCGGAAACATTAAATAAGATTCCTCCGTTAACCTTAGAATCAATACGAAAAGTCGCAAGTTGGACACTTCGGAGAAGGGATTCAGTTGATCGACCACTTGGACGAGAGAATCATCGAGATCCTGAAGAAGGATTCCAGGAAGCCGTTCGTTGAGATCGCCGAGGAGTTAAAGGTCTCAGAGGGGACCATACGCAGCCGGGTGCGCAAGCTCTTCGAAGAGGGTGTGATACAGAGCTTCACAATCAAGACATCCAGCAAGAACGTAAAGGCGATAATCGAGGTGAAGATCGACGTCAACGTCAATACTTCGGAAGTCGCAGCGAACATCTCGAAGTTCGATGGAGTCTCGGAGGTGTTCGAGGTGACGGGGGAGGAAGACATAGTCGCGATCATCGACGTCACTTCGTCCCCGCAGCTCAACGAGATCATCGAGCGCATCCGTCGCTTCGACAACGTTCTCGCTACCAGAACCAGACTGATCTTGAAGGAGCACTTCGGAGGCGAGTAAGAATGATCCAGGGAAGCGCGACAGCGCTAGTCACCCCATTCAAAGACAACGGCGATCTGGACGAGGAAGGGCTGCGAGCGTTGGTGGACTTTCAGGACTCCAACGGGACGGACTACATCGTTCCTTGCGGCACGACCGGGGAATCCGCGACGCTCACGCACGCGGAACACCTCAAGGTCATCAAGATCGTGATGGACCAGGTCAAGCGTGCGAAGGTGATCGCAGGTGCTGGCAGCAACGCGACGCACGAAGCGATCCACCTCAGCAAGGGCGCCAAGGACATGGGAGTGCACGCGATCCTCTCCATCTCGCCCTACTACAACAAGCCATCGCAGAAGGGCATAATCAAGCACTACCAGGCGATCGCGGCCGCGGTCGACATCCCCGTTATCGTGTACAACGTTCCGGGGCGCACGGGGTCCAACATCAATGCCTCCACGATCCTCAAGCTCGCGGAGACGCCGAACATCGTGGCGGTGAAGGAGGCCAGCGGGAACATCGGGCAGATCATGTCGATCATCGGCGGGGCACCGAAAGGCTTCTCGGTCATCTCCGGTGACGACGCGCTCACCTACCCGATGCTGGCATTGGGCGGCAAGGGCGTCATCTCGGTGGCCTCGAACGTCATGCCCAAGGAAGTAAGCCGCATGGTGCACGCAGCCTTTGAAGGGCGCTGGGACGAATCGAGAGCGCTGCACTACCGCATGCTCCCTCTGTTCAACAACCTCTTCGTCGAGAGCAACCCGATCCCGGTCAAGACAGCCCTTCGCTTGATGGGCAAGCCGGCGGGCGCGTTCCGCCTGCCGCTCTGCGACCTCGAGCCTGCGAACCTGGAGATCGTGAGGAAGACCCTCGCGGACCTGGGCCTGCTCCCCAAGTGAGGTGACACGATGATACGCGTCGTCGTAGGCGGAGCCACCGGCCGATTGGGCACGATGATCTGCGAACTGGTCAGGCAGCAGGAGGACATGCAGCTGGTCGCGGGCGTCGTCTCGGATGCCGGAGGGCATGCAGGCCGGGAGATCGCGCCGGGGGTCATCGCGCATCCTTCGAGCGAACTGGAAAAGGTCGTCGAGAAGGCGGACGTTTATGTTGACGCCACCTCGGCAGCCGCGGCGGAAAAGAACATCTTGAAGGTGCCGCCTTTGAGCGTCAACTGCGTGATCGCAACAACTGCCCTATCAGAGGAACTGCTCAGGCGCTTCGAGGCCTCGGTCGCGGAGAGCAACGTTTCCGCGGTCGTCTCGCCGAACTTCTCCGTAGGAGTGAACGTCTTCTGGAAGATGTGCGGGGTGCTGGCGGCGGTGCTCGAGGACTACGATGTCGAGATCATCGAGACCCATCACGACAAGAAGAAGGACGCACCCTCAGGAACGGCCGTGAAGGCGGCGCAGATCGTGTCCGAGGTCACCGGCATCGACAAGATTGTGTACGGGAGGCAGGGCATGGTCGGAGCGCGAGGGCGCGAGATCGGCGTTCATGCGATTCGCGCCGGCGACGTTGTTGG
This sequence comes from Methanomassiliicoccales archaeon, assembly GCA_035506675.1. Classification (GTDB taxonomy): domain Archaea; phylum Thermoplasmatota; class Thermoplasmata; order Methanomassiliicoccales; family UBA472; genus JAJRAL01. The sequence goes on from DATJOX010000041.1 coordinate 131,812, forward strand.
CGAGCACACCATCATCTTCGCCGGCAACAAGGAGCGGATCGAGCTTACGCACCGCGCGCATTCACGCGAGGCGTTCGCGGAGGGCGCGCTCGCCGCGATCCGCTGGGTCTCGGCGAGGCGGGACGGCAAGGTCCACGGCATGGCCGAGGTGCTCGGGCTTTGATCAAGGCGATGAAGTTCGGGGGCACGAGCGTAGGCTCCGAAATGGCCCTCGTCAATCTCACGAAGATCGTCAGCATCGACAGAGCAAGAAAGGCCCTGGTCGTTTCAGCGATGTCCGGGGTTACGAACACGCTCATTGCTTGGATGAAGGAGCCTGGGCCGTCGGACGAGCTGCTCGAGACGCTGCGCAGCAAGCATCTCGACGCGGTCCGCAACCTCATAAACGAAGCGCAGCTCGACGACCTCGAGACGAAGCTGCGCGTGCGCCTTTCCGGGCTGAGGCAAGCAATTGAACGCTTCGGCGATCCGACATCGAGAGAGATGATGAACGATACGATAGCGAGTTGGGGCGAGCGGTTGTCGTCGGTCACGGTCGCGGCGCTGCTGAAAGCGAACGGCGTGGACGCGGTGGCGATGACCTCCGAGGAGGCCGGAATCGCTTGCACTGGCGCTTTCGGTAGCGGGACTGCGGACCTGGAAGCGACTCAGCGCAACTTCGCAAAGAACGTCCTGCCGTTGATGGAGAAGGGGAAAACGCCGGTGATCACGGGCTACTACGGCTGCGATCTATACGCCAGGCCAGTGACCTTCGGACGCGGCGGTTCCGACTACTCAGGCGCGGTGGTCGGGTACGCGATCAACGCCTCAACAATCGAGATCTGGACGGACGTCGACGGGTTCATGACCGCCGACCCGAGGATCGTGCCGCAAGCGCAGAACCTCGCCGAGATGGACTATGAGGAAGCGGCGGAGCTCGCGTACTTCGGAGCAAAGGTCCTGCATCCGCGTACGATCGAGCCGGCACGCAGGAAGAAGATCGCCGTGATGGTAAAGAACACGTTCAACCCAGAGCACCGTGGCACGAAGATCCACGAGCTCAAGCGCGGCTCCGGCAAGATGCTGAAGAGCGTGGCGATGAAGCCCGATCTGAGCATCGTGAAAGTGTACTCTTCGGAAATAGCCTATCGACCCGAGCTAGTCACCGAGCTGCTCGATGCCATAAACCGCCAGGGGACGATGGCGTTCGCGATCTCCACCTCACTTTCGACGCTCGCGCTCGCGGTGCCGAGCGGCGAGGTGAACGGCATTTGCGAACGCTTGCACGCTCTGCGCAACGGGCAGGTGGAGAAGCTGACCATCCGCCAGGACGTGGCGTTGGTATGCGCGGTCGGCGACGACATGCTCAATACGAAGGGCGTCGCGGCGGAGGTCTTCAGAGTGACAGCGGACATCGGCGCCAACATCGAGATGATCTCGGAAGGCGCATCGGACGTCGCGCTGAATTTCGTCGTGCCAGCGAACAAGGCGGTGGAAGTGGTCCGCAAGCTGCACAAGAACTACATCGGTGGTTAGTATGCGTAAGTTCGACAATGACAACGGGAAAATGGTGATCGGAGGCGTGCGCGCCACCGAGATCGCAGAGAGATACGGCACTCCAGTCTATGTCACGGAGGAGAACGCGGTCCGCGAGAACTACCGCCGGATCAGGGACGCGTTCAAGCCCTACATGCCGGTGAGGGTGCACTTCGCGTGCAAAGCGAACTCTTCGCTGGCTATCCTCAGGATCCTGCAGCAGGAAGGCAGCCACATCGATGCGGTCTCGATAGGGGAGGTCGACGCCTGCCTGCGAGCTGGCTTCCGGCCGTCGCGGATACTGTACACCGGCGTCAACGTCTCCAGCAAGGAGCTGGCGCAGGTAGCGTCGCGCGGCGTCATGATCAACATCGACTCGTTCTCGGAACTACGCCGCCTGGCGGAGATGACGTCCGAGGTGCAGATCTCGTTCCGCGTGAACCCGGGGGTCGGCGCCGGGCATCATGCGCACGTTGTAACGGGGGCGAAGAGCACGAAGTTCGGGGTGCCGAAGGAACAGATCATCGACGCCTACGATGAGGCGATGCAGCTGGGCTTCATGCCGTTCGGGCTGCACGCGCACATCGGCGCCGGGGTGCAGGACGTCGCTCCGTTCGCGCAGGTGACCGAGGTGCTGGTCGGCATAGCGAACGAGCTCGAAGACAAGCTCGGGCTGAAATTGAAGGTCATTGACATCGGTGGCGGCGTTGGCATCCCCTACCGGCCGGAGGACAAAACGATGGACGTGGACGCCTACGCCAAGGAGGTAACGGACCGCATCAAGGGCAAGTGCTCCGCGGACACCGTCGCGATCGAGCCTGGTCGCTACATCATCGCGGACACGACTGTGCTCTTGGCGAGCGTGGTCGACGTGAAGGAGACCCCGGACAAGAAGTTCCTCGGCACCGACGCGGGCTTCAACACCCTGATCCGACCCGCGTTCTACGGCTCCTACCACCATGTCGCGATCGCGAACAAATTCGAGAGGCCCGGCGAGCAGGTGTACGATGTGGTCGGTCCAATCTGCGAGAGCGGCGACTTCCTAGCAAAGGACCGGATGCTTCCGAAGGGCGAGGAGGGCGATCTGGTCGCGGTCTACGACGCCGGGGCGTATGGGTTCACGATGTCGTCGAGCTACAACATGAGGCCGCGCTGCCGCGAGGTTCTCGTGAAGGAGGGGACCATGTACCTCATACGTGAGGCGGAGACCGTAGACGACCTACTGCGGCATGAGCGTATTCCCGCGAGGCTGATGATTTGATATTCTGGAAGTACCACGGACTCGGCAACGACTTCGTCGTGGTGGAGGACTTCGACGGCACCGCCCCGAAGGAGCCCGACTTCGTGCGCTCGCTTTGCGACCGACGCTTCGGGGTCGGAGCGGACGGCATACTGTATGTCGGCCGGGAAAGGCATGTTGATGCGACCATGCGGGTGCTGAACTCCGACGGCTCCGAGGCGGAGATGTGCGGCAACGGCATACGGTGCGTTGCGAAGCATCTGTACGACTTCGGGATCGTGAGCAGGACGAAGATGCGGATCGGCACGCTGGCGGGAGTGAAGGACATCGAGTGCTTGCTCGCCGACAACAAAGTGAAGGAGGTCATCGTGGGCATGGGATCCCCGAGCTTGGAATGCTCAAAGATCCCGATGAACTGCGAAGGCTCCTTCATCGAGAAGGAACTCCAGGTTGCGGGACGAAAGGTCGTCGGGACCGCGGTCTCGATGGGCAACCCTCACTTCGTGACGTTCGACACGCTGGAGCACTCCGAACAGGACGTGCTCGGACCGGCACTCGAATCCCATTCGATGTTCCCGAGGCATACGAACGTGGAGTTCGCGTCGCAGGAAGGAGAGGCGATCGGGGTGCGCGTCCTCGAGAGAGGCGCCGGATGGACGATGGCCTGCGGCACGGGCGCGTGCGCGACCGCAGTCGCCGCCGTGCTCACTGGCCGCGCGAAGAAAGGCGCGGACGTCGAGGTCGTGCTCCCAGGCGGAAGCCTGTGGATTAAAGTAAGCGAAGACTTATCATCGGTCAGGATGCGCGGCCCAGCGGCGCGCATCTTCAGAGGAGAGACAGAGGAGTGAGAGCATGCCGTTCTCGTTCGCCACGCGCGTCAACAAGATACCGCCCTACCTGTTCGCCGAGATCGAAGAGAAGTGCCGCATCAAGCGCGCGCAGGGCGTGGACCTCATCGACTTCGGCATCGGGGACCCGGACCTTCCGACCCCTCAACCGATCGTCGATGAGTTGAAGCGCCAGGTGCAGGACCCGGAGAACCACACCTACCCCTCGTCGGCGGGCGAGCCGGACGCCCGCCAGGCAATCGCCGACTTCTACAAGAAGCGATTCGGCGTGGACTTGGACCCTCAGGGCGAGGTCTGCATTCTCCTCGGCAGTAAGGAGGGGCTCGCGAACATCGCGCGCGCTTTCGTGAATCCAGGAGAGAAAGTGCTCTGCCCGGATCCCGCCTACCCGGTGTACGCGCAGGGAGCGGCGACGCTCTGCGACGGCGTGCCCGTCCGCGTTCCCCTGCTCCCATCGCGCAACTGGTGGTTCGAGGACAGCCCGGCGGTGCTCGACCGCACCGCGAAGATGCTGTACATCAACTATCCGAACAACCCGACCGGAGCGGTCGCGACCAAGGACTACCTGCGCGGAATCTACATGTGGTGCGTGCAGACCGAGACCATCCTGGTCTACGACAACGCCTATTCCGAGCTTACTTTCGACGACTACGTGGCGCCGAGCGTGCTGGAGATCTCGAAGGAGGGCGCGATCGAGTTCGGCTCGCTCTCCAAGACCTTCAACATGACCGGCTACCGCCTCGGGTACGCGGTGGGGGACGCGAACCTCATCGCCGGCCTCAAGAAGGTCAAGTCCCAGATCGATTCCGGGGCGCCGAAGTTCGTGCAGCGGACGGCGGCCTTCGCCCTCGGTCACTACAAGAGCGCCGACAAGCCACAAATGGTCAAGGACAACATCAGGGTGTTCAAGGAGCGCCGGGACGTCCTCGTGAAGGGGCTCAGGGACCTCGGATTCAAGGTCGACCTGCCCAAGGGAACGTTCTATCTCTGGTTCAAGGTCAACGAGCAATCGCAGAGGTTCGCGGACCGGATGCTGAACGACGCCGGGATCGTCGTCACCCCAGGCATCGGTTTTGGGCCGTCTGGCGAGGGATACGTCCGGATGGCGATCACGCAGCCGAAGACGCGCATCGAAGAAGCCCTGACGAGAATGCAGAAGGCGGCGAAGAAGTAGCATTACTGCTTCGGTGGGCAGGTGCGGTTGTACGCCGCTTTCAGCGCTTCGACCACGGGCAGTGGCTTGCCGAGGATGTAGGTCTCGAGCGCTCCCCCGCCGGTGCTGATGTACGATAACTTGTCCGCCACGCCGAACTTCTCGGCGCAGGCGGCGGTGTGCCCTCCCCCTATCAGCGAGAATGCTTTCGAGCGCGCCGTCGCCTCCATGAGCGCCCTCGTTCCCAGCGCGAACGCCTCCTTCTCGCACATGCCCGCCGGGCCGCTCATGAAGACCGTGCCAGCGCGAGCGATCATGTGATCGAACTTCTCGACGGAGAGCTGCCCGATGTCGAGGATCTGGAACTCGACCGGAAGATCGCCCACTAGAAGCTCGCGCCTGCGGCATTCCACCTCCACCGCCACGTCGACCGGGAGGAGTATCTTCAAACCCTTCTCGAACAGGAGCTTGCGAGCCGCCGCCAAATCTTCGGGTTTCATCTCCTTCTCGAGGAACTTCTCGCTGGGACCGCCTAGTTTCACTCCCCGCGCCATCAAGAAGGCGTTGCCAGTCACCCCGGTGAGAACCACCCAGTCGGCGATCTTCTTGCCGATCAGTCGCTCCACGACTTTTACCGAATCCGCGAACTTCGCCCCGCCGAGGAAGAACACCGCCGGTCGCCTTGGATTATCGAAGACGGTCTTGAGCGCTTTGAGTTCCTTCTCAATGAGCCTCCCCGCCGCTGAAGGGAGAACCATCTGGAACCCGACGAGCGAGCATTGGGAGCGATGCGAGGCGCCGAATGCGTCGTTGACATAGTAGTCGAAGAGCGGAGCGAGAGCGGTCACCAATTCCATCTTCGCGTGCTCCTCCATCGTCTTCTTGTCCTGCTCGTACGGCAACTCGCGCACGTTCTTCAGGAGGATCGCTTCGCCCGGGCCGAGGGAGCGTATCGCCTCCGCTGCCACGGGACCGTGAATGTCGTCGATGTAGCGGACCTCCTGTCCGAGCAGCGAAGAGAGCGCTTTCGCATGCCGGTCAAGCGGAACGAAGTCCCAGTCGCCTGGACGACCCTGGTGTGCAAGGATCGCGACCTTCGCTCCCTTGGAGAGAAGCTCTTGCAGGGTCGGCAAAGCCTGACGAATGCGGTTGTCGTCCTCGATCTCGAGTGTCTTCTGGTCCAATGGGCAGTTGATGTCGACTCGCAGCAGCACGCTCTTGTTCCTGAAATCGAAATCGTCGAGGGTGTGATACTCGGCCATGTGCTCGCCTCCCCGCTCCGGTGCAGCGGCCCTGCCGCCGACGCCCCTCCATCCGCCTCTGGATAGATTACCTTTCGGTCCTCGGACCTGATTCGGCGTACCCGGGCAAGGAAATATCTGCGCCCTGGCGGCTTCATTCCTTCGTTGACTCCGGACAAAGCAAGGGAAGCGAAGTTCTTCCGCGACCGCCACGCGTGGAGGTCATGGCTGGAGAAGAACCACGAGACCGAGGAAGGCATCTGGCTCCTTCTCTACAAGAAGAGGGTCGGCAAAGGTATGAGCCTGGACGAGGCGGTCGAGGAGGCCCTTTGCTTTGGATGGATCGACAGCCAGCTGAGGCGAATCGATGACAAGAAGCACATGCTTCGATTCACCCCGAGGAGGCCGGGGAGCGTTTGGGCGGAGAGCAACCTGAGGCGAGTGGAGAAGCTCAAGAAGGAGGGAAGGATGACCGCCAAAGGCGTCTGTCTGGTTCCTGGAGAGGAAGGGAGGGGAAGAACCCCAAGCGAGGTGCGCGAGGGCATCGAACCGTCCGATCTGAAGGTCGCTCTCGACGCCAGTCCGAGGGCCGCCGCGCTGTTCAGGAATTCGTCCAAGAGCCGTCGGGTCCAGTACATCTATTGGATAGTGTCGGCGAAGAGGCCGGAGACGAGGGCGCGACGCGTCATTGAGACTGTGAGATTGATGGAGCGCGAAACCTCTGGCCCCGAGTAACCCTTACTTGGTTATCCCGAGCGACTTGTCCGTCTTGCGGATCGACTTCATCGGGTCGTTCTCTAGTTTCGTCATCGCCCTGATGCAGTCGACGATCTCGGGCACGATGTCGCTTTCCTGGTGGATCGCCTGGTAATAGTAGAGGGTGTGGCCCTCCATCTTGACGCCGTCCTGCCAGACGATGATCTCCATAAAGTCGCCCCTCGGCCTTCCGAGGTCCCTTGCCAGTTCCATCACCTGCGCGGACGACTTGATGCCGTGCTTCCCGCTCACGAACCGGATGCGCGGGACGTTGTCCCAGACCGACAGCACCTCGTCCTCGGTCGGCGCCTTCTTCAGATCGCAGGTGATGCAATGAACGTGCATCATTGTCGTCGGGGTGACGACGGCCATGGTCCTGATCGGAAGCCAGGGCATTATTGTCTGGACATCTATACCGTGATGGGTTGGAAGTTTGAGCGAGGGCTCGATGGCGTTCAGCGCGAAGCCCTTCTTGTCGCCCGGATCGGCCCCTCGGCGCACGAGCGCTCCGAACACCCTTTCGATTCCGAACACCCGATCTATTGGATACAGGGTCCGGACGAGGCCTGTGGTATTGCAGGATACCACACGCACGAAGTTCGCTCCCCAGGCCTCGTGGTAGTTCGCAAAGGCGTTGAAGGATATGCCGGCGATGCCGTGCTCCTCCCCGCCCATGAACACCCCCTTGACGCCTGCCTTCTCGTAAATGGCCTTGTATTTCTCGCCGACTCCGCCTGGAGTAGCATCGACGACGAGGTCGCACTTCGGCAGCAGATCGTCGAGCGTGCCTGCGACTTCGATCTCCTCCTTCTGGAAATCGGCGACATTTTCGGGAGCGGCGGCGTAGAGCGGAAGGCCTTCCTTCATCGCCAGGCGAGCCTCGTAGCTAGGCTTTGTCTTGGTGACCCCGACGACCTCCATGTCGTCCTGCCTCTGGATTGCGAATGCAGCGCGCTTCCCGATCGTGCCGTACCCGTTGATGCCGACCCTTACCTTTGCCACGGAATTCCTCTCCATCCAGAACAATACAATCGCAGGTTATGTCGGTTGCGGTAATACGCTTCGCTAGCTGGCAGGAATAAAGAAAGAAAGGGACGGCTACTGGCTCACTTCTTCTCTTCACCAGCCGCCGTCTTCATCCTGGCCAAAACGCGCCCAATTAGGATTGTCGCGATTACCGCCAGGATGGTCACGAGTATGGCATAGACGAAGTACCCGGTTCCCTGGTCCGCAGGCTTGCTAAACACCTGCTGGACCGCCCAGGCAATTGCTTGGTTCCATGCCAGTGCCGCGACCAGGCCGAACGCGGCCGTCATTAGAGCCGCGATCGTCTCCAATACCTGTATGCGGAATGCTTTGTCCGCCATTCGCTCCCCTCCTCTGGGTGGTTAGCAAGTATACCTGGCAGTAAATAAATTAAGCGGTAGCGGGGCTACGATTGTGAATGCTCAGGAGAACGGTTGCCGGATCACTGTCTTCAGCTTCTCCGGCGGCTCCCGCATCGGGCTGTTCATGTAGATCTCGTGATGCTTTCCACTGGTCCTCTTGCCGAGCGAAGCGATGTGATCATGCAGTTTCTTAATGTCTGTCGCTTCGTCCGAGTAAGGCCCAACGTGCAATATCTGCGCTGACTCGCCCTCCTCCAATTCCTCGAGCCTGACCTCCGACAGGAAGGGATTGGCCTTCTTCTTCTGCGCTGGGCCCTTACCTCCTCCACCAGGTCCTTTGAGACAAAGTCCGGTTGGGCGACCATCAATGTCCATTGCCACTTGTCTTTGGCGCTCTGATCGAACTCGACGTTCCCTTTCATCCACCAAAGCCCTTCGAGGGGGAAGACCTTGAAGTCGTTCTTCGGGTCCTTCTTCTTGACCGCGAACTTCAACCCATAGGCGATGGTGAAAAGCGCCTCCATTGGCGCCTGCATTTCCTTGTTCGGGTCCCCTTTCCCACCAACCAGCAGGTACTGCATCCTGGGACCTTGACCACGACAACTTTGCCCGCCGCGGGCAAATAGAGCGCCTTCAGCTCCTTCCTCCAATCCGAAGTCATTTTCATACCTGGAATCGGAAGAGTCGTTGCCAGATATCTTGCCATCTTTCCTCACCCGTGGCCGAATTCCGATTCGTTATATAGACGGGAAATGTTGGCGAGCTGATGAGCAAGCTGATGACCGCTAGGCAGGTCGCGTTCTATGCCGGCTGGTTCCTGCGAACCAAGCTCGGGAAGAAGACGCCCCTAGTGAACACGATGATCATCAACTACGACTGCAACCTGCGCTGCCGCCACTGCTCCATCGGAGCGAACCAGGACAAGCTTGCCGAGCCCTTCCGCATCAGGTACCAGGATGCGCTCGAGGAGATGAAGGCCCATTATGAGAAGGGCTGCAGAGTGCTCTTCTTCGAGGGCGGGGAGCCGACGATGTGGCGGGACGGCGAGAAGACGCTGAGAGACCTCATCTTGGCGGGAAGGGGGATGGGGTATTTCGTCACTGCCTACACCACCAACGGCACGAACGTCATCTTCGAGGAGAGCGACGCGATCTCGATCAGCCTGGACGGGCCGAGAGAGATGCATGATTTCATTCGAGGGGCGGGCGTCTACGACAAGCTCATGGCGAACCTGGAGAAGACAACCCACCCCAACATCTTCGCCAACATGGTGATCATGAAGGAGAACGTGGACAGGGTAGAGGAGACGGTTCGCCTGGTCGCCGCGAACAAGCGCATCCGCGGCATAATGCTCAATTTCATCACGCCCCCGCCCTACGAGATCACTCTCGCGCACGAGCAGAAGGAGAAGGTGGTCGATCTCGCACTCCGCCTCAAAAAGGAGGCGCTGCCGATCCTCAACACGTCCAAAGCGCTTCGGGATATGCTGAAAGAGGACTTTGGCAGCGTTTGCCCGGATTGGGTCTCGGCCTTCGTGCTTCCGGACCGCTCCCACTTCTACGGCTGCCCGATGCGCAACACGCCCTCGTGCGACCAGTGCGGATTCGACGCGGTGCGCGAGTATCGTCTCATCACGAAGGGCGACGCGCGCACCATCATGCAAATGTCAAGGCGCTTTGCAGTATCAAAGCCACGATGACCAGGAGCATGTGGCTCAGGGCAAGCTTGAAAGTCGAGAGCACTGGAGCTACGACCCACAGATCGCCCTCCTTCTTGCGCAAGTAACGGATCGACTGGAATGCCAGGGGCGCGGACAGATAGAGAAACGCGAAGGTCCAGTTGAGGTACACGAGCACGAGGCAGAGAGCGTACATCAGGAACCAGATGGACCACATGAGCTCGGTCGCTTTGTCTATGCCCAGGCGCACCACGAGGTCCTTTTCGCCCGCGAGCTTGTGCGCCTCCATCCCCGACATCTGATCGACGATGCGCATGTTCATGACGTTCATTCCAACGGTGACCGCGATGATCAGCATGGTCCAGTCGAAACGGCCGACGATCACGTAGTAGGTGAAGAACGACATGAACGCGAAAGAGATGCCCACATCCAGCTCCCCCAGCCCCCTCGATCCCAGGTGCAACGGAGGGGCGGTGTAGAAGAACGAGAGGAAGAGCGCGACAAGTCCGAGAACGATCACGAGGACTCCTCCGTACAAAATGATAGGGATCGCGACCAGCACCGCCAGGCCAGCGAGAACGGCCATCAGCAGTTGCCCTCCACGCTCGGAGATTAGGCCGCGGTCGAACGAGTTTCCTTGCCAATAGATCGTGCCCTTCTGGCTTCCCGAAGCCCGCTCCTCGTAGGCCTTGTCAAGCAGATCGAAACGCACCTTGTCCGACCCGCTCTTGTGGTCGTAGTAATCGTTGCTGAGGTTGACGAACATTGCCAGGAAGAAGACGTCGAGCGGAATCAGGAACGCCATCAGCCACTCGGACTTCTGCGTGAGCGCGAACACAGCGCCAGTGATCGAAGCGAGAACGAACGGCAGCGTGTACGCGACCCTCAGCACGTTCTTGATTTTGTATCCGACCGAGTACTGCGGCACGTCCATTCGAAAGCGCCCTTCGGCGCATACCGACGAGGGGAAATAACCTTTCTGCCGAGCGCTAGGGGGACTTGCGCGCCTTGATCAGAACGTACCAGTGCTTGATGTGCACCGCGCCCTCGCGTTCCTCCACGCCCATCTTGGCCCTTCCATCGCTGTCAAGTCCGCGGACCGTTCTCTCGATCTCGGCGCGGTCCGCGGGAAGGGCGTTGTCGGTCAGGGAAGTGAGCGGAAGCACCCGGCTGAAGGGCTCGACGGCTACCACCCGCATTCCTGCCCGGTGCATGACCGCCTCCCACTCCGATGGCCGATAGTCCCTGACGTGAGAGCGGTCGTGTAGGACGTCCAAACGATTCATGAGTTCGTCGACGAAGTCGTCCTCGGGGACGCTTCTATCCTCGATCACCATGACCCCACCCTCCCTCAGGACCCGACACATCGACCGAACCGCTCCATCAAGGTCCGGAAAGTGGTGTGCAGCGCGACGGCAGGCCAGAATGTCGAAAGTCCCGTCGTCGAACGGGAGCGAGTACACGTTCCCCTGCACGAGACTAAGGTTCGAGATGCCCCTGCCGACGGACAGTTCCTTTGCCTTCTTCAGCATGGTGCGCGTGAGATCCAAGCCCACGGCGAAATCCAAATGCGGCGCGAGCTCCATTGCGGTGTGCCCCGGTCCGGTGGCAACGTCCAGCGCGATCATGTCCGGAGACGGCTCGGCTAGCTCCCTGAGCCTCTCGAGGCTCACCCTGTCCGTGTGTGCCTTACTCCTGGCATAATAATCGGCAAGCGGCTCGAAGGACTCGCGCACGAGTTCCGAATGAAGACGTTGATCGCCAACCGATCGGTTCGGATCCTGCGGCACCGAGCGGGAAACCATGGCCATTACCGGCGCCGAATCGGAAACGCCGTACCTAAGGGATTCGTTCTCACCAGACTAATGGTCTACGAGGTAGGGCGCGTGTGCACAGAGAGAGCGTGCCAAGGATCGTCCGCACGCGTCCTCGGCCGCGTCTGTCAGTCCTTGCCCTCTCCGAACTCCTCTGGCGTCTCGTTGAAGCTGAAGAGCGTGCCTTCGGGGTTACTCATGATCTTCTCCTTCCCCTCCCAGACCACCACTTTCCAGCCTCGGGGTTCGAGCTCGGCCCGCGCACCCTCGATCGAGGGAACGAGGGTCTCAAGGATCGGACCGAACTCCTCCCCCTTTTCGATGATGAGGGTCGCATCCTCGCTGAGCAACTCGGCCTGATCCTCGGTCTTCTCCAGCACCACCATGTTCTGCGACTTGACGAAGTGCTCGACGGCCTCATCCAGGTCGGGAGTTTGAAAGCGCACGAAGCGCGTGATCTTGTAGGGCATTGTTCCGCTCGCTACGCGACGCCTCCCGGCGATTTCAACTTTCGCAAAGGAAAACCGCAGAAGGTCATGGGGATCATGGGGATTCCTCCCCCATTACCGCGAGGAGCGCTCTCGACTCCACCAACAAGCGCCTTCGTGCGACCGCCTTTTCGAAGGTAGAGCAGCAATTGTCCTCATAGGTCAGTCGATACCCCATGCGGGCGCACTCTTTCATCATGTTCAGGCTGTGCTCCGTTGCGAGCAACGCGCTTCCTTCGTCTCCGCCTCTCGAGGCGCATATGCACACCTCGATGAGAAACCCAACGCCATCGTTCTCGTTGTCCCGCGCAACCACACCGACGCGAACGCTGGGAATTTGGAGCAAAGGGTGATAGGCCTCCCCATCCGGGGAGGCGCGCGCCCTGCCGCCGAGAGCCTTGAGGTCGAGCTTCGAAGAGTGCAACTCCTCACCTGCTACCGTACCTCTGGAAGAGGAAGACCCCTGCGACCAGCACCACCAGGCTCGACACCGCTACGACCAGCAGATCGGTCACCACGGCACCGCTCGTCACACTCGCTCCCCGCACGAACACTGATGTCAATGCGTCGGTCACGTAGTACGAGGGCACGAACTTGCCCAGCTCCGCCGCCGTCCCACCCAGCATCGATCCGACGAACGTCCCGAGGAACATCTGCGGCAGCACGAATAGGAATGCCAGCCCAGTGGCGGCGCTCTGCGACTTGGCGAGGGTCGCGGTGATCAGTCCGAAGCCCACGTTGCAGGCCGAGAAGATCAGCAGCAGTACGACGCCGAGGAAGACCCCCTGCGCGCCACCGCTCGGAGTCCATCCCATAGCCAGCGCGACGATGAACACCAGCGCCATTTGCGCAGCTGCCAGCACCATATATGCGGCCACGTTCGCCGACATGAACTCGCCCGCGGTGATCGGGGTGACGCTGAGCCGGCGCAGCAGACCGCTGTCGCGGGATGCAGTGAACGCACCAGAGACTATCATTATCAGGAAGATGGAGGCGAACGCGAACATCCCTGGAGCGACGACGTCGAAGGCCGTTGTCTTCGCGCCGCTGACCAACTGCGGTTGTGACAACGACACGGGCATGCTGATCGCGGAGGCGTCCGGGGCGACGTAGGCGGTCATTGTTTGCGATACCACCGGTCCGATCGCCTGCGAAGCGAAGATCGACCCTTGATCGACGTAGACGCTAACGTTCGCGAGAACCCACGACGACGCATTGCTCGGGTTGTCCCGGTACGATTGGCAGGAAGCCCCGAATCCAGAGGGGATGATGAGCAGAGCGCTCAACCGGCCCTGCTGCAGGTCTGGCGTCGCCGCGCTGAGATCCTGGTATGCACTCAAGTGAAGTATCTGCGTCCCCGTGAGCTCGGCCTGGAGTCCCGCGGACCAAGTGGAGTGATCGAGGTCAACGACGCCGACGGAGTAGCTGACGCTCGACGTCCCCGCTCCGCCGAACGAGGAGCCGAACGCCAGAGTGAGCACGACCGGGAACAGCAGAACGATGAAGAGTGCCGAGGGCTCGCGGACGATCTTCTTGATCTCCACTCCCAGCATCGGGAGCAAGCGATTCAGCCGCATCAGATCTCCTCCCGTATCCCGCGACCGGTGAGATGAATGAAGACCTCCTCCAGGTCGTCCTTGCCATATTTGGATATTAGACCGCTAGGGCTGCCGAGGGCGATCAGCTCGCCATGGTCGATGATGCCAACGGTGTCGCAGAGCTGCTCCGCTTCCTCCATGTAGTGAGTAGTCAACACGACCGTCCTCCCCAGTCCCTTCTGGTCGCGCACGATATCCCAAACCGCCCGGCGGCTCTGAGGGTCCATGCCGACCGTAGGTTCATCGAGGAACGTCAGCTCCGGCGAGTGCACGAGGGCCATTACCAAGCTTAGCCGCCTCTTCATGCCCTCGCTGTAAGTCCCTGCCTTCCGTCCCGCGTCCGATTCCAGACCGACCCTGGCGAGCAGGCCGTTCGCGTTGTTCTTGGACTCCTCCTTGGACAGGCCATACAGCCTTCCGAACAGGACTACGTTCTCGACGCCCGTCAGCTGCTGATAGATCGCTCCGCTCTGAGGGCAGACCCCCACCCTGCTTTTCACGCTCGCCAGTCGCTCTGATATAGGGTTGCCCAACACCTTGCATTCACCCGCGGTCGCCTTCTGCAGCCCAGTGAGAATGCTAATGAGAGTGGTCTTCCCCGCCCCGTTCGGACCGAGCAGGCCGAATACCTGATCGCTTTCCACGACCAGGTCCAGGCCGGCCAACGCCTTCACCTCGCCGTAGTCCTTCTTCAATCCCTTCACATCGATCGCTGCCCGTCCGTGCATCACAGCACCTGAGACCGGCTAAGCGACGAGAGGTCATCTTGTCATGTTCAGGGGGTGGGAGAAAGAATGCCCCGCCAAAGCGATGGAAATGTCAACTCCGTCTCCCGGGCGGTTGACGTTCGAGACCATCGGATCCGATCGGGAATCAGCCTGGAACGGTTCTCGCCGCTCCCTCCTCAATCATTTGCTCACGCCAAGTGGGAAAGATGTAGCCGGAATAGATGATGTTGGGAACGAGCCGCGCCACTCCCGATTCCGCTGCCAATCTTTCCCGCAACGATTTCAGCTCCTTGGTGGTCGGGGACCAGGTTATCACGAATATCTGATTGGGGATGTTGTCGAAGGTGTGATAGAACAGCACTTCCGGGGTGTTCCTGGACTGAAGGCTCCGCCCCACCTTGTGCTTGTCGGCATCGTCAGAGAGGAAGACTTGGAAGAGGGTGATTATGTCGTTCGACTCGTCTGGGTACCAACTGATCGAGTATTCTAGCAACCCCTTGCTCTCCATCCTCTCCAATCGCCTGCGCACGGTCTTTGCGGAGAGCGACAACTCCTCGGCCACCTGCACCACGGTCCTCCTTGAGTCATTGGCCAGCGCCTTCACGATTCTGAAATCGAGAGGACTTATTTCCTTCTCGACGTCGCCCACCATTGACGGGAACAACGTGATTCCGACGAAAGGCGACTTCATTCCGCAGGCCTTGATCACCTGCCTGAGATTTGCATCCAGCTCCGACGCTTGGCGCATATTCAATCCGACCAGCAGATTGTCTCCCCCCGTCACCGCCAGCCAGTAGACGTTTCGGTTGTTCTGCAGCTTGGCCTTGACATCTTCCACCGACACGAAGTCGCCCTGCCCGAGCACCCAAACCATGGCGCCCCCCACTGTAATTAGGCTGATGCGCGTAGTGAAAGAGCGGATTATGCCCTCGTCCACCATCGACTGTATGCGCTTGTGGACGGCGTTGACCGAGAGCCCAAGCTTGTCGGCGAGCTCGCGATAGGACGCCCTGGAGTTCAGAAGCAGCATCATCGAGAGGATAACGTCGGTCTTGTCCAATCGCTCGTCCCTCTGACGAGGATGTGAGTCCGGGTAGTAGGCAGTTGCGCCCCGCCTCGCCTCTCAGCCTGATGGCGACCCAGTAGCTTCCAAGTTGAGCGCATTTCGGATCTCGCGTCTGGCGAATCGTTATATACGATGCTCCCCATGTGCGTAGCCGTGCCAACCCCTAACACGTGCTCCGGTCGATCCGTAGTTTTGTTGGGCACGGTGGTCGTCGTTCTGGGTTAGAGGACATCCTCTCGCTAGGGTGTCCTCAGGCATTGTGTAGAACTAGGTGGTGCAGCTGTGAAAGGCTCTAAGGCTCTGCTATCGTTGCTGGAGAAGGAAGGCGTCGAGGTAATGTTCGGGTACCCCGGCGGGGTCGTCATCCCGATATACAACGACCTCTTGGACTCGAGCATACACCACGTGCTCGTCCGGCACGAGCAGTGCGCGGCGCACATGGCGGACGGATTCGCCCGAGCGACAGGACGACCAGGCGTCTGCATGGCGACCTCCGGTCCGGGTTCGACGAACCTGGTGACGGGTGTGGCGACCGCCTACGCGGACTCGTCCCCGATGCTCGTCCTCACAGGGCAGGTCTCCACCCATCTCATAGGCACCGCGGGCTTCCAGGAAGCGGATACCTTCAGCCTGATGATGCCGATCACCAAGCACAACTTCCGTGTGCTCAATCCGTCCGAGTTGCCGGAGGCGATCAAGCGTGGGATGAACATCGCGAAGAACGGGCGAATGGGACCAGTGCACGTGGATTTGCCGATGGACGTGATGAACGGGGACGTCCCCGAAGCGTTGATGGATCAGGACTATCCAGTGCCGCAGCCGGCGGAGGATTTCTCGGGCATGCTCGAGGCGGTGCGCACCTTGCTGAACGCCGAGCGTCCCATTCTCATGGTAGGAGGGGGAGCAATCTGGGCCAATGCCGGTCCGGAGGTGGCCAAGCTCGCGGAACTGCTGATGGGGCCGGTGGTCACGACCATCATGGGCAAGGGCATCATCCCGGAGGAGCACCCGCTCTGCATGGGGATGCTCGGGATGCACGGCCGGGAGGCGGCCAGAAAGGCGCTGCTCGAGGCGGACGTCATCCTCGCGATTGGGACCAGGTTCTCGGACCGCACCATCCCGCATGCGAACGAGATTCCGATGACCACGAAGATCATTCACCTCGACATCGACTCGATCGAGGCGGGCAAGAACCCACGCACCAAGGTGCGCCTGGTCGGCGACGCGAAGCGCGGCCTACAGCTGCTCATAAAGGGCGTCGGCAAGGGCAAGCACGACACGCCCTGGGCGAAAAGGGTGCGCGAGATTCGCGCGAAGTGCTCCTGCAACATCGACATCGACTCGATCCCGATCAAGCCGCAGAAGGCTATCTACGAGCTCGGCAAGATCCTCACCGACGACACGATCATCACCACCGAGGTGGGCCAGAACCAGATGTGGGCGGCGCACTTCCTGAAGGTCAAGCATCCGCGGCAGTTCATAACCTCTGGAGGTTTCGGAACCATGGGATTCGGGTTCCCGGCCTCGATCGGCGCGAAGATCGCGTTCCGGAACAGGCCGGTGATCGACATCGCCGGCGATGGCAGCATCCAAATGGTGTTCCACGAGTTCGCTACCGCCGCCCAGGAGGACCTACCGGTGATGGTCGTTGTCATGAACAACGGCTGGCTGGGCATGGTGAAGCAGTGGCAGAAGCTGTTCTGGGACAAGCGCTACTCGGGAACGACCCTGCGCAACAATCCCGACTTCGTAGCCCTGGCGAAGGCCTTCGGGGCGGACGGGGTCCGGGTGGAGAAGCCTTCGGAGCTGAGGGAGGCCTTCCAGAAGGGACTGAGGTCGGACGTGCCGTTCCTGGTGGACGTCGTCACCGACCCCGAGGAGGACGTCCTCCCGATGGTTCCGGCGGGCAAGCTCAGCACCGAGGTCGTGTCTGGCAACTGCCCCTGGGCGTGCAAGTGAGGAGAGACAAGGTTAATACTCGCGAAGGTTTACCGAGCGAAGAGTGTCAAGAGCTGACAGGGTGAGAGGATGGCGAAGATCTATCACGACTCCGATGCGGACCTGGGCGTCCTGAAGGGTAAGAAGGTAGCAGTGATCGGTTTCGGCAGCCAGGGCAAGGCGCAGAGCATGTGCCTGAAGGACTCCGGGCTGGACGTGGTCGTCGGACTGCGCAAGGGCGGCAAGTCCTGGGACGACGCGAAGAAGAACGGAATGAAGGTCGACGAGATCGCCAAGGCCGTCAAGGGTGCGGACGTGGTCATGTTCCTGCTGCCCGACGAAGTGCAGGGCGACATCTTCGAGAAGGAGGTGCGCCCGAACCTGAAGGAAGGTGCGGCGCTGGACTTCGCACACGGCTTCAGCATCACCTTCGGGACGATCAAGCCCCCGAAGAACGTCGATGTCGTCATGATGGCCCCCAAGGCCCCAGGGCCGCGCGAACGCGAGGTCTTCCTGGAGGGATTCGGGGTGCCGGCGCTGATCGCGGTCGAGCAGGACTTCTCCGGCAACGCGAAGAAGATCGCTCTGGCGATAGCCAAGGGCATCGGCGCTACCAAGGCGGGCGTGATCGAGACGAACTTCCGTGAAGAAGCGACCTCGGACCTGTTCGGCGAACAGGCGGTCCTTTGCGGCGGAGTCACCGCTCTCATCGAGGCGGGCTTCGAGACCCTCGTCAAGAACGGATACCAGCCGGAGATCGCGTACTTCGAGTGCCTGCACGAGCTCAAGCTCATCGTCGACCTGATCCAGAATGGCGGCATGATGAGGATGTGGACTTCCGTCTCGAACACCGCTGAGTACGGCGGGCTATCGCAGCGCGACCGCGTCATCACTGCCGAGTCGAAGAAAGCGATGGAGCAGATGCTCAAGGACATCCAGTCCGGCAAGTTCGCGAAGGAGTGGCTCGCGGACGCGTCCAGCGGCATGAAGAAGCTGCAGAGCATGGAGGACGCCGAGGCGAAGAGCCGCATCGAGGTCGTCGGAAAGGATATCAGGGCTCTGTTCGAGACGAAGAAATAGACGCCAGAAACTCTTTCAATTCCTCATATTCCCTTTCTATCCAGCCACTTTTCCACGGTCGGCGTGCGATACGTCTCCATCAGGTCAAGGAGATGGACGGGGTTGGCGTGATGCAGGACCATGCTCAGATGCTCGGGGCGGATGAAGCGCTCTTTGCGCATGTGCTCGAGCATGTGCAGCAGCGGATCGTAGTAGCCGGCGACGTTGAGCATGGCGCACGGGAACGGATGCTGCCCGAGCTGGGCCCAGCTGAGCATCTCGAAGAACTCGTCCAGGGTGCCGAAGCCTCCGGGCATCGCGATGAAGCCCTCCGCCAACTCGGACATGCGCAGCTTGCGCTCGTGCATGCTGTCGACCAGGATCAGATGCGCGAGGCGTTCGTGCGCGATCTCCTTCGCTTGCAGGAAGCGAGGCATCACCCCGATCACCTTCCCGCCCGCGTCAAGGACCGCATCCGAGATCTCGCCCATGAGCCCGACGTTCCCACCGCCGAATACCAGCTCGATGTCCCGGCGCACCAACTCCTCGCCGAGCTCCTTGGCTGCTTTCCTGTACAACGGATCGGCGCCGAAGCACGCGCCGCAATAGACGGCGATCCTCTTCATCTCGGAGAGTTAAGGAGCGCATCGAGCAATGAAACCTCTGCAAACATACAAGAGCTAGGGCACGCCTCAACGCCAGGGATCAGATGCGAATCGGGATCGTGGCATGCGAGACGTTCCGCCGGGAGATCGACGCTATCACTAATGGCGACGAGGACATCGTGCACAAGGAGTATCTCGAGTTCGGGTTGCACGAGTATCCCGAGGAGCTCAAGCGCACGGTCATCTCAAAAGTGAACGCCCTGCACGACAAGGTGGACGCGGTGTTCCTCGGCTACGGGGTCTGCCAGTCGCTGAAGGACGTGAAGAGGTTCTTCACCGTGCCGACGGTCATGATCGACGCGGACGACTGCGTCGGCGCTCTGATCACGCAGGCCGAGTACGAACGAGAGCGCAAGAAATGCGCGGGCACCTGGTTCGCGACGCCTGCGTTCTGCGAGATGGGCGAGGACTGGTTCCGTGACCGCATGATCAAGGACATGGGAGAGGAGGCGGTGAGACAGCTCGACGAGCAAGGCTACGGCGTCGACTGGTTCCTGCACAAGATGTTCGACGGCTACTCCCGAGCGCTCTTCATCGATACCGGGGTGGGGGAGAGGGAGTACTTCGAAGCGCTGTCGCGCAAGTTCGCGGCCAAGCTCAACCTCCGACACGAGTGCCGGCTCGGAACACTGGACGTTCTGAGGACGGAGCTTGCGCGCACGAAGGATCTAGCGCGTACGGTCAGCTGAGTCCGCAAAACGAATATGCGATGGCGTCTCTTCTCATCGGCAGCGATCCCATGGCCAAACGCATCCTCATGAAGACCCCGGACCTTGACGTCGCCGTTGAGCTGAACGAGTCGCGGACCGCTGACGCGATCTGGTTGGCGCTGCCTTTCGAGGCGTACGTGAACGTTTGGGGGGAGGAGATCTACTTCGAGATTCCGGTCAAGGCGGGCATCGAGAACGGGCGCAAGGTCATGAAGGTGGGCGAGGTCGCCTACTGGCCTCAGGGACAGGCGCTCTGCTTCTTCTTCGGGCCGACCCCGGTGAGCAGGGGCTCCGAACCCGTCGCCATCTCGCCGGTCAGCCCGGTGGGCATCGTCGTTTCCGCGATAGGCTCGCTGAAGGAGATCGGCGACCGGACGCACGTGGTCATTGACCGGGCGTGATTCAGTTCTTCACGGTGACCTTCGCGCCCGCGGCGTCAGCGGTCACGAGCGATGACGTGAACCCCAGCTCCTCGACCAGCCTCAAGCAGTCGTCGATATGGTCCAGGTCGGAGAACGCGAGGATCGTGCCAGTGTCGGCGTGCACGCCCTCAATCGTGCAGCCCTTGGAGCGCAGCATGGACAGCAGACGGTAGATCCCTTCCCCGCCGTCGAAGCGCCTGATCTCCGCGACCTTTGAACCAAGGAGTTGCAGCCGATATACCGAGTCCCCCACCTTAGCCCAGTCGCAACGTATCGCGGCTGGGATCAGCTTCAGCAGAACCTCGGATGCTTTCTTGTCCTTGTCCTTGCGCTCCATCTGCAGCACCCGTTCGATGTCCAAAGGAGACGGTTCCACAATCGGCGAGACCACGAAAAGGGTGCCTTCGCTCGGAAGCGTCGCTCGACATATTATCTCGTGCCCCTCGGTAAGGACCGTGAACCCTCCGAAGAGGGCGCCAGCGATCCGCACCCCGGAATTGGGAACGAGGCGGCAGCCGTCACCCTCCGCTATTCCCAGGTTGTAGCTGACGAGGCGACGCAGGTCGTGTTGGTTGAGGGGCCTCCCGAAGCTCGCATTCACCCCGGCCGCGAAGCCAGTGAGCAGCTCCTCCGCCGAGAGAAGCTGCGCGGCGCTCCGATCCCCCTTCACATCGACCCTGAACCCCCCCAGGCGCCCTATCGTTGACATGATGCATCGACCGAGATGCTCCACCGCCTTGGCGTCCGCGTTGTGCACGTTCCAGGCATCGGAAGGCGCGATCGTCATGGAGACCCGCTCGTCGATCGCCAGACCGATCCCGCCTCCCCCGGGGTTCGGAGAGAATCGCGTGGATGAGTCGAGGGTGAGAAGGTCGACGCAGGTGGGTACGGTGACCTCCACCGCACGAGGTTCTTCTGGCTTCTTGGCAAGAGCGAAGGGCCCTCCCCGCACGATTCCCCGTTCTAGGGACACGTACTGCATGCTCGACCGGTCCCACGTTGCCGGCCGTGGGATTAGAACGTATTTGCCTGATTACCAACCGCGAAAGGACGATGCCGCAGCGGGGAAGCGACTTATACCTTCAGCATCCACCCCCTAGAGGAGGGGATTCCCTGTCGCCGGTAGAGAAGCTCATCAAGACGGACATCGAATGGAAGTCGATTCTGGACCCGGAAGCGTACCGGTTGTTGCGCCGCAAAGGAACAGAACCAGCGTTCACTGGCAAATACTGGAACAACCACCGAAGGGGCACTTATGCCTGCGCCGGCTGCGAGCTCCCCTTGTTCTCCTCGAACGACAAGTTCGAGTCTGGAACTGGATGGCCCTCGTTCACTCGACCGGTCTCTAGGGATGTGGTCGAAGAGCTCACGGACCGGAGTCTGGGGATGGTACGGACGGAGGTCGCCTGCGCTCGTTGCGGCGGTCACCTGGGACATGTGTTCGACGACGGTCCTCCCCCGACCGGTCGCCGCTATTGCATGAACTCCGGTGCGCTGCATTTCGTCGAGCAGAGCTGATCAGCCGCTGCCGACCAGTTCAAGGCCGCCGACGCTGAGCGAAGGCAGGTTCATCCCCGCAGACACGGTGGCGTCGCTGCC
Source organism: Methanomassiliicoccales archaeon (assembly GCA_035506675.1). Taxonomy (GTDB): domain Archaea; phylum Thermoplasmatota; class Thermoplasmata; order Methanomassiliicoccales; family UBA472; genus JAJRAL01. Next base: position 153,718 of record DATJOX010000041.1, read on the forward strand.
CACGTGACTGATGTGCCGCAGCGCCTCGTACATGTTCCCGGTCAAGAGGCAGTGGTCGACGGTCCCGACGATCTCCCCCTTGTTGACCACCTGGGCGCATCGGACCTCGAGCGCAAGCGCCCCGGTGATCGGCTGCACTTCGGGGGCCGAGAACTTCTGCACTATCAGGCCGCTTTCCATCTCCGCCACTATCTCATCGGGTCTCTTGTTTCCGGGGGAGATGACCGCGCACATCGGCGCGATTCGCACCGGAGATGAGTATTGGTACATCGGCTCCATGGCGCTTCGCCTGACCCCGTTGCCGGTCGCGGGCGTCTCGGTCAGCAAGGCGTTGTAATGGTCGCTGATGAGAGCCTTCAGCGCCCCGTTCTCGAGCAACTTCTTCCGTGTGGATGGCACGCCCTCATCGTCGAACGGCGAGCACAGGATGCCGCTCGCGTTGGAAGGATCGTCCTCGATCGTCAGCAGAGAAGACGCGACCTCCTTCCCGACCTGCCCGATCCAGGGGCTGCGCTTCCGGTTCACATTCTCCGCGTTGAGCGCGAACCCAACCGAGCCCCTAAGCAACTCGGCCAGTTCCTGCGGCTGGAGGAGGACGTCGGCTTTCATCGTGCCCTTGAACGCCTTTGCGCGAGACGCGTCCAGTGCCTTGCGCTTGAGCGCCTTGCCCATGACCTCCGCGTCGAAATCGCTCAGGCTAGTGCCAAAGTGGTACTCCTCGCCCTCGCCCCTTGACGATCCCAACGTCATGGTCGTAAAATGCATGTAGACTCCCGAAGTCTTGCGCGGCGCGTGCACGCCGTTGGAGTTCACGACCAGACCCTCGACGTAGTACGCTCTCGCGAGGCCTTTCGGCACGCTCGTCTTCTTTCCGGCGGTGGCGGCGTGCACCACGTCCCTCGCGTGATGAGCCAGCTCTTCTGGCTCGAGCGAGGCCATGCTCGAGTTCCCGGCCCCGGGGGATCTTGCTTTCTCTGGGTATGGAAAGTGCATGAATACCGGGTCCTTGGGAACGCACTTTGTGACCTTGGCCGCGTCCCGCCCGCAGGCCGCTGCGTCGGAGACCTCCGCCACCGAGCGCGAGGACTGACCCACGCGCAGGCCCTTGATGACCCGCACGCTGATCCCTATGTCCGAGCGCAACTCGACGCTCTTCAGCTTCGAACCGTCGACGTACACCGAGACCGCTCTGGCCGATGTGACGTACGCCTCCGCCTCATCGGAGCCGTCGCCCTTCGCTGCCCTTAAAGCCTCCTCCGCGATATCCTGAAGTCTCATTCAGCTCCCCCCGAGAACCGCGACCGATCGGCAATGCGGCCCGCCCGACGAGACGGGAACGAAATCTTCGATGCCTTTGCCGCATGTCCCTCCATCGAGCTCGAGCTTGTTGCCGACGGCGTCGGTCGTCTTCAGGATCTCGAGGGCCTTCCCGGTCACGCTGAAGGTGCGCAGCATCTTCGTCACTTCGCCGTTCTCGATCAAGAACCCGCGCAGCACCTTCGCCTCGAACCCGCCGCCCACCGGGTCCTCCATGCCGCTGATCGCCTTGTCCGTGAGGACGCCGAACTTGACGCCCTCGATGATCTCTTCCAGCTTCCAGTCTCCCTTCTCGAAGAAGGTGTTGCGCATGCGCACGAACACCCGCCTGGACGTGCTCTCGGCCCGTCCGTTGCCGGTCGGCTGTACGCCCATCTCCGCGGCGGTCTCGAGCGAATGCATGTAGCCCTCGTACACCCCGCCCTCGATGATCATGGTGCGCTGTGCCCTCGTCCCTTCGTCGTCGAACTGTATCGTGCCGTGGGCGCCAGGAACCGTACCGTCGTCCACCATCGTGATCTGCTCGCTCGCGACCTTCTTCCCTACCACGTCCGTGAGGAACGAGCGCTTCTTAACGATCTCGTCCGCCTCCGAAGCGTGCCCCATGACCTCGTGCGCCAGCAGTCCCGATATCTGCGGGTCCGTGATGCAAACGTGCTTGCCCGAGGGGCACTTCTCCGCCTTCAGCATCTTGATCGCTTCCTTCGCGGCCTCTTTCCCCATCGCGTTCGCGTCCACCGCCTTCACGACCTCGTACCCTCCGGTGCCGTCGGAGATGTCGTAGAAGAGCTCGGTTCGGCCACCGTCCGATGCCACTGGCTGAACCATGACGCGCTCCCTGACCTCCTCCCACGAAACGTCCGTTCCGAACGAGTTCATCACCGTGCTGCGCTTGATGGCCTCCAGGTACACCGAATTCGAATTGACGATCTTCGCGTTCACGCGTTGCGCCCTGTCCAGATCGAGGACCAGCTCCAGCTTCTCCTCGATCGGCACCTCTGCGGGATGGAGCTTGAGCTTCGGTCTGTGGTCCCCCTTCTCCGTCCTGCCCTCCGCTATCCGAACTCCCGTGGCGTTTCCCAGGCGCGCGCTGCGCACGGCAGTCTCCGCCGCCTCCAGCATCTTCTTCTTCTCGGCGGAGACGAGCGAGGCGCATCCCCAAGCCCCTCCGACCCTGGCCCTCAGGCAGACGCCCTCCGAGGCGTCCTGCTCCAGGGAGCGAACGCTTCCGTCCACCACCATCAGGCGCATGTCGCGGGTGCTCTCCGAGCGGACGTCGCAGAACTCCGCTTTCAGGTCAAGCATCCGGTCCATCGCCAGCCGCATGAGATCGCGCATCAGACCACCCTTAGGTCCCTTGAGGCCTGGGTGAGCACCTCGACCCCCCTGCTGGTCACCCGGACGTCGTCCTCGATGCGGACCCCGCCCTTCCCTCGAACGTAGACGCCTGGCTCGACAGTGAAGACCATGTTCTCCCGGAGGATCAGATCCGTCTCTGGCGCCATGCGGCCGCCGTCGTGCACCGAAAGCCCAATCGAATGGCCCAGGCTGTGGATAAAGAGACCCTTGAACTCCGAAGAATCGATCACCTTTCTGGCCGCCTCGTCCACGTCCTTGCCGTTCACGCCCGACTTCATTACCGCGATGGCGGCCGATTGCGCTTCCTGCACGACCGCGTACATGCGTTTCATCTTCGGGCTTGCGGAGCCGAAGAAGTAAGTGCGAGTGATGTCCGAACAGTAGCGACCAGAGAGGGCGCCGAAGTCGAAGAGAGCGGCATCTCCTTTCCTCAGTTCGTTCCCATCAGGCGAATGATGGGGCTCTGCCGCATTAGGGCCGAACGAGGAGTTGGTTGCGAACGCTGGCCCGCTCGCCCCCGCCTTTTGCATGCGGAAGTTCACCTCCGCCGCCAGCTCATATTCTTTGACGCCGTCTCGCAGGAGGCCCGGCAATTCCTCCGCAACCCTCGCCCCGATGCGACAGGCCTCGCGAGTGCAATCGAGCTCCTTCTCGTCCTTCACCAGCCGCGCCATTTCAAGGCCCTTGTTGACGTCCACGAGCTTCGCGTCCGTGAGCTTGCGCAGCTCCTCCGCGACCCGGAACGTCAGCCCACCGCCGCTTATTCCGATGCGCTTCATGCCGCTCAGACGCTTGCGGAGGATCGCGTCCCTCTCCGCCTTCCTGCTGTAGGTCTTCAGGTCGGCGTCGGTGGCCCGCCCGCTCGTCTCCTCGAGCTGATGGCAGATGAGATCCACGTTCCCCTCAGGGCCCAGCACCGCGGCCGCGTTCTCAAAGAGCCCCGAGACCGCCCCAGTCGCGTAGAAGAAGTTGACGTCGAGGTTCGGCTCGATGTCGTTGATGATCACAATCGCGTCCACGTCCTCCTGGACGTTCTCGAAGATCCTTTGGATACGCGCCTTCATCCTCTCACTGCCAGTGGAACAGAATGGGGATGATTTAACGGTGCCGCAGTGCTAGAGTGTCTCAGACGCCTATCCAGACGTTGGTGGCGATGCTCTTGAGCGCCGCGACCGCCGACAATGCGGCGAGATAGCTGGTCGCGGGATTCGACGGGAACGGAACGTTCTGGATCTCCGCCCTTAGTTCGCCGAACGCTCCCTTGGCGACGATGACGTGCGAATTGACCTCGGCCCCCGGGTCGCACACCAGGCGCACGGAGGTCGTGTCGAAGCCAAGCGAGAGCAGGCTCACCGTCGCGGCCACGTTGACGTTCCTGGGAAAGAGGCGGACCGCGTCCCGCGCCGACCCTTCGAACAGCACTGTTGGCACCTTCAGCTTCGTGGGATCGATGCCCTTTTCCGCGAGATACGGATTGTCCAGGAAGCCCCTCGGGCCCTTGGTGGTGATGAGCTTGACCTCGTCGATGCGGCCTTGCGCCGAACGGAGCCCGTCGGTCCCACAGACCGCTCCCGCGGGAATGTACAGCCTTCCGCCCTTCTTGCGAGCGAGTGCGAAGCAGCGCTCGCGGAACTCGTCATCCGAGAACGCCCCCACGCTCATGACCATGATGTCGCGCCCCAATTCGAGGGACATCGGGGCGAACTGCTTCGCGGCCGCCTGGCTTCCAGCCTCGACGACCAGCTGCACCTCCTTCATCGCCTTGATAATCTCCTTCTCCCCGAACGGCGTGTACCTTCCCTTGGCGTACGCCTTCGCCCTCGAGCGCGCGCGCTCCTCGTTCTTGTCCGCGACCAGGATCTCTTCGACTTCCGGCATGTCCTCGGCCGCTTTGGCCAGCACGTCGCCGATCGACCCGGCGCCGATTATGAGGATGCGCATGCACGGTCGAACGCCAATCGCGTAAATAGATTTTCTTCAGGCCCCACGAAAAGCGTTTTATTCGCCCCGTCGCATCTCAAGCAGGCATGCGATACGAGATCCTGGAGCACACCGCCGACGTGATGATCAAAGCGACAGGCAAGGACCTCGAGGAGTGCTTTGCGAACGCTGCCTTCGCGTTGTTCGACCAGATGACCGAAGCCTCGAAGGTCTGGCCGAAGGAAGAAGTGCGATTCACCGCCGAAGGGCACGACCTCGAATCATTGCTCTTCAACTTCCTCTCCGAGTTCCTCTATCTCCGCGACGCGAAGATGCTGGTCCTCTCCGACTTCAAGGTTAGGATCAAGGGAACCACGCTCGAGTGCGTGGCCAAGGGAGAACGGTTCGACCCCGTTCGCCACAAACCAAAGCATGAGGTCAAGGCGGTGACATACCACATGCTGAGGGTCGATCCCGACGAGCCGTCTGTGACGGTGATATTCGACATCTGAGGTGCGAGGATGAAGGCGTCCGCGAAGGCGTACCCCATCCAGGGGCTGATAAAGTACCACGGGCTGAGAGACGAGGCGCTTCGCCTACCCTATCACGACTCCATCTCCGTCTGCACGGCGCCTATCAACACCCTCACGACCATTGAGTTCGGGCATCCATCCGACCGGGCTGAATTCGACGGCAAGGAGGCGAAGGACCGCGAGCTGGAGAGGATAAAGGCGGTCGTCGACCCTCTGCGAGAGCTCGCGAAGGAGAAGACCGGATTCCACATGGTATCGAGGAACGACTTCCCCTCGAACATCGGGCTGGGTGCTTCCGCCTCGGGCTTCGCGGCGCTAGCGGTCGCGACGTGCTCGGCCCTCGATCTCGACCTGACGCTCGAGGAGCTATCGAGATACGCGCGGCGCGGGGCCGGTTCGGCGTCGCGGGCGGTGACCGGCGGATTCTCACGCTGGTACGCAGGCACCGGGGACGAGGACAGCTACTCCCGCCAGCTCGCGGCACCGGAGGAGCTGGACATGGGGATTATTGCGGCGCTCATCCCAGCGAAGAAGTTCACCGACACGGCTCACAAGGAAGTGATCACCTCGCCGTTCTTCCGCGCGAGGCTTGAGTACGTCAACGAGGCGATCGACAAGATGGAGCGGGCGATCCACGCGCGTGACCTGGAACGCATCTGTTCCCTGGCAGAGACGGACACCCTGCTCCTGCACGGAATCACCATGACCGGCATCGACGAGCTCATCCTCTGGCGTCCGGACACTGTCAAGGTGATCCTCGAGGTCAAGAAGATGCGCGCAGAAGGCCTGAACGCCTACTTCTCTATCGATACCGGCGCGACGGTGTACGTGAACTGTCCTCTGGAACGGGTCAAGGAAGTGCGCGGTCGTATCGAAGCATTGGGTGTCGAGACGATCTCATGCACAGTGGGAGGGTCGACGACCCTAGTCAAAGAGCACCTCTTCTGACGCGAAGAAAAAGTCAACTACCCTGGCGCCCCTATTGGGGAGCCGCGACAACGGGGTGAGCGATTGCTGAGGCTCGGTTGGTTCTCGAGCGGAAGAGAGGGTTCGGCGGAGCTGCTCGCTCCACTGCTCGACAACATCCAAAGGAAAAGCGTCGAGGCCGTGATTGCTTTCGTCTTCTGCAACTGGGAGAAGGACGAGGAACCGGACCATGCGAATTTCCGCGACCGGCAGACGCTGTTCGAGCTCGCCCACTCCAGGGGCATCCCGCTGGTCACCCTTTCCTGGAAGCGCTTCCGCGAGAGCCGGACCACCGGAACGAAGGAGGACTGGAAAAAGGAGTATGGAAGCCGCCTTCGAGCTCTCGTCTCCGAGCATCATTTCGACATCGGAGTTCTAGCTGGCTACACGCTCTCGCTCGACGACGAGACCATGGAGAGATTCGAGTTGCTGTCGCTCAACTGCGCGCCTCCTGGAGGGCCGAGTTGCGGGTTTGAGGAGGGAATCCTGAAGGCCATCACACTGAAGGCGGAAAGCTACGGCTGTTCGGTGAATCATGTCCGCCCCGACTGGGACGTCTCGCTTCCAATCGCCATTTGCACGTTCCGACTGCGCACCCCTGAGAACCAGCAACTATGGCGCGATTACGAGCTCTGGGCGGCGGACCGTTCGGCGGATCTGCTACCTAAGGCGGAAATCGAAGGCAAGGAGCTGTTTGTGCAGCTCCGAAATGAGGCGCAGCAGAGACAGAGCGCCCTCATCGCGACAGTCGTCCAGATGTTCGCTGCTGGCAAGCTCGATATGAGGAAAGGAAAGGTTTACGAGGACGGTAGGCCCTTGACGAGGCCATACGACCTGACGCCCGCGGTTGAGGGAGCCATCGCGGCGAGGGAGTTCTGAGGCGCGCACATATGGACTTCGAGGGCCTGGAAGAGGTCATCGCCTACGAGGGCAAGCAGTTCGTCACCGACCTAGAGGGTCCGGTGACGCGCAACCGCAACGCCCTAGAGCTCTGCGAACATTTCGTCGAGGGAGGAGGACGCTTCTTCGCTCAGCTCGGCCGCTACGATAGGGTCCTCGCCGAGATCCTGCACCGACCCGGGTTCAAGGCGGGCGACAGGCTGCGCCTGATCCTCCCGTTCCTAAAAGCCTACGGCGCCTCCGACCACAATGTGCTGGAGTTCTCTCGGACCGGCCTGTCGGTGCTGCCTGGTGCGGAAAAGACCATGCGCTACGTTCAGGAGATCATGGCCTGCTTCATGGTATCGAGCGCCTACGAGCACTACGTAAGCGTGGCGTGCGAGAGGTTGGGGTTCCCGTTCGACAACGCGTTCTGCACCCGGATCTCCCTCGACTCGGTGAAGATGGAGGAGTGGGAGGCGAGGACGCTCCGCAACCTCGCGCAGGAGGTCGTCGCTCTGCCGCTGCTGGAGATCCCGAGCGGCGCCAGGAGCATCGGAGCATTCTCCTCTAAGGACCAAAGCACCATCCAGCGCCTAGATGACATTTTCTGGACCGAGGCGACCGATCTGCCTTCGTTCCGCCTGGTCATGGAGACCAGCCCGATCGGCGTCGAGGAAAAGGCCGGCGCGGTCATGGACGTCTGCAAGAAGACTGGCGTCGGCGTTGAAGACACGATGTACGTCGGCGACGGAACGACCGATTCCCAGGCCCTGCGTTTGGTGAGAAAAGGCGGAGGGTTCTCGCTGGCGTTCAACGGGAACCACGAGGCTGTGCGAGAGGCGGACGTGGCGGTGATGTCTGGCAACACCGTTGTCACCTCGGTGCTGGCGGAGGCGTTCTACAAGGGCGGGAAGGACGCCATTCTCGACCTTGCTGACAACTGGACGTTGGAGGGCATAAGGAGCTCGGGAACGGTGCACGATTACCTTGTGAAGGAGCTCGAGAAGACGTTCCCCGGGGGATTGCCCAATCTGGCGCGAGTCAACGCGTCGAACGTCGCTGAGATCACACGCAGCAGCGTCACCTTCCGGCAGACAGTGCGCGGCGAGCGTACGTGAGTTCGACTAGCATCTATTGTGGACAGTGGTAAACAATCCTATTATACGCTCCAGGCGCGGTAAAGAATTCTTTACAAACGGTACAAACCACTTTACATAGAGAATGCCTTTACGGGTCAACCCCCATTAGGGGGCTCTAACCCAGGAGGATTGACTCTTGAGCTACGGTCTAGGCATCGACACCGGCGGAACATACACCGATTCTGCGATCATCGACCTTGTCAACGGAAAGGTATTGAGCAAGGCGAAGGCGCTTACCACACGCAACGACCTGTCAATCGGCATTTTCAATTCCATCGACAAGCTCGACAAGTCGACCTTCAAGGACATCGAGCTGGTCTCAGTATCCTCCACCCTGGCGACGAACTCCGTAGTCGAGGGAAAGGGCTGCCGCGTCGGTCTGATAGTCGTCGGGCACGAGTTCGATCGCTCGATCCCTGTCAACGAACAGGTGCAGATCGAGGGCGGGCATAATCTCAATGGGGACGAGAAGGAGCTTCTTGATCTAGATGCCGCACAGGCGTTCGTCGAAGCGACCAAGGACAAGGTCGATGGCTACGCCATCTCCAGCTATCTCAGCGTCCGCAACCCCGAGCACGAGATCGCCCTCAAGGAGCTGATCCAATCAATGACCTCATTGCCAGCGGTCTCCGGCCATGAACTTTCGTCAAGGCTCGGTTTCCCGGAGAGGACGCTGACCGCCATCTTGAACGCAAGACTCATCCCGATCATCGCGGACCTCGTCCAATCGGTCAACAAGGTCCTCAAGGACCACGGGATTCAAGCGCCACTCATGATCGTGAAGGGAGACGGGTCGCTCATGGGCGAGGCGATCGCGAAGGAGCGGCCAGTGGAGACGATCCTCTCCGGACCGGCAGCATCGCTCACCGGTGCTAGGTTCCTGACGAAGAAGGATGACGCCGTCGTCATCGATGTGGGCGGGACGACCACCGACATCGGCATCCTCAGGGGAGGAAGGCCACGGCTCGACCCGGAGGGCGCGATGATCGGAGGATGGCGCACGCGCGTCAGGGCAGCGGACATTTCGACCTCTGGCATCGGAGGCGACAGCCGCATCGTCATACACCAGAAGGCCATCTACCTCTCGCCATTGCGCGTCGTCCCGCTGTGCATCGCGCAGTCGATCTATCCATCGATAAAGGAGAAGCTCAACAAAGCGAAGGACCTGAAGGTCAGGCCGCAGGCGGGGCACACCGAAATGGCTTCGATCGGCCAGGTGGACGAGTTCTTCATCTTCTCGAAGGAGGTGAAGGGTTTCGACCTGAGCAGCGAGGAGGAGAAGCTGGTATCCCTGGTCAAGAAACAGCCGCTGTCGATATTTGAGGTGAGCGAGATCACCGGCATCCACCCCTACTCGTTCAACGTCCGTAGGCTGGAGGAGCTTGGCATCATCCAACGCATCGGCCTGACGCCCACCGACATCCTGCACGCCGCCGGAACGTACGTTGAGTACGACCCAGAGCCATCGCGGATCGCCGTCGGTATCCAGTCGAAAGCGATGAACATGACGGAAGAGGAGTTCTGCGCCACGGTCAAGAGGAAGGTCATCGACAAGATCGCGACCGAGCTCCTCAAGAAGCTGGTGTACGAGGAGACTGGCAAGATTGCCTATTGCGATGTCGCGACAGACTTCTTCGACAAGTTCGTGACGCTCTCGATGGGCGAGGATTACTCTTGCCGGCTGAAGCTCAACAAGACGATCATCGGGATCGGGGCACCAGTCGAGGCCTATCTGCCTCAGGTGGCGGAGAAGTTCCAGACCGATCTCATGCTGCCGGAGCACATGGAGGTCGGGAACGCTGTCGGAGCGATCACCAGTAGCGTCATCGAGTCCGTCGAGATCCTGATAAAACCGAAACCAGGCATGGGGGTCATGGAGAACCCGCCCTCACTGTATTTCTCCCCGACCGAGAAGAGGGACTTCGAGGATATGGAGCAGGCCGTGCGATACGCGACCGAGAGCGGCGGGCAGATCGTGCGCGAGCGAGCCGAGGCTGCCGGCGCGGAGAGCATCCAGATCGTGGTGGACCGCGACGACATGCGCGCCTCGATGGGCTCGGAGTGGGGCGGAGACGTGCTTCTCGAGTGCCGCTTGACAATCACCGCCATCGGCAAGCCGAGGCAGTTCCACGAGGTGGCGCGCTAGATGTTGAACGTGGTGATCTGCGGGGGATTCAGCCCTGGAGCCCGCGTCCTGAGGGCGGCGATGCGCAACGTCGCTAGATGTGGCGACGTGGCGGTGATCACGCTCGCCCCCGCGCTTGTCGACCTTGAGAAGCCAGCAGCGGAGGCGCGCGCGCTCGATCCCGCGAGCACAGTTGTAGTCGATGCCTGCGAGGGCGGGTGCGGGAACCAAGCGTTGCTGAAGTTCGGGGTTACTCCGAAGTCGGTCCTCGTGCTTCCGCGCTATCCAATCGCCGGCGAGAAGGCGGTCAAGGACGCAGAGGCGCGCGTCCTCAAGTTCCTGGAGGAGGCGCGCAAATGAGGAAAGGCGTCATCGTTTGCGGCGCGAACGGCGAGCGCGGCCTCGTCCTGGAGAAGGTCATCGAGGAGTTCGCCAAGATGAACCAGAGCCGTATCGTCCAATTCTCGATGTGCTCCGTCGCAGTGTCGCCCCTGATGCTCACGATGTCAGGCCTGGACGAGAAGAAGCTCGTCACCATCAACGGGTGCCGGAACCGTTGCGCCGACCGCGTGCTCGAGAAGATCCAGATGAAGGCAGAGCACTCGTGCGTTCTCGATGACGTACTCGAAAGGGACGTTGGACCGTGCAGAACGACCTGCGATTTCTCGTTCCCTGCGCCTCCAGAAGGGGAGGTCAGGAAGTTCGCGGCGGTGTGCTCGAAGGCGCTCGAATGAATCAGCGCTTCTTCTTGATGCCGCGCTCGTCGTAGTAGTCCGTGACGACGGTCGAGAAGTGATCTGCCAGCGATCGCTCCCGGTACGTGTCGCCCACCTCATTCATCGTTCGCAGGTAGAACTCGTTGTCGCACTTCGCGCAGCGGACCTTGGGGCAGTTTCCGACCGCCTCCGCGCATCCACGGCAGGCTATCGTGCGAGCGTAGGTGAGAGAGAAGACGAAGCCGCAGTTCGGGCAGGTGATAGTCTTGCGCACGGAACGCATGGTGTTGGGGGAGAACCCCTTCGACTTCATCGCCTCCCAGTAACCGTCCATTCTCTCACTTCTTTAGATGATGCTCGATGGACTTCTCCGTTTCGAAGTAGTCCTGCAGCACCTCTAGACCAAGTCCGTACTCCTTGATGACCTTTTGGATGCCGACCCTCGTGGCGTCGCGGACCTTGTCGTCCCAGATGCCGTGCACGATCACATGCAAGATGATCTCGGCGTCCTTGAAGCTCTTCTTCGTGAGCCCGGAAGTCAGCTGGACCCCCGTGTTCATGTCCACGAGGCTTCCCATCAGCGTGCCGTCGGGCGAGTGCAAGAACGCTTTCACATGCCCGATGAGGTCCGCGCCGACCGCGAAATTCTCCTTCGTGACTGTCACCAGCAACGAGTCCATGAAGCGCTTCGCGCGGTCCGGAGCGATGCCCTTGGGATCGGAGATGCGCATCTTGGCGGCGTACTTGCCCAGCTCGTCGGCCGCTCGGTGCAGCTCCAGATGAAGCTCGTCCTCGTGCTCGGAAGGCTGCGGCCCAGAGCTCAAATCAGCCGCCCCCGTACTGCTTCCTCAGCAACTCCTTCTCGACCGCCTCGTCGTATCTGGGCGAGACGCGTTTCTCGATGATGTCCGCGATCTCCTTCACCCCCTTACCAGTTCGACCGGAGGCGAGCATGATCTCGGCGTGGTCGTTGATGCCTCTGATAAGCTGTCGGGACTTCTCGATCTGTTCCTCGGTGGCAGCGTCCACCTTGTTGATCAGAACGACGTCCGCCTCACGGATCTGCGTTTCGACCAATCGCCTGACGGCCTCGACAAGCAGATCCACACGCGTCGCGTCGACCAGCGTGATGACAGGCGCGTGCTCGATGATGACGTCGCTCTCCGCCTCAGAATACTCGGCGGCGCGCTTCAGCCCCCAGGGTATCGCGACCCCGGACGGCTCGACGATCACGATGTCTGGCTTGAAAGTGTCGTGGAGGACGGCAATGGTGTTCGCGAACGAGCCGGCGATCTGGCAGCAGATGCAGCCGCCCGATATCTCCTTCGCCTTCAGACCGTAGGTCTCGATGAACTTGGCGTCCACGTTGATCTCGCCCACATCGTTCACGATGATGGCGATGCGATGCCCTCTCGTCACCAACTCCCTGGCGACGTCGATGAGCAGCGTCGTCTTGCCGCTACCGAGGAAACCTGCGATCTGCGCGAGCTTCATGCTAGTCCCGCCGCTTAAGCACGTCAGTGCTTTGTGAATGTTTCGGTTTTGCGCCGTGCCATTCGTTGGATTGGTCTATTCGCAGCAATCCTCGCCGCAGACGACCTCGTCCTTGCCCAAGATCGCCGCCTTCATCATCGCTGCCGCGCACCCCACGCCGCTCTCTACGGCAATGGCCCTCGTGGGACAGTTGAGAGCGCAGGCGCCGCACTCCATGCAGTCATTCTCGTTGGCGAGCTCGATGGTCTTCTCGCCGCGCCTGAAGACGCCGTGGGGGCAGACCTCGGTGCATCGTCCGCAGTTGATGCACCGCCTCGGTTCGAACCTCAGCGTGTTGATTCCGTTCCCAGGGCCGCAAGCGCAGGGCTCGGGAGCCATGACCGGAATCTCGAGCGACTCCACTAGAACCACCCCGCCAGCTGCCCGACGCCAGAGATCGCGAGCATTATCAGACCCGCCACCAATAATACAACGATCACTGGCACGAAGCGGAAGATCTCCTTCTTCACCCCGGTCCTTGAGCTGTACGTCGAGCACCCAGTCCAGTTCAGGCCCATGTACCCGACGACCGGCGGCATGAGCACGATCACTCCGGCGAGCGCCGATAGCGTACCTGGGCTCCCATTGAATCCGCTTAGATACGAAGCCAGAACCGCGAACGGGAGCGATACCAACAAGCCCAGAGTCATCCCCTTGCTCGTGAAATGCTTCGTCGGTAGGTGAGGCAACAATAGCGGGAAGAGCGTGGTTCCAGAAAGGAACGCCAAAACAACGGCTGTGAGAGCCAGCCAGCCACCGAGCAGCAACGAAGCCACCGCGATTGCCAGGGAAGGCCACATGTAGTTCTTCATCTCCACCGGGATGAGAACCGCCCTGTCCTGGGTGGGGAAGCGCACGCGACGCATCTCCTCGGTCGCCTTGCCGAGACGGAGGTATTCGCGGACGTCGGAAGCCCGGACGGGACCGAAGAGCACGGCGAAACCGGTACGCTTCTTGACTTCGTGCGCGGCCACGCCAGGCGCGCCGAGCTGCGGTAGGACGAGCTTGCGATGCGTGACCACATCCTTCAGTCCGCTTGCCTCGACGCTCCTAACGACCTCGTCGGTCCCGAAAGTCCCTTTGCCGGCGGCGCACCAGACATTGACTCCCTTCGTATCGAGGACAAGGATGTAGGCGTCCACGCCGCCAAGACTGGTGCGCAGAGCGTCGAAGCTCAGAGTGAAATTGGCAGTTACGAGCACGGGGGATTCCGGGCTTGGATTGCCGACCGAGTACAATCCCGGCTTGATGCGGTGAAACATGCGCCTATACCCAAGCCTGATTAGGACGTGCTCCCCTTTGTCCCGGCCAGTGAGGGTCGTGGTAGTCGAAGTCACGCCGGTCATGCAGATCCCCTATTCCTCTGGCTCCACGACCTCTTTCACTTTGCCAGCGAGCTCGATCGCTTTGAAGATGTGCGCGCAACAAACCTTGTTGCCTTTGTAGGACAGCGCCACCGCGAGCTTGTCCCCAGGCCTGACCCCAAGCTTCTCACGGACCTCTTTGGGCAGGACCATCTGACCGCGGTCATCGATGCTGACCAGCGACTCGATTCGGTATTGGCTGACGTCGGGCTTGGAACAGCAGGATTCTGACTTCGTCGTCGACATGCTCTCGCATCGGGAAGGAATTCAGAGTATTTGTATATTTCTGATTTTTCAGAATAGAATGCCTGCAACAGCCTCGCCGTGAGATGAAAGAAATGAGAAAGTGAAAGAAGTGGTTTGGTGCTTACGCGCAGGCGACTTGGCCGTACTTCTTCGTGGTGTCGACGACCGCCTTGATGTTCTCGAGCTTGGTTGCCAGAGCGGGCGGCACTTCGCATCCGGAAGCGACAACGTACCGGCTGTGCAGGCCCTTCGCGCACAGCGCGGTCTTGACCTCCTGCAGCAGGTTGATCGTGGTCTTCTCGATCTTCTCGGTCGAGTAGCGCACGAACGCTTGCGGATCGATGTTGCCTGCCATCAGGCAGTTGTCCGAGTAGCCCTTCATGATCGTCTCTTTCGCGGACGGCGATCCAGGGATCAGCGGGTACCAGGCCATCGAATAGATCGCTGGCTTGAACGCCTTCACTTGCGTGTCCAGGTGCGGCAAATCTGCGCAGTTGTGGATGCAGAACGCCATTCCCTTGTCCGCCGTCCTCTTGTTCAGTCCGCGGGCGTACTGCGACTCGAACTCCTCGTACTCCTTGTCGCCAAGGCAGCTGTAGGAGCCCCAGAGATAGTCCCATACGAGACCGGCTGGTTTCGCTCCCGAGAACGCGTCGACCATGACCTCGTCGAACTTCGTGATGTCCGAAAGGGCCTTGTGGACAGCGGAGCGGTGGTTGTACATGTCCATGAACACCTTCTCAGCGCCGGCGCTCTGGGTCAATATCAGCAGCGGTCCCTCGAGGAAACCGGCTGTGATGACCTCCTTCCCGATCGCGTCGACGAAGATCTTGGTGCCTTCAACGATAACGCCGCTGCGGCCCTTGGTCGGGTCAGGCACGTTCGCGAACTTCTTCTCGTAGTCCTCGGGGCTCTTGACCACCGGGTCCACGACGAACGGCGTGTTCTGCTCGTCCATGCGGACGCCAGCGCCGTAGTCGGCTGCACAAACGGAAAGGTCCATCAGTCCGATCGCGAAGTCGTAGTCCATTGCCCTCTGCCCGGCGATGAACGCCGCGGCGTACTTCTTCGGGTCCGACGCCCACTCCGCATAGGTGGTCGGAGTGCTGAGGAGCCTCCTCTGCACACCGCAGGCGATCGGATAGGTCGTGAGCCGGTCCACCGGCTTGTCCTGTAGAGAGTTGACAACTCTCTCGATGTGAGTCATCATGGCCTACAGGGCCCCCTTGACCTTTGCGACCGCGTCCTGGGCGCTGATGCCGTGTAGATCCGCTCCGATGTCGTCCGCGAACTCCTTCGAGGTCGGCGCTCCGCCGATGATGATCTTGACCTGCATCCTCAGGCCCGCCTCGATCAGTCCGTCGACGCACTGCTTCATACCGTCCATGGTGGGCGTCATGAGGGTGCTCATCGCGACTACGTTCGCAGCCTTCTCCTTGGTGTTGATGATGAAGTTCTCGATCGGAACGTCACGCCCAAGGTCGAAGACGGTCATACCACCAGCGGTGAACATCGTCTTGACGAGGTTCTTGCCGATGTCGTGCACATCTCCCTCTACCACGCCAATCACGACGTTGACGCGCTTCGCCGACTCCTCCTTCGGGATGTGTGGCAACAGCACGTCCAATGCGCCGTACATGGCGTCGGCGGCCAGGAGAACCTGGGGAAGGAACATTTCGTGGGCTGCGTATTTGTCACCAACGATTGTCATCCCCTTGACGAGCCCGTGGTCGATGGCATCCAAGGCCCTTACCCCGCCATCGAGCGCTTCCTTCGCGTGTCTTATGGACTCATCCTTCTTTCCGGCCACCACTGCTTTCTCCAATCCTGCCAGAATTTCCTCTCTCTTCAACTAAGTTCCACCCCCTCGCTAAAATGCGAGCACGTCAGTAACTACAATTGTTAATAAGAAAGTTGGTATGGATGGAGGCTCCATCCATTAAGTCCGTTAATCGAATCCAGTATCGCTGAGCGACTGACACTTCTGGGCCTTATCGGCCATCCAATAATGTGTCGAAAATCGATATAAATCTCAGCACGAAGGAAAGGTATTATTGCGGGCGGTCACAAGAGAACGAGTGTTCCGAGGATCAGTCAGCCTTCGACAAGGAGAGAAACGCAAGTGCCCAAGAGAACGCAGCAGAAGCCCGGCAGTGGAATGCTGATCGTAACAGAAGACCTAGGAAGAGGCTGGAAACCGATGCCGATGGGTGAGGTCCAGTTCCGCGAGGATCACGACTACGAGCATCTGGAGGCGGCCAGGTTCTTCAAGGGTTCGAGAGAGAATAAGCAGGCCGAGCTTCTCGCTGTCGTCCTCCGCTATTCCTCCGTCGCGGCGGCGCGCAAGGCCTATCGCGAGGTGAGCGAAGGATTGCACGAGGGCCAAGGGATACTTCCTCTCGAGGTGGGCGACGAGAGCGCGCACACCGAAGCTTCTCTCGAGGGCCTGATCAGAATGAGGGTCTACCTCATCAGACGCAAGCGCAATGTCGCAATCTTCACCCTCTGGATGTTCCTGAAGGAGTGCTGCGATGAGCGGTGGTTGAGGCGTCTCCTGCAGCGGCAGACGGACATGATGGGCTAGCGCGGAACGAATGGAATCATTATCCCCTTCCGAGGCGTTGCGTGGAGGGATGATCGTCGACTCGCACGTCCACATCTGGCAGCGGGACATGTATCCCGACGTCATCATGGATGCATACCTTGAGCCCCTGTTGCTCCTCGATGCTCTCTACTTCAAGCAGGGTCCTCCCGACGAGAAGGACTGGCTCAAGTCGGAAACCGGAGCCACCGAGCTTGTTGGGGACATGCAGGTCGCCAAGATCGACAAGTCCGTCATTCTGCCGTTGGACTTCGGGTTGGTCGGGCCCACGAAGAAGGGAGTAGAGGAGTTCAACGACTGGGTCTTCGAATCCTGTTCCCCGTACCCCGACAAGCTCATCCCGTTCGTTGGAGTCGATCCGCAGCGGGGCAAGCTAGCGCTCAGCATCGTGGAGAAACACGCGAAAAGGCACGACGCGCGCGGTGTCAAGGTCTATCCTCCAACGGGCTGGAGGCCGAACGAAGAGCGAATCCGCCCATTCTGGAAGCTCGTTGACGACCTCGGCCTCATGGTGGTGTCCCACTCCGGCGCGGTGTGGGGACCTCTCGACGAGGAGGCGTCTCGGCCTTCGTACTATGCGGACGTGTTGGAGAAGCATCACAATCTGAAGCTCGTGATCGCGCACATGGGCGGCAAGTTCAGAGAGGAATTGCCTCCGCTCGTGCGCAAGTTCGAGAACGTCTACACCGACTGCTCCGCGCTGCAGGGATGGCTCCCATCGAACCCGGAAATGGTGATGTCGCGCCTCAAGGAGATCACCGAACTGCTCCCCGATCGCGTCTTCTTCGGAACTGACTGGCCCCTGTTCGAGCTGGCGTACTCGAATCCCTACTTCGTCGAGCTGGTTAAGGATGGGAAGTGGGGGAGCGAGGAACAGAAGGAGAGGCTTTTTGGCGGCAACTTCCTCAGAGCTCTCAAGAAATGAAGCGCGGGAGCGCGCCTCTTCGTGTCGATCAGATCAGCCCTGAGACGATGGGAGCGGTTTGGTTGGAGCTGCTTGGCGCCTTGAAGGGGAGGATTGTCCCTCCGCGAACGTTGTTGAGCGCGAACCAGACTCCCGCCAGAGTGTCGCATCCACTGGTTTGCCCCATTCTCAGAAGGTGGGCGGCGCTCTTGTCGACCCCGATCCCCAATGCCATGGAGGCGCCGAGAGCGCCCACCGGTGCCGCGTAGTGGCCATCGAGAGCGTCGACGAGCATCGTCCGCGAGAACAAGTTCGGATAGGGCAGCACCGCGCCGGTGATCTGGGACACGTTCTCGCCCCTCAAGTTCAAGACCATCGCCACCCCCACTAGGAAGTCGTCGCCAGATGGGGTCAGCCCGTAGCCGAGTCCGAGCAGCCCTTTCGCGAGTTCGCTCAACTTCCTCGAGTCCGCGATCTTCGCCGCTTGCCGGCGGGCCATGAAGCCGTCGAGCCCCTCCGGGATTGTGGCCTTGCCGAGGAGCACTTGCAGGGCCGTGGATATGCTTCGATCCCTCGCTTCAATGTGAGGCGCGATTGTGGTCGCGCATGCAACCGAGTCGAGCTCCAGACCGCGAGGCAGGCGAAGGTCGACGCCCCTCGACAACTCAATCGCATAGGAATCGGTCTGGATCACACCGCCCTCGCTGCGCATCACCGATGCCTTCGGGAGAGATTGAGTGTCAACGATGATGCTGGAGGGGGTGAGCAAGCCCTCACGATCACTCACCGTGACCGTACGCCCCCCGAAGAGGAAGTTGGAACAATGCGCTCCCTCGTGCAAGAGCTTGCCAGTTCCCTGCTGAATAGCACGCGAACCGTGACTGAGGGAAACGAACTTCAGATACCGCCCCCCTGCTCGCCCCCTTGTGCAGCGGACGTTTCATCGTATGAAGTCCTTCAAAAGGGTTTCTATTGCAGACCGAGAATTCAAGCCGGTGTCTAGGTTCGGCCTAATGAGCGCCCTCAGCGAAGGCACGAGGCAGACGCTGGCATCTCGGACAAAGAATCGTCGTCCTACCGGCCGCCACTATGGAGACCAGGTGGCCATTGCCGCGTGGACAGGGAGCCCCTTTTCTTCTTTCGCGAAGGAGATACCCGGATGGCAGTCTCTCGAAATCCGTTTCGACTGCGATCGAAGCCCGCAGCACCGCCAGCAAGACCTCATGCAAGAGACGAAGACGGCGAGCCTGGATCTTGGAGGCGTTGGTGAGTGGATGCAGTCTGGCCTGGAAGAGCGCTTCGTCCGCGTAAAGGTTGCCAATGCCGGCGACGATGTGCTGGTCGAGCAGGACCGACTTGATGCTCTTCTTGTGGGCGCTCACCCTGGCCAGGAAATCGTTCTCTGTGATGGAGAGGGCGTCGGGCCCTAGCTTCCTCCTCTTGACGAAGTCGTCGATCGATGTCGCTAGCCCAACGGCGCCGAACTTCCTGAGATCATAGTAGGCGAGCGCAGTACCATCATCGAACCCCAGAGCGAACCTCATCCAGCGCTCACCGTCCGGAAGCGTCGGGGGACAATCAACATCGCCGGTCAGCCCGAGATGAACGGTCAGGACTTTGCCGCTTTCGATCTCCACGAAGAGTTGCTTTCCGATTCTACGTACCGAGACAATGGTATTCCCCTTGAGCGCCTTAGCCAGTCTCGACGCGCTTATGTGATCCAAGATCCCGTCATCGATCACGTCGACCTTCAAGATCCTTTTTCCTACGCAATTGGAATCGAGGCGGCGGCGGACCATCTCGACCTCGGGCAGTTCTGGCATCGCCACGCCAACGCCTTCGAACTAAATGGCGCTTGCGCTGGCCTGGGCCGATAAGAATCAAATATGCTAGATGCTATCACGCTTCACACCCGCCAGGCCATGTGCGGGGGAGGGGAGTACTATGGGCTGCTGGAATGAAAAGATTCAGATGATGCCTCGGAAGGAGCTGGACGATCTGCAATTCAAACTTCTGAAGGCTCTTGTGCACCGCCTCTACGACTTTTCCCCATTCTACCGCGCCAAGATGGAGGACGCTAAGGTCACGCCCGACTCCATCAAGAAACTGGATGACGTCCGCAAGCTGCCCTTCATGAGCAAGAAGGACTTGAGAGACAGCTACCCGGACAAGATATTCATGGCCTCGAAGGAGGAACTCGTGCGCTATCACGCCTCCTCGGGAACGACGGGAAAGGCGACGATCGTGGGCTACACTCGCAATGATGTCGACATGTGGGCGGAATCGCTCGCGCGCTCGATCTCGTCCGCTGGAGTGGAACGAGGGCACGTCGTTCAAGTCGCGAACACCTACGGGCTCTTCACCGGCGGCCTTGGATTCCACTACGCCGCGGAGCGCATTGGGGCGGCAGTCGTGCCATCCGGCACAGGCGGCACCGAGAGGCAGCTCGATTTGATCCGCGATCTTGGCGTGAACGCGATGGCGGCCACGCCCTCCTACATGATGCACATGGGGGAGGTCGCTGACAAACTTGGCATTAGCATCAAGAACGACACGCAGCTCCGCATCGGATTGCTCGGGGCCGAGCCCTGGTCCGACAAGATGCGCGATCGCATCCAGGACTGGTTGGGCGTGAAGGGAATCAACTGCTATGGAGCCTCCGAACTCTCCGGCCCGCTCTTCTCGGAGTGTTCGGAGCAGACGGGCATTCACTTCTGGAAGGACATCGCCCTTCTGGAGATCCTCGATCCCAAGACCCAGGAGCCGGTCGGGCCGGGGGAGAGGGGAGAGATGGTAATCACGATGCTGCAGAAGGAAGCGTATCCGATGATCCGCTATCGCATCGGGGACCTCTCGGTTGTGGAGGACGACAAGTGCGCCTGCGGTCGCTACCATCCCCGGCTCCAGCGCATCACCGGACGCGTGGACGACATGATTATCGTGCGCGGCATCAATGTCTTCCCCTCACAGGTCGAGTTCTCCCTGCTCACCAATCCCGAGGTCGGAAACCAATACCAGATCATCGTGGAACGCAAGGGCGCGCTCGACACCATGCTCGTCAAGGTCGAGCTCAAGCCGGAGGCGTTCTCGGACAACATCCTGCAGCTGAACGCGATGCGCGAGCGGATCGAGGGCAAGCTGAGGAGCCTGCTCAACGTCTCCGCGACGGTGGAGCTCGTTGAGCCAGGAACGCTGCCTCGCTTCGAGGGCAAGGCGAAGAGGGTCGTCGACAGGAGGGAGTACTGATGGACAAGGATCGCGACAAGTACCGGATCAAGCAGCTTTCGATATTCTCGGAGAACCGGCCAGGCAGATTGATGGACATCACGCGCGACATGAAGGACGCGGGCGTCAACATCCTGGGGTTCACGATCGCGGAAGGCTCGGGGTACGGGGTCGTGCGCATGCTCGTCGACAAGCCGGAGAAGGCGCGGGACACGCTCTCCTCGCATGGACACGTGGTGAAGTTCACCGACGTGCTCGCAGTGCAAATGGAGGACAAGCCAGGCGGACTGCACAAACTGACGACACTCCTGAACGCGGCGGGCATCAACATCGAGTACGCTTACGGTTATCGCAGTCCTCCGGTAGCCGTTCTCATCATGCGCGTTGAAGACATCGACAAGGCGATCGACACGGTCCTAAGCAACGGCGGGCATCTGTTCGACACCTCGCACTTCAAGTGAGAACGGATAGCATGACCCCCTGGAACCCGAAGATAGAGCTGATGCCCAAGGAGGAACTCGACAAGCTTCAGCTGAAGAGCCTGAAGGCACTGGTCTATCGCCTTTACGACTTCTCGCGCTTCTACCACGATCGAATGGACGCCGCGGGGGTGAGCCCTCTCGACATCCGAACCCTCGATGACGCGACGAAGCTGCCGTTCATGGTGAAGAAGGACCTGCGCGAGATCCCGATGGATCAGTTGTTCATGGTCTCGAACCGGGAGCTGGTGCGGTTCCACGCCTCGTCCGGGACGACGGGAGTCCCGACGATCGTGGGGTACACGCAGAACGATGTCACCAATTGGTCGGAGAGCGTGGCGCGCGGCCTCGCCGCCGCCGGCCTCGGCCAGGACGACATCCTGCAGGTCGCGTACACCTACGGCCTCTTCACTGGTGGCCTGGGCCTGCACTACGGCGCCGAGAGGCTGGGAGCGACGGTGGTACCAGCGAGCACCGGCAACTCCGAACGCCAGCTGGACATGATCAAGCGCTTGGGCGTAACGGCGATCGCCTGCACTCCATCCTACCTGATGCACCTGGGCGAGGTCGCGGGCAAGATCGGTATGGATTTCCGCCGGGACACGAAGTTGCGCACAGGCATCCTGGGCGCGGAACCCTGGTCCGAGGGCATGAGGTCGCGCATGGAGGAGAAGCTGGGCGTGAAGGCGATCAACATCTATGGCACCTCGGAGCTCAGCGGGCCGCTCTGGTGCGAGTGCACTGAGCAGGACGGAATGCACGTCTGGCGCGACCAAACGCTCATCGAGGTCATCGATTCGAAGAGCGGAGAGCGACTCGGTCCTGGAGAGAAGGGCGAGTTAGTGATCACGATGCTCCTCAAGGAAGCGGTGCCGATCGTGCGCTACCGCACGGGCGACATCGCGACGGTGGACGAGGAGGAATGCGAGTGCGGACGCACGCACCCGAGGCTCGGCCGGATCACCGGACGTGTCGATGACATGCTCATCATACGCGGCATCAACGTGTTCCCGTCGCAGATCGAGTACGTGCTGATGCAGAACCCAGAGCTGGGGAACGAGTTCCAGATAGTCGTCGAAAGGAAGGGAGCGCTGGACGACTTGCTCGTGAAGGTCGAGCTCAAGCCGGAGAGCTTCATCGACAACGTCGCGAAGATGGAGTGCCTGCGCGAGAAGATCACCTCGAAGATCAGGAACACCCTCTCCATCGCCGCCGAGGTGGAACTGGTGGAGCCGAACACTCTGCCAAGATTCGAAGGCAAGGCGAAAAGGGTCGTCGACAGACGCAGGCTCTGAAACGATTTACATTTTCATTCATTTGCACGAATTGAAATATTGACAATTGTTAGCGTGTGCCGGACTAACATGTAACACTTAAATAATACAAAAACGATTCGCCACGACGGACCGGAGGTGCCGCTGGCTATTCAGCATCCCCCGGGCGGAGGAGAGAGAACAATGATTCTGGGGATAGATGACCCAATCATCATTCTAGGGTACATAGTGCTGTTCGGTTCTGCTATCGCTTGCGTCATCTACGGTTGGCTCAAGCGGAATGTGGGCGGGGAGGAGTGAGCCCCATGGTCGACATCAATCTGATCTGGGGCGCAACGATCCTTTACGCCATCGTCATGGTCTACTTGGGCTACCTCGGGTGGAAGAAGACGAAGTCCGGAGAGGACTTTCTGCTCGCGGGCAAGAAGATGCACCCGTGGATCATCGGACTGTCCTATGGCTCGACGTTCATTTCGACCTCAGCTATCGTTGGGTTCGGTGGTTATGCCGCCACTTTCGGAATGGGCATCATCTGGCTCGCGGCCTTGAACATCCTTGTCGGGGTGCTGATCGCCTTCGTGTTCTTCGGAGGGAGGGTGCGCGAGATCGGCCACCGCTTGAAGGCGCAGACCTTCCCCGAGTTCCTAGGCAAATCATACCAATCGAGTTTCATTCGCTGGTTCGTTGCGCTGGTCATCCTTATCGGAATGCCGCTCTACGCCGCCGCGGTCCTAATCGGCGGATCGGTGTTCATGTCGACCACCATTCCCGGGCTCGACCTGAACTCCGCCCTGCTTATATTCGCCGTCGTAACGGCACTCTACGTCATCACCGGAGGACTGCGCGCCGTAATGTACACCGACGCGCTCCAGGCCGGCCTGATGATCATCGGCATGCTGATCATTCTCGCGATAACATTGACCCTGGTCGGAGGGGTGACTAACGCGAATCAGACATTGGGCACGCTGACTCCGCAGATCCCATCCTCCCTCACGGCGCAAGGGATGACGGGATTCACTTCGTTCCCCACATTGGGCTCAGAGAATTGGTTCGCGCTCGTGGCGACGATCATCCTTCCCGTTGGCATAGGCGTTCTCGCCCAGCCGCAACTCACGGTCAGGTTCATGACCGCTAAGGACACGAAGTCGCTGAACCGGGCTATCCCGGTAGGCGGGATGTTCCTGCTGATGATGACTGGGTTCGCTTTCACCATCGGCGCATGGTCGAACGTGTACTTCTGGAACCACTACAGCAAGGTGGCGGTCACATATGTTGGCGGCAGCAAGTTCATCGACAACATCATCCCCACGTTCATCAACCTTTCAATGGACCAGACGGTCGTGACGCTGTTCCTGCTCACGCTCCTGGCCGCGGCGATGTCCACGTTGTCCTCGCTCTTCCACGTGATGGGCTCGGCGGCGGGCTACGATCTCTGGTCGGTGTTGATAACGAAGGGACGCTTCAAGAAGTACGCCAACTCTGAGTCGTCTGCGAAGGGCTCGCTCCTAATCAACCGGGTCGCTACCCTCCTGGTGATTGTCGTCTCCTTGGCCTTGGCCTTGGGCCTCCCGAAAAGCGGAGGGTTCATCGCGATCGCGACCGCGATGTTCTTCGGAATCTGCGCGAGCGCGTTCCTTCCGCTGTTCGTTCACGTCCTGTTCGCCAAGAAGCCTTCCAAGCTAGCGGCGGAACTATCGCTGGCCGTCGGCACTCTGGTATGGGTGTTCTGGACGCTCTTCGTCTTTGCGAAGGACTCGGCGGTCTACGGTATCAGCCATGCGTTGTTCGGGACGGACAACATCATAGGGAAGCCCTGGTCCATCATCGACCCGATCATGATCGCTCTACCGCTGTCAACCGTGACGCTCATCGTCGTATGGTTCGTGATGAGGAATCGCAAGAAGGAGGGCGTCGCCACTCCTGCCCAGTAAGTGACTGAAGAGAATGGCAAGGTGTAGCTCCCAGCAGACGTGCTACAAGCTAGCGTGAGCCGCGCTAGCATATAGCATTTTATACTCCAAAGACAATCGCGTCCGAAAACCGCTGATGGCCATGGCAATAAGCCATGTACGGCGGCTGGAGAGGAGAACATTGTTGTTGGGTGTCGATGACCCATGGATAGCAGCAGGCCTGATTTTCATGTTCGGGTCGGGCGTGGCTTGCGTGATCTATGGGATCTGGAAATGGAACGCTGAGGAGGAGGATTGAAGATGGTCGACTCCGGGCTCGTCTGGGGCGCGACCATCGTCTACGTGGTCATAATGGGCCTGTTGGGCTATCTCGGCTGGAGGAGGACGAAGAGCGGTTCCGACTTCCTATTGGCGGGCAAGAACGTCCACCCGTTCATCATCGGGTTGTCCTACGGTTCGACGTTCATCAGTACGTCCGCGATCGTCGGATTCGGCGGTTTCGCTGGTGCCTGGGGCCTCGGAATCGTGTGGCTGGCCGGCCTGAACATCGCGCTCGGCCTGCTGTTCGCGTTCGTGTTCTTCGGGAAGCGGGTGCGCAAGATCGGGCAGAAGCTCAAGAGCCAGACCTTCCCGGAATTGCTGGGAAGCACTTACAATTCCAGCTTCATCCGCTGGTTCGTGGCGGTCGTCATCCTGTTGGGCATGCCACTGTACGCCGCTGCGGTCCTCATCGGTGGCTCGACCTTCATGTACCAGGTAATCCCTGGATTGGATTTCAACGGAGCACTGATAGTCTTCACCTTCGTGACTGCGGCCTATGTCATTACCGGTGGCCTGCGCGCGGTCATGTACACTGATGCTTTCCAGGGAGTGCTGATGATCGTCGGCATGACGGCGATCTTCCTCATCACCATGAGCCTTCTCGGCGGGTTCGATTCGGCCAACCAGCAGCTGACCAATCTTGCACCCCAGGTACCCGCGACGTACAAGGCGCAAGGAATGGTTGGATGGACGGCGTTCCCCACCCTGGGCTCGGACAACTGGATCACCTTGGTGACCACGATCATTCTCCCAGTGGGAATAGGAGTGCTCGCCCAGCCTCAGTTGGCAGTTCGATTCATGACCGCCAAGGACTCGAAGGCGCTCAATCGCTCGATTCCGTTCGGCGGAGTGTTCCTCGTCATGACCGTCGGCCTTGCCTACCTGATCGGGGCCTGGTCCAACGTGTACTTCTGGGACAACTTCGGCCAGGTCTCGATCGTGAAGGCGGGAAGCATCAACAACATCATCCCCGCCTTCATCAATGCCTCGCAGGACCAGGTGATCGTGGTAATCTTCATGCTCACGCTATTGGCCGCGGCGATGTCCACGCTATCGTCTTTGTTTCACGTGATGGGCTCGGCCGCGGGGTACGATCTCTTCTCGGTCGTGACTGGGAGGGACCGATTCAAGAAGTATGCCACCACCCAAAACACGGCCAAGGGGTCGCTGCGGGTCAATCAGGTAGCGACGCTGATCGTGATCTTCGTCTCCTTCGTGCTCGCGGCCGAACTGCCGAGGAGCGGAGGAATCATCGCCATCGCGACCTCGATGTTCTTCGGGGTGTGCGCGAGCGCGTTCCTGCCGTTGTTCGTTCAGGGGCTATTCGCGAAGCGCCCGTCGGTACTCGCTGCGAAACTGTCGCTTGCCATCGGTGCGGTCGCTTGGGTGTTGTGGACCACTTTCGCGTGCAAGACCACAGCCTCGGTATTCGGCGTCGTCCAGGCGCTGACGGGGAAGCCCAGCATCTTCACCGGGGCGCTTGCCGTGATCGACCCCATTCTTATCGCCCTTCCTCTGTCGACTCTCACGCTCATAGTCGTGTGGGTGCTCGACAAGAATTCGCGGATGGATGGCAGGGGCGTCGCTGGCGCCTGAAGAGTAGAAACGCTTTCCTTTCTCATCTTTCTTCTCGCTCAAGAGCATATGCTGTGCTGCCAAGAATAGAGAAGTTGGTGAATTGATCAGGCGTATTCAAGCCAGGCGCCGTACTTCGGGTCCTTGCCTCTCGCCGCGTCGAAGAACGTCTTCTGCAACTTCTTCGTGATCGGGCCGGCCTTGCCCTCTCCGATCGGCCTTCCATCGAGATAGGCGACGGGCGTGACCTCGGCCGCCGTTCCGGTCATGAAGAACTCGTCCGCAATGAAGATCTCCGCGCGCGGGATCTCGCGCTCCACGATCTCGATGCCCATGTCCCTCGCGATCGTCATGATGCTGTCCTTGGTGATGCCTTCGAGCACGCAGGCGGAGAGCGGTGGGGTGATCAGCTTGCCCTTCTTCACCATGAACACGTTCTCGCCTGGTCCTTCCGCCACCGTTCCGTTGGAGTTGAGCATGAGCGATTCCGAGACGCCGATCTGGTTCGATTCGATCTTGGCGATCGCGGAGTTGACGTAGTTGCCGCAGATCTTCGCCTGCAGGGAGGTGGACGCATTCGTTGGCTTCTGCCACGAGGAGGTCGCGATCTTCGCGCCGTGATCCAGGCCCTCCTGCCCCATGTATGCCCCCATGTACGCAGTGGCGACCGCCACCCAGACGTTGAAGTCGTGCGGGTTCAGCACGATTCGCCGAGGTTTCTTGCTCGTCGAGTAGAAAGCGATCGGGCGTACGTAGTCGACCTCGACCTTGGTCTCGCGCACGGTTAGTTTCGACGCTTCCACGATCTGTTCGATCGTGTATGGCATCGGCATGGCCAGGGCCTTCGCTGAATTGAAGAAGCGGACGATATGGTCGGTGAGCCTGAAGATCGCTCGCCCTTTGGGCGTCTCGTAGACTCGGATGCCCTCGAATACGCCAGTACCGTAGTGCAGGCAGTGCGTCATCAGCGGGACCACCGCCTTGTCCTCCTCGATCAGCTCCCCGTTCATCCAGACCATGGGCTTACCGGTCATGCTTCTTCCTCCTCGAGCCGAGCCCTGCTAACACGCAGCAAGCTCTCGAAGGGGGATGCCATATGTGCACATCAACCTTTCTCGAATAATCGAGCTGAAGGCCCCTGGTTGAGTCTAGCACCCCAGCCTAGCCTTCGGAAAACCTGATCTCCACCAGCCGGTCGCCCGCAATTCTCCTTACCTTGTCCACGACGTTCTCGATGTCGAAAGTGTCAGAGCACTCGTGATGGCCGTTCATCAGCAGTCTCTTGACCTCGGCCCCGACCAGATCGTCCGTTCCCGGCCTCATGTGCATGACCACCGAGCCCGGGGTCAATAGGCGTTCGGTGCAGATCCCGTCCTCGTCGCCGTCGACGATGGCCACGATCGGCACCCCGAACCGATAAAGGATGTTGCCCGCGCTGCGACTGGTATCGTCGCCGACCGCGATCACCACGGCGGCATCGCGACAAAGAAACGCGGCCGATTCGGCGTTGTGGTCGACCAGTCTGATGCCTCTGCGTGCGCCCGTGATGACCCTTGGGTGAGATTTCGTGCGTCGGGTTACGCCGCTGCGGACGTGGGCGTCCTTGGGGTCGAAGACTCCCAAATGCTCCACCCCGCTCTCCTTGAGCTCGATCCCCCGCGCAACGATGCGACCACTGGCATCCGCGCCGACGAAGACCGTATGGTCCGTCGCTTTTCCGACCACGACCCCGTTCACCCAGACATTCTCGCCTGGAATGACTCCTTCGACCCGCCGCCACTCGCCTGAGACCGTCATCAGGTCCACTTCTGGCGAGGCGATGATCTCGCAATTCATATGCCAGGCGATCTCCTCTCCGAGCTCGTTCCCCAGTCCGTTCCATTCTATGACCAGGCCGTGGTCGACCTGAACGAACGGCTTTGTGATCGAGCCCCTGATCCGCGAATAGACGATCGATCCGAACCGCAAGGCTGTCTCCTTACTCTTCGCGAAGTTGACGAGCAGTAGATAGTCCGAGACCGCGTCCATCTGTGGCAATGTGGCCGACGGCAAGTGGTGCTTGGAGATGTCGATCACGTTCTCCAGACAGGCGTCGACGACCGCGGTCACTCCCGTGAACCCGCTCATCACGGCCCTGACCTCGCCCTTCTGCTCCAAGAAGCGCATCAGGTGCTGTACCATGCCGGTGTCCACAGCTTCGGGGCCGTGGACGACCAGACCGAACTTCATGCCGCTCATCCTGAGCCACGCAGCGCTGTCCGGTAATTGATTGTTTCGGAAGAAAGAGAAATGAAAAGGAGAGAAGGGGTTTGATGCCTAGGTGCACGTGACCTGGCCGTACTTCTTCGTGGTGTCGACGACCGCCTTGATGTTCTCGAGCTTGGTGGCGAGCGCCGGAGGCACCTCGCATCCGGAAGCGACACAGTAGCGGCTGTGCAGGCCCTTCGCACAGAGGGCGGTCTTGACCTCCTGCCGCAGGTTGATCGTGGTCTTCTCGATCTTCTCGGTCGAGTAGCGCACGAACGCCTGTGGGTCGATGTTACCGGCCATTAGGCAGTTGTCCGCGTAGCCCTTCGCGATCGTCTCCTTAGCGGAAGGCGATCCAGGGATCAGCGGGTACCAGGCCATCGAGTAAATGGCTGGCTTGAACGCCTTCACTTGCGTGTCCAGGTGCGGCAAATCTGCGCAGTTGTGGATGCAGAACGCCATTCCCTTGTCCGCCGTCCTCTTGTTCAATCCTCTCGCATATTGCGCCTCGAATTCCTCATACTCCTTGTCGCCCAGACAGGAATAGGAGCCCCAGAGATAATCCCAGACGAGACCAGCCGGCTTCGCTTCGGCGAACCCGTCGACCATGACCTCGTCGAACTTCGTGATGTCGGCAAGGGCCTTGTGCACCGCGGAGCGGTGGTTGTACATGTCCATGAACACCTTCTCCGCGCCGGCGCTCTGGGTCAGTATCAGCAGCGGCCCCTCGAGGAATCCCGCCGTGATGACCTCCTTTCCGATCGCGTCGACGAAGATCTTCGTTCCCTCGAGGATCACATGGCTGCGTCCCGCCTTCGGGTTCGGAATGTTCGCGAACTTCTTCTCGTAGTCCTCGGGGCTCTTGACCACCGGGTCCACGACGAACGGCGTGTTCTGCTCGTCCATGCGCACGCCGGCACCGTAGTCCGCCGCGCACACGGACAGATCCATCAGTCCGATCGCGAAGTCATAGTCCATCGCCTTCTGTCCAGCTATGAAAGCCTCCGCGTATTTCCTCGGGTCCGAGCACCACTCCGCGTACGTCGTGGGAGTGCTGAGAAGCCTCCTTTGCACACCGCAGGCGATCGGATAGGTGGTGAGCCTATCGACCGGCTGGTCACCGAGGGCTCCTAGGACCCTGTTTATGTGTGTCATCGAATCCATTTGCTTTCCTCCTGCCGCGACCCAGACTCCCGAGCATTCGTCCCGCGAGGAGGGGTGGATCGGTCCTCGGTGACGAACTCCCAGCACAGCTGAGCCTGCTGGTAGTAATCTGTCGTCGTTAATACTTGAATGTTAGTTTGCTAGAAAATCGTATACTGTTCGTGATGGCCAGGAAGAAAAATCTCCAAGGCCATCTAATTACCTGGCTTGACTCCGATACCGATGCCGTCGACGAACCGATGCAGGCCGTCCAGCGCTGCCAGCCCTTTCGCCGTTATCGAGTAGCTTCGGCGCTTGCGGTTCCCGCGGATGTACTCCGCCTCACGCAGCTGCTTGAGATGGAATTGGAGGTGGCCGGTCTTCAGCGAGAGCGCGCGGGAGATGTTCGTGAAGCTCATCTCCTCCTTCGCCAGCATCTTGAGGATCTCCACCCGGTAGTGGTTCGAGAGAGGCGCGATGAGGTCCGCGGTCTCCTTCGCCGGCAGCTCCGGGCTGTAGGTGCGACGGTGGTCCGCGAAGAAGCGTCCCTGGGACGATAACCTGGCGAAGTTCGTCTCCGGTCGGATGTAGTTGCGGAACATCAGGTTGTCAGAAACGGATATCAGCGCCTTCAGCTCGTGCAGCATCTCGATGGTCGCCTTTGAGCAGGAACGGTCCCTGCAGGGCGACTGCCTGCCGGAGTAGTGCGCTTCGGAATCTTCGAGGACGATCCCTGCGCCCCCAACATCTTCCCTCTGGAAGGCCGCGAGAGTCTCGTCTCGCACCTCATCCAGGTTCTTCATGCACTCGGTCTTGTTGACGCACGCCGAGGATTCGACGATCCGGCGGCGCGAATCGTCGATGAGAGACGATGAGTTCTCTCCGAACAGCTCTCGCATCTGGCCATAGAGCGCCTTCTTGTAATCGTCGTACCTCACCCGGTTCAGAGAGGCGTTGAACTCCTCCATGCTGCGCCTGAGATCGTCCAGCTTCTGCATGAGCGCGTCTTCGTCCGCCATGATCTCACCAGTATAGCGGAATATTACGATACGGTAAATAACACTTTACTGAGAATCGACGTCGAGAAGGACCAGCTTGTCCTTGCTTACGACCACCCGATCGTTCCCGACCTTTCCGTTCCCGTTCGCCTTGTCAGCTCTACACCCTTCCATGACCTTCGGCAGCTCGGAGGAGGAGAAGTTGATGACCCCTTTGGCGAACGCGTTGATGCGCACCACTTCGCCCTTCTTGAACCGACCCTGGATGGAGACGACGCCGCAGGGCAGCAGCGACCTGCCTTCCTTGATCGCTTTCTCCGCGCCCTCGTCCACGCTCAGCTTGCCCCTGGGCGCCGCGAACATGATCCAGCGCTCCTTGTTGCTGTAGCGCGTCTTAGCCGTGAACAGGGTGCCGATCTCCTCGCCTCGGGCGACGCGCACGATGACGTCCCTTTCGCGCCCGTCCGCGATGACCATGTTGCATCCGGAGGACATCGCGACCCTGGCCGCGTTGATCTTCGTCTTCATGCCTCCGACCGCTCGGTCGCTCTTGCTCGCGCCAGCGATGCGCTCGATGTCCTTCGTGATCTCGTCGACGATGGTCAGCAGCCTCGCATCCGGATCCGTCTCAGGATTTCGGTCGTAGAGCCCCTTCACGTCGGTGAGAAGGATCAGGAGGTCGGCGTCCATCTTGCTGGCCACGAGCGCGGAGAGCTTGTCGTTGTCACCGAATATCTCCTCGATCTCGTCGGTCGAGATGACGTCATTCTCGTTGATTATCGGGATCACGCCCAAGCGGAACATCTCGTCGATCGCCTTGCGCAGGTTGAGGTAGCGGATGCGGTCGCTGAATGCGCCGTAGGTCAGAAGCACCTGCCCGACCGCTCTCCCGTGCTTCTGGAACGCGTCCCGCCAGGACAGCATCAGCGTCGCCTGGCCGACAGCCGCGCAGGCCTGCTTCATCGCCACGGCCTTCTGCCTTCCGTTCAGCTTCAGTTCCGATGAGCCAGAGCCGATTGCGCCGGACGTCACGATGATGCACTCGATCCCCTTCTCCTCGAGTTTCATGACCTGCCTTGCGACGTCAGCGAGGTACGATTGGTCCACGTTGCCGTCAGCGGTGCAGATCGTGTTCGTGCCGATCTTGACGACCACTCGCTTGGGGTTCAGCTTGCGCATTTCCGTTTCCTTGACCCTCTTCCCTGATTGACTTTATGGCGATTAAGATGCCGATTCGCTCAGGGCAGTCGGCGATGTGTGAACTTCCTCTTGCCGTTGCCGACGTAGTCGGCGACGATTTGGCCCGAGCCCGATAGACGCCATTTGTAGATGGTCAGGCCCTCGAGGCCGACCGGCCCGCGGGCGTGGGTCTTGTTCGTGGAGATGCCGACCTCCGCGCCCAGACCGTAGCGGTACCCGTCCGCGAACCTGGTCGAACAGTTCCACATCACCGACGCCGAGTCGACCTCGTTCATGAACCTCTCCGCCTTCTCCCTGCTCTTGGTTATGATGGCATCCGTGTGATGCGATCCGAACCGGTTGATGTGGTCGATCGCGTCGTCGAGCGAGTCCACTACTCCAACCGAGAGCACCAGGTCGTTGTACTCTGTCGCCCAGTCCTCCTCCGTCGCCTCGACGGCATCAATGAGCCTGCGGGCGCGCTCGTCTCCTCTTAGCTCGACCTGCGCCTCTCGGAACCTGTCGGCCACGCGCGGAAGGAACTTCGGCGCCATCTTCTGATGCACGAGCATCGTCTCCATCGCGTTGCAGACGGCTGGATACTGGCACTTCGCGTCGTAGCAGACCTCCACCGCCATGTCAAGGTCGGCGTCCTCGTCGACGTAAGTGTGACAGATGCCCGCCGAGTGACCGAGCACCGGGATCTTCGTCGAATCCTGGATGGACCGCACCAGCTCGTTCGAGCCTCGTGGGATAATGAAATCTATGAGATCGTGTTGCGCCAGAAGCTCGCGGAACTCTTCCCGCGTGGAGAGGAGCTGTACCGCGTTCCCGAAGCGCTCGCTAACTTTCGCCGCCGCGGCCTCGATGACCTCCACGAGGGCGACGTTCGTGCGCCTTGCCTCCGACCCCCCTTTCAGCAGCACAGCGTTGCCAGACTTCAAGCATAGCGAGGAGATCTGCACCAGGGCATCGGGACGGGATTCGAACACCACTCCGATCACGCCGATGGGGCAGGTCACCTTCTCCAGGACCAGGCCTCGGTCCAGCTCCGTCCGGCTGAGCACCTTTCCGAGCGGGTCTTCTTGCTCTGCCAGGGAGTGCAGCGAGGCGACGGACTCCTCCACCTTCAGCTCGTCGTACCTGAGGCGCTTCAGCAATGCCGATGGCAGTGGGAGCGCCTCGGCATCCTTCATGTCCTTCTTGTTCGCCCCGATGAGTTTCTCCTGCTTCGACTCCAAAGCGGATGCTATCGCTTCCAGTGCCTCATTCCTCTGCTCCAGCGAAATCGATTGCATCCGATATGAGGCGTCCTTCGCCCTCTGGGCCGCCTCTCTGACTGTGACCATTGTGAGCGATAGCATAGTGCGACACGCATTAAGCGTTTCGACTTGCTAGGCTGTGTGCGTCCCTTCCCATCCATATCATTTTTATACGCGTGTAGTGCATCATTTCCAGTGAGCGGGGATTCCGCAAATCGGAGGACGAATTCGCATGAAGAGTGCTACTTGGAGGATCCTGTTTGGCCTTGTGGCCATACTGTTCGGGGCGACCGCGATCGCTGTCCCGAGCATGACGGCAATTGCTTTTGCCTTCGCGTTCGGCTTTTTCATGATCCTGGGAGGGATTTTCCTCTTGGTCATGGGGGTAATGGGAGAACCACTGCGGCAACGCCGCTGGGCTGTCATAGTCGAGGGCTTCGTCAGCTTGATCATCGGCATGATAGCCATCTATTCGCCCGGCGTGGCATTGGTCGCGATGCTATACCTGGTCGCGGCCTGGATGCTCATCTGGGGCATACTGGAGTTGATCGTCGGCACCGGCACGAAGGCCCAATTGATGGGAGTGTTCGGCAGGTTCGGCAGAGCATTGCTCCTGGCGAGCGGCGTTCTCTCCATCATCGTCGCCCTGGTCCTCTTCGCCTTCCCTGGCGAAGGGGTGCTCGCAGTGGTGTGGGTGATCGGAGTCTATGCTGTGATCATAGGCATGATCAACCTGCTCGGTGGACTATTCGCTGAGACAACTACTGCCTGAACGACGCAGCCGCAAACCCCTTCCTTCATCTTCTATTCCTAGGATCTGTAGGGCATTCTCATCGCTGGCGCGCTGGAATTGCGGCTCAGGCGTGCAGGGGCCGCTCCCCTGGCCAGTAATCCCTAACTACTCGTCCATGAAAGGAAGAATGGGACAGCGGATGACGTGCTCGCAGAACGCAGGCGTCTGTCGCGCGCCCGTAGCAGCCGAGCTATTGCATACCCCCTCTCAGCGTTCAGGCGAGGAAATGGCAGCACCTCGCAACTGGGGACCCATAGCCAGAGACCTACCTTCATGGTAGGATGGACGCGACGTCGGAAGCTTGCCCTTGTTCGTAGCGGGCCGCTCCGCTGATCCTTCATCTCGCCTGATTGCGTAAGCCCCGCATTGCGAACGCATGCCCCATCACTGCTGATTGATCGGCAAGCAAGGATCTTTGAAAGCTTGCGCGCTGCTGTCACGCCTCACAGCATGCTCATATACTGGTTCTATAGTTGACTGACCGTCAGTCAAATGGCTAACATGACCCGCGAAATGAAGTCCAACGACCGCCGGAACGAATTCATCCAGGCGGCGGAGGAGCTCTTCAACGAAAAGGGATATGAGAACACCTCCGTGGACGACATCGTGGGCAAGGTCGGGGTCGCGAAGGGCTTGTTCTACTACTACTTCGACACCAAGGACAACCTGCTTGAGGAGCTTGTCGTCCGCTTTGTCGATGAAACGAGGAAGAACGTCCAAGAAATCATGGCGACGGAAGGGCTGAGCGCCCTGGAGAAGCTCGCCCGCAT
>DATJOX010000042.1:0-7240 GCA_035506675.1 Methanomassiliicoccales archaeon
TCGGCGCCCATCTCCACCGACATCCGTCTGCGGAGTGGAAACGCGTCCACGGCCGTGAGCGAACCAAGTGGATACCGGGAAAGGACGAAGGTGGTGAGCAAGCCCATCACCCCTTGCCCGAAGACCATCACGTCCTCGCCGATCGCCGGCTGGCCATCGGTCGCGAGGGACAACCCCGTCTCCATCGAAGCGAGGAAGAGAGCGTCGTCCGTTGCGATCCCGTCAGGAACGAGATGCAGGTCCCCCAGCGAGGCCAGGAAGTGGCTCTCGTGCGGATGGAACGCGAAAGCCCTTCGGCCGATGAGCGCTCGGTCCACTCCTTCCCCGACCGCCTCGATCTCTCCCACCGTGGAGTAGCCATACTTGAACGGGTATTGGAACGTGCCCTGCAGCCCCTTGATGATCGCGTCGAGCCTCAACCCTCGGCCGACCTGGTCGCGGTAAAACAGGAGCTCGGTGCCGGCACTGATGGCGGATGCGACCGCGCGCACCAGAACCTCGCCCTCCATAGGACCGCCGAACTTCTCGAGGCGCAGCTCGACTTGCTTGGGGCCGACGTGAAACAGGGCCACTCGCTCTACTTCTCTCATGGCACCGATAGCTTTGGACCCAGGAGCATTTCTATGTTACTCCGCGCGCGGATTGGACGAACAAAGCGGGCGTGGACCGCACGGTCGCCTCCGACACCAACCTGTTCAACAGCGGGGTGATCCCACCCAGAGGGAAGTTCGCTCACCAGTTCGTCGCCATCGGCAATTGCACTTATCAGTGCTCGATCCACACCTACATGACCGGGATCGCCATCGTGATCGCTTGACCGGGCTCTTGGAACGCGAGCGAGGTCTCAGTCCACCTTCGAGTCGATGAGCTCTAGCAGCGGGCCTTGCTCCACCTTGCGGTCATCGGCCAGCATCGCCGCGGCCAGCGGGAGTTTCCAGGCCTCGAGGTCCTCGTCCGGCATGTTGCAGATCTTCATATACTCCAGCTGATAAGAGAAACGGAACCGGTCCCAGATCCCCTCGACCCTTTCCCTGCCCTCCGCCCTGCGCTTCCATGGCAGGTCGCCGAGCTCCATCAGTAGGACGCTCTTCGCAACGTCGGCCAGGTAGTGCCCCTTCGCCGCCTCGCCCCAATTCACGAACACCGGTCCGTCCAGCGAGACAACGACGTTCTCGGGATGCAGGTCGCCGTGCAACACGTGATCACCATCTGGCAGGGGCTTGAGAGCGTCCAGGGCGGCGTTCCTCTGCTTCACGGAAAGCTTCGCGCACGAGGAGATGCGGGCAGCCAGCTTCTCCTTCAGCGGTGGCAGCTCCGGCAGGCGGTGCAGGTGCATCTCGTGATGCTCGTACGCGAAATATGATGCGAGCTTGTTCAGGGTCGCGGGGCGCAACATCACCCATTCCAGGAAGGTGGGCCCAAGCACCTTGTCCATGCGCACCCCGAACCTTCCGTCGCGTTCGACGACCTCGTGAACGAACGGGGCCTCGATCCCCACCTGCTTGATCAGCCGCGTCAGCCTCGCCTCATCTTCAGCCGGCTGCCTGCCGCCGACGGCAGGGTAAAGCTTCGCGATCTCGTCACCCTCCAGCTCGATCATCTCGACGTCGGTCCTCATGCGATCCTCTCGTTATTGCAGTGACCATTTGAAATACGCACCTCAACGAGCGACATCCGCTCGTATCCCGGACTGGTGCTCCCCTAGCCTTATTAGCCGGAGGCTCGACTGTCAAGCGCGATACCATGAAGATCGTGATCGGCAAGACCGACGAGCTCGAGCAGACGTGGCATGACCAGAAGGAGTTCGGACTGGTTTTCGAGAGTCCGCTCGAGAAGGACCTGAATGCGATCGTGGAACTGGCCAGGGAGCTGACGAACGATCCCGAGCTAAAGAACAGGATGGGCTTCTCCGTCGAGTACAAGGAAGGCATGACGAGGATCGCGCTCAAGCCGAAAGCAGCCAGGGACCACTTCAAGAAAGCCTACGACCAGATCAAGAATCGGATCCCGAAGGAGCTGCGTCCGCGCATCGAATCGCTTATGGCCCAAGGCTGAGGAACTCGTCACCGACCTGCCAGTACTGAACGATTCCCTCAATGGCAGCTCTGTTTCGCTCGGGCGTACGACTTCTCGACCGCCTCAAGAGTGATGAACTCCTTCTCGAGGGCCAGGGTCTGGAACTTGAATTCCTTCACGAAGTCCTTCACCTTGTCGTCGAAGACCGTTCGATCTCCCAATCCAGTATCGATCTTGAGCGCCTTGCTGTATCCCGCGGTTTCGAACATCCATTTGAGCATGCTCAGGTCGCCCTGGTCGATCCCTCGCGTCAGCTCCATCTTGTAGATCAGCTCGCGCCAGTTCTCCGCCCAGGCGGGTGTGAGGTAAAAAACGCCCGGATAACGCTTGAGGAGATTGTAGTACCCGTCCGTGCCGCCCAGCACGGCGGCGATGCAGTCGTCGACAGGCCTTCCCTGCTCGTCTGTCAGCAGAGTGAGCTTGTGCCCGGTCTCCGCCTCGATCTCGGGAAGGTGTTTGAACGCGTTGCCACATAGGCCGTAGAACAGCATGATGCCCCGGCAGTGCGGACCGATGAGCGCGACGCCTTTCGCGACCTCCTTCCTCAGGATCTGGGGGTCCTCGTGCAACGCCATCGACTTCATCAGCACGATGATGCCGAACCCGTCATCCGAGAGGGAGCCCAGATGTTCCTCTCGGATCGGAACGACCCGCGCCTTGACCCGGGCATTCTCAAGCTTGCGCAACAGGTTCTTCGAGTCCTCGTTCTCGACGACAAAGACGCTCCTCACGTCTTCGTCCTTCTTCACCGAGTAGACGATCTCATCCTCGAGTATCGGGCACCCGATGATGCCGAGCATGCCGAGGTCTCTGTTCACGCTCCCGACAAACAGCACGGGGCGTATCAGCGTTCCGGTAGTTGCATCCGCCACCGATCTGTAATAGAGGGCTGATCAGGCAGGCGGGTTCGCGCATTCCTTTATCTGCCGCCTGCTCAACTCCTCAAAGCAGAGGAAGATGGCCGCAGATCTGCTCTCGATTCCCTCGACCTACAGTCTGATGCTCGAGCTTCTGGTCCTGGTGGTGCTGTGGGTGGGCTTCGTCATTCAGCGGAAGAGAACCTACCGCAGGCATGGGTTCACGATGTCGATCGCCCTCGCTGCTCATGCGTTGGCGATCTGACGGTCATGCTGAACACGTTCCGCGGCTACTTTGCCCTCCCCGGAGGAGCAAGTTTCGGCGATACACTGTTCTTGCTCATCTTCATCCACGCAATGATCGGCGTCACGGTCCTGATCCTGGGCATCTACCTGATTGGAGCCTGGGGCTTCCGAAAGGAGACTCAAGGCTGCTTCAAGAGGAAGAAGATAATGATCACGACGTTCTCGCTGTGGATGGTGGCGATTCTCCTCGGAGTCGCGATCTACATCTGGGTCACTGGGATCTGAGAAATCGATCGATGCGTTTCGCAATCGACACCCACTGATATCCTCAGTTCAAGACAGCGAATTCGGATGAGCGAGGCGGGCAGGAAACCGAGCCCGTCTGCGACCTCTACCAAGTTCCAGGGACTGCGTAGCAGCGCGGAGGGCATCCGTCTTCAGCCAGGAAATCCGAAATATGAGGAATCCCGAAGCCCCGGGGGCATAAATGCGATTCCGCGTAGTCTTTGCGACGCACAATGAATCGGTCTGTCTGCTTCAGTCGATGTCGCACACAACTCAGCCCCTCAAAAGTTGCATGGGAGGAACATACTTAGATGCGCGCCTCTCATGATTTGCCCCAGATGCCATTTACGATCGGGTGTAGATGATGGAGAGAAAGAAAGTGGTCGTCATCTCAGACACTCACCTCGGGTATGAGAAGTGCGACAGAGCCTCATTGAATGACTTCCTAAGCGCGCTGCAAAAGGATCCTGACGTGACAGATCTGGTTCTATTGGGCGACATCGTGGACATGTGGCGAAGGGATGCCTCCGGAGTCTTCCTGGAGAGCCGAGAAATCGTAGAAAAGATCATCCGTCTCCAAGAGAGGACGAGGGTGCATTATGTCGCCGGGAATCACGACTACCACCTCCTGCATCTCAAGAACACCAAGCAGTTCTTCATGTACCCTCTGGAGTTCAAGGAGAATCTGACGATCGAGGACGGCCAGTATGCATACAGGTTCATGCATGGCTACGAGTTCGAATATGGACCCAGGGAAGCCAATCCTACCATGCACCTGGTGATGAACGCCCTTTGCCGTGTCATGTCCGACGAGCAAGGATATGTTGAGGACGATGTTTGGGGGCTTGTGACCAAGGGCTGGAGCGAGATCAGTTACTTCTTCTCCACCATATTGTTGTTCAGGAAGCGCCGAATCAAGGCGATCACGACCCAGCTCAGAGATAATCCAGAGAAGAGGCTCACAGACAAGATTCAGGATGTCGACAGGCGCGCGTACGAAGCCCAGGGCGGCAAGCCGAACGAAATCCTGGTCTACGGACACACCCATAGGCCGTTCATCAACAAACAGGAGAATGTGGTGAACTCAGGTTCATGGGTGACTGATGCCACCACTCACAACACCTACCTCGAACTGTCTGAAGGCCGACCCAGGCTTTTTGTCTTCGGCAAGGGTGAGATCCTCGAGAGGGTTGATTTGCCGAGGTGATTCGGACACCGTCGCGTCGCTGTCAAGACAGCTTTGGAACGCAGAAATCCGTGAGAGAGAGGAAAAAGAGCGCTACATCACCGGATTTAGCACTTGAACTCACTCAAAGAAGACGAGTTCGTGACAATCGTTCTGAGCGCGTGGAGAGAAGTCGGGTTCAGCCAGGGGGAGCCCTCTCAAATCAAAGGCGAGAGCGAGAACCCGGAACCGTTCAAGATGAGCGGAAGGTGACGGAAAAGGCTATAGCACAGGCATGGAGAGTTCACGAATGCGACTTCGCTAAGGCTCCGCACGTAAGCGGGCTTGAAGGTGACGTGCCTGCGACTAATGCAAAATGGTTGGCGGCAACCCTATCAAGTATGACTGCCATGCGGCTCTTTCAGGATTGGGTCGGAAGGCCATCCAAGCAGCGTTGAGGCGTCCGGGTGAATGAGGAGAATCGAGTATTCAGGGAAGAATTGGGCTATCTCAACAAATGGGTGCCGATCGCGGTCCTGATCGGCTTGGTCGCAGGGTTCGGTGCGGCCATCTTCACTTACGCGATAAATGGCTTCACAACGCTCTTCCTAGGCTATGGCGCCGGTTTCATCCCGCCCTTCCCAATCGGAGAGGGAGGCCCCACCTACGCCCTCTCACCGTTTCCCTTCATCCTTCCTATGATCACCACCCTGGGCGGCCTCCTATGCGGCGTCATCGTCTACAAGTTTGCGCCCGAGGCAGAAGGTCACGGAACCGACGCGGCAATCGATGCATTTCACAACAAGAAGGGGCAGATTCGCGCGAGAGTGCCAGTCATCAAGCTAATAGCGTCCGCGATAACTATCGGTTCAGGCGGCAGTGCCGGAAGGGAGGGACCATCTGCCCAGATTGGCGCTGGATTCGGCTCTTTGCTCGGCAGACTAATGCATCTCAGCACCCGCGATAGGTCGATTGCCCTCGCGGTGGGCATCGGGGCAGGGATTGGCGCGATATTCAAGGCGCCGTTCGGAGGGGCCATCCTGGCAGCCGAGATACTCTACATCGGAGATTTCGAGATGGCCGCGCTTCCTCCCGCCCTGATCGCCTCGACGATCGGCTACAGCGTGTACGCATCAATCTATGGCTGGACGCCGATATTCGGGAACGCGCCGCAGTTCGTTTACAACGATCCGGTCTACCTTCTGATCTTCACGGTCCTTGGCGTCCTATGCGGCCTTGGGGCCATCCTCTACGTACGAAGCTTCTACGGCATCAGGGGGGCATTCCAACGCTGGAGGGTGCCAAACTACCTTAAGCCAGCGGTCGGCGGATTGGCGGTGGGCCTGATCGGCCTCGCGTTCCCGGAAGTGCTGGGGATGGGCTATGGGTGGCTGCAGATCACCATTAACGCCGATTTCGCCGTGCTGACTCTCGGCGTGATCATTGCTCTGATATTCGTGAAGATCGTCGCCACCTCGCTCACCATCGGCTCCGGAGGCAGCGGCGGTGTGTTCGCTCCGGCGCTTTTCATCGGCGGCATGATCGGGGCGGCGCTTTGGCTCGTTTGCGGGATGCTCGTGAGTGGTTTCGCCGTGGCCTCCGCCCCCTTCGTGATAGTCGGAATGATGGCTTTCTTCGGTGCTGCGGGCAAGGCGCCCATCGCCGTGATCCTGATGGTCGCGGAGATGACGGCATCGTACACGCTCCTCGTTCCCGCGATGATTGCCACCGCAATCGCCTACGTCATCTCCGGGAAGAACACTATCTATCGCAGCCAGCTGCCGTCGAAGGCTGATTCCCCGGCGCACAGAAACGAGTATTCTATGGAGGTGCTCCGAGGGATCAGGGTCGGCGATAGAATGACAAGCAATGTGATCAGCGCCCTCCCGGACACTTCCGTCTCATCGGCACTGCGCCTGATGAAGGAGAACCAGATAAAGGGCATCCCAGTCATCAACGAATCCGGTCAGGTCAAGGGAATAGTGACCTACGAGGATCTAATCGAGGCGTCCGGAATGCCGGCGAACACGACTCCGGTCTCAAGCGTGATGACCAGCGAGGTCGTTTTCGCCCTTCCGGGGGAGAGCCTCGGGATCGCCTTCGAGAGAATGCTCGACCACAAGATAGGAAGGCTTCCCGTCGTCGAGTCGCTCGAGTCGAAGAAGCTCATCGGCATCATCTCCCGAGAGGACATCGGGAAGGCCTATCACGAGAGCGTTCAGATGTTGCTCGAACAGGAGAGCTAATGATCCAATGGAAGACAAGTGCTGAGTTCTTACAAAGGCTAGAAGCGTCCTCTACCAGAAGACTGATCAATCCGGCCATCTTGAAACGATATACCATACCCACTCGACAGAATCACACTGACTGGACGAAGTGAATCTAGGGCTTCCGTGCTACATCGTGACAAGGGGCGACAAAATCGAGAATTAACTACTACCACCAGGGAATGGTGCGGGGGTATAGTATAACGCTCGAAAATGACCCTGATACGGTTTAGCACGGTTAACCCCGCAAAGAACAATCCTATCAGAAGAGGTCCGATCAACGAGCTAGTGTCCCGCCGTCCAATCTAATATCAGCTACGTCTTTTCATTCATTATGGCCCAAG
>DATJOX010000043.1:0-34721 GCA_035506675.1 Methanomassiliicoccales archaeon
CAGGTACTTCGAGTGATGCGTATCAGGATCGCCGTCGTACACGCGGAAGTGCGAGCCGTACTTGAAGCCGGTCTTGACTATCAGCCCCCGTCGGCGCAGGTCGTCGTACGCGCGCAGGCGCAGCTCGAAGTCCGGCTGCACATCCTCGGCGTGCTTCTTGAAGGATGTCAGGGACGTCCGCTTGCCGGCGCCGTCGGCGCGTATCACCAGCCTGCCCAGGTGCATGAGGTAGGCGGATTCGATGAGGGAAAGCTGCAGAGTCCTCCCGATCTGCTTGCCATAGAAGCCGTTCTCGTGCAATTGCCCGCCGCGCTCGTCCGTCACGAACACTCGGTCCTCCAGCAAGAAGCCCTCCACCTCGGGCCCTTCAGACTGCGGATGCTCTCGACCAGTAGGCGCTCCCGAGGACGCTCGGTAATAGGTAAGGTCGCCTTCCTCGTCCACCACGCCCAGGATCAGCTCTTTTCTGGTGCGGTCGGACATGTCGCTCAGCTCGAGCATCTGGCGCATGTCGAAGACGGCGCGCTCGGACACAGCCTTCACCCAGTACTTGGTCTGCGCGGTGCTTGGAGTGCCCCCTCGCGGGAAGACGCGGAAATCGAACTCGCCCGCGTCCGATTTGACGATGTAGCCTCGCTGTCTGAAGTCGCGGTACACGATGTAGCGGATCTCGAACTCGCTGGCAGTGCGCGCGGCGCGCTTGATGAGGTCCGCATGAGCGACCTCCTTACCGTCCTCCAGCACGACGAGCCTCTCGGCTTCCTGCAGGTAGACTGCTTCCAGCAGGTCCAGCTCGATCCCTCCTCCCGACTGGGGGTAGCCGTAGTACCCCTTGTTGTAGATCTGGCTGGCCTCCGACTGGTCTTTCACAAGGACCGTCTCGCCGATCAGTTCGCCCGGCATCGCCGTCGTTATCGAATGCCAACGATAATACTGTTCCCGCGGTGCCCGGTCCCCGAAAGAATAAATACCGGACTAGTCTAATCAGTTGACAACTAACGGTTGATATCATACTGGACGTGTTCGGATGAGCAGCCTATCGGACCTGGACAAGTTGCTTTCGGTGGTCGAGAACCCCACGCGGCGGAGGATACTAGAGGCGCTG
Organism: Methanomassiliicoccales archaeon; assembly: GCA_035506675.1. GTDB lineage: Archaea > Thermoplasmatota > Thermoplasmata > Methanomassiliicoccales > UBA472 > JAJRAL01. The sequence continues at coordinate 1,106 of DATJOX010000043.1, forward strand.
GTGCGCGAGCCGCACTACCCGCTTCAACTGTCGCGGGAGCTGGGAATGAGCCAGCAGGCGATCATGAAGCACCTTCACCTCCTGGAGGAGTACAACCTCGTGCGTTCGTTCCCGGAGGAGAGCGATCAGGGCGGCCCGATGCGCAAGCGCTACTTCCCGACCACCAAGTTCACGATCATCGTGGACTTCGGGCCGGGACTGTTCAATGCGGAATTCGTGCAGCTGGCGCTGAAGGGCGTTGAGGAGGCGGTGCGAGTGGAGGAGGGAGAGCACGATCTCTCCGAGTACGTCGACAAGATCAACTCGCTCAGGGAGACGATCACGGGCGTCGATAACGAGCTCGAGGACATCCAGGCGCGAAGGTCCCGCCTGATAGAGATCAAGGAGCGGGCCCTTGATGAGGCGGGGAGGCTCGTCGAAGGGCAGATCGAAGATTACCTCACCCGACGAATCATATACGAGTACATCCAAAGACCAGAATTGAGTCCGGAGCAGATCGCTGCGGACCTCGGCCTACGGGACGACGTCGTGCAGCAGACCGTCCGGAAGCTAAGGCAGGTGAACTGACGTGGACGAGAAGGGCGACAGCGATCGGGGCATAGCCGACAACATGAGGAAGGTCATCGAGGACACGGAGAAGGAGCTGGAGCGCCTGGCGAACAAGATGGATAGGGTGAGCCGTCGGGTCATGGAGAGGACGCCCGAGACAGCCAAGGATGCGGGCAGGCGCCTGAGCAACATCGCCGATGCGGTGATGAAGGACGTGCGCGAGGACGCCCCGAAGATCCAAGGGGAGATCGAGCGCATGGCCAAGAGGATGAAGCAGTACCTCGATGACATCAACAAGGCCAGCAAGCGCTAGGATGCGAGCGGGAAAAAGCTTTATAGAGGAAGGTACTATTGCGTTGCTAGCGTCGTGTTAACAACTTAAGGTTAACATGTTCGACTCAAGAAGGTGATGAGGAATGGCTGAAGAAAACGAGAAAAAGCGATGGGATGTGGTCCCGTCGAGGTACTGGGGACCGGCCGCCTGGTGGGCGAGCCCCTCGAGGATGATGCGCGAGATGGAACGCGCGATGGACGAGGTCTGGAGGGACCTGGACCAGAGGTGGCCCGGGGTCTACGCGCCCAGGGTCCCGGCGGTCGACGTGAAGGACGAAGGGGACAAGTACGTCCTCGAAGCGGACCTTCCCGGGATCGACAAGACAGACGTCTCGGTGACCGTGGACCGCGGGGTGCTCGAGATCTCGGCGAAGAGGGAGGAGCGCGAGGAGGAGCAGAAGGAGGGATACATCCGCCACGAGCGCGGGTTCGTCTCCTACAGCCGCCGCCTGGTGCTTCCCGAGGACGCCGATCAGGACTCCGTCGACGCGAAGCTCGAGGAAGGCGTGCTGAAGGTACAGATAATGAAGAAGGCCGGCGAGGCGGACAAGAAGAAGAAGGTTGAGGTGAAGTAGGACACCTCGCGCCGGAGCGAACTCAGGAAATCAAAGAGAAGATAGCATGGAATCGTCAGAAAAGGTGCTCAAGGTCGCGGAAGCGAAGTCGAAGGATGCCGGCAGAGGCATCGGCCGCGTGGATCCAGCCGTGATGGAGGTCCTCGGGCTGACCCCAGGGGATGTCGTCCAGATCGAGGGAAAGAAGCGCACGGTGGCGATCGTCTGGCCTGGATATCCCGAGGACGCGAACCGTGGGCTCATCCGCATCGACGGCACAATCCGCCGGAACGCGGAGACGTCGATCGACGAGAAGGTCGCGATCCGCAAGGTCTCGGTCAAGGAGGCGGAGAGGATCACCTTCGCCCCGACGGAGCAGCTCAGGATAATGGGCGGAGAGGAATACCTCAGCCAGTCGCTCGAGGGACGAGTGGTCACCAAGGGCGACATAATAGAGATCAACGTGATGGGAAGGCGTATCGACCTGGTGGTGGTCTCCTACGCGCCGACGACCGATGCGGTGCTGGTGCATCGCACGACCGAGGTCAAGATCAGCGACAAACCGATCAAGGAGGCGGCCGGGCAGATCCCGAAGGTCACGTACGAGGACATCGGCGGGCTGAGCGACGAGGTCAAGAAGGTCAGGGAGATGATCGAGCTCCCGCTCCGCCACCCGGAGCTGTTCGAGCGCCTAGGGGTGGAGGCGCCGAAGGGAGTGCTTCTGCATGGGCCCCCGGGAACGGGAAAGACGTTGCTCGCCAAGGCGGTCGCGGGCGAGACGAACGCGAACTTCACCTCCATCGGTGGCCCGGAGATCATGAGCAAGTTCTACGGCGAGTCCGAGGAGCGCCTGCGGGAGATATTCAAGCAGGCCGAGGAGAACGCGCCGACGATCATATTCATCGACGAGATCGACTCGATCGCGCCGAAGCGCGAGGAGGTCACGGGCGAGACCGAAAGGAGGGTGGTCGCCCAGCTGCTCGCCCTCATGGACGGATTGGAGTCGAGGGGCAAGGTCGTGGTCATCGGGGCCACTAACCGCCCGAACGCGCTCGACCCAGCGATCCGCAGGCCGGGGCGCTTCGATCGGGAGATAGAGATCAACATCCCCAACCGCGACGGTAGGCTCGAGATCCTGCAGATTCACTCGCGCGGAATGCCTCTCGCCAAGGACGTCGACCTGGAGAAGCTCGCCGACCTGACGCACGGATACGCGGGAGCGGACCTGTCGGCCCTCTGCAAGGAGGCGGCGATGCATTCACTACGCCGGGTGCTGCCAGAGATCGATCTCGAGGCGGAGCAGATCCCGATGGAGGTCCTCAACAAGATCAACGTCACCAAGGAGGACTTCTTCGCTGCCCTGCGCGAGATGCAGCCATCGACGCTGCGCGAAGTGCTCATCGAGCGCCCGAACCTCCACTACGAGGACATCGGCGGGCTGGAGGACGCGAAGCGCGAGCTGCGCGAGGCGGTGGAGTGGCCGATCAAGTACGGCCAGGTGTTCGAGTACATGGGCGGTACGCCTCCCAAGGGCGTTCTCCTCTATGGCCCCCCGGGCACGGGCAAGACGATGCTTGCGAAGGCCGTGGCGACGGAGAGCGAGGCGAACTTCATCAACGTGAAGGGGCCGGAGTTCCTGTCCAAGTGGGTGGGCGAGAGCGAGAAGGCGGTGCGTGAGACGTTCCGGAAGGCCAGGCAGGCGGCGCCGTGCATCGTCTTCATGGACGAGATCGACTCGATCGCCCCGGTGAGAGGCGGGGAAGCGGATTCCCACGTCACCGAGCGCGTGATCTCGCAGATGCTGACGGAAATGGATGGCCTGGAATCGCTGCACAACGTTGTGGTGATCGCGGCGACCAACCGCCCGGACATGCTCGACCCGGCGCTCTTGCGCCCGGGACGCTTCGACCGGCTGGTGAGGATAGCGCCGCCCGACCTCGAGGCGAGAAAGCAGATCCTGCGCGTGCATCTGAAGAACAGGCCGATCGCGGCGGACGTGAACGTCGATGAGCTGGCCAAGCGGACCGAGGGATTCACCGGGGCCGATCTGGCCGCGGTCGTCAACGAGGCTACGATGCTCGCGATCCGGAAGGTCGTGGCGAAGACCAAGGAGCTCAAGCCGGAGGCCCTCAAGAAGGAGAAGATCGCCATGCAGAGCTTCGAGGAAGCGATGGCGAAGGTCAAGCCGGTGGCGCGCACGGAGCTGAACAAGTACGAGAAGATCGTGAAGGACTTCGAATACGTGAGGTGATCAGTTGGCGAAGGAAGAGAGGAAGCGGAAGAGGGGCGACTGGGACGATATCTTCGACGAGTTCGACTCCGAGTTCGCGGGCATGCGCGACCGCTTCGACGAGCTCCTGGGACGGTTCATGAGCGGGGACCTGGGGAAGGAGGAGAACCCCCTCATCTACGGGTTCTCGATGCGCCTCGGGCCGGACGGCACGCCGATGATAAACGAGTTCGGCAACACCGTTGGAGCGAAGGCGCCGGGAGGTCGAGAAGAAGCGTTGCGAGAGCCGCTGACGGACGTCATCGAGTCGGAGGACAAGGTGCGCGTGATCGTCGAGCTGCCGGGGGTCGAGAAGAAGGACGTCAAGGTGGACGCGGCGGACCGCACGCTCGACATCGACGTGAACAACCCGCAGAAGCGCTTCAGCAAGCACATCGACCTGCCCTGCGACGTGCTGCCGGACTCGGCGAAGGCGAACTACAAGAACGGGGTGCTGGAGGTCGTGCTGCAGCGGGAGGCGCCGAAGAAGCGCAAGAAGCCGGTGAAGGTCGAGTAGCCATCTTCCTTCAGTCGCGCGTGGGCCGAAGCAGCCCTCGCGACAATTCATATAGAAGTACAACCTGCTAAGGCTAGATGCACCGGGAAGAGCTGATCGTCGCTGTCCGGGAAACGCTCGGCAGGGCTGGCTTCTACGTCTCCAAGCCCCTCAACATGCGCAGCATCAGCTTCGACATCGTCGCTCGGCGCGACAAGACGCTGCTGATCATCAAGATCCTCTCGAACGTCGACGCGTTCTCGAAGGAGAACGCCGAGGAGATGAAAGCGCTCGCAGAGGCACTTCAGGCATCGCCGTTGATGGTCGGAGAACGCTCCGGCTCGGGGGCGATCGAGGATGGCATCGTCCATTCGAGATTCAACGTGCCCATCATCTGCTTGCAGACGATGAAGGATTACCTCCTAGAGGGGGTGCCGCCGTTCATCTTCGCCGCGCCTGGCGGGCTTTACGTGAAGTTGGACTCGCTCGCTCTTCGCAGGGCAAGAGACGAGCGCAGCATCAGCCTCGGCAACCTCGCGGAAGTGGTGGGAGTATCGCGACGCACCATCCAGATGTACGAAACGGGGATGGGGGCGATGATTGAGGTGGCGATCCGGCTGGAGGAGTTCCTCAAGCAGCCGATCGTGCTTCCCGTCGATCCGTTCGAATACAAGGCGGGAGAGCAGCAATACACGCCGGACCTCCGGTCCGCGGATGAGCTCACCACGCAGATCTTCGCCCGCCTGAAGGAGATGGGCTTCTCGGTCGTGCCGACCACGAAGTGCCCGTTCGAGGCGCTCGCGAGAGATCACGAGGTCCTCGTGCTCACGGGCGTCGGGCACGACGGCGTCAAACTTCTGGAGAAGGCGAAGGTCGTCTCCGACCTTTCGAAGATCACAGAGAGCAGCTCGGTCATCTTCATCGAAAGGATGAAGTCGCGCTCATGCATCGAGGGCACCGCTCTGGTCGGCCAAGACGAACTCAGGCGCCTCGGAGAGGCGGACAAGCTCTTCCACCTGATCGAGCAGAGAAGCTGTGAATCGAATGCGAAGCACTGAGATCGACGGCGCCGCGGTGCACGTGCTCGGCGTCGTTAAGGGACTCGTTTCGGAAAAGGCGAAGGTGCGCGACGCGATCCTGTCTCTCGACCCAGACGTCGTCGGGCTGAGCATCTCCTCGGAAGAGCTCGAGGCCCTCAAGGTCAAAGAGGACTACTCGAAATACGAGATGTCGACGCTCGAAGAGGTGTACGCGGTCTACTTGGAGAGCTTCGGGCCGATCGAACTTCCGACGCCCGCCTACGTGGAGGCGATGGACCTGTGCGCCGAGAAGCACATCGAGCTGGTCGCGCTGGACCTCAGCGATGCAGAGTACACCGAGGCCTATTGCGAGAACATCGGCGCGATGGAGATCGTGCGCGAGTCGTTCTTCACCAGGAGCATCTCGCGCAAGCGGTTCAACATCTCGTCGCCGGAGCAGTTCGCGCTCGACTGGGACAGGAAGGTCAACCGCGCGAAGGGGTTCAGGGAGCTAGAGGAGCGCCGAGAGGCGCACATGGCCGATGAGCTGAACGTCCTCGCGAAAGCGCACAAGAAGGTGCTCGCGGTCATCGAGATCGAGCGGGCCGACGGAGTGCTCGCGCGAATAGAGCCTTCTTGAGAAGCCTGGATTCGCAGAATGCGGAACGGATTGCGCACATTACCATGTAGCTATTTTATAGCCATCACAAGCTGACTGTATCGATGCCGGAAGCACCCAGCTTCGAGAAACGGCTCAGCGAGGGCGTGGACAGGTTCGTCCTCTGGCTCGAGAAGGACCGTTTCTCGCTGTTCTTCATGTTCGGGTCCGTCCTGGTGCTCGCCACCATCCGAGACCTTCTGGAATACTTCCTGCTAGATCAGCCGTTCGTAACCACCCCGCATCCCTGGATATACAGCATCGCGCACCACGTCTCGTTCTACGCGGTCGTGTTCCTGGGGCTGATCTTCCTCCTGACAGCCTTCTCGGGGAGAGGGTTCCGGAAGTGCACCAACTTCGTCTTCATGTTCTACTGGATCATCGCGTTCCCGCCGATAATCGATCACTTCATCGGCGGCCTGAACCAGAACTACGCCTACTTCTCCATCACTGATTTCATCAACGCGATCCTGCACTTCAGCGGCGAAGGGTTCCACATCGGCCAGGCTCTTGAGGTTGTGGTGATACTGTTCGCGATGTTCGCCTACACCATCTGGACCCAAAGAGCCTCCCTGGGGACGGTGATGGGAAGGGGAAAGGCTGGATTACGTGTCTTCTTCCTGATCTTCTTCACCTTCGCCTCCATGTTCATTATCGCCACGCCCGCCACCTTCCTGCCGGTGGGTTTCGTCGATGGTTTGCCGGTGTTCCCGGCCTTTGACCTCACCCGTTACTATCAGTTCCACCTGTTCCTGGTGCTCTATTATCTGGTCGCGGGAAGCGTGCTATCGCTCGCGGTCTACTATTTCGCCATGAAGCGCTCTTTCAAGGACGTCGTCCGCAGCATGAGGCCGATGCAGTCGGTCTTCTTCGCGGCCATCGTCGGGGCGGGATTGGTCACCGGCTGGAAGGAATCATACAGCCTGGACCTGGTGACCAACATCTTCGATAGCCCCTACTGGGTGAACCTCTCGTTCGTAGGCATCGCGATCATCGCCGCCCTGGCGGCTTGGCAAGTAGGGACGATCTGGAACGACCTGAGCGACTCTGCCTCGGACGAGAGAAGGCCCGGTCGCCTCATCGCCTCGGGGAAGGTGGCGTCCGGGTCGCTCTGGCAGATCTCGCTCGTCCTATCAGCGATCTCCGTTCTACTGTCCTTCTTGCTCTCGTTGATACAAGGCGTGATCATCCTGGCCATCCTGCTGCTCGCCTACGCTTACTCGTTCAAACCGATCCGCTTCAAGGAGAAGCTCCTAAGCCCCCTGCTCATGGGCTTGGGCACATTCCTTGCGTACCTGTACGGCTACCTCACTCCCTACAGCGTCGTCCAGAAGCTCACCGAGGGAGGCATATACATGCCCTTCCTAACCGGCGACGTGCCCACACCCGTGCTCACTTCGGCCGGGTTCCTTCTGGGCGTCTTCATGTTCGTCGGCCTGGTCATCGGGTCGATGGTGATGGACCTCGACGGGTACGAAGAGGATAGGCGAGCGGGGGTGAGGACAATCTTCACCGCCTGGGGGCGTGAGAAGGGGATCAGGGCCGTGTCCGTGCTCGTACTCCTCGGCTCCCTCACACCCCTGGTCCTCTTCCACAGCTATCTCGATCTGGTGGTGTTTCCGGTGCTTGGCCTGGCTTCCGCCCTGATGTTCTCCCGCTCGATGAGCTCAAGGCCGGTCCTCCTTCTCGCGTTCGTAGGTCTGTTGTACGCCGCGCTGCGCTATCTCGCGCTCATCTAGGCCGTTCGAGAGAACCGAAGAACAAAGAGGGGAATCTCACGAGCGCGAGGCGGGCCAAGGTCTGCCAGCTCTCCTCCCCGCGGGCGATCCCCCCGCACACTTCCACGAGCCTTCCGTCTTCTTTGAACCGCCTGAAGAACGACGCCGTGTCGACGACGCCGACCAGTCTCTGCAAGGGGGGGCCGATGAGGGCAGCGGCGCGCAGGTCCCGCAACAGCTCCTTCTCGCATTCTCTCGAATACGCCTTCAGTCCCGAGCCTCCTTCCTTGGATGCGGCGAAGCAGACCTCCGCAGCGATCCTAGCACCCTGAAACGCGTAACCCATCCCTTCCCCTGTGATGGGGTTGACGAAACCCGCCGCATCCCCGACAACGAGGCAGCGATTCGTGAGCAGGCGCCGGCGAGGCGCGAAGGGAAGGGGATGAGCGCTCCGACGCTCGACCGTGACGGCCCCGACCCGCTCTCCGAGCCTCGACGCTATCTTCTCAACCTCCCGTCTGGCTCGATCCCCGCCGACCCCCTGTCCGACCACCCCGATGTTCGCGCCGTTCCTGTGAGGAAAGACCCAGCCGTTGAGTGGAAAGCGATTCCATTTCACTCTGCTCGTCGGCGTGTCGATGAGATGCAGCTCGATGCTGCTTCCCGGATCAGACTCGCAGCGCACATCCCAGGCCACGCCAGTCGCAAGGCTCCCAGTCGGATACGGACCGATGATCGATCGGGCGAGGCGACCGGTCGCGCCTTCCGCGATGATAAGATATCGGGCGTTGAGCTTCCCCGCCGGTGTCTGGACCTCGACGCCGCTCGAGCTTTCGACGACGTCTGAAACTGGCGACTGTTCGATCAGCTGCGACCCGGCCTCCTTGGCCTTTTCGGCCAGGTAGGCGTCGAAACGCTCTCGCTTCACGACCGCTCCGACCGGTTTCGGAAGGCGGAACTCCTCGCGGTGCTCTCCGACCTGGACAGCGAACCCATTGATCTCGCGCTCGACGAGCGATTCCGGGACAGGCACGGGAAGCCTCCGCTGCGCTCGCAGGAGCAGCCCGCCGGCGCAGCACTTCGCGCGGGGAATGCCGTGCTTCTCGAGCAGAACCGTGTCGAGGCCGAGCCTCGCGCATTCCATGGCGGCGACCGAACCCGCAGGACCGGCTCCTGCCACGATCACATCGTGCACGCCCGCCAACATGCCAGTGGGAGTGAATAAACGTGCGCCGTCAATGACGACGGAGCTGCATGAGCATCCGGGGCAGGGCGGAGAGGGAAGCGGTCGCCACCTCTTCCGCGCTCGCGTCGCCGGTGAGCAGGCCGATGTAGGCTTCCGTGAGCCTTGAGTCTCCAGCGGCCGCTCGAGCCAACCTCATCGCTCCGTGCCGATTCAGCAGTCTGGATATGTTCCTGCCGACTGTGCCAGCTATCTCCGACTGATGCAGGATCTTGTCGTGGCAATCATCGATGTATCGAGACAGCGGCGAGGCGTTCTTCTCCAGAAGCGCGCGGTGGACGGCTTCGGCGGCATGGACCGAACTGAGCATCGCGTTGGACAGGCCCTCCCCTGAGAACGGGCTAGCAAAGCCGGCGGCGTCGCCGAGCGCCAGACATCTGCCATTCACGAGACGCGGGCGGGGCGCGAGCGGGATGGGATGAAAGCAGGCGTCGACTGCCTCGGCACGACCGTGCCGGGCCGCGTAAGCCTCCAGGGCGTCCGTCATGACCTTCTGCATCCTCCCTCCCCCGACCCCTCTGGCCACGAAAGATACGGTGCAACCAGATCGCTTGGGGAAGATCGCACACGCAGGTGGGATCGAATCCAGACCGTTGGAGATGCTCAGAAGCTGGATCTCCATGGCATCGTCGGCGGCGTCGCAGTCCGCCTCCAAGGCGCCGCCCATCGCGATCAAGCCAGGAGGGCACTTCCCAAATAGCCGGTCGGAGCATTTGCTCAGAGCTCCGTCGGCGACGATCAACACTCTACCATCCTCTGTCCCTCCAGAAGTCTCGACCACGACCTTCTTGTCCGAGCTGACGGCCCCTCTGACCTCGACCCCTTCCTGAAGCGCCGCTCCTGCCTCAATGGCCCGGTCCGCCAACCATTGATCGAATCGTTCCCGGCGAATCGTGAGCGCAATCTCACCATCGGAGCGAAGCTCGACCGACTCCTTCCCCCGCACCAAGCGAACGGCCTTCAGCCTGCGCTCGACGAGCCGCTCCGGGACCGGGGCGCCAATGCTCCTCTGAGCGCGCACGAGCAGGCCGCCAGCGCAACACTTCTTGCGAGGGTGATGCGCCTCCTCCAACATCAGGACTTCATGCCCGCGACCGGCCAAAAGCGCCGCTGCGAGCGATCCCGAAGGCCCCGAGCCTGAAACGATCACGTCGTGCATGGCAGCACCACAGAAAGATGAAATAAGAAGGATAAAGGAAGAGGTTTGGGTCTATCGGCGCTTCTTCCGCTCCACCACGGCCTCGGCAACGATCACGCCCAGCACGCCCAGGAACGGCAGGAACATCGAGAGGTTGATGTCGCCCTCCTTGACGTTGATCGCGGAGTCGCCCTTGGTCGCTAGCACATTGATGTAGCTCTCGGTGAACTGCCAAGCCGAAGCTCCCGTGGAGTACTGCAGCTTGTTCATGTACGACCAAAGAGTCGGTCCGGTACCAGGCTGGATGCCTGGTGGTGCTCCGACTACGACGACGATGTCCAAGAAGCCATCACCATCATTGTCCCCTAGCTCCACTGCTTTCGTGTCATACTGGGCAGGATTCGAGCAGAGCACGGACATCTGAGTGGTATAGACTGGGCGGACGTTGAATGTGCCCAGCACATCCTGGGTCATGATGAACATCGTTTGCAGGTCGTTTCCGGACCCTACTTTCGCAGTACAGACCACAATGTCGGGAACACCGTCTGGTTTGTGATCCCCACCGAGCTTTCCTATGTCCCCTATGGCGAAGCAGGTGATGTAATCCGGCGATGTCCAGGGTATCTTGTACGTGTGGGACGAATCCCAGCTCACGGTCAGAGCGTAGTGCCGTATGTTCAAGGTGGTCACCCAGAAGGTGTTGTTGGATGTGTCGGTGCCCGCCCTGTTGTTGTCCACGACCCTGATCCAGTAGTACGCGCTCGGGGTGTAAGTCAGGTTCGCGTAGAACGTGCCGTCTGATGTCCACGAGACGTCGGTCAGGTTCAGCCAGGTCGTGTTGTCGACCGAGTACGCCAGGCGGAAGCTTTCTGCTTGCGCGCCGCTCACGTGACCGGTGAAGGTCATGTTGTGGTTGGCTCGGACCGCATTCGGGATCTGCCAGACCCAACCCAGCTGCCTCGTCTGCACAAACGTTGTCGTGACGTTGACGAAGTCGAAGTGCACCGTCCTGCCTCCAGCATCATTGTCGGTGAACCTCACCTTCATGTTCTGGACAGCGGAGTAGGTAAGGGAACCCTGGGGCAGATTGAACGATGCGTAGCGGTAGGCAGTGTCCCCTGCGACCGGCTGGACAGTCGAGTTGTAGAAGGTCGTCCCGTCAATCGAATACTGCAATTTCCCAGTGCCAGCGTATCCGGAGTCGACCTTGAATTTCGTGTAGATCGTGGCTTTGGCGACAGTACATCCAGTGTACTTCGGATCGAGGGTCCAGTAAGTCACATACATCGTTTTGGACGGACCGACGTTGAAGTCGACGCTGTTGTTCGTCATCAGATCGTTGATGTTGCTGCCGGTCGTGTCGCTGGCGCTTAGCATGCTAGGAATAGCCGCGGTCGGCGTATAGTTCAGGTAGCGCTCGGTCAGCTGCTCGGGCGGACCCGTGACCCTGCTTGCGGTTGTGGACGCGTTCCACTTGTATTCATATTGGGCCGTGGAGGTCACTTGATCCCGGGCTCCCGGTACAGTGTAAATCACGTACAGGTCCTTGCCGACCGTGTTGGAGCGGACGATATCCGGGTACCCGTCGAGGTTCATATCGGCCACGCGCACCCTCGGGATGTATTGCACGTGGTCCCAGGGGTTGGAACATTCCGCCGATGGCATCGCAGGTAGGTTGCGGACCGAGGCAGCGGTGCCGAATGCGTTGTTCTCGTGCGCGCGGACGTCTCCGCTGGACTTCGCCCATTGGTTCATCCAGACGGTGGTCGCTCCCGTCTCGTAGACGGCGACGATGTCCGGGTATCCGTCCTGGTCGAAGTCGCCGCAGGCCAGGTCCATCGCCGCTGGGTTGGTGTTCTTGTTGGCGGCATTGGCTGCCACCCACGAGTCGGTCGAATAGAGCGTCGTCCTGGTCCAGTTGCCATCGTTCCAGAACACGTAGATGCCGCGGTTGAAGTACATTCCGTAGGAGTTCGTTGCGTCCGCGGAGCCAGCGCTGGTAGCTGTTGAGTACACGACGACATGCAGGAAGCTGGCTACGATGTCCCCCTTGCCGTCATGGTTCAAGTCGGCGACCGCGATGGCTCCACAAAGCTCGTTGGTGCAGGTGTAAGAGTCCTCGAACGAGCCGCCATTGTCGCGGGTCGCGAATACGCTAACGTCTTCGTTGGGATTCCCCTGGTCGGTTCCACCTGCTGCCTGCAGCCCGGAGAGTGCGTCGAAGGGCATGCTGATCCCGCGCCCTGACGACCATGCGCTTCCGTCCGCCTTCTGGTTCTCGTACCACACGAGATTCGCGTAATTGGGGTCCTGGCAGCCAATGACGACGTCATTTCTACCGTCGCCGCTGATATCGGCTAGAGCGATTCCGATGCAGCCCTGGTTGGGTTCGGGGTCGATCACTGTCTCATCCCACTGCGTGCCGCCGGCGTACCAGGAAACCTTGTTGCTGCTCCAAGTAGCGCCCGAGGCCGACCAGGTGAAGCTCCCAGAACCAACGGTCGCGACGAGGTCGGTGGTGCTGAGCGGAGCGGTGACGTTGATCTGAGCCGTTAGGTCGTTGTACACCTCAGCGGTCGTGCTGCCTGAACCGGTGTCGCTGAATTGCAGTATCTTGATCGTGTACGCGTTCTTCCTTGGGAGCCACCATCCCTGGTAGGCGTCTTTCAAAACCGTGTACATCGTATACTGGCCATTCTTGGTGTTCTCATACCCCGGCGTTGGGCTGGTGCCAGAGGTCTTGAACAGCGAGCTGATCGGAGCAGAGTAGTACGGTGGGTTTGTGTAGGATGGCGGGACTTTCTGAATGATATATCGGCCCGTGTAGTCCGAAACCTCGAAGTCGCTCATGTAGACTGTGTTGCTGTAAAGATCCACGTCTTTCGTCACAATCCGAACGTAGACCGTGTCGGTGTGGTTGAAATTGCTTGTCTTGACCAGCACGCCGTTCTTGAGAGCATACGTGTCGATCCTCGGATAGATGACCCCACCCACCACTATGTTGTCTGCAAGATTGATGATCGTTCCAGACGAATCCTTGAGCTTGATCGCAATTGGATACGAGTATGGGTCGCTAGGCGCGCTGAAGTTGAATATGTAGCGATGGAACGTTCCGTATATGCCTCCATACTGGAAGGCGTTCGTCGTATCCGTCGGAGGCGTCAGTGCCTGACCCGTAATCGGGTGGATCAGGGTGAAGGAGTCATCGAGCGCCAAGTTGGCTAGCGCGTCCGAATAGACCTCGATGAGCACCTGCTGGCCTGGGTTGAAGTTCTTTGTGATGACCATGTCCGCCTGGCGGCGGATGTAGTAGAAGGTTGTTCCGACCGGCTGACCGGCCTCACCACCGCTCGCATCGGGCGGGTAGGTACCGTTCACGAGGTAGCTCGAATAGTTGTAGAATGGACCGTATTGGCTGGAGCTGCCGCCGGAGGTGGGCTTGACCTGCAATACCAGAGTCAGCCTTCCGACCGCGGTGTGCCCCTTCGCATCGGTGGCATTGAACACTACCGTCTGGCCGTTCCAGGAGGTGAGGGAAGTGTACGGTCCGACCGTGAAGATCCCGTCGTTGTTGGCATCGGACATCCTCACTGAAGTGAGGCCCAGAGGTGTAAGGTCCGCGTAGACGCTGTTCTGAACCAAGTCGCCGTCGAGGTCGGTGACGGTGACGTAGAACATTATCGGATCACCAATGTACGAGGGCTGAGGGGTGGTTCCTCGATCCCCGATCATCGGTGGAGTCCCGCTTCCCGGAGAACCGCCGGTCAGCGTCGAAGACCAGACTTGCGAGTTCTTGACTTTGTCAATGATCATTACTTGGATGGAAGGCGCGGGATTGGATCCTAGGGGTTTGGTGAAGTGGTAATTCCAAACCATCCCGGTGGTCCAGGTGGTCGCGATTCCACCACTGGATAAGTATACGCTACGGAAGGCACCGTCGACCCAAATGTAGACGGAGGTGGAGGAGTTGCTCAGCGGTTGACCGCCTTTGAATGTCAAGTTGATGTATACGTCCATGGGCGCGGCCGCATGGGGCACTACCGCCACCTGCGAAGAGAAATCGGCGTAAGAGTTCTGTTGCGGTGATGGCATGTTCGTGACGTATATCATTATGCTCGAGAACAGAGTGACCGTTATTCCGAGGATCAGGATGTTGCCGATGATATCGGACACTCCACGCCGATTGAGGCGGAACTTGCGTTTGGGCTGATGCATCTAGCGACCTCCAATCAAGGGTAGGCTACGCTGCCACCGGACTAGCTCTACCCCCGGGTGTATATAAAATAGCTATGTGGTAATTACCGGCAAAAGCTCCTCAGAGATTGTGTCCAGGAGCTGAATGCGCAGGTGCGCTTGAGATGCCTTGTTTGCTAATGCTGTCGCTCAAGTTATATGCGGCCGTCACGATTGTCCGGAACGAATGCCCTTCCTTCCTTTGCGCGATCGCGCGATCCTGCACTTCTACGGCGAGAGAAGAGCGGCGCTCAAGGGGAAGCCCTCCGAAGCTTCGACCCAAGAGGGGATCGCATCGGCGTTGGGGGTGAACCGCACGCACGTTACGAGGACTCTCAAGCCCCTCGTCGAAGACGGGCTGCTGCAGCGACAGAAGGGCCACGTTGAGGGCAAGGAGCGAAGGCTGATCCACTACGAGCTGACGCCCCTTGGCCTCGAAAGGGCAAAGGCGATCATCGCAGGCATTCAATCTGAGACGGTCGAGGTGATCGAGCCGGCAGGAAGTCGCCAGACTCGCATCGCAGAGCTGTTGGAGGACCGGCCTGATCTCGACGTCCTCGCGGTGGCGGATGCCATCGGCGGCTCGATCAAGCTACTGCCGGCCAAGAGGGTCGTGGTTGCGAACTCGCCGCCCACCCTTGAATTGTTCTTGGATAGGCGCGAAGAAGTCGCCGAAGCAGAATCATTCGCCTCGGGAAAGGCGAACTTGCTCGCGGTCTACGCCAACTATGGATATGGCTCGACGACCTTCCTCAAGCACGTCGCCCTGCGAATTTGGAAGTCGCACCTGCTCTGGCACGACCTGGAGAAGGACCCGACACCGAAGGGGTTGAACGATGCCATTCGTTCGTTTGCCGATCAACTCGGGCTCCAGGGGGACGTGAAGCGGCTTACCGACGAAGAGGCGCTGATCTGCATCGACGGCTACCATGACGTGAGCCAGGAGATGGTGGACGTTCTTTTCGAACTCAACTTGGGGCTCAGAGGAGGAAGGGCGAAGATGGCCGTGGCGATGCGCGAAGAGACTCCCTCGTACAATCGATTCTTCGGGAGGGAGGACGTCGACGCGGGCAATGCCGTCGAGGTGCGCCTCCATCGGATGGACGACGAGACGTCGCGTGAGCTGATGGGCGACGTGATCGATGATGAGGCTTTCAAGGTCCTTCAAATGCTCACCAAGGGGCAGCCGCTGGCGATCGTCCTGGTCCGGAACGGGGACGAGGAGGGCCTTCGCAAGATCAGACAGAGCGAGGAAGCGAGATTCATGATGCATCTTCGAAGCCGAGTTCTGAAGACTTGACCGATCTCCGCTCGCGCTCAGTACTCGATGCCCTTGCGCGCGAGCAATCCCGAGTCGTAGGGATGCTTGCGCAGGCACATCTCGGTCACGAGATCCGCCTCGTCGGTGAAAGCCTTCGGGGCTCTGCGGCCGGTGAGCACCACCTCGACCTCGGGCGCCCTCGAACGCACCACCTCGAGCACCTCATCCGTCGCTAGCAACCCGAAATCCGCTGCCAGAGTGACCTCGTCCAGCACGACGAGGTCATAGTCGCCAGAGGTCAGCGCCTTCTTCGCCCTCTCAAGCCCCGATTTCGCCAGGTGAACGTCCTCATCGGTGTGCTTTCCCTTGCGGAACAGCTTGTCCCTTCCGAATTGGAACAGATCGACGCCTCCCATGCGCCTAAGCGCTTGGATCTCGCCGTAGTCCTCGCCGACCTTCATGAATTGGATCACGCAGATGCGCAGCCCTCGCCCCCACGCCCTCAGCACCAGGCCGAACGCCGCGGTCGTCTTGCCCTTCCCCTCCCCGGTGTAGACGTGCACAAGGCCGAGACCGGACGCCATCGACTCGGGATTGGAGGAGCTGCGAGAAAAAGGTGCGCACGAGGTGCGAATATGATTTATGCTGGGGGCACCGATGCCCGTTCGTGTTGGAGATCGAGGTCAAGGTGCCGGTGAAGGACCTGAAGGCCCTGGAGCAGCGTTTGAAGCGCCTCGGAGCGAGGGATTTCGGCACGTCCTATCAGAGAGACGTTTACTTCGCGCACCCAGGCCGGGATTTCGCGGTCACGGACGAGGCGCTCCGCCTCCGCGTCGACAACGACCTCAGCCTAATCACGTACAAGGGTCCGAAGGTCGACGCCGACACCAAGACCCGCGAGGAGCTCGAGGTCTCGGTCTCCTCCGTCGAGGTCATGACGCAGGTGCTCGAGCGCTTGGGCTTCCGCCCCGTGCTCATGGTGTCGAAGAAGCGCGTGGTCCTCGGATTGAGGGGGCTGTCGGTCTGCCTCGATACGGTCGAGGGGCTCGGGGATTTCGTGGAGTTCGAGTACGACGATGAAGATCTGGCAGAAGGAAAGAGAAGAATCGAGGAGCTGATGGGCGAGCTCCACCTCAAGGGGAATGAGCGCCGCTCCTACCTCGAGCTACTGCTTGAAAGGCAGGCCTCGAAGCCAACCAGTTGATGCGTTCTATCGGGGACTATAGCGACTTGATCTTGTCCACGACGAAATCCTTGATCTTCGGGTCGTCTGGGATTGTCACGGACTTCTTGAACCGCTCTGTGCCGTCCGGGAGGTAATACCCCCTGGAGAGCGAGATGAACTCGTTCTCACCGTCGTCGGTGATCGCCTTCTTGCGGGCAACCTCAATGAAGTTGTTCCTTCCAAAAGGGATCTTCTCGGCATTTATCGTTACAAAATCCACCTTCTTGCCCGGTGCCTCTTCGTCCATTGCAGTGCCTCCTAAGTCGGCATCTCCGAAGCGGAAGGTTCGCTATTAAAAGTTTCTACCTTCGCGCAGCCTACGCGAGACTGGCTATTCGTGGGCATTGGAGCTGACGCACTGGCAATGCCGAGAGCGACACCTAGATATATCGCCCTTGGGTTTGGACGGGGGATGAGCGCCGCACCGCCGGCTCCGAGCTCGCGCTTCTGCCCAAACTGCGGGCTTCCGCTCTCGGAGGAAGCGAACTTCTGCCCTCACTGCGGCAGGAACGTCGGCTATGGGGCGGCATACTTCGCTCCACCGCCGCCGCAGACGGGCGGCTCGTTCGACAACACGATCAGGAGCATCGGGGTGGCCGTGGGGGCCTACGCCTCGCTTGCGATGATTGTGCTCCTCGTCATCGATGTCGGTGTGCTGATCTGGGGCATGAGCGTTGTGCTCCCGATAGCCGCGGACCCAACGCATGGCACGCTGCTCTACCTGATCCTACCCGTACCGCATCCGATCGTCGGCATCGTCAATGCAAACGGCGTCTGGTTCGGGGTCTATTTCATCCTCGTGGTGGCCGGGATCGTAGCCTCGGTCGCCTGGACCTTCTACCGCAGCGCGAAGCCGCTCTGGAAAGAGCTGTCGATCGAAAAGCCGAAGGATGGGCACAGCCCGATCTACAGCATCACCACCCTGTTCATGGCCGTGATGACCGTGAACCTCGTCTACGTGTTCCTGGTATTCCTCTTCAACGTTCAGACGAGCACTCCGGACTTCGGGACGAGGGAACTGTGGCAGCTGCTCTTCGCCTTTGCGAACGCCGCGGTCTGGGAGGAACTGGTCATGCGGGTCCTCTGGCTGGGCGTGCCGTTGCTGATCATCGCTCTGCTGACCAAGCGCGCCAAGAACTACAAGCAATACTTCTTCGGAGGGGGTGGGACCTTCGGCACCTGGGAGGCCGTGTTCATTTTCATTTCCGCGGGCCTGTTCGCCTACGGGCACACGGAATACTGGGACGCGTTCAAGATCATCCCCACCTTCGCGTCGGGGATCGCTTTCGGCTATCTCTTCATCCGCTACGGCCTCTACGCATGTGTCGTGCTGCACTTCGCCGTCGATTACTACGACATGCTCGGCACATCCCTCAACTCGCTCTCGATCCAGGTGATCTCCGGGCTGGCCCTGATAGTGTTCGGGATAGTGGGCATCCCATACCTGCTGGCCTATACGAGGCGCATCGTCCTCTTCCTGACCAGCGGGGACCTAAAGCCGAAGGCCACTCCGAGTGCGGCAAGCAAGGGATTCCAGGCAGCGAGCGCTCCGCCGACCGTGCCGAATCCATTTCCCTATCGCCCGGGAACGTTCTTCACGTGCGCGCGCTGCGGCAATCATGAAGCGTCTCTGAGGGACGGACAGTGGGAATGCGCCCGCTGTGGCTTCAAGCAATGATCATCGCGAGGCCAGAAGATTGCGGACGCGGTCGCGGGAGATCACAGCCTCATCGAGGGAGCGCGCCTCCAGCACGAGGTTGCCTTGATAGCCCGAGAGGGCCTCGAGCACGTGCTTGAAATCGATGTTGCCTTCGCCCACTGGCAGATGCGCGTCGCGGTCACCCAGGTTGTCGTGCACATGCACGTTCGCGAACCGGCGCTTGTGCTGCAGCCATGAGTCAATTGAGCCGGTGGTGTTCGCGTGCCCGACGTCGAAACAGATGTCCATGTCCAGGCCGTCGAGCAGCGGGAACAGTTCTTCGGGGGTTCGACCCATGGTCATCGCGCCCATGCTGGGCATGTTCTCGAGCGCAACTCGGACCCCCGCGTCGCGAGACGCAGCTTCGATCTGGCGAAGCGAGTCTCTCGTCTTCTCGAAGACGGACGGTTTGTCGAGCAGTCCCAGCGGGGAATAGAATCCAGGATGAACGGTGTAGACGGAGATGCCGAGGCGACCGGCGGCATACAGACCGTTCGTGAGCTCTCTGACCGAGGCCTCCCTCATGCGCGGGTTGAGCGAACCAATATTGATGTCGCTCAGCGGCGCGTGCGCCGAGAACTTCAGGTTGTAGGAGGACGCCGCGTCCAGGAACTGCTTCTCGATTGTCGGCAGAAAGTGGCGCCCTTCGCCAACGATCTCCCAAGAATCGAACTCATTGCTCACGAAGCCAAGCGCCATCTCGAAGTCCAACAGCGAGAAAACCGGCGAAGAAACGGAGATCACGTTCAAACCTCCTCGCCATTCACCGTCACCGGCGCGACCTCGTTGATGAGCGATGGAAGATCCTCCGATTCGACCGACACCTCTATGCTACCAAGCGGCACCCTTTCCTCGACGAAGCTGACCTTGTCAACGAAGGCGACCTGCTTGTTCAATCGGAAGGAGGTCTCGTTGCCAGAGGCGCCTCGGAGCAGCATCTTGCGCGTGGAATCGAGGATGCGCTGGTTGCGGACAAGCTGTTTGAACCGATCGAGCGTGCCAGAGCGCGCGATGAAGCCCCCTTCGTAGTCCTCGACTAGAGCGTCGGGGAAGATGTTGAGGAGCGCGCGCTTCACCTTCTCGGGATCCTCCGTCGGGAAGCGACGCACGCGTGCGGTGACCAATGGCATGCGCTCGGCATGCCGGACGAAGTATTTAAAAGGCAACGCCTCTTCCTAGGAGACCGGATGCGGAACGATGTTTTGGAGCAGCTAGCCGACGAAGGTATCCTGCTCGAGCCAGAGGCTGCGGAGTTCGCGATGGGTCAGAAGGACCCGGTCGCGTTCGTTCGCAACGCGATCATGGCGATGTCGCAGCAGCCGCTCGTGATCTCGTTGCAGGACCTTAGGGAAGCGTTCTGCGCTGCCCCAGAGTCCCCCGCATGCCCACCCTCGCCCCCTCCCGCCAAGGAGAACGTGAACCGCAAGGAGGTCAAGGTCATTCGCGACGTCAGCGGCAACTCGACCTGCGAGGGGAACATTATCGACTTCGCGCGCTACTTCAACGACCGCTTTCAAACGATCAAACGCATGCTGATGAGGCGCCACGATCTGGCTGGCTGCGTTCCCGTTCCGAAGGCCCTCAAGCTCGACCGTGAGGTCCGCATCGTGTGCATCGTGAACGATGTGCGCACGACCAAGAACGGGCACAAGATGCTCGAGGTCGAGGACGACGAAGGCAAGTGCTTGGCCCTCATCATGAAAGATTCCCCGTTGATCAACGAAGCAATCGTCCAGGACGAGGTGATCGGGATAACTGGAAAGAACTCGCGCAAGAGCGAGATGATCGTGGTCGAGGAAATCGTTCGACCCGACGTTCCTTTGCGCGGGTCGATGGCGCCCTCCGATTCCACCTCACAAGTGGCGTTCGTCTCCGACGTGCACGTGGGCTCGAACACCTTCCTCAGACCCCAGTGGGACAGGATGGTGAAGTGGGCGAAGAGCGAGGGGAGGAAAGAGGGCCTGGAGTACGTCATCGTCTCCGGTGACTGCGTCGACGGCATCGGGATCTTCCCGGATCAGGAAGAAGAGCTCGAGATCGAGGACATTTTCGAACAGTACCGCCTGCTCACCGAGCTGCTCAAGGAGTTCCCGGACTGGGTGCGCATCGTCGTGCAGCCGGGAAACCATGACGCGGTGAGACCGGCGGAGCCGCAGCCGGCGTTCACCGGCGAGATTGCGAAGATGTTCGATTCGAGCGTGCAGCTGATCGGCAATCCCTGCTACCTCGAGATCGAAGGAAGATTGATCCTATCGTACCACGGACGCAGCATGGACGACTGGGTGAACGCAATTCAAGGGATGACGTATGACAATCCCCTTGAGGTCATGAAGGAGATGCTGAAGCGCCGGCACCTCGCGCCCATCTACGGCGGCAAGACGCCGATCGCGCCGGAGAAGAAGGACTACCTGGTCATCGACCCGGTGCCTGACGTCTTCGTGACTGGTCATGTTCATGGCGCAGGCATATCAGAGTACCGCGGGGTGAGATTGATAAATGCCTCGACCTGGCAGGCGCAGACCTCTTTCCAGCGCATGCACAACTTCCATCCGAATCCAGCTAAGCTTCCGCTGTTGCACTTGGGCACCGGAAAAGTCGTGATGAAGGACTTCAACTGAGCTCAGAACCATCCGGCCCAGTGCGCCATGATGAGCGCGTATCCGAGCGCGAGCATGAATATCGAGAGCCAGGTGGCGATTCGCATCCACTTCGCCAGTCGCTTGGGATCCGAGACGACGTCCTCGATGACGCTCATTTCGCCGCCTCGGCCGCGGACTTCTGCTTGATGCGCTTGAGGCGGAAGATGTTCTCCCTTTCCATCTCCTCAAGGCGCAGCTGGATGAATGCGGCGCTCTCCTTCAGCTCTGGGATCACCTTGTACTCGAGCGCGTTCACCCGGCGCTTGGTCTTCTCGATCTCGTCCAGCAGGCGCTTCATCGTGGTCTCGATCTCCGCCGCCTGCACGACCGTCTCGGTCAGGTTCTCGAATGCCTTCGCCGCTTCGTCGATGTGCGTCGAGGTGCCGATGACGCCGTAACCGCGAGCGTCGGAGGTCGCCCTCAGGCTGGTCGCCTCGATCTCCGGCACCACCAGGCCCATGATGTTCTTGGAGCGCAGAGCGACGTCCGGATGAGACTTCAGCGCGAACGCCGCGGACGTGACCGCTATGGCACCGTCCACCGCCTTCGCCACCGCAATGCGCTGCTTCGCCGCTTCGTAGTCGCGGTTCACGCGCACGCGGATCTCCTTCGCCTCCTCGAGGATCTTGAAGAACTCCAGGATCAGGCCGTCCCGCTTCATCTTCAGGATCTTGTACCCTGCCTGGGATAGCTTGATCCTCCTCTTGATCTCGAGGAGTTCGGACCTTGTCGGCTTTACGTCCTGCTTAACCATGATCTAGCACCGTTCAAGCGGCGGTCTTGTGCGCCGGGTGGTACTTCTCGATCCACTTGCGGTCGATACGGGTCAGTTGGTTCTCCGGGAGGTTCGAGAGCAGGTCCCACATCAGGTTGAGGGTGGTCTCGATGTCGCGGTCCTCCTCCCTGCCCTGGCGCACGAGGCGCTTCTCGAACAGGTCGGCGAAGTCGAGGAACTTGCGGTCGCGCTCCGACAGCGAGTCCTTGCCGACGATGGCGACGAGGCCACGGAGATCGCGACCTTCCGCGTAGGCGGCGTAGCACTGGTCGGACACTGACTTGTGATCCTCCCTCGTTCTTCCTTTCCCGATACCGGAGTCCATGAGCCTGCTGAGCGACGAGCCTACGTCGATCGGCGGGTCGATGCCCGCGCGGTGCAGCTCGCGCTTCGCCACGATCTGGCCCTCGGTGATGTAGCCGGTGAGGTCCGCGATCGGATGCGTGATGTCATCGCCCGGCATCGAGAGGATTGGGATCTGCGTGATGCTTCCCTTCTTGCCCTTGATGCGTCCTGCTCTTTCGTACAAAGTCGCGAGGTCGGTGTACATGTATCCAGGATAGCCGCGGCGACCGGGCACTTCCTCACGCGCGGCGCCGATCTGCCTCAGCGCCTCGCAGTAGTTCGTGATGTCGGTCAAGATGACGAGCACGTTCATGTCGAGTGTGTATGCCAGGTACTCCGCCGTCGTCAGTGTGAGCCTCGGCGTGATGATGCGCTCAATGGCCGGGTCGTCGGCGAGGTTCATGAACACGACCGCGCGCTTCAGTGCGCCGGTGCGCTCGAAGTCCTTCATGAAGTACTGCGCCTCTTCGCTGGTAATGCCCATCGCACCGAACACCACCGCGAACTCCTCTTCCTTCCCGAGCACCTTCGCCTGCCTGGCGATCTGCAGCGCGATGTCGTTGTGCGGGAGACCGGAACCGGAGAAGATCGGCAGCTTCTGTCCGCGGACGAGAGTGTTCATGCCGTCGATGGTCGAGATGCCCGTCTGAATGAACTCGCGCGGGTTGTCCCTCGCCCAGGGGTTAATGGCCGCGCCGATGATCTCGAGGCGGTCGTCGGGGACGATCTTCGGGCCTCCGTCAAGCGGTTCTCCAGAACCGGAGAGGATGCGCCCGAGCATGTCCTGCGATACCGGCATCTTGAGCGTCTCGCCGAGGAAGCGAGCTCCCGCGGCGCGCTCGATGCCGGACGTGCCTTCGAACATCTGGATGACGACGGTGTCGTGCGAGGAATCGAGCACCTGCCCGCGGCGCTCCTCGCCGTTTGGCAGAGTCACGACCGCAATCTCGTTGTAGCCCACCGGCTCGGTCTTCTCGACGAACACCAGCGGTCCCGCGATCTGCGAGATTGTCTTGTACTCCTTGGTCGTCATCTACTTCCCTCCTAGGGTCTCGAAGGCCTTGTCCATCTCATTGTTGATGTCCACCAGCTCCTGGTCCACCTTCTCCTCGAACTTCGACTTGCCGAGGCGGGTCCTCAGGGGCATGTTGGCGATGCTCTCCACGAGCACCTCGCGCTCCACCGCCTTCTTCGAGAGGTCACCGAATCGCTTGATCGTCTTTATGACGGCATACTGGCGGCTCATCGGGCAGTACGTGTCCACCGCGTGGTACGCGTTCTGCTGCAGCACGATCTCGCGGATCATCCTCGCGACCTCGAGGGTGAGTTTCTGCTCCTCGGGGAGCGCATCCGAACCGACCAGCTGCACGACGTCCTGGAGCTCTGCCTCCTTCTGCAGGGTCTCCATCGCCCATGCTCGCAGCTCCGGGAAGTCCTGACCGACGTTTTCTCGGTACCATGCGTCCAGGGTGCCGGTGTAGAGCGAGTATGAGGTGAGCCAGTTGATCGCCGGGAAGTGCCGGCGTTCGCGGAGCTTGGTGTCGAGCGCCCAGAACACGCGCACGATGCGCAGCGTTCCTTGCGTGACCGGCTCCGAAAGGTCTCCGCCAGGCGGGGAAACCGCGCCGACGACCGAGACCGATCCGACTCCGCCGCTCTTCGTCTCCGCGCGCCCGGAGCGCTCGTAAAACTCCGAGAGCCTCGCAGACAGGTAAGCGGGGAAACCCTCCTCGCCAGGCATCTCTTCGAGCCTTGACGAGATCTCTCTCATCGCCTCCGCCCAGCGGGAGGTCGAATCAGCCATCAAAGACACATCGTAGCCCATGTCGCGGTAGTACTCCGCGACGGTCATTCCCGAGTACACGGACGCTTCTCGAGCCGCGACCGGCATGTTGGAGGTGTTGGCGATGAGCACCGTCCGGTTCATGAGCGGCTTCTTGCTCTTCGGGTCCTCGAGCTCGGGGAAGAGGGTGAGCACCTCGGTCATCTCGTTTCCGCGTTCGCCGCATCCGATGTAGACGACGATGTCCGCGTCGGACCACTTGGCGAGCTGCTGCTGCGTGACCGTCTTGCCCGTACCGAACCCACCGGGGATGGCGGCGGTGCCTCCCTTGGAGATCGGGAACAGGGTGTCAAGAATGCGCTGGCCGGTCAAGAGGGGGATGTCCGGCATGAGCTTCTTGTGCACCGGGCGACCGAAACGCACCGGCCACTTCTGCATCATCTTGACTTCGTGACCGCCCACGACCGCGATCAGCTCGTCGACGGTGAAGCTGCCTTCCTTGATCGAGTCCACGGTGCCGTTGACGCCGTTGGGAATCAGGATGCGGTGGGTGAAGTTGCGCTCCGGGGCGGTACCGATGATCATGCCTTCGGTCACCTTGTCGCCCTTCTTCACAACGGGCGTGAACTGGTATTTCGCCTTGCGGTCCAGTCCCGGCGCCGCGACGCCGCGCTTGATGAAGTCGCCCATCGACTCCATGAGCACCGGCAGAGGCCTGAGGATGCCGTCGTACACGCTTCCGAGCAGACCCGGTCCGAGCTCGGCCACGAGCGGCAGCCCGGTGGACGTGCAGGGCTCCCCTGGCCGGATGCCAGAGGTATCCTCGTACACCTGGATGACCGTCTTGTTGCCGACGATCTTGATGACCTCACCCATGAGCTTCTCGTGCCCGACCTGGATGACATCATACATCTTCGGAGAGATGCCAATCGCCGTAACGACCGGTCCCGCCACCCTGTTTATCTCGCCTACGTTTGCCATATTACCCCTCTTCAGCTCTTGTACAAGTCAACGCCAATCGCTCTCTTCACCTTCTCACGAAGGTCGCTGCCCTCGCCCTTGCCGACCGGCACCACGACCGGGGCGATGGAATCGAGGGCCTTCCTCCGGACCGTCGCCGGAAGCTGGTCTAGATCGGCGGCCGGCACTGCTAGGACGCCGATGGTCGAGTCCGCGAGCAGCTCCACGAGCGTACTCTCGAACCTCTCTCTTGTGACTGCGTGAATGCGCTTGATGCCGGCGAGCCTGAACCCGAGCACGAACTCGCTGTCCCCTAATACCGCGATGTCCATCAGACCACCAGCAATCTCTTGATCGTATCCGGGTCCAGGCCGCTCTCCTTGCAGCGCGCCACGATCCGTATGTTGTCAACCTCTGTCTTCTTGCGAATGATATAGTCGATGATGGGAAGCACCGACAGCGGATAGAGGTGAGAGAACTTCTCCGCCTGTCGTATCTGATACTTCTTCAACGCGAGCGTCACATCGTCGAGCGAACTGCTCGTCTTCGCCTTCTCAAGGGCATCCTTGATCTCCTCGTAGAACGAGAGCCTGGTGAGCTCCTGCAACAGCGCATCATAGCCTTCCACGGGCAGCAGCCGCTCTAGCTGCGCCATCGGCAGCTCGTCGCCGCCCTCGATCATGAAGGGAGCGATCTTGTCCGGCCCAAGGCCCTCGCGCTTGAGCTTCAGAAGGGTCATGAGGTTCGTTGCGTCGATCTCTCTGCGCACGTAGGCAAGAAGCAGCCTCTCCGCGTGGGACCTCGGGCTGATCGACTCGATCAGGCGCCGATAGTACACCTTGTCCAGGTAGTCCTCGATCGCTGACAGCTGTCCAGTGGTCTGGTAGGACGAGACTATCTCTTCGGGCAGAAAGATGCTCACCATCTTCTCCGCGCCCTCAAGCACCTCCGCCACCGTCTCCATCGCGAGCAGCGCGCTGAGGTCCTCCTCCTTTAGCTTGCCCGCGGGCACGAGGTCCTCGCGGATCTCATCGAGGGTCGCCTTGGAGTGCTTGCCACGGACGACCGTCTTCACGTTCCAGATGTCCCAGCGCTCGAGATAGCTGCTCACCATTTGACGCAGCTCCCCCTTTGTGAAACCGAGCACAGCGCCGTACACCCTTGCCAGGTTCCTGCTCATCCCCAGCTCGATGAGGTTCACTCCCTCGTACTTGGTGGCGAGCTCAGTCATCTCCGCGTTGTATTGCGTTTCTCCGAGGAAGCGGCTGATCTCGTTCAGGTCCATGTTCAGGAGCTTTGGATAGCTCTCCTTGGTCAGCAACTGGCTCTTCTTGGCTCTGACCCTAGCGCAGGCGTACGGGTAGTTGCCCTTGCTGCCAAGGAGGTAGGCCATTGCTTCACCCGAACAGGATGTTCGACACGTTCTTCAGCTCTCTTTCCCAAACACCCTCGAGAATCGCCTTGAAGGTGTAGTCGATCCGGACCGACCCGTCCTGGCTCTCGAGCACGAGGCCCGGACCCATTACGGTCTCCTCGATCTTGACGCCGGGCTTCGGCGTTAGCAGCTTGCTCTCCCCGACCGGGCAGTACACATTCCCTCCGGGAATGACCTTCTGACCGAGCTCGAGGATCCTGTTGTAAAGCCGAGACTTCTCCGAGGCGCTCATCGCGGCGATCTCCGCGTTGACTTCCTGCAGCGTTCGGTCCAGCATCTCCTTCTTCGCGTTGAGCACGATGCGCTTCTCCTCGAGTTCGGCGCTGGATATCTCTTGCTGCCTGAGCCTGCGGACGGCGTCCTCCGTCTCCTTCTCTTTCGCCTTCCTCTTTGCGGAGACGGTATCCTGGGCCGCCGCTAGGATCGACTGCCGCTCGACCTCCGCCGAGCTGACGATCTTGTCGGCTTCCTTCCTGGCGTTGGCCAGGATCTCCTCGACCACTCTGTCTAGCGACATTGAATGACCCTCGGTCGCTTCGACGCGCTTAGATCTTTCCCATCAGCAGGAACGCGATAACCAGACCGAAGATCACGATGGTCTCTGGAATGACGGTCATGACCAGCGAGCGTCCGAAGTTCTTCGGGTTCTCTGCGATCGCACCGACCGCAGCGGATCCGATGTCCTTCTCAGCCCAGCCAGCACCCAGTCCAGCCAGCCCAATCGCTACTCCAGCTCCGATGGCTACCAAGCCTGATCCAACATCTACCATTTCCTTCACCTCTCACTTGTGTGCTTCCTAACTATCCTAAGCGGGTTGAACTTGGTCCCGCCTCCAAGGTAGAACTTCTGGAAGAGTTCCACGTAATGGAGCCTGATTCCGTGAATGCCCGCCGATATGATGGCCAACATGAACACCGTCAGGTGCCCGACCATGAAGATCAGGATGCCGAAGACGATGCCGATGCCGCCAGCGGGGGCGAGCATCTGAAGCGCAATCATGTTGAAAGCCAGGGCAAGCCCTGCCTTGGACGTACCGATGGCGGTTAGACGAGTGTATGACAGAATATTGCTCAAGAGCCCGGGCAACTCGAGAATAGAGAGCGGCCCTTCTCCCACGAGGCTGATCGCGAGCCCCACGAGCAGGATGACGAGCGGGATCAGGAACGCCATGCTCCCGAAGTCCGTGCCCATGATGTTACCGATGTTCGCGATGATCACCGGCAGCAGGAGTGCCATGCCCAGAAGGATGAGCACCCATCCGAACTTCTCCATGACCGCGTGCTTCAGACCGACCCTCATGGTCAAGTTGAACATGCCTAGCCCGAATCCCAGGAATAGGTGGAATATCCCGATCCAGACGGAAATCAGCAGAAGCTTGTTGACGTCGTCAAGCTTGCTGAAGACTCCTAGCGGGATGGAGACTCCACCGAGGTTGAGCGCGTGGGGGAAGTCAATGCCCAGCAGAGAAGACCAGGTCATTTCGCTGCCCCGCAGCGCGAAATGCAATCCGAACGCTTCGCCGAACATGAACACGCCGAAGAACGTTGCCCAGATGCCACCGAAGAACAGCATGGTGGAGATTGTTTGCCAATCGTCGGAACGGGCCTTCTTCAACCCGACCCACCCGAGGACCGTGAACATCAGGCCGTAGGCGACATCACCGACCATGAGCCCGAAGAACAGCGGAAAGGTGAGCGCGATGACATTTGTGGGGTCGAATTCCGCGTACTTCGGGGTCGAGATGAGCTCGGTAAATCCGTTGAACCTTGCGAGCGGCCTTCGGCTCGTCATCTTCACCGGCGTCGTGTCCTCGGCGATGTCGTGGTCGTGCTCGGTATCCTCATGGTGCTCCTCTTTGCGGCCCTTGACCTCGACAATCTCGAACGAAATCGATTCGCCGAGCTTCTGATGAAGGGCGCTTCGGACAACTTCCGATTGCTTGTTCGGGATCCAGGCGTCAATCACGAAAGCGTTCTTCGATGTAGCGATGCGCAGCGGGAACTCGGCCTTTTCGACCTCGATGCTCAGGTGCTCATCGGAAGCGAGTATGAGGCTGAGGTTATCCCCCTTCAGCTTGGAGAGCTTGTCCTTGGCCTCGTCGAGCTGTTTGGCGATGTTCGCCTGTTCTTCTCCGATTCTCTTGATGAGATCGGCGGGGCTTCCCTTGCCCTGTGGAAGCGCCGTCTCAGTGAATCCGTTAGTGACTAGGATGCGCTGCGCCTCGGAGGCCTTCGCGCTCGCGACGAACACCGCGACGAACTCCCCTCCCTCGGAGCGGAACACCTCGATATCGCCGAGGGCGTTCAGCGCTGCCTCCGGGTTGGAGCGCACATTCCCAGTGAACACAGTAAGATTGTCATAGCCAGAGTACAGCTCAAGATCGAGCGGAATCGAGGTGAGCGGCTCGAGCAGCACCTTCTCGCCCTCGAGGGCTGCGTTCCTCGAGGAAAGCTGGTTCTTGGTCTCGACGACCGCGGCCACCTGGGTCTGCAATCCGTCGACGCTGTCCTCGAGGCCTTTGACCACATCGGACAGAGGCATCTTCGGCGCGTTGGTCGCCTCGTCGATCTCTAGGTCCTTCTCCATCGCCCTGAGCTTGAGAAGTCGCTCCGAGACCTCGGACGCTTCCTCAAACGGCGAGCCGATGACCAAACCCTCGTCGCCCTCGAGATAGTCGATCGGATGAACGAGCTCGAGCGAATACAGCAGCTCGGTCGTCTCCTTGAGCTTGTCCTTGGACCCCACAACGAGGATCCGACACATCTTCTCAGGCAGAAGCATTAACGGCCCTCTCGAAGCTCTGTTTGAGATGCGCCTTCGCCTTCGGGACGTTCCCAGAGGCCGACGACATTAGCCGCGCGGCCTCGTCCGAGCCCTTCTTCAGGAGCTTCTGGCGCGCCTCTCCGACGGCCGCCTTTTCCTTGGTGAGGGCTGCATCCTGCTGTGCTCGAAGCTTGTCCTCTTCCTGCTGCACGAGTTGGATCGCATCACGCCTGGCGGCCGCCAGGAGCGACCTGCGCTTATCCTCCGCCTCGGCGAGGATCTCCTTCGCCTTTGCTTCGGCATCTTTGACCCTAAGAAGTGTCTCCGCCCTACTCACAGGCATATCCCCCGAAGGTGAAGCGGGGAATATGTTATCGATATAAATAGGCTACGGGGGCGCGGTTGGCCGGAACCGTGCTAAACAATTGAGAAATCTGGATGATTTCGATTCCACCCCTGCGAATCGCGTAACGCAACCCACGATTTCCTGTGCTTCTCTTGCAGGCTAGAGTCGACGCACTAGGACCTTGCTTTCGTTCAGGATCTCTTGCGAGAGTTCGTCTATGTATTCGTCCTTGTAGACCACCTCGCGGATGCCTGCGTTTATCAGGATCTTAGCGCACATCACGCAAGGGAAGTTCGTCGTGTAGAGCGAGGCGTCCTTTATACTGACGCCGAAGTAGGCTGCTTGAATGACCGCGTTCTGTTCCGCGTGAACGCCGCGGCATAGCTCGTGGCGTGTGCCCGATTCGATGTTGTTCTGCATGCGCACGCAACCGACCTCGGCGCAGTGCTTGAGGCCCTTCGGCGCTCCGTTGTACCCGGTGGAGAGCACGCGCTTCTCCTTCACCACCACCGCCCCGACCTGGCGCCTGAGGCAGGTCGACCGGGTGGCGACGAGCTCCGCCATGCGCATGAAGTAGGTGTCGTTGTCCGGTCGGTTCATCCGAAGGTGTACGGCGGTCCGCGGCACAAAAAGGTTTGCCGGTTCGCTCGCGCCAGCGACGAGCATCCAGCCTGACGGAACCATTTATAAATAGCTCCAGTGCCTTTGAAGCCGCCGTGTCAGCCGGGGTGACGAGGGCGCTCGATGTCATCAAGAGATTGCGCGTCATCATCATCGCGATCGTTCTCGTCGTGCTCGTGATCGGAGGCCTCACTCTCTACGCCGGCATTTGGCCGCCGCTGGTGGTCGTCGAGTCGGACAGCATGCAGCACTCCTCCACCACCTCCTACATCGGCGTAATCGACACCGGAGACCTCGTGATCGAGAAGACCGTCTCGGGGTTCGGCGACGTCAAGACCTATCTGGACAGCGTAGGCACCGGGTACAGTACATACAGCGAGCCGGGCGACGTCGTCATCTACCGTCCGTATGGGAGCGACGCGCGAACTCCCATCATCCATCGCGCGCTCTGCCTGGTCGAGTACAACGCCACCGGAGGCGGGTACGACGTTCCCTCGCTGAAGAACATTCCCTCATCCAGCTGGAGCGTCGACGCCGGTCCGAAGACCTGGTACAACCTGCACAACAAGCTTCTACTGAGCGGCGTCGGGTACGATCACGTCACCGTGCGCATCGATTTCCAGGCGATGCTGCAGGCGTTCGCAGGGGCGGGGCTCACCCCACACACCGGCCTCATCACGCTCGGGGACCACAATCAGGGTACCATCGATCAGAACACCATGGCGCCGATCTGCAAGTATCCGATAAAGGCGGAGTGGATCCAGGGAGTCGCGCGCGGCGAGGTGCCCTGGTTCGGGCTGCTGAAGCTCTGGATCTCGGGACCGGCGCCGGCGAGCGTGCCGGAGAACAGCAGGACCGACCTGTTCGTGGCAATCGGGCTGATCATCGGCGTGCCGATCATTATCGATGCAACTGGAGTCATACTGGAGCGCAAGGGCATTGACGCAGGTGCCTGGCTGAGAACGAAGCTGCACCTGAAGCCCAAAAAGTCTGGCCCAGGCCAAGAAAGCGAGAAGGCGAAGGAGGACCCACCGAAGCCGAAGGACTCTCCTCCCCAAAGGAAGAGCGCCAAGCCGCCAAGCACTTCCACAAAGAAGAAGCGTTGATCACATCAGCGTCGTCTGGGTCTTGGGCTTGTAGTTCTTGAGCGATTGGAGCACTTCATCCTCCTCGAGCGTCCGCTTCGTCTCGAGGATCGGGACGGCCGACTCAATCTCCTTCGTGCGACCGCCGCGCCCGAACGATTTCACGCGCGCGTGGATTATCCCGAGCATATCGAGCTCTGATATCAGGTCGGTCACGCGCCGCTGGGTCAGCGCCGTCAGCCCGACCACCTTGCACATGTCGCGGTAGGTGGTGTAGACGTCTCCCGTGGTGAGCCTGCCGTTGTTCTTCTCCTCGTTGATGATGATGCCGAGGAGAACGAGCTTCGATTGCGTCGGGAGGGTCTTCACCGCCTCGGTCACGCAGTCCAGCTCGATCTTGTTCTTTGCCTTGTAGACGTGCGCCTCGGTGATCTTGTCCTCTCCTCCGCGCTCGGCGATCTCCGCCGCAATGCGCAGCAGATCCAATGCGCGCCTGGCATCCCCGTGCTCCTGCGCCGCCAGGGCCGAACAGAGGGGAATCACTGAGGGCTCGAGCGTTCCATCGTCGAATGCGAGCTTGGCGCGTTGGTTCAATATGTCCTGCAGCTGCTCGGCGTTGTACGGTGGGAACACCATCTTCTCCTCGCCCAGGCGGCTCTTGACCCGTGGATCGAGGAACTCCGTGAACTTGAGGTCGTTCGAAATGCCGATGAGCGAGACTCTCGCACGCTTCAGATCGTCGTTGATCTTCGAGAGATGGTACAGGACGTCGTCCCCGCTCTTGTATACGAGCTTGTCCACCTCGTCCAGCACGATGATCACCACGCGCTCCTGCTCGTCGATCTTCTCTCTCAGGATGTTGTAGACGCGCTCTGTGGACCAGCCCGTGAACGGTATTCGTTGGTCGAAATCCTGGATGAACTGGTTGCCGATGTTCTGCAGAACGCTATAGGGTGTGTCGACCACTTCGCAGTTCATGTAAAGGAATGTGACGCGGTTGAACTCCGAATCCGCCTTCCTGATCTCATTCCCCAGGAACTTGACCGAGGCGGTCTTGCCCGTGCCCGTCTTGCCGAAGATGAGAACGTTGGACGGCCTCTCGCCCTTGAGGGCGGTGACCATTATCGATGCAAGTTGACTGATCTGCTGCTGCCGATGCGGCAGAAGGTCAGGAATGTACGAAGGGCGAAGTATCTCCCGGTTGCGGCGGAAAATCTGTTTGCCCTTCAGATATTGTTGAAATACGTTGTCTTCCAAACCCTCTCCCCCGATGAATGCAGCCCTGCTGGCATGAGAGGTGCCCCACCCCTTCCTTTCCAGTGGAAAACCGTTCCCCGGCTCGCCGGGTTGCAGTGGAAGAGTAGCTCATGCGTACAAGAACCTTACTTTTATCCGACGTGCAGTATCCACGCCCTTAAGTCGCCTCGAGGCGTCGACAAGCAATTCACCCCCACCCCTTTATTTCCGATGGAGATTGCCTCGATGGGAAAAAGGACTAACTCGTAACTCGATTGAAGGGATACGACCGCGAATGGACCCGAAGCGCGCAAGCGCGTAGCATTGCTGACGCTCAACGAAAACGTCCAAGAGCTCGAAGATCTTGCGCGTTCCGCTGGAATGGAGATCGCCTTCGAGGTGATCCAAAGAAGGCGTCATCCTGAGCCCTCGACGTTCATTGGCCAAGGCAAGCTTGACGAGCTAACGGAATTCCTCGAGCACCGACGGATCGACGGAATCTTGATCAACGGAGACCTGAAGCCGACGCAGCACTACCATCTCGAGAACACTCTCAAAATCGAGTGCATCGACAGGCTGCGACTGGTGCTTGACATCTTCACGACTCGAGCATCATCTCCTGAGTCGCACCTTCAGGTCGAGAGAGCGAGGCTGCAATACGAGATCCCGCTCCTTCGGGAATGGATTCACAGTGCGAAGATGGGCGAGCACCCTGGTTTCCTCGGAGGAGGAGAGTATGCGGTGGACATCTACTATGATCTAATCAAAAAGAGAATGAGGAGAATCGATGAGGAACTCGAGAGGCTTCGCGTTTCTGGAACGATAAGGAGAAGGCGTCGTGAGAAACGAGGGGCGCATCTGGTAAGCCTCGCTGGATATACCAATGCCGGCAAATCATCACTCTTCAACGCGCTGACGGAGGGGGACGTCCTGACCGACACTGCGCTCTTCTCGACGCTCACTACCACCACAAGAAAGATGAAGGGGGCCCTGGACGAAATCCTCGTTACCGACACCATCGGGTTCTTCCACGACCTGCCGCCGTTCATGATCGAATCGTTCAAGAGCACACTCGATGAGCTGTATTCATCGAATCTGATTCTCCTTATTGTAGATTCATCGGAAGATAGAGAAGAAGAGAAGAGGAAGCTCGCAGCATCCGCATCGGTCCTTCAGAACGAGGTGTCAGGGGACCGGTTGATTGTGGTGCTGAACAAGATTGACCTAGCTGA
>DATJOX010000044.1:0-60267 GCA_035506675.1 Methanomassiliicoccales archaeon
CTTCGATGCCTACGGCGGAAGGGTCATAGACATCAAGGGCGACACGACGACCATCGCATACCCGATCGCGGACTTCTCGTTCGAGGTAGGGGGTGTGCCTCAGATCCTCAGCGTGATTGCCGGCAACCTCTTCGGACTGGACGCGCTGCAGGGCGTGCGCCTGGAGGATTGCTTCTTCCCACCATCGGTGCTCAAGGAATTCAAGGGACCGAAGTTCGGCGTGGACGGGATGCGCAAGATGCTGAAGCGGCCGGAGAAGCCGTTGGTGGGCACGATCGTGAAGCCGAAGATCGGGCTGCCGCCGAGCGGGTACGCCGACTACATCTACCAATCGGGAATGGGGGGCCTGACCAACGGCAAGGATGACGAGACCCTGGTCGATCAAGAATTCTGTCGCCTGGAGGAACGCGTGGTCGCGATCGCGGAGGCGATCGATCGCGTGAAGAGCGAGACCGGGCACGTCATGATGCACGCCATCAACGTGACCACGAGAGGAGACAAGATCGTGGAAGTGGCGGAGAGGGCGCAGCAGCTCGGAGCGAGCGAGATCATGGTCGACGTCCTGACGGCCGGATTCGCGGCGGTGCAGGCGCTCGCCGAGGACCCCTCCATCAAAGTCCCGATCCACGTTCACCGCACGATGCACGCCGCCTTCACGCGCGACAAGAGCCATGGCGTCGCCTGGAGCGTGATGTCGCAGCTGGTGAGGATGTGCGGCGGGGACGCGCTCCACATCGGCACCTTCGGCGTCGGGAAGATGAAGGGCGATCCCCACGACGATCTGGCTTCTCTCCACGCCTGTCAGGACAAGATGGGCAGACTCAAGCCAGTGATGTGCGTGGCTTCGGGAGGCGTGCACCCCGCCCTGGTCCACAAGCTATTGGAGATCGGGGGCATGAACCTTCAGATACAGGCGGGCGGTGGGGTCGCCGGACATCCGAAGGGCGTGAGGGGGGGCGCGATGGCGATGAGCCAGGCGGTGGACGCGGCGTTCGCGAAGATCCCTCCGGAGAGCTATGCCAAAGACCACGAGGAACTGCGCCTGGCGTTGCAGAAATGGGGTTAGGACATGAAGCTCAAGGCGAAGTACATCGACATGGACACCGGGGAGATCACCGCGCTCCTGCACGTCGACGACTGCATGGAGATCGGGGTGCACGAGCAGGACCGGGTGCGCGTGAAGCACGAAAACGACACCGTCACCGCGATCGTGCAGACCACCGACACCTTCCTGATGAAGGGCGAGATAGGGCTGCTCGGCCGAGCGTTCACGTACATCGGCCCCGAGCCGGGCGAGCTCCTGGACGTCATCCCGACCGGCAAGCCGGATTCGGTCGACTACGTGCGCAAGAAGATGGATGGGCAGGAGCTGACAGAGGACGAGATCCACACCATCGTGGGGGACATTGTCAGCCGCTCGCTCTCCTCCGTCGAGCTCGCCGCGTACATCACCGCGCTGCACATCAACGGCATGAACCTGCGCGAGACCGCCGACCTCACGAACGCGATGGTGGAGACCGGCGAGATGATCAAGTTCGACCGCTCCCCCGTGTTCGATTTCCACTCGGTTGGAGGGGTCCCGGGGAACAAGGTCACGCTCATCGTCGTGCCCATCGTGGCGGCCGCAGGCCTGTTGATCCCGAAGACCTCGTCCCGCGCCATCAGCTCGGCCGCGGGGACGGCGGACATCGTGGAGACGTTCGCTCGGGTAGATTTCACCGCCAAGGACCTCAAGCAGATCGCCGAGAGGACTGGTGGCATCATGGCTTGGGGCGGGGGCTTGAATCTCGCGCCAGCGGACGACGTCATCATCCGAGTGGAGTATCCGCTCGGTGTCGATCCGCACGCGCAACTGCTCGCCTCGGTGATGAGCAAGAAGAAGGCGGTGAACGCCGACTTCCTCCTCGTCGACATACCGATGGGCGCGGGCACGAAGGTGCCGACGATGGAGATGGCGAAGGGGTATGCGCGGGACTTCATCGAGCTCGGCGAGAGGCTCGAAATGAAAGTGGATTGCGCGATCACCTACGGCGGGCAACCGGTCGGCCGCGCGATCGGACCGGCGCTGGAGGCAAGGGAGGCGCTGCAGGTGCTGGAGGGGTCGAAGAACCCGAACAGCGTCATCGAGAAGGCCTGCGGGCTCGCTGGCATCCTTCTGGAGATGGGAGGGGTGCCTAGGGGCGAGGAGAAGGCGATGGAGATCCTGAACTCGGGCGCTGCCCTGGCGAAGTTCCGCGAGATCGTAGGCGCGCAGGGAGGCAATCCGGACATCAAGTCGGCCGATATCGTACCTGGCAAGCTCACTTATGAGTTGGTGGCGAAGAAGAGCGGCTACGTGAAGGGCATCGTCAACAAGCAGATCGTGAAGACCGCGAGGGCGGCGGGCGCCCCCAAGGACAAGGGAGCGGGCGTGTTCCTGCACGCGAAAGAGGGCACGAAGGTCGACGCCGGCCAATCACTCCTGACCATCTACTCCGAGAACGACAACAAGCTCCAGGAAGCGATAGGCCAGGCGCGCAAGCTCGACCCCATCATCATCGAAGGAATGGTGCTGGAGAGGATCCCCGGGTTCAGGACGATCCACGTTTGATGCGCTTGTGCTTCTGGAGCGCTTGCGCCATCGTGAGGTCGCCCTTCGCCACCGATTCCGCGAGATCAGCAGGGATCGTCACGGCGCCCTTCGAAGCGATGCGCGACAAGCGCTGCACATCGCGCACTTCCCCAGGCGGTGGCTTCGGCACAGGGACGTCGCTCACCGCCACCCCCTTGGACATCGCGATGCGCTTCGCCGCCTCGGCGTCCGGACGCCCCGAGCGAACGGTAGTGCCGGTCTCGTCCACCATTTCCACCGCGTCGACCAGCTCCCAAATGCTTCGTATGACGCGGTCCCGCTTGGTCGCGTCCCCGTGTCCCACCCGAGCCACCGAATGATCGAAGTCCAGGCAGGCGAGGAGCTTTTCCAGAAGACCCGCGACCTTCTCTGGCGAATCGACCTCATCGGAGGCGAGCAGCCTGCCCTCACCGTACACCGCGATTCCCGTCCTGTTCCCGGGGTCGATGCCCACCACGATGATCTTGTGTCGCGTGCCGCCAGCGAGCATGCATTTCGCGACGCTGACCGCGGTCTCGGGATCATCGATCGCCACCACCTCGGCGCCCTTGACCCGTGCGCGTTCGCGCTCGGTGGTGATCACGACGCCGACCGTTGGAGGGACCTTCGCATCCCTGCCGAGAGAAACGAATTGCTCGCCCGACGCTTTCAGGCGCCTAACCACCTGGTAGAAGAACTGGAAGTCCTCGGTGAAGACGCCAATGACCTTCATCGCGATTGCGAGTGCGCGGGGCGCCGATAATATTTTCTAAGAGCGCGCGGGGTTGGACCGCCTGTCGGGAAGCTCATCGACCGTTCGCGCCAGCTCCAATGCTTTGAGGGTCAGCCACTTCGACTCCCTCCCCCTCCTCTCCATCGGAACGAGGAATCTGCCATTGAAGCTCCTCTCCATCGACCAGCGTCCCTTCTCGCCGCGCTTCCCCATCACGATATCGAAAGCCTCGCTCGTCCTCGTGTCCCATCGCCCCGCTTTCGCGACCAGGCCGAGCATCTCCAGCAGATCCGTTTCCCACATGTGCGGGAATCCGAGCTCCTTCCACTCCGGTCGCACGCAGCGTTCGTGCGGTCCATCGGGCGCGAGGCAGGTGCCCAGTATCGTTTCCGCCGTCGACGCGATCGCCACGCGCACGTTCCTGGTCACCTTCTTCTGCGGGAGTTCGAGGAATGCTTTGAGAGCCTTCACCCTGCCCGACCGGCAGCGGTCGCATCGGGGCGAGTAGGCCTTGC
Source organism: Methanomassiliicoccales archaeon (assembly GCA_035506675.1). GTDB lineage: Archaea > Thermoplasmatota > Thermoplasmata > Methanomassiliicoccales > UBA472 > JAJRAL01. The sequence goes on from DATJOX010000044.1 coordinate 3,839, forward strand.
AGCCCGAGAGAACGTAGTCGAGGAGGGCATCGACACCCCTATCCATGCCCTGGCCAGCATACCCCATTCGGGTCAGCGAGAAGACCATGTTGGCCGTCAAGCAGGGGAGGTGCCCTTTCCTGCCGCCGTCGGGTCCTCCCAGATAGGTGAAGCCGCCGTCGGGTCTCTGAGCGTACTTGACGATGAAATCGCCCGCCCGGTCGGTCGCTTCCAGGTGAGGACAGCCGAGCTCGCCGAGCATGATGATGTTCCATACCGTTCCCTTGTACTTCGAGCGCATGTAGAAGTCCTGCGGCCGACCCCAACAGCCCTCGGGTTGCTGCTGTGAGAGGATCTGCGCGATCGGGCCGGTGGAGATCATGTCCTGCATTGCAGCGAACACTTCTGGGTCCTCGTCGCCTTTGTCAAGCAGACTGGTCAGCGCGCGATGACGAACGCAGGGGTTCTCCTTTTCTAGCAGCCAGGGCAGGGGATCCTCGCTCGGATTGCCCATCGCCACCTTCTTCCCTATCATCTCGGGACCGAACCGCGTCCGAGCGCATTTCGGTTTCGGAATCGGGGCCTAGTCCGCGCAAGGTGGCTTCATGCCCACCCTGTCGTACTCCTCGCGCATCCGCGAGCGCAAGAGCATGTAACCGATTGCGCTCGCGAACGCGAATATCGAGATGCCGCCCCAGAGCAGGTAGGGCACCGTCACGAACGCGGACATCAGCACCCCGCCCACGAACGGCCCCATGCTCCATCCGAACTGTTGGAACAGCCCGAATACCCCCATGTACCGCCCGCGCTCGTTCTCCGGTGACATGTTCGCAACGAGGTTCATGCTCGAAGGCGAGGTCACTATCTCCCCCATGCTGATGACCACCATGCAGACCGCCAGGGCGAAGAAGTCGCCGGCGAAGGCCACCGCGAAGTAGCCGATGGCGTAGAGCACCGCTCCCACGGCGACCACGCTCGTCATGCGGTAGCGGGCGATGTAGCGCGCGATCGGCATCTGGATGAACACCACCATGATGCCGTTGATGGCGTAGAGGTACCCGACCTCGTAGATCGCCACCCCGACCACGCTCGTCGAGTACACCGAGTACACCGAAGACATCTGCGCTACCACCAGGAACAAGAACACGCTGATGATGCAGAACGCCGCGAACTGCTTGTCCTTGCGGAAGTGCGCGAGGTCCTTGACGCTGAAGCTGTGCGGCTTGACCCCGGCGCGCATCGACTCGGTGATCAGGATCAGTATGATTATCGAGACGCTGAACGCGGTCATTGCGGTGAGCAGGAACAGCGCCGAGAACCCGACGATCGCCAGCAGGCCGCCAAGCAGAGGGCCGACCGTCCAGCCGATGTTCTGCCCGATGCGCAGCAGCCCGTACGCCTCGAGCCTTCTGCTCGGTTCGACGATGTCCGCCATCATCGCGCTCGACGCCGGCTCGAACAGCGCCCCGAAGAAGTTGCTGAACCAGACCAACACCGCGATCAGTACGAACTCACCGGATATCGCGATAGCTGCGCTGATCGCCACGAACACGATTGCCCTGCTGCCCATCGATCCGATCATGACCCGACGGCGCCCGAAGCGGTCGGCGATCTCCCCACCCACCAGCTGCCCCATGGCGCCGATGATCGACGAGACCAGGAAAACGAGCCCGACGGTGTACATCGGCACCCCGAGCTGCTCGTAGAAGTAGATGGAGAGGAAGGGCATCACTATGGAGAAGCCCGTGGCTGAGATGATGCGCCCGAAGAAGAGCACCCAGACTCTATGATCGAAGTGACCGACGAATGATGGGCTCCATCTCAATCCGAATCTCTCCCTGTCAGAGCAGTGCGCTTGAGATGCCCGCCGATACAAATAGGCTTGCTAGAAAGCCTGGTGCGCGGCACGCTGGTCCGTGTCGAGACCAAGCGCGCTCGCCGACCAGTTATCATTATAAACGAACAGCTGGAATTAGAAGGGCGGGAGAGTATCCTGGAAAGAGGAGAATGCCGAGTGAGGTCAAGCTTGTCATCTGCGAGAGTCTGAAAGAGGAGGCAAGGGCGGCGCTCTCACTTGCGGGTCTGGACGACATCGAGATCGTCACCTTCTCCCCCATCGAGGATCGCCCCTGGAACGACGAGGGCACTCTCGGCGGGAGCGTGAGCGACCACCTCTCGCCCGACGACGCGATCTGCGTGGTCGACGTCGGCTGCTACCGCGGCCACCTGCACCTCCCAGAGAACTACCGCTTCGTGCATATCACCGCCTCCGCGAACACCGCCGAGTTCCTCGCCGGCCGGGTGGTCGCCGAGCAGCTCTTCGCGGAAGGAGCGTACGTCATCGTGCCCGGATGGGCGAAGCGCTGGAGGAGCTACCTCCACGCGAACGGCGCCGATCCTGAAGAAACGAAGCGGAGGTACGAGAGCTTCAGTCGCTTGGTGATGCTGCAGGTAATACCTGGCAGCGACGGAACGAATCCGCTGCGCGAGCTCTCGAACTACCTGCACCTCGAACCGGAGATCGTGCCCGTGGGCCTGGAGATGCTCTCGCTCCGGCTCGTGAACGGCATCCTGCAGGCGTGCCTGATGCGCACCGCCGACCATCATGGAGGGCTGCCGCGCGAGATCCAGCCGCTCTAGCTCAATCCCCGCGAAGCCTATCTAAAAGTCCGCGCTTGCTCCCTTCGAGCTCCGAGAACTTCTTCAGCAGCGCCTTCTGCTCCGCGCTCAGCTTCTTCGGCACTTTGATCTTGACGCGCACGAACTGATCTCCCTTGCCGCGACCCTCGACGCGCGCCAAGCCGTTGCCCTTCATGCGGAACACCGCGTCGCTCTGCGTGCCCGCCGGTATCGTGAGCATCGCCTTGCCATCGATCGTCGGGACCTCCACCTGCGTGCCCAGCGCCGCCTCGGTGAAGTTCATCGGAAGCTCGAGCCAGAGGTCCGCTCCCTCGCGCTTGAAGAGGTCGTGCGGGCGCACGTGCACCACCAGGAAAAGGTCCCCAGGAGGGCCGCCGTTCGGGCTCGCGTCGCCCGCCCCTGCGAACCTCAGCCTCATGCCGTCGTCGATGCCCGCAGGCACGTCTGCGGAGATCGTCTGCGTTCTGTTGACCTGGCCGCTACCCCCGCACACCGGGCATCTCGCCTCCGCGAGCTTGCCTCGCCCGCCGCATCTGGGACAGGGGGTGATGGAAACGAATCTTGAGTACCCGCGCTGCTGCACGTTGCTCACCTGCCCCTTGCCCTGGCAGTTCGGGCAGGTGGTGAGCTTGCCTTCCTTTGCGCCCGTACCGTGGCAGGCCTCGCACGTCACGCTCCGAGGGACCTGGAACTCCTTCTTCAGGCCCGAGGCCACCTCCTCGAGGGTGATCTCGACGTCGTAGCGAAGGGACTGACCCTGCATCGGCCCGCCTCGGCGCCCTCCGCCGCCTCCGAAGAGCATGTCGAACAGGTCGCCTCCGAAGCCGAAGCTCCCCATGTCACCGAAGATGTCGCGGATGTCACCCGCGTGCGTGAAGTCGCTCCACTGGAACCCTCCGCTGCCGAACTGCCCCGAGACGCCGGCGTGACCGTACTGGTCGTACAGCTTGCGCTTGTCCGGGTCGACGAGCACCTCGTACGCCTCGGACACTTCCTTGAAGCGCTCCTCCGCCTCCGCCTTGTCCTCCTTCGTGACGTCCGGGTGGTACTTGCGGGCCAGGGAACGATACGCTTTCTTTATGTCGTCCAGCGAGGCGTCTTTCGCTACCCCGAGCACCTCGTAGTAATCGCGCTTCTCCGCCATTCTAGGACGCCCTTACTTCTTCTCGTCGTCATCCACGATCTTGTAGTCCGCGTCCATGTACGGGCCCTTGTCGCTCGGGCCGGCCGACTGCTGACCAGCTTGCTCCGGACCGGGGCCTTGTTGCTGTTGCGCCTGCCCCTTGGAGGCGGCCTCGGCGTACACGCGCTGCGAGACCTTGTACGTCTCCTTCATCAGCGCGTCCATCTTCGCCTTGATCTGCGTGGCGTCGCCGGACTTCATCGTCTCCTTGAGCTCATCCATCGCTTTCTGAATGGCTTCGCGCTCGGATGCCTGCACCTTGTCAGCCTGCTCCACCAGCAGCTTCTCGGTGGTGTAGACAAGCGTGTCCGCCTGGTTGATCACGTCGACCTTCTCGCGGCGCTTCTTGTCCTCTTCCGAGAACTTCTCCGCCTCCTTCACCATGCGGTCGATCTCGTTCTTCTCGAGCTTCTTCGAGGCGGTGATGGTGATCTTCTGTTCCTTGCCGGTGCCAAGGTCCTTCGCGCTCACGTTCATGATGCCGTTCGCGTCGATGTCGAAGGTGACCTCGATCTGCGGGATGCCTCGCGGCGCGGGCAGGATGCCAGTGAGCATGAATCGGCCTAGGGACACGTTGTCCCCGGCCATCTCGCGCTCGCCCTGAACGATGTGGATCTCGACGCCCGGCTGATTGTCCGAGGCGGTCGAGAATATCTGCGACTTCCTCGTTGGGATCGTGGTGTTGCGGTCGATGAGCTTCGTCGCGACGCCTCCGAGCGTCTCGATGCCGAGCGATAGGGGCGTGACGTCGAGAAGGAGAACGTCCTTCACTTCGCCAGAAAGTACCGCACCCTGTACCGCCGCGCCCATCGCCACGCACTCCATCGGGTCCACGCCCCTCTGGATCTTCTTGCCGGCGTATGCCTCGACGAACTTCTGCACCACCGGCATGCGCGTCGGCCCTCCGACGAGAATGACAGCATCGATCCCCTCCGGCGTCAGCTTCGCGTCGCGCAACGCCGTTTGCATCGGCCCGCGGCAGCGATCGACTATCGGGTTCACGAGCTCCTCCAGCTTGGCGCGGGTGATGTTCATCGAAAGATGCTTCGGCCCGCTCGCGTCCGCGGAGATGAAAGGCAGATTGATCTCGGTGGTCATGGTGGTCGAGAGCTCGATCTTCGCCTTCTCGCATGCCTCGCGCACCCTCTGTATCGCCATCTTGTCCTTCGAGAGGTCGATGCCCGTCTCGTGCCTGAACTGCGCCGACACGTAGTCCATCATCTTCTGGTCCATGTCCGTGCCGCCCAGCTGCGTATCGCCGCTGGTGGCGATGACCTCGAACACGCCGTGCGCGAACTCCATGATCGTAACGTCGAGCGTTCCGCCTCCCAGGTCGAACACCAGGATGCGCTGCTCCTTCTCCGACTTGTCAAGTCCGTACGCCAACGCCGCTGCCGTCGGCTCGTTGATGATGCGCACGACCTCCAGACCGGCGATCGTCCCTGCGTCCTTCGTCGCCTGCCGCTGGTTGTCGTTGAAGTACGCGGGGACGGTGATCACCGCCTTGGTAACGGTGTCGCCGAGGTACGCCTCCGCGTCCCGCTTGATCTTCTGTAGGATGAAAGCGGAGATCTGCTGGGGCGTGTACTCCTTGCCGTAGACGCGCACCTTGTAATCCGTGCCCATCTTCCGCTTGATCGCCATGACCGTGCCCTCCGGGTTCGAAACGGCCTGGCGCTTCGCCGGCTCGCCCACCAGGAGCTCCCCGTTCTTCGTGAAAGCCACGTACGAAGGGAACGCCTTACCTCCGAGACTCGTGCCCTCCGCGCTCGGGATGATCGCCGGCCGGCCGCCCTCCATCACCGCGGCCGCGGAATTGCTCGTGCCCAGGTCTATGCCAATGATCTTAGCCATCATTATCACCGTCGCCTTGGTTCTCCTGCTTGCCTACCATCACTTTCGCGTGCCTCAAAACCCTCGAACCTACGTAATAACCTTTCTGGAGGGTCTCCAGGACCTTGCCGTCCTCGCCCTGGCCAGTGCAGAGCGCCTCGTGCAGGTTCGGATCGAAGTCCCCCTTCTGCGGCATTTCCTTGACGCCGTACGAGGCGAGGAGCGACCTCAGGTTCGTCAAGATCTGCTTGATGCCGGCGCGCATCTCCTCGGCGCTGACATCCGAGGCGGCGGCCCTCTCCAGATCGTCGACCGTCGACAGCAGATCGCCCAGGAGCTTGTCGTTCGCGGACTTCGTGACGTCGTCGCGCTCTTTCAAAGCGCGTTTCTTGTAGTTGTCGAAGTCCGCCTGGATGCGCTTCGCGAGGTTGAGGTTCTCGTTGGATGAGCTCCTCGCCTCCTCGACCTGGCGGCGGAGATCTTCGATCTCCTGATCGAGCTCTTCGACGGGCCTCTCGGCCGCAGCCGTTGTTTTCCGCTCCGTCTTCTCTTCCTCAGCCACCGGACCGCCCCCGCATCACCGAGGCACCTGAACGCCTAAAACCATTATGTTAAGAGATTGAGAAGGGGGCTTGCGCCCCCAGTTGCAGTTTCTTGCTCAGTCCATGTCGCCGAGGCCTTCGTCGCCGCCCGGTCCCATCGGGGGTGCGCCGCCGCCGCCACCGCGCGACGCGATGACGTCGTCGATCCTCAGGATCATGACCGCTGCGTCCGTGGCAGAGTTGATCGCCTGCTTGCCGACGCGGAATGGCTCGAGGACGTTGATCTTCAGCATGTCGTCGACCTTGCCCTCGAAGACATTCAGACCAGCGTTCTTCTTCCCGCTCTTGTGCGCCTTGCGCAGCTCGATCAGGATGTCGATCGGGTCCAGACCGGCGTTCTCAGCGAGCGCGGTCGGAACGACCTCGAGCGCGGATGCGAACGCGTCGATCGCGATCTGCTCGCGCCCTCCGACGGATGCCGAGTACTCGCGCAGCTTGAGCGCGATCTCGACCGCCGAGGAGCCGCCTCCCGTGATCATCTTCTCGTCCTCGATCGCCACTGCCGCCACGCTGACCGCGTCGTCCAGGGAGCGCTCGATCTCGTCGACCACGTGCTCGGTGCCTCCGCGGATCAGGATGCTGACCGCCTTCGGGTTCTTGCATCCGGTCACGAAGGTCATCTCCTCCTCCTGGATCTTGCGCACCTCCACGAGGTCCGCGTTCCCGAGGTCTGAGGGGTCGAGCTCGTCCAGCTTGGTGACGACGTTCGCGCCGGTCGCCTTGGCGAGCTTCTCCATGTCGCTCTTCTTCACGCGCCTGCCGGCGTAGATCTGCTCCTTCGAGAGGAAGTGCTGCACGAGGTCGTCGATGCCCTTCTGGCAGAAGACCACGTTCGCTCCGGACTTCTTGATCCTCGCGACCATGTCGCGCAGCATGCGCTCCTCCTCGTTGAGGAACGCCTGCATCTGCGAGGGGTCGGTGATCTCGATCTTCGCGTCAATCTCGGTCTTCTTGACCTCCATCGCCGCGTCCAGCAAGAGGATCTTCGCCTTCGGGATCTTCTTCGGCATGGCCGGGTGCACCGGCTCCTTGTCGACGATGATGCCCTCGATCATCTCGGTGTCGTCCATCGAGCCGCCCTGCTTCTTCACGACCTGGATGTTGTCCGTGTCGACGAACCAGGCGCCGTTGGTCTTCTCCGCGACCTTGACGACCGCGTCCACAGCGACGTCCGCCATGTGCTCGCGGCTTCCGACGACCGACTTCGACATCATCGAGGTCATCGCGATCTTCCTGAGGGTCTCGCGGTCCTTGATGTCGATCGGCAATGCGACCGACTCGAGGATCTCGAGCGCCTTCACCGCTGCCATGCGATACCCAGCGGTGATGATGGTCGGGTGAACGTTGGCGTCGATCAGGTCGACGGCTTTCTTCAGCAGCTCGCCGGTGAGAATGACCGCGGTGGTCGTCCCGTCCCCGGTCTCCTGGTCCTGGGTCTTAGCGACCTCGACCAGCATCTTCGCGGCCGGGTGCTCGACGTCGATCTCCTTCAGGATCGTGACGCCATCGTTGGTGATGACGACGTCGCCGAGGCTGTCAACGAGCATCTTGTCCATTCCTCGGGGCCCGAGGGTGCTCCGGACCGCATCCGCGATTGCGCGCGCGGCCTGGATGTTGTTGAACTGGGCGTCCTTGCCCTTGTCCCTCTTGGTGCCCTCTTTGAGGATCAGTATTGGTGTCTGGCTCATTCCCATTTCATTACCTCCCAGTTTATGACAATACGCTTCCTAGCTTTGGGCTAGCGGCTTGAGATGTTTGTTCTTCTATATAACCGTTATGCGATTGGCCAGAGCGCCCGGCCGGGAGGCCACATACGCTGCGAACCTAACCTTTGTACGCCTTCTTCAGCTTGGCGATGTCGAGCTTCTTCATCTGGAGCATCGCGCGCGTGACGCGCTCGACCTTGACCGGGTCGGGGTCGCTCATCAGCTTGCGCATCTCGATCGGAACGACCTGCCAGGAGACCCCGTACTTGTCCTTCAGCCAGCCGCAGACGCTCTTCTCCCCGCCCCTCGAGAGCTTCTCCCAGTAGTAGTCGACTTCCTTCTGGCCCTCGCAATTGACGACGAAGGAGACCGCCTCGTTGAACTTGAACACCGGCCCTCCGTTCAGACCCATGAGCTCCAGCCCACCGATCTCGAACATGACCGTCAGGACGCTTCCCTCCGGCCCCGGGCCTGCCTTCCCGTACCGGGCGATGGCGCCGATCTCGGAGCCTTTGAATATCGACGCGTAGAAATTCGCTGCCTCTTCCGCATTGCTGTCGAACCACAGGCACGGGGTGATGCCTTTCATCAGAACACCTGAGGATGCGTCGAGAGCAGCCGACTATTAATGCCATCGGCGAAGGGCATCCTGCGAGAACCAGTCAGCTTTATTTGCACCATTCGCATCTCATCGTGAGGACATGACCGAGCTAGAGACCTGCCTGGCGCTGCTCTTCAAGCGCAAAGGGAAGACCCTGCTCACGGAGAAGGAGTTCGTCTTTTCCGCCTCCATGGACTTCCGCTGGCTCTCGCCTAGGGATGCCCAGGCGCTCCTGGAGATCGGGATCAAACGCGGTCTGCTGGAGCGCTCAGAAGGGTTCGTCAAGCCCGCCTTCAACTACAAGGACGTCGAGGTGCCGGCGACCTTCAAGCCCTGCGCCGAGATGCTGAAGGATGTTGAGCCAGAGCAGTCGATCTTCTCTCAGATCCTGGACGCGATCGCGAAGGTGACCGGCCAGAAGAAGCGTGAGATAGTCGCCCGCGTCAACAAGGTGCAGGAACGATTGGGCGTGGACGTCGAGGTCGCGGCGCTGGCGGTCGCGAAAGAAGTGGGCGTGGACGTGTCATTGTTCGATCAGAAAGTTAAGGAAGAGATCCTCGCGCGCTACTGATTCTTAGCTTTCTTGATGAAGTGCTCTAGCGTCATGCCAGATGTCCCCACAGCACGCTTCTCCGGCTGCACCACCGGCACTTTTTCCATGAGAACGATGCTGAGCTCCTTCTCGAGCCTGGAGACGAGATCATCCGTCGGCTTCATCGTGCCCGCCTCGACCTTGCCCAGCGAAGAAGCGCGCTCGTTGATCTTCGCGGCGAGCTGCTCGATCTTCCAGCCCCGCGCCTCACGAGCGTCCTTGATGCGCTTGCCGTAGTCCGCCACGAGCTCCCACGTCTCCTCTTCTTGGTAGATGTCGCGGGTGCGCATGCGCCGCTCCCTCTGCTGCAGGCGGGACTCGATGACCACCTTCGTCGGCGATTCCTGCGTGCCCGGCTTCGCCTTGTCACCGAACTTCTGGCAATCGCGGCACAGCTTGAGCTGGGTGCCCTCGATCCAAGTCGCCCGGGTCTCCGGCACCTCCTTGCCACAGAGCTCGCAAACCGAAGCCATCGCCCTCCAAACAGCCGTGTTCTAGATAATCCTTTGCCACTTCAGATGGTGGTATCGCCCATCCTTTCGCGACGGGATTTGCCCCTCATCCAGCAAGCTTTGTCTGAAACCACCATGTTGCCCGAAGCCTTCAAATAGCAACCCCCAACATATTGAGGACGTTCCCCATGGCCGAAGCAAAGAGCTTGAGAGAGGCGCCTATGGACGAGCTCGCGGGCGAGATGCGCGAGAAGATCGAGGTGCTCGAGCGCCGCAACACCGAGCTGCTGGAAGAGATCCGCAGGGTGGAGGGCGAGAAGCGCTATGTCGAAAGCGAGCTTTTCCGATTGCAGAAGGAACTCAAGCGCATGCGCTCGGAAATGGAGCGCCTCAAGTCGCCGCCGCTCATCATCGGCTCGATTAAGGACATGCTCGCGGACGGCCGCGTGGTCGTGAAGAGCTCTACCGGGCCGGACTTCATCGTTTCCACTTCAGAGTACGTTCCCTCCGAGGACCTGGAGGTGGGCGCGAGGGTGGCGTTGAACAAGCAGACGCTCGCGGTGATGGGCGTACTGCCGCCGTCGCTGGACCCGATCGTCATCGGCGCGGAGATCGTCGACAAGCCCGCCATCTCATACGGTGAGGTCGGTGGGCTCGATGAGCAGATACTTGAGATCCGCGAGGCGGTCGAGGACCCGCTGCTTAGACCAGAACTCTACAAGAAGGTCGGCATCGAGCCGCCCAAGGGCGTGCTGCTGGTCGGGCCACCGGGCACCGGGAAGACGCTGCTCGCGAAGGCTGTCGCGCACCAAACGAACGCGACGTTCATTCGGCTGGTTGGCTCGGAGCTAGTTCAAAAGTACATCGGCGAGGGCGCGAGGCTCGTGCGCGAACTCTTCGAGATGGCGAAGGAGAAAGCGCCAAGCATAGTATTCATTGACGAACTCGACTCGATCGGAGCGAAGAGGCTCGAGGTCGCGACGTCCGGAGACCGCGAGGTCCAGAGGACGCTAATGCAGCTGCTCGCGGAGCTGGACGGCTTCAATCCCATCGGTGACGTCAAGATCATCGGCGCGACCAACCGCCCGGACATCCTGGACGAGGCGCTGCTGCGCCCCGGACGCTTCGACCGCATCATTGAGATCCCGATCCCGAACTACGATGCCCGCGTCGAGATATTCAAGATCCACACGCAGAGGATGAACGTCGACAGCACCATCAGCCCGATGGAACTGGGTGCGAAGACGGAGACAGCGACCGGAGCGGACATCAAAGCGATCTGCACCGAGGCGGGTATGTTCGCCATCCGCGACAACCGTGACACCGTGGGGATAGGCGACTTCGAGCGCGCGATCGCGAAGGTGCTCGAGACCGACGAAGCGAAGTGCACCGAACCAGGCGCGATGTTCGCATAGTGCTTCGTCGAGCTGAGCGATCGAGGGGAAAGCGCGAGCGCTTTAGGAAAGCATCTTTGAGAGGATCGACGTGAGCTTCGCGTCGAACCAGTCAGGGAAGTCGTGTTCCAAACCAGGCTCGACGTGCAGGCGCACTGAGGCGCCATTCACTCCAATTCCTTCGCGAGCTCCTTCGAGCAGTCGAGGCAGTCGACGTCCTGGCCGCCCACGAGAATGAAGAAGCGCTTGTTCTCCAGGATCCCACGGTCCATCAACGGCACCAACTCCTTCAGGTCAGGAAGCCAGGGACCGACGAGTATCGCTCCCCGTGGATCGACCTTGCGGTTCAGGATGGCGTGCACGATGACCCTGCCACCGGCGGAGAAACCTCCAAGAATGCTCAGCCGCTCGTCCATCCCTCCTCGCTTCAGATCCGTCCATTGCCCCTCAAGCTCGCTTCTACCGATCGCCGGATCGTCCCAACTGTATCCACCGGAGAACTTGATGCACGACGACTGGACGAGCGCGAGCGACATCCCCGCGTGCAAGCAGGTTCGCCATCGGGGCTCCGAAAGAACGTTGCTTTCGCTGTTGCCGTGCAGTGCCACGACGAAAGGTCGCCGACTGTTGCTGTTCAAAGGTGATTCAACGACCTTGCACTCCGACCTTGCCGCCGCCTTCTCTCGCAGTTCCCATTCCCGGCAGACGCCGACAAGTTGTAGGAAATCATTTCGCCCCCTGAGCTCCGCGAGATCGTCGTCCTTCATCAGGATGTCTTCGGACCACCAGTAACCTCGCTCCACGCCCGATCTTATGATCTCGGTCGCAAGGTCCGAATGACCGCCGACCGCCGCGAGCGAGTAGCGGAAATTGAGCAGGTGCGCGGGATTCCCGCCCACTTCGTCCGCGTTCTCGGTGACGAGATCGTATGCCTGGTCGAACTGCCTCTCGCGATAGAGTCTCAGAGCTGCGTTCAGCAGGGAGTGGTAGGTGAAGCCCGTCATGCGATCACCAGCGCGTCTACTCTCCGTTCCGGCGCTTGAACCAGTTCCTTCTCTTCCGCTCGGTCTTTTCCGGTTTCGGTGGCTCGGGGAACTCGGTCTCGTCGACCTCCTGTTCCAGTATCACCGAGCCGATGTAGTCGCACTTCTGACAGTGGTAGATCTGGCCGGTGATGCCCCCAGCCTCGTAGAATATGGATGTCGAGCCGCACTGGGGACAGACGAGGATGCGACGCACGACGCCGCGATGCCCTTCGCCCCTGATAATCGTGCCGCCGGCTCAATCGCTGCGCAGGTCCTCGCCGCCGGTCATCGATTGCTGAATGGCGTTGTAGATGTCCTCGATGCCGAACGGCTCCTCGGAGGACACCGGCACGACCTGATTGTACATGCCCACGTTCTCCATCGCTTTCAGCAACTCGATGCTCTGCACCGACGAAGCGCTCATCTGTTCGGTGGTGAGCGCGGAATACAGCGCCTCTGGCTCGGAGGACCACTGCTCGATCGCCTGCAGCTCCTTCTCCTCCAGCGTGTCCGCCTTGGAGAGCACGTTGAGCAGCGGGACGTCGAAGCGGAAGTGCGTGACCGCGCAGAGAAGGAGGGTCGACACGAACCCGTTCGGCGTCTTGGCGAGAGCTGGGTCGGAGAGGAACACGAGGAACGATTCCTGCCGGCCGAGGGTGTTGATGATCACGTTCGCGCTCTGCCGGAAAGCGAAAAGCTCCATCTGGCCGGGGGTGTCGATGAGCACGTAGGGGGTCTTGAACTTCTCGATCGCCTCGGCGAGCTCCGAAGCGTTCAGCGCCATCATGTCCGCGCAAACGATCTGCGCCCCGTTCGGGCCGAGCGCATACTCCTTCATGACCTCCTCGACCTTCACCCAGTCGCGGATGTCCACGTCAGGCTCGTAGGGGATGAACTCCGCCCCCGGATCGAGGTTCACGGTGATGCAGTCCAGGCCCTGAAGCGTCATCCATTCCTGGAACCTGTAGACGAGCGAGGACTTGCCACTCCCCGCGGTGCCGATGAAGTAGATGTTGACCATTCTCTCGTGCGAGTAGAAACCGAATGGAGATAATAACCATTCGATTCCGCGACCGAAGCGGGCTCGATAGACCTACCGGATCTACTTCCGCTCCCCGTCGTAGAAGCCGATGACGATGTGCGTCCCATCGCAGTACGGCTTGTTCTCCGACTCCCCGCAGCGGCAGAGGGCCATTCGGTTTCTCACCTCGTAGGTCGTTCCATCCGCCGATTGGACGGGGATCCCGCCCTTCACCCAAAGAGGTCCGCTGCAGTTCCTGCCGGGGTCTTCGAGCACCGTGATCCCCTTCTCTAGCCTCGGCTCGATGTGCCTGTGGTGCTCCTTGTCGCAGACGACCAGCCTGCCGGTCGGGCATTGGCCAGCGATCTCCTTGGCCATGCGCACGGCCTCCTCGTCATCCCGCGTGCGCACGAGCTCCCAAATGCCGCCAGCGCGATGGCAGAACTGCGCTCTTCCACACAGTTCCTTGTAGTCGAGAAGGTCGAGCCTCTTGCCCACGTCCCTCTCCGCCATTTCCGAGAAAGGCTTTCGCGAGGCGGTCTCGGTGCCGTCGAAGTGCACGGCGGAATGCGAACCGTCGCAATAGGGCTTATTCTTGGAGGCCCCGCAGCGGCAGAGAGCGTAGGATTCCTGGTAGGGGTACCTCTTCGTCATCACCCACTCCGTCGGGACGTTCTGCGGGTCCCTCATGGCAACTTCCATCGCTAGGGGCACGTTCCCGGAGACGAGATACGGCCCGTCCTTGATGATCGCGATCTTCATCTTCTTCTCATCCGCCATGATTGCTCTGAACGTCCCCCTGCCACGATAATGATTCACTTCCCTTCTCAGACCCGGTGAATCCTCAAGCAAGGCGCTCATGATTTCTTCGAATAGCGCTAGATGCCGTTTGGGGCCATCGCGCAAGCGTTGCGCCGATACTGAAATATGTCTGGTTCTGCGCTCTCGGTCCGCTTCAAGGGACGTCCATGGCAGCGGAGACCGGCAATGGCACAGAAAATGGAAAGCGAATGAACTACGCCTACATCGTGCTGATAACTTCGACCCTGGCTGTTCTCATGATCAACTACGTCGAGACCATGGTCATTCCGGGGATACCAGAAATCCAGAAAGACCTGAACACCACCGAGAGTCTTGCTTCTTGGATCACCTCCGCCTTCCTGGTGGTCGGGGCGGCGGTCGCGCCCCTGTTCGGCAAGCTCGGCGACATATACGGCAAGAAGAAGATGTTCCTTGTCGTGCTCGCGTTCTACATCGTGGGGGTATTCCTCGCCGGGCTCTCGAACGACATCTATCTCCTGCTGGGAGCTCGTGCGATCCAAGGGATCGGGTTCGCGACGCTGCCTCTCGCCATCGCGATGGTCACCGACGTGTTCCCGAAAGGGAGGGTCGCGTTCGCTCAAGGGGTCATCAGCGGCACGGTCGCGATCGGAACGACCCTTGGACTGGTAATCGGGGCGTACGTGGTGCAGGACCTCGGCTGGCACTACGCCTTCTACACCGCCTTCGCGCTCAGCATTCTTCTCTTCATCGCGACTGCCGTCCTCCTCAGGAAGGACGTGCCCGGCCCGAAGAAGAAATTGGACTACGCAGGCACCGGGATCCTCATGGTAGGCATCACCCTCGTGCTCATCTACATCACCGAGGGGCCAAGCCGTGGGTGGTTCGCCTGGGACAACCTGGTCCTGCTCGTGCCAGGAGTGGTGCTCTCCCTGTACTTCTTCGTCTTCGAGAGCAAGAAGACCGATCCCATGATCGACCTGCGCCTGCTCAAGCTCAGGAACGTATTCATCGCCAATCTGACCGGGATCGCATCGGGAGTGACGCTGTTCCTCGCATTCTTCGGGGTCGTATACCACGCCGAGCTGCCGAAGGTGGCGGGAGGGCTGGGCCTGGACGTGATATCGACCGGGCTTGCTCTCGCCCCGGCGACGGTGATCATGATGATCGTGGGCCCTTTCGTCGGCAGGGTCATGCCTAGGATCGGACCGAAGCCTTTGATCATCATCGGTTCCATCGTCGCGATGATCGGCTTCGGTCTGTTCATCGTCATGAGGGATACCGTGACGGACCTGACCATCGATTCCGCGGTGGCCTTCGCCGGGACGATCATGATCATGATCCCAATGGTAAACATGATCTCCGTCGACCTGCCGCCTGGATCGATCACCGTTGGATTGGGC
Source organism: Methanomassiliicoccales archaeon (assembly GCA_035506675.1). Lineage (GTDB taxonomy): Archaea > Thermoplasmatota > Thermoplasmata > Methanomassiliicoccales > UBA472 > JAJRAL01. The sequence goes on from DATJOX010000044.1 coordinate 19,050, forward strand.
TTCAACAGCATGCTCAGGAATCTCGGTGGGGCGATCGGACCGGTGGTCGCGACCTCGATCATGTCCACCTTCACCGTCACGATCTTCACCATGACCGTGCCTTCATCGACAGCTTTCGATGCGATCTTCGGGGTCGGGATCGCCCTGCTATTCGTGATACTGGTCCTGAACCTCGCGGTCAGGAACTATGTCTTCAGGGACGGCGTGCTGGAGCTCAAGCCGAAGAAGTGAAGTTCGCAATTCGCTGCGGGGTCCAAACCTTCTCTGACCAAACTACATCTTCGACCTTAGCTCGACGGCGAAATCATCGACCTTCTGCTCCCAGCCGTTCTCAAGGCTGAGCTGCGTGATCTGCGATACGTGAAGCTTCAGGGAGGCGACCTTCCTTGCTCCTTTCTCATTGAGAATGTCCTCCATCATCGCCAGCGTCTGTTCGAGCTTGGCGACCTCGTCCGGACCTGGCATTTCTGCGGTCTTCCTGTCGGGCTTCAGGGCGAGATGGGTCGCGATGAGAGCGTACCTTGCACCATTTGGCAGACTGGCCTTCCTCAGGAAGCGCTTCATGCTGCCGATTAGCTTGCCGAGGCGCGTGGGCGAGCTGAAGACGTAAAGGTCAGCCTGATCCATTTCTTTTGGCTCGGCCTCATCGATGTGCTGCACCTCGACCTGGATCCCATGCGTGGTGAGCATCTCGCTGAGGCGGGTGACGATCGCCTTTCCATTCCCATACTTGGACTCGTAGTAGATTGCGACTTTCATGCGGACCAATGAAAGAACGCCGAGCGCCCAGAATAAGCTATTTGGTGGCCGAACTAGAAAATGAAGGCTCGAGGTAGCTGCCCATAAAGATAGACCTGGTGGCAGGTCTGGAGAAGACCAAGATTCATTCTTCTCCCTTTTCCTCTGACTCTTCTAACCATCTGATGGGCGAGCAGTGGCATGGCAGGTTGGAAGCGAGGTTGAATCCGAGCGGCCCTATTGGACCGAAATCAGATCAGTTGAGGTGGGAAGGTGTGCTACTTGACGCTCGCGAAATTGCGAAACAGTGCACACAGCCCGCCAGCGAAAGCAAGATTACTGGATATGCCACTATGCTCTACACTGAAAACGATGACAACCAAGAACGCGCAATCCCCCGACTATGGTAACTGGGTATCGTCGCGAATCATTCTTGCTCCGATGGCCATCGGCATTGTTGCGATGGCAGTCTCTGCGCTATACTGGCCGGTTCTTGTCGTTGGAATTCTGTTTCTGCTGGTCGCAATCTACTTTGCAAACGCGCGGCGGCTCTTCTCGCCGAGAGGAGGCGACATCCAAACGAAGATCCGGCAATTGGTGCTGGACCGCCTCGAGTGGGATGGTAAGGGAAGCGCGTTGGACATCGGATGCGGGAACGGAGCTCTGGCGATAGGTTGCGCCCGCGCGCATCCTGCGTGCACCGTCACAGGAATCGATTACTGGGGAAAGAACTGGGAATACTCAGAGGGTGCCTGCAGGAAGAATGCGGAGATCGAAGGGGTCTCTAGTAGAGTCACATTCCGCAAGGCGAGCGCTTCACAATTGCCGTTCGAGGACGAAACTTTCGCTGCCGTAATCAGCAATCTAACGTTCCACGAGGTCAGGGACAGCAAAGACAAGACAGAAGTCATCAAGGAAGCTTTGCGGGTCCTTGAGAAAGGGGGGAGCTTCTCGTTCCAAGACCTTTTCCTCGTCAAAGCAACCTATGGTGACATCGAGGAATTGCTTGGAAGGATTCGGTCTTGGGGCATTGGGGAGGTCAAGTTCATGCCGACGCGTGATTCAGAGTTCATTCCATCATCCTTGAAGCTGCCGTTCATGGTGGGAACGATGGGTGTTATTTCTGGCAGGAAGTAATCGAGAAACAATGCATGAGTACGCCGTTGCTTTTCAGAGTGGCTAGAATCGAGGCAAGTCGCTAGCTGATTTGGCCAGCGAACGGAGCGAATGAAGGTGGCAATTGAATATTCGACAAGTCAGCGTTTTGAGTGGATGATGGATGGGAAGGCATCGAGGGACCGGCGAATGGGGATGGGTGCCAGGCGCCATTGAAGCATCTTCAAATACAGGCTCAACTAAGAGGCCGAGGAACGAAAATGGATTGGATCTTGGCGGGCCCGGTGGGATTCGAACCCACGGCCCATCGGTTAAGAGCCGATTGCTCTACCTAGCTGAGCTACGGGCCCGTGCTTCCGGCGATAATGCTTAGCCTACATAAACATATCGTATTCGCTGGCTTTGCCATTCCGGTCTTCGAGCTGCTGGCATTCGAAGCTCAGAGGGCGCGCGGATGAATCTCCTCGGCCTTGCCGCGCTTCACGAGCGCCTTGCCTATTGCCGAGGGCAACGTGATCACGTCCTCCTTCTTGAGCCGATAGACTTGGTCCGGCCCGGCGAAGGAAGGTATGTCTTCGAGGATGCGAAGCAAGACCTCCGTCGATTGAGGCTGCGCTTTCTCCTTGACCTCCGTTAGCTTGGGCGCTTCGACCTTGGCCTCTGCTTTTGCGGGGGCGGATGGAGTCTGTGGAATCGGCTGCTGAATTGGAAGCTCTTCCGCCTTGACGGCAAGCGGCTGCGGAGCCTGCGCCACCGGTGCGACGGGCGCGACGACAGCCAGCTCCTTCTGCCTCGAACCGAAGATCCCTTCCCTGCTCGCCTTTGTCTGCGAAAGCATGCTCTCGAGGAACGCCTTTTCCTCTTCTGTTAGGCGCGAGAGATCCGCCTTGCCCCCGCTCGAGGCTCTGATCGCCATGAGCGCAATCTTCTCCGCCCGGAAGTCGAAGATCTGCAATATCTTCTCGGTCAACTTGTTAATCTGCTGCGCCAGGCTCCTGGCCTTCACGGAATAGGGGTCGGCGGCGACCTCGCGCTCGTGCTCGCGCTTGAGCTGCTCGACCAGCGCCCTCGCCGCCTGATAGAAGTCCCGCCTCACCTCGGTGAAGTTCGCGGTGCGCCGCTCCTCGCGGTACACCTTCATGACCTCCTCGTAGTTCAACGGCTCCGGGGGCGGGCTCATCGCAAGCACATTCCACTGAGGATATTTGATGCTCTCGGGCGGGGGGAATCGCTTATTCGGATGGATACGCATTTGGCCCGCGTGAAGCGAGCGCCGTTGATCAAAGAGACCGCTTTCGGGGTGGAGGTCGAGGTGATGGTCTCGCCGAACGCCGCCCGCTCCGAGATCGTCGGCTTCGACGAGTGGCGAGGTCGACTGGTCATAAGGCTCAGGGCGCCTCCCGAGAAAGGGGAGGCCAACGAGGAGCTCGTTTCGTTGCTGGGTGAAAGGATCAACGCTCGGGTCGAGGTGCTCAAGGGACACACCTCGCGGATGAAGATTGTGCTGCTCCGCGGCGACTCCAAGGATATCGTAAAGAGGCTGGAGGGTTTCGTTGCGCGACCCTGAGGAGACCCTGGAGGAGCTGACCAAGATCCTCGATGACCTTTCAACCAGAGACGATGACCAGGTGATCCTGGTGGAGGGGCAGAAGGACCGCGGGGCGCTCTCGGTGCTTGGGGTCGGCGGCGAGGTCTGGCAGATCCAGGGCGCGAACCCAATCCTCGCGACCGCGGAGAAGCTGGCACAGGAAGGAAAGCGAGCGATAATCCTGACCGACTGGGACCGGAAGGGCGGACAACTCGCGCATTCGCTCAGACTTGCGCTCACCGCGAATGGAATCCAGTTCGAAGACTCGACGAGACTGCGCCTGGTCAAGCTCGTCAAGACCGAGATCAAGGACATCGAGAGCCTACCAGCTTTCTTCACGCACCTTGTCTCCCTTGAACAGAGCGCGAAGGAGATGCGGCAGACGGCGCGCAACAACGCATCCTTGGCGCGAATGCGCTCGGCCGAGAAGAAAGCGAAGGCCAGAGTTCAAAGGTGATCCCACTTGGATCATGACAAAGATTCATCTCAGGGCCGATGGGATTGAGTCGCGGTGAGATCTGATGGACAAGGAGCTCGGGAAGCTCATCGAGAGGCAAGAAGTGGAGGATCTGGTCACGAAGCTGTTCGTCCTCACGGACAGCCTCGACTGGAAGCGCATGCTGGACGAGATACTGGGGAAGGAGGTCTACTTCGACATGCGCTCTCTGAAGGGAGAAGAGCCCCGGGAGCTCACCGCAAAGGAAATCACGGACGCCTGGGAGAAGGGCCTGCGCCCGATGAAAGCGGTGCATCACCAGATGGGCAATCTGATCGTGACCGTGTCCGGTGAGAGGGCCATGGCGACCTGCTACGCCACTGCGACGCACTTCCTGCCGACCAAGGGAGCGGAAAGCACCAGGACCTTCGCGGGCAGCTACGAGATCGGCCTGGCAAAGACACCACGAGGTTGGCGGGTCGATTCCTTCCGATACCTCTCGAAGTTCGTAGTCGGCAACCTAGATCTGGGCCAGTGAGTCTGAGACACATGATAGCCAGACGCACGGAAAAACGGCAAGCATATTAGGCGCGAGGGGCGTAGCGAGGCGCGGGAAAATGAGCCACAAGGACGAGATGTTGGCGGAGCTGGGGATGAAGGATCCCGCGGAACTCTTCGAGGACGTTCCGAACGAGGTCAGGACCGCCGGACTGCGATTGCCGAAAGGCCTGACGGAGATGGAAGTGCTTCGCCAAATGAAGGAGACGCTGGCGCGCAACATCACCACGAGCGACCACCCCTGCTTCCTCGGCGCTGGCGTCTACAATCACTTCATTCCGTCCGCGGTGCGCACGATCGTCTCGCGCTCCGAGTTCCTCACCGCCTACACCCCCTACCAGGCCGAGGTCTCGCAGGGAATGCTGCAGGCGCTGTTCGAGTACCAAAGCTACATCGCCGAGCTCACTGGCCTCGATGCCGTCAACTCTTCCAACTACGACTGGTCAACGGCCCTCGGCGAAGCCGCCACGATGTCGTTCCGAATCAACGAGAAGCGTAAGATCCTGGTCCCGGAGGCGATGAGCTGGGAGAAGAAGAGCGTGCTCAAGAACTACGCCTGGGGGCCGCAGCTCGTCATCGAGCAGTACTCCTACGACCCCTACACCGGCGAGCTCGATCTCGAGGATCTGAAGCAGAAGGTGGACGCTGACACCAGCGGCATCTATGTTGAAGTGCCGAACTTCTTCGGCGTGGTCGATTCGTTCGCGCCGATCCTCAAGCAAACGTTCCCGGAGGTTGCGCTCATCGTCGGCGTGAACCCGATCTCGTTGGGCGTGCTGAAGGCTCCCGGCGACTATGGCGCGGACATCGCAATCGGCGAGGGCCAGATGCTTGGCACGCCGATGGACTTCGGAGGCCCGTTGCTCGGGGTCTTCGCCTGCAAGCAGGAGCACGTGCGCAAGATGCCTGGACGAGTGATCGGGTTGACACGCGATGCGGACGGGGAAAGGGCGTTCTGCATGACGCTGCAGACGCGGGAGCAGCACATCCGGCGCTCCAAGGCGACCTCGAACATCTGCACGAACGAGGCGCTGATGGCGGTCGCCGCCTCCGCCTACCTGAGCATCCTCGGGAAGGAAGGACTGGAGTCGCTGGCCAAAGTCAACTTCGCGCGAGCGCGAAGACTCGCGACCCGGATCGGCGAGATCGAGGACTTCGATTCCCCGTCCTTCGACTCATATCACTTCAATGAGTTCGTGATCCGCACCCCGGTGCGCCCGGAGAAGCTAAACAAGATGCTCCTGAAGAAGGGCATCATCGGGGGGCTGCCGCTCACCGAGCACGTTCGCGCCCTCCAGGACCACATGCTCCTCTGCACGACCGAAATGCACAGCGATGAGGACCAGGACCGCCTGGTCGCCGCCCTGAAGGAGGCGCTCTGAATGTACCACCAGGCGCGCTACGACAGAAGGGTCATCATGGAGAAGGACGGCCGGACGAGCTTCGAGCTGCCCTTCGCGCAGGAGGCTTCGTCCCTGGAGGACTTCGCGCCTAAAGAGCTGGTGCGCAAGGAGCTCGATCTGCCTTCTCTGCCCGAGAGAGAGGTCGTGAAGCACTACGTGAACCTGAGCCAGATGAACTACTCCATCGACAACGGCATGTATCCGCTAGGCTCGTGCACGATGAAGTACAACCCGAAGTACGCGGACGTGCTCGCCTCTCTGCCGTCGGTCCAGGACATCCATCCCTACCAGGATGAGGAGACGGTGCAGGGGGCGCTGAAGATACTCTTCGAGCTCGAACGAGCGCTCTGCGAAATCAGCGGAATGGATGCGGTGACGCTGCATCCGGCGGCGGGCGCGCACGGAGAGTTCACGGGCATGCTGCTCGCGAAAGCGTATCACGCGAAGAGCAAAGAGGAGCGCACGGAGGTCATCGTGCCTGACTCCGCTCACGGAACCAACCCCGCGAGCGCGGCGATGGCGGGCTTCCAGGTGATCGAGATCCCTTCGGGGAGCGATGGCTGCGTGGACCTCGAGGCGCTCAAGGCGGCGGTCTCCGAGAAGACCGCGGCGTTCATGATCACCAACCCGAACACTCTCGGCATCTTCGAGTCGCAGATACGCGAGATCGCGCAGATCGTGCACGACGCCGGCGCGCTGCTCTATTACGACGGCGCGAACCTGAACGCGGTCATGGGCTGGACCTCCCCAGGCGCGATGGACTTCGATATCGTCCACTTCAACCTGCACAAGACCTTCGCGACGCCGCACGGCGGCGGCGGTCCGGGCGCTGGACCGGTGGGGGTGAGGGAGCGCCTCATCCCGTTCCTACCAGTGCCTAGGATCGTCGAGAGGAACGGGCATTACCGCCTCGATTACGACCGGCCGGACTCGATCGGCAAGGTGCGCGCCTCGCACGGCAACTTTGCGGTGCTGGTGCGCGCGTACGCCTACATCCTGAAGCACGGCAGCGGCCTGAAGGAGGTCTCGGAGCGCGCGGTGCTCAACTCGAACTACCTCAAGCACAAGCTGCAGGGCGCCTACGCTCTCCCGTTCAAGGAGCTGCGCAAGCACGAGTTCGTCGTCAGCGCGAAGGAGCTCAAAGAGAAGAAGGGCATTCGCGCGCTCGATGTTGGCAAGAGGCTGCTGGACTACGGGTTCCACGCCCCCACGATCTACTTCCCGAGCCTCGTGGACGAGGCGCTGATGATCGAGCCGACCGAGACGGAGACGAAGGAGACGCTCGACGCCTTCGCGGACGTGATGAACAAGATCGCCCTGGAAGAAGACCCGGAGGTGGTTAAGAGCGCTCCCCACAACGCCGCCGTCAAGCGCGTCGACGAGGTCTACGCCGCGAAAGAAGCGATCCTCAGCTGGCGCGCGTACAAGAAGAAGATGCGGCAGACGTAGCTCAATCGATGATGTCGATGCGCTTGCCCACTCCCATCTCCATCGCCGCCTCGTAGACGAGCTTCGCCGTCAGGCAGTCTTGCACTGCGAGCCCAGTCGAGCAGAAGACGGTGATCTCCGAAGGGCTGCTGCGGCCCGGTTTCAGACCAGCGACCACTTCCCCGATCTCCGCGTCGACGTCCTCCTTCACGAGCTCGCCGCTTGAAAGCGGAACGTTGATCTCGCCGGAGTGACTGGCCTGCTCCCAGTCATCGATCACCAGGCGCGCCCGCTTCAGGATGCGCGGGTCCATCTCCTCCTTTCCGGGTGCGTCCGCGCCGATGCAATTGAAGTGCGTGCCCTCGCTTACCCATTCGTCCTTGATGATCGGGTTGCGCGACGGCGTTACAGTTGCGACGATGTCTGCGCCCCGCACGCATTCCTCCGGCGTCGGCACGGCCCTTACTCTCTGAATCTCCAATTTGTACTCGGCCGCGAGCTCTTTTGCAAGGGCCTCGCTGCGCTCCGCAAACAGGTCGTAGATGCGCAGCTCCTCGAACCCGCCGTACTGCGTTACCAGGCCGAGCACCTGAGTGCGCGCCTGGCTGCCCGCTCCGATCACGCCCACGACCTTCGGGTCCGGGCGGGCGAGGTACTTCGCGGCGATCGCGCCGGCGGCTCCGGTCCGCATCGCCGTGATGTGCGTCGCGTCCATGAACGCCATCGGCTCGCCGGTGCGGGGGTCGACGAGCAGCAGCGTGCCCATCACCGTCCTCAACCCGTACTTCGCGTTCTGCGGGTGCACGTTGACGATCTTCACCGCCGCGACCTGGGCCTCGGGTACGTAGGAAGGCATGGTACGAAGGTCCCCGTCCTGCTCCGGGAAGAAGAGGTACGTCTTCGGCGGCATCTGCACTTGGCCAAGCCCCTTTTGGCGGAACGCCTCCTCCACAGCGACCAGAACGTCCTCCATGTGGAGCAGCGAGCGGACCTGCTTGCCCGTGAGCACGAGCGTCTCGACCTTGACCTTCTTTTCCGGCATCTAAGCACCAGGCGACCAGACGCAGCTACTTCCACCGAGATAAAACCGATATGATACGTGCCAGCACGGGTCCGGGTGGCTCGGTGAGCGCTCGCGCACGCGCTCCGACGGCTTTTTCTCTAACGAGGGCGGTGTGGCACCCATGACGGTCACGGCGCAGGTGCGTCCAGCAACGATGTCCAGTTCCAAGCCATCAGATTCCGCGAAAAAGGGGCTTTTCGTCGTCTTCGAGGGGGTGGACGGGACCGGCAAGAGCACCGTCTCCCGCATGGTGTACGAGCAGCTGGAAGCGGAATACCCCGGAAGGGTCGAGCTCACCGCCGAGCCGACGGACTCGTGGCTCGGGGAGTGCGTGAGGCGCTCGAGCGCAGAGGAGGTCACGGGGGCGGCGGAGGCGCTGCTCTTCGTCGCGGACCGCGCCGAGCACACCCGGCAGATACGTGCCTGGCTCAACGAAGGCAAGATCGTACTGTGCGACCGATATTACTTCTCGACCATCGCCTACCAAGGGGCGGCGCTGAAGGCCTCGATGGGAGCGAAGGCGGCGGTCGAATGGCTGAAGGAGATCAACCGCCCGGTCATCGAGCACCCCGATCTGACGCTCCTGCTGACGATGCGCGTGGACGCTGCCCTGGAGAGGCTCTCGTCGCGGGGCGGCAAGACGAAGTTCGAGCAGCTCGACTACCTCAGGGACGTGGACGTGATCTATCGCGCGCTGGCGATGGAGGAGCCAAAGCTACACACGATCGATGCCAGTCGAACATCCGTCGAGGTCGCGAAGGACGCGATCCGACTCATCAAGAACAACATTTAAACGACGAAGGGGATTTGGCGCTCATGCATCCCGCCGACGCTTTGCGTGGCACGAAGAGCAAGAAGCTACAGGGCAAGCGCATCGTGCTTGGCATCACTGGCAGCATCGCCGCGGTGGAATGCTTCGAACTGGCGCGCGAGCTGATTCGGCACGGGGCGCAGGTGCACGCGGTGGTCAGCGCCGACGCGCTCAAGCTCGTCACACCCTGGGCGATGGAGTTCGCGACAGGCAACGACGTCATCGATGTGATCGATGGACGCGTGCAGCACGTCTCGCTCCTCGATGACACGCCTGACAAGGCTGATCTGCTTCTCATCGCACCCTGTACTGCAAACACGATCTCGAAGATCGCGTGCGGGATCGACGACACCACGGTCACGACCATGGCGACCATCGCGATCGGTTCGCATGCTCCCATCATCATCGCGCCGGCGATGCACCTGGCCATGTACGAGAATCCGCTGGTGATGAAGAACGTCGAAACGCTGCGGCAGGCGGGCATCGAGTTCGTCGGCCCGCGCATCGCTGACAAGAAGGCGAAGATCGCGAGCAACGAAGAGATTGTGGAGGCTGTGATCCGCAGGCTCTCGAACAACGACCTCGCCGGCAGGAAGGTGCTGGTCATCGGGGGCTCTTCTGAGGAGCCGATCGACGACATGCGCGTGATCACGAACAAGGGGACGGGGGAGAGCGCTGTGGCGATTGCGCGCGCGGCCTACGAGCGCGGCGCGGACGTCGACCTATGGATGGGGCACGCGACCGTTCCGATGCCGTCGTTCCTCAGGGTCAGGAGGTTCTCTGCCGTCGAGGACCTGACGCCGCTCCTGGACAACATCGATCACGGCATCGTGATCGTCCCGGCGGCGCTCTCTGATTTCGCGCCTGCCAAGGCGGAGGGCAAGATCTCCTCGTCGAGGTCGGAGGTCGAGCTCAAGCTCTGCGCTCTTCCGAAGGTCATCGACGAGTTGAAGCGCACCGGCCGAGTGGTGGTAGCGTTCAAGGCCGAGTCGAACGTCACGAGAGACAAACTGGTGCACAAGGCGAGGGAGCGACTGAGGAGCTCATCGGTGGATCTGGTCGTGGCTAACGACCTCAAAGATGTGCACGAAGGAAGAACACGAGCGATCATCGTCAGGAAGAGGGGCGAGCGGGATGTCGAAGGCACAAAGGAAGAGCTCGCGAACGCGCTCCTCGATGAGATCCTGTCCCTCTGAGGTGTGTCTATGAAGACAAGAACATTCTGCCCAGGCCACATCACCGGCTTCTTTCAGATCGTCGAGCACCCCGAGCCGATGCGCAGCGGTTCTCGAGGAGCGGGGATGTGCATAGCGCTGGGAGTGCAGTGCGATGCCGAGGTGAAGAAGGGCGACGGGAAGGTCCAGGTGTTCTACGACAGCACCCTCGCGAGCGCGCCGGTGACGGAGCGCGCGCTCTCCGTCCTGGCCAAGCCTAACAAGGTCGATGTGACCGTGAATCTCCATCATCAGCTGCCGATCGGGCAGGGGTTCGGGATGAGCGCGGCGGGAGCGCTCGCGTCGGCACACGCTCTCGCGGAGAGCGTCGGCCTGAAGTTCATCGACGCGGTGCGCGCGGCGCATCGGGCCGAAGTGGAGAACCGCACGGGACTGGGTGATGTGGCCGCTCTGTCTCGCGGGGGCATCACCTTCCGCAGGAAGGAGGGCGTCATGCCCTACGGGCAGATAGACAAGATCAACGCGGAGCCAGAGGTGGTGCTTTGCGTCGTCGGCAAACCGATCTCCACCGCCGAGGTCCTGGCCGATCGAGAGCGAAAGAGACGGGTCAACACCGTCGGAAAGGAGTGCGTGGCCCGGATGGCTGCCACCCCGACGCTGAACAGCCTGATGCGGTTGTCGCGCGAGTTCATGGTCAAGACGCAGCTCGCGTCGAAGGAAGTGGAGGATGCGGTCCTCGCGGCCGAGAAGCACGGTCAGGCGAGCATGGTGATGCTCGGTTCTTCGGTCTTCGCGATCGGGGACGCGGACGCCCTTGAGAAGGAGCTCTCGCAGCACGGACAAGTGTTCCGCACCAAGGTCGACTGGCGCGGACCGCGAGTGATCTCGCAGACGCCCTAAAGGGGTAAATAGAGCCCGGTCACTCCCCTGCAACGATAAGCATGGACGAGAATGCACCGAGAGTGCCGTTCGGCGCGGCGGGATTCGCTTGGCGCGTGTCGCTCACGATCCTGTTGGGGGTCGGATGGCTCGCGTTCCTGATACTCTTCCTCTTCTTCTGGGCTGGCCAGTACAACTTCTACGAGGACATCGGGATACTGATCGTCTCGATCCTCGTAGTCCTTGGGGCGCTAGCGGCGATGTGGGCTTCGTTCGGTCTGAAGATGGCGGAGAGGGTGGGGATGGAGGAGCCAGGCGTCCGCATGGAGATGAAGCGCTGGATGGGCTGGCGGGGGATACTCTCCTCGCTCATCTGGCTCGGCTGGGTCCTGTTCCTGGTGCTGTGGCTCTTCTTCGAGGCGGGCCACTACAACGGATACCAGAACATCGCGGTCCTGATCGTCTCGCTGATCGTCGCAGGCGGGCTCTCGAGCCTCCTGTGGAGAATGTTCTGGCGGCGCTACTAGCTCACTCGTACAAGGTGAAGAGTTGGTCGTCGGCCGCGACGTCGAAAAGACCGATCCGAGCGCCCACGTCCAGCCATCCATGGGCGTAGTTCACGCACGCGAATGAGTTCACTAGGTCGCCGGTCTCGCGGAAGTGCACTGCGTCCGCATAGTACGCCTTCGCCATCTCCAGGAACGACTCTGCCATCTTGCGATTGAACGAACGCTCGGGAGCGGCGATCTTGAGCTTGTCGAGGGCGCGCTTGGTCGTGGCGAGGTATTTCGCGATCTTCTCCACGGTTATCTTGTCCAGCATCTACACCCTCTTGGAGGGCACGACCTCGACGCTCTCGCCGCCGTGCTTCGACTCGCGCGGGCGCACCTCCACGAAGAGCGGCATCTGGATGTTCCCGCCCATGATGAGCGCGACCCCGATCGGCAGGCGTTGGATCTCGTCCTCCATGCCGGGCGAGAGCCCCTCGAGAGAGGCGGAGATCGCCTTCAGGTCGTTCGGGTTCGTGACCTTGAGGATCATCTGGGTGTTGCACTGCGAGAGCACGTTCTTGTCGATCTTCGCGGCGCGCTGCGAGATTATTGTGAGCCCGAGGCCGAACTTGCGCCCTTCGGACGCGATCGTGCGGAAGATCTTCGAGGATGCTGCGAGGCCGATCTGGGGGCAGTAGTTGTGCGCCTCCTCCACAACGAGCATCATCGGCGGGATCTTGCCGAGCTTGCGCAGCTCGAAGCAAGCGCTCGCGATCCGGTTCACGATGAGCTCCTGGATGTCCGGCGGGGTGCCCTTGAAGTTGATGATCGTCATCTTGCCCTTGACGATTAGGTCGTCGAGCTTCGTTCCCTGCGCGGCGAACAGATTCACCTCATCCAGGTACTCGAGCTCATTGATGAGGGTGGCGTTCTCGCCCTCCTCGTCCGCCTCGAGTACTCGTATCAGATCCTTCAGGGCGTAGTCAGCCTTGGCCGCCTTGACCGACTCGATCGCCTTCCTCAGCGAGGTGAGGTACGCCTTTCCGTTCTTGATGCTGGTCAGCGAGAGCACGTCCCTCGCGTCCAGGTTCGAAAGGGTGAACTTGAGAGGTTTCGCTTTCGGATTGATGGTGGTGTCTGTCGCATACTCATGGATTTGGTCGCTGTAGCCGCGCGTAGTAACACCGAAATTGCGCGAGCTCTTCATCGAGGGGCCCTTCTCCCTCATGGCGCCGTACTCGCCGTGGGGATCGAAGACCATTGTCGTGACCTCGTGCTTCATCAGCTCCTCGATGAGGTCGCCGCACAGGAAGCTCTTGCCGCCTCCGGTCTTGGCGAGAATGGAGACGTGCTTCTGGACCATCGCATTGATGTCGATCTCAACGCGGATGTCGTGCCCGAACAGCAGTCCGACGTAGGCGCCGGTGTCGGTGTTCTCGCGCAGGCCGATGACGTCCTTGATCAGGTTGCCCTTTGCCTTGTAGACGTGGTCGCCAGCGCGGAACGGCGTGCGAGGGACCTGCAACAGGCCGCGGTCGTCGCGGAACCCGACGACGTCCACCCGCCCGATGACGATCTCGTCGATGGGCACGTCCTCTCCGTCCTCGATCTTCTTCGCTTTCTCGAGCGACAGATCGGTCTTGCGCTCCATGCTCGTGACCCTGCCGAGCACCCAGCCCTCGTGCTGATGCTCGACCTCCACGTACTCCATCGTCTCGATGTCGCCGAAAACGCGGAAGTAGAACTCGGTCGTGCCGACGTTGCCGTAGATTATGCCGACCGCGTCCATTCCGTCGACTTTGGTATGTTTTGTGACATGACTGGAATGAGCCTCGCTGTGGTGCTCCTCCTTTGCTTCGCTGATGTTAGCTGGAGCTTCCACGCTAGAATCTGCTTGCATGCCCATCCCGAATGCTCATATCCGGACGACGGGATAAATAATTTTGGTGTCCAGATTACGCCTGTGAGGTCACGTCTTCTTCCACTTGTCTTTCATGAAGACGCCGATCAACAGGACAACGATGCCAATGATGAGCAACGCCAGGAAGCCGATGTTGAAGCCTCTGATCCCGATCAAGATCAATGCCAGTATCGAGAGTATCACGCCGCCGATCGTGAACCTGCGCTTCCAATTCCATAGCTGGATGCCGGCCTTCTTCTGGCCTGATGTCTTCTGCTCGTCCGCCATATCAAATCACTTCCATTTCGTCAGTATTTCCTCTCTTTGGAACGTCTCCCTGGCAAGGGAGAACAGCGCCACATCGATCAAAGCCAGAATACCTGAGATGATGAGCAGGTTGTTCGTGACGTTCAGCGGGATGACGTTGATCTCGCCGAGCACGTAGATCAAGGCGAAAGGCAGAACGATCAGGCCGCCGAGCTGCTGCGCAATCCGCACATCCGTGACTCGCCCGGAGACCACAACGTTCCACTCGACGCTCATCAGAGTGGCGAGAGGCACCATCAAGAAAATCGTGAGAGCGGTGTTCACGTTAGGGAAGTAGTAGTAGCCGAACGTGTTCTGCGTCGCCAGATCTGCCAGCACCATGAAGAGTATTGAGCCTCCAAAGATGGCGAGTATCGAGGGCAGGAAGGCAGAAATGCCCTTCCCGAGAAGTATCTCGCCGTCCGTGACCGGCGCGGCGAGAAGGGGTTCGAGCGTCTTCTCGACCTTCTCCCCGACAATGGTGTAAGAGGCAATCGCCGTCGGAACCACGCCAGCCAATATCACATAGAAGAAAGCGAAGGCCGGCAGAAGAGAGCTGAGCTGAGCTGCAGGGATCTGCTTGACGGTGAGCACAGCCGAAAGCAGAATGGATATCGCGATCGGAAAGATCAGGAGGGTGTAGAGGACGTTCTTCTTCCTCCTGAACGCCTTGAAGTCCTTTCGCGAGATGACCCAAGACTTCGCAAGCCTCACGGCACCGCCTCCTTCCGGACGAGCTTGATATACGCGTCCTCGAGCGTCGAGCCCACGATGGTGGCGGACTGCACCCGTCCGCCGGCGCGGAACACCGCATCGAGGATCGAGGGGTTCTCCTTCTCAGGGCTCTCAAGGCGGATGGTCACCTCGTTCTCAACGATGTCCATATCGACATGCAGACCCTTGAGCGCCACGCGAACGTCGTCTGTCAGTTTCTCGAGTACGATGACCGTCGCCCTTCCGCCGACATTGCGCTCGAGCTCCTCCGGCGACCCGAGCGCCCTCAAGCTCGTGTTCAGAATCCCGATCTTGTCGCAGACCCTTCGCGCCTCATCCAGGTTATGGGTGTTCAGGAAGATCGTTCGTTTCTGCTTTTTGAGGTCCAGAATGAAGTCACGAACTGTCTTCGCCGCCTCGGGGTCAAGGTTCGCGGTTGGCTCGTCGAAGAACAGAACCCGAGGCTCATGGATCATCGCCCTTGCAAGAGCGAGCTTCTGCCTCATACCCTTGGAGAAGGTTCCGACCAGGACGTCCTTCTTCTCCCAAAGATCGAGCATTTCGAGCAGTTGACGGATCTTTTCATTCCTCCGGTCATCAGGTACGTCGTAGAGCCTGCCGTAGAAGTCCAGGTTGTCGTAGGCGGTCAAGGCATCGTACAAGCCGACGTTGTCCGGAACGAAGCCAATCAACTGCCTTATCTTGAGCGAGTCGGCCTCGCTCCCAACGTCGTATCCCGCGATGCGCGCGCTCCCTCCAGTCTTCGAAATCAGGCAGCACAGCATCCTGACGGTTGTCGTCTTTCCCGCACCGTTCGGTCCTAGAAGGCCGAATATCTCGCCCTCGTTCACATGCAATGTCAACCGGTCGACCGCGGTCAGGTCGCCGAACTTCTTCGTGAGACCGTCAGCATCGATCATCTAACCAAGGCCTTTGGCTATGAAACCCAGAAAGAGACTCACTTATACTTATCTCCGTTCATTGAAGCGGTCGCTTCGGGGCCTGGTATCGCAGCCCCAAGCGCTACATATGAATTATTTGAGTTTGGAATCAATAATTTATAAGCAGAGTGCATTGAAAGGTGGCCATTTGTAGAGGTGGCCGCATGGCGCTCATAAGGAACGAAAAGGTGCTCGGGATTCTAGAGAAGAGTAAGAACGGGACCGCGCTGAGCAAAGAAGAGTGCAAGTACCTCCTCGGTTTCAATGAGTATTCGCCGGAGTCCACGATGGCTCGTGCGGTCGCCAACGACTACACTCGCAGGCGACTGAAGAATGCGGGTGTGATTATCGGCCAGATAGGTGTGGACATAGCTCCCTGCCCGGGCGGATGCAA
The DNA here is from genome assembly GCA_035506675.1 of Methanomassiliicoccales archaeon. Lineage (GTDB taxonomy): Archaea > Thermoplasmatota > Thermoplasmata > Methanomassiliicoccales > UBA472 > JAJRAL01. The sequence continues at coordinate 34,991 of DATJOX010000044.1, forward strand.
GTTCTGTGTCTTCGCGGAGCAGCACACGAAGTTCGAACGCTACACAATCTCAGATGCCGAGTTGATAAGCAAGATCGAAGACCTGACCGGACCAGGGGATCTGTATGGCCTCTTCCTCATGACCATGCACATCTACGACAAGGAAATGCTCCTGCACATGATCGACATCGCAAAGCAGCATATGGCCCCAAAGACCCAGCTCTGGATCAACGTTGGCGACACAGATCTTGAGACCGCGAAAGAACTGAAGAAAGCGGGGGTTCGGGGCGCGTATCACGTCTGCCGGCTCAGGGAAGGCATCGACACCAACCTTAAGCCAGAAGCGAGAAAGCAGACAATGAGGAACATGCTCACGGCAGGACTGGAGGTCTATACCTGCTGCGAGCCTATCGGCCCAGAGCACACCGTCGAGGAAATCGTGGACAACTTCTTCATCGGTATCGAGATGGGCGCGATACAGCACGCTTGCATGCGCCGTACTCCGGTGGTCGGCACGCCCTTCGAGAACACGGGCCAAATCACCGAGCTTAGATTGGCTCAGTTGTGTGCCGTCCTGGCGCTCACCGCGCCGCAGGTTGAGGGATTCAAATTCATGTCAGTGCACGAACCCAACCAGGCTGGCTTCATCTCCGGTGCCAATCTGATCACGACAGAGAGCGGAGGAAATCCGCGCGACACAAGCAAGGAGACGCGCGAGAACAGGGGCTGGACCCTTGCAAGTTGCCGCAAGATGTTATGGGAATCTGGCTTCACAAACCTAAGGCTGGGCGATGAGAGCCTCATCCCGCTATCACTCGACTATCTTAAGCAAACCGGTTCAATCTGAGGAGGAGAACGCATGGAAAAGAAGATACTGGCGATTCTGGTGGTCGTCATATTGGTCGCTGGCGGATCTGGAGTCGCGCTATACGCGGCGAGCTCCAACAACACCACTGCGAGCGTCGATTTCACCAGTGCACAGCTGGCGAACATGACTTGGGGGGACATCGTCGAGAAGGCGAGGGGGCAGACGGTCAACTGGTACTTCTGGGGCGGAGATCCCAACGTGAATAGCTACGTCGACAACCAGGTCACTGCGGAGGCAGCGAAGTACGGGATTAAGATAAACCGCATTCCGGTCAACGATGCGAGCGAATTCGTGAACAAGGTCGCGGGGGATAAACAGGCGGGAAAGGACAGCGGTGGATCGGTCGATTTGGTCTGGATCAATGGCGAGAACTTCTGGACGATGAAGCAGGGGAATCTGCTGTTCGGGCCCTGGGCGGACAAGCTCCCGAACTCGGTGCTGGTCGATTGGAACAGCGCCTCCATCGCTTACGACATGGGGTATCCAGTGAATTACTACGAGTCGCCATGGGGGACTGCCCAGTTCCAAATGATCTACGATTCCGCGAAGACTAGTTTGGCGAGCCTTCCAAAGAACTACACCGAGCTCAAGACGTGGGTGATCGCTCATCCTGGAAAGTTCACGTATGCAGCGCCTCCGGCGTTCTTCGGCACGACTTTCGTCAAAGCGGCGCTGTATGAGCTAACTGGTGGGTTTGCGCAGTATCAGAACTCATCGTTGACGCTCGCCTCATTCAGGACAATGGCAGAACCGCTGTTCCAGTACCTCGAGTCAATAGAGCCGTACCTTTGGAACCAGGGACAGACCTATCCTTCGGACATCGCTGCCATCAACCAGATGTTCAACAACGGCGAGGTGGATCTCAGCATGACGTTCGGCGGAGCGGGAATCGCGCCCATGATCACCAGCGGTCAGCTGCCATCGACAGCGAAGGTGTACTGCATGAACACCTCGATCGCGAACACGAACTACGTCGCCATCCCCTACAACGCGAACGCCAAGGCTGGAGCAATGGTCGTGGCGAACATCCTGCTGGAGCCGGCCCAGCAGGCGAAGTGGATCCAGCTCACAGGCAACGCAGCGAGCATCAATGTGAGCATGCTAAGCGGATGGCGTGCAGCGGCGATCAACGACGTGATGAACGCCCTTCCGGCAGGCACCTACGTGTCACCGGCGGAGATGGCCAGGACAAAGGCGCCGGACCTTGGTGGGAACCTGATCACCTACATCGAACAGGTCTGGGGAGAAAGGATCGGAGGAACCTAGGAATCCCGATGGGCGGCTTACATCCGCCCATCCAATCCTCTTTCCTTCCTGCTGGCCTAAACGCATGGCATTGAAGAGCTCAAGGAGGATGAAGTGAAGGAAGCGAAGACCTGGGTGATGCTGTCCCCTACAATCATAGTCCTGGGGGTGTTCTTCATCGGGGCCCTGATCTACTCGGTGCTCTTGAGCCTGAATGCATTCTCGATCACTTCGAATTCGAGCATCAGTTTGCAGGCGTACGCAGACGTTCTCGGCGACAAGCACTTCGTCGAATCTCTCCTCTTCTCGCTCAAGATCGCGGCAGTCTCCACCCTGATCTCAATCGTGCTTGCGATAATCGTATCGATGGTGTTGCGGAAGACCTTTGTCGGGAAGCGAATCGCCGTCTTCGTTTACCAATTCAACATACCCGTTCCACATCTGGTGGTTGCGGTCTCGGTCCTGCTTATGCTATCGCAGACGGGATTGATTTCGCGCCTCTTCTATCAGGCCGGAACGCTTTCGGGTCCATCCTCGTTCCCCCTCATCGTCTTTGATCAGAACGGTATCGGCATCATCGTCGCCTTCGTCCTCAAGTCGTTCCCCTTCATTGGGATCGCCGTGCTCTCCCTCCTCGTCACGACTACGGGCGACTACGAGCAGCAAGCCGCGACCCTCGGAGCGAACGCCTGGCAGAGGTTCCGGCACGTGCTCCTCCCGATGATGACGCCCTCGATCACATTCTCGTCGATTCTGGTCTTCGCCTACGCGTTCGGGTCGTTCGAAGTCCCGTTCCTGCTCGGCAGCACTTCCCCGAAAGCCCTGGCGCTTCTGGCATATCAGGATTACACGAGTGTCGACCTGAATACACGGCCTGAGGCGATGGCGATTGCGAACATCATCACCCTTATCATGGCCGTGGTTGTGATCCTAGCATACCGAAGGCTCGACGCCGTAAATAAGAGAGGGGAGGCCGGTCATGCCTAGGGGACGCCTGCTTGGGTGGGCTGCACTCGCCTTCTTGTTCGTGGCCGTTCTGCTTCCATTGCTTCCCGTCATCATCTGGTCGTTCAGTTTCCGCTGGCCATACCCGAACCTCCTGCCTGAGTGGAGCTCTCGCGCTTGGGACTACGTTTTCAGTCAAAGCACGATGATTGACACGATGGTCACAAGCATTGAGCTCTCCGCCGTCGTCACGCTGCTCACCCTCCTAATCGGTTACTCGACTGCGAGGGCTCTCGGGACGAGGGAGTTCAGAGGAAAGAGCGCGGTGGAGCTATTCATCCTGTTGCCGGCGATCATCCCAGTGATATCCGCGGTCATGGGCATGCAGGGGGTCTTCACGCGCTTGGGCCTGTCGGACACCTTCCCCGGCGTCGTGATAGCGCACGTCGTTTTCGCCCTTCCATACATGGTATTCGGTCTCGCATCGGTGTTCAAGAACTACAATCTTGAGTACGAGCAACAGGCGAGAACGCTCGGTGCGGATAGGTGGAACGTGTTCGCGCATGTCACCGTCCCGGGAATCCTGCCTGGCATGGTGGTATCCTGCCTATTCGTGTTCGTGGTCTCATGGTCCCAGTACCTGTCAACCATCATAGTCGGCGGGACCGCGGTGCGCACGCTGCCGATGGTGCTGTTCGCACTGATGGGCAGTGGCGACTACGCAGTGGCGAGCGCCGTGGCCATAATATTCATCCTGCCAGTGCTGATTCTGCTCGCGCTCACGTCGAAGTTCCTCGCGGGCAGCGGGGTCTCGTCCGGGGTGATTAACGAACCATGAGCTACCTTGATCTGAAAGGGCTCAGAATGTCTTACGAGGGGGCAACGAAGCCATGCCTCGATGGCATTGACCTCTCGATTGAGAAGGGCGAGATCGTTGTGATACTCGGTCCTTCTGGTTGTGGAAAAACGACGACCCTCAAGCTAATCGCGGGTCTTCTGGACCCAATAGAAGGTGACATTCTTCTGGAAGGGAGATCGATCCTCACCATCCCGTCTGAAAAGAGGGGAGTTTCGATGGTCTTCCAGAAGCCGCTCCTCTTCCCTCACATGACGGTCGCCGAGAACATTGGATTCGGCCTCCGCATGAAAGGAGTCCCGAAGGAACTATTCGAACGCAAGGTCGATGAGATGTTGGAGCTCGTCAAGCTCCAGGGTCTGCGGAACCGAAGGGCGACCCAACTTTCTGGCGGTCAGGAGCAAAGGGTCTCCCTAGCGCGTGCGCTCGTAATCGAGCCGAAGCTGATCCTCCTGGATGAGCCGCTGAGTGCATTGGATGCGGAACTCAGACTGGAGATGAGAGAGCTCATTCTTCAGATCAGGGAGAAGTACAACACCACAATCGTCTTCGTCACTCACGACCAGCAGGAAGCGGTGATGCTGGCAGACAAGATCGCGCTGATGATCAAGGGTAAGATAATCCAATATGATCGGGCCACGACCTTCTATACTCGGCCCCGTACAAGACGTGTCGCGGAATTCTTCGGTTGGACGAACTTCATTCCCGCCACACAGAGAGGAAAGACCGTGGTGTGCCCATTCGGCGAGTTTGCATTGGAAGGATTGGAAGAACACAATGGACCTATCTGTTTGACGATTCGACCAGAAGCAGCTGTCGTCAGCCCCAAGGGTGAAGGCTACAGGGCAATCGTGCGCAGCGTCATGCACATGGGCACCAGGATCGATTATGAGGTGGAGAGCATGGACACCAAGCTGGGTATCAGCCTTCACTCAAATCAGGAGTATGCCAAAGGAGATGAGATTTTCTTCAAGTTCGTCCCCTCGAGGATCTGGGCCGTCAAGTGTGACGACAAGAGTGTTTGCGACAACCGTGTGGTTTGGGAGAACACTTCGCCGCTGCAGCTCGCGTCCGACGGGACGAAGTTGCAAGACTAAGCGCCTGGCCTCCTGCAAATCTATTAAGTCCATCAGGCGGATTCCCTCGCCGATGAAGGTCCTCTGCGGCTCCACCTCGAAGAACCTGGCCTGCGATCTGGCGCATCTCACGGGGGTCGAGTGCGTGCAAGCCATCACCAGGCGGTTCCCAGACGGCGAGGCGTACGTGCGCTTCCAGCGCGAGGATCTCGACAAGGAGGCCATCATCGTCCAGAACACCTACCCAGACACGAACCTCGTGGAGCTCTTCCTGCTCTGCGATGCGGCGAAGGGCCTGGGGGTCGAGAAGATAACTTGCGTTATTCCATACTTCGGATACGCAAGGCAGGATCGGCGCTTCGACACGGGGGAAGCGCTCAGCGCGCAGGTCATGCTGCGTCACATCGCCCTCGAGACGGACCGCCTGATAACGGTCGACCTTCACAAGCCCGACATTCTGCGCTGGTTCACGAAGCCGGGCGCAAAAGACATCGGAGCGGCACCAGCGATTGGTGAATACTTCATGGACAAGCAAATCGACCTGGTGCTGGCGCCAGACAAAGGGGCGTCCCAAAGGGCAGCGGACGTCGCGCACATCATCGGCTGCTCGAACGACCATCTGACGAAGACGAGGCTGAGCGGCACTGAAGTCAAGATCACCCCGAGCAAGCTAGACGCGAGAGGCAGGAACGTTCTCATTGTCGACGATATCATCTCAACAGGCGGAACGATCGTCGCGGCGACGAACGAGCTGAAGCGCCTCGGTGCGAAGAACGTCGCAGCGGCCTGCACGCATGGGCTGTTCGTCGATGGAGCGCTCAACCGCCTACGTGGAGTGACAGATGAGATCGCTTGCACGAACACTCTCGAGAGCCCAGTGTCCCTGATATCAGTCGCGAAGGAAGTCGCGAAAGCTTTGTAGAACTCGAGTGCTCCTCACGCAGAGAAGCTGATTCTGTTTGCGCGTCCTCGACCCGAGACGAGTCGCTTCCTAAGACTTCCTTCTTCTTGCGAAGAACCAGACTGCGACGGCGACGCATGAAATAGAGATAAGGGCCACCGCCCCGATGATTTCCAATCCCATCGGCTCCCCTCTCGTGATGAACCCATACTCCACCATTGGGTCCTTGGTGATGTTGAAACTCGCGGAGGGCGCGATGGGGCTAAGCGGATCCATCCAATGGTCGATGCTCCATGACGCACCGTACATCAAGGCGTTGTTGCTCGCCCACACCAGGAAGAAGCTGTAGGTCCCGAGGCGAAGCACGCCGGTCCTGTTCGTTATGGAGAACGTATCCCCTGGAGACAATCCACTGGACGAATTGGTCGGCGTGGAAGATAGGGTCAGATCCGCATCGTAGCTGAGCGGCTCTTCCACGTTGCTCCAGAGCTTTGGGGGCGCTCCTGGCGCAACCAGGATTGCCTTGCACTCTGAGACTCTCAGACTGGTCGGAATGAACGAGACTACCTCGATGAGGATGCTGGCGGTGTCATCGGACACTCTCAGGTTGCACGAGATGCACGGCGTCGGAGGGCTCGCCTCCACATGTGCAGGAATGGCCGTCACAACGATCGCGAGCGCCGCTAGGACCGCCCAAACGCTTCTCATAGCATCGTGTGATCCTAGTCCAACCCAGGAAATCAACTTGCCGCTAGGATTGCTCGTCGCTCGAAAAGATAATAGACGGAAATCGTATTCTCAACGGAACTGGGGCCTGACAGATGGTCGTCAAGAAGTCCGAGGATTTCAGCGAATGGTACAACGAGATCGTGGAGCTTGCGAACCTAACCGACAAGCGCTACCCGATCAAGGGCATGAACGTCTGGACCCCGTACGGCTGGAAGATCATGCGCCTCGTCGACGAGTACATTCGCAAGTACCTCGACGCGACGCACCACGACGAGGTCTGCTTCCCGCTGCTGATTCCCGAAACAGAGTTCCAGAAGGAGAAGGAGCACATCAAGGGATTCGACGCCGAGGTCTATTGGGTCACGCACGCTGGCCTGAACCCGCTCGACATCCGCATGTGCCTGCGCCCGACCTCCGAGACCGCGATGTACCCCATCTTCGCGCTCTGGGTGCGCTCGCACTCGGACCTGCCGCTGAAGACATACCAGATCGTCAACACCTTCCGCTACGAGACGAAGATGACGCGGGCGTTCATTCGCGTTCGCGAGATCCACTTCTTCGAATCGCACACCTGCCACACCACCGAGGAGGATGCGCAGAAGCAGGTCGAGGAGGACTTCGTGATACTGCAGAACCTAATGAAGCACCTCGTTCTGCCCTACTTCCTGCTCAAACGCACGGACTGGGACAAATTCCCCGGTGCATACTACACCGTCGGCATCGACACGCCGATGCTCGAAGGGCGCTCGCTCCAAATGGGTTCGATCCACCACTACCGCGAGAACTTCTCGAGGCCGTTCGGCATAACCTACGAGGCCGTCGACGGTAGCCGCAAGTTCGTGCATCAGACAACTTATGGAATGAGCGAGCGCCTGGTCGGGGCGGTGGTCGCATTCCACGGGGACGATAAGGGACTCGTTCTGCCGCCCGACGTCGCCCCGATCCAAGTCGTCATCGTGCCGATCCTCGCGAAGGGCAAGGTCGAGGAGGTCCTCGCCGAGGCGCGCAGGCTGCGCGACGAGCTCGATGAGGCCGGATTGCGCGTACATCTCGATGAGAAGGACGAACGACCAGGGAGCAAGTTCTACAACTGGGAGCTGAAGGGGGTGCCGCTGCGCCTGGAGCTGGGGCAAAGGGACATCTCAGAAGGTAAGGTGGCGTACGCGGTTCGCTTCGATGCGACCAAGGGGAGCATGCTCAGGCAGAACGTGGCGAAAGACGTCCACGCGATGCTCGAGAAGATCACGAATGAGATGCACGAGGCGGCGCAGAAGAGATTGGCCGCTTCGGTCGTGCTCATCGACTCGCTCGACAACCCGCCGAAGAAGATACTGAAGTTCGGATGGTGCGGCGAAGAGGCGTGCGGGCGCGAGATCGAGACGAAGACCGAACTGAAGATCCTAGGCACGCCCTACGAGAAGGAAGAGTATCAGGGTAGTTGCATTGTCTGCGGGAAGGAGACGAGCACGATCGCCTACGCGGCAAGATCGATGTAGACGCGGAACCGAGAATCTAGCGCGGACGGCTCACTGCTCGCGGCCCTGCGCCCGAACGAGGAGCAGGCCGAAAACGCCGAAGGCGAGCAGGGCGACGACGATCGCGTACACGCCCATGTTGCTCGGGTCGAAGATGTTCCAGCTCCCGTAGATCAGACCCCATCCCCAGTACATCGCGAAGCCCCCGACTATCATGAGCAGCGATAGAAGGGTCTTGACCCTGCTAGGGAAGGCGGTTTCTGCCATCGTTCCCGCTCAAGGCCATGAATCTATAAGATACTTGCCCCAGAGAGACTCATTTTCGGCTGCAGAAAACTGCGTGCCACTAAGACCATCTGGTATTGGTATGTGCGACGCGCGACTAGGTAGGTTTGATATCGCCGTCGGGAGTTGCAGGGTAGATGGCGGCCACGTCGAAGGGCTCCGAAATCGAGAGGACGTTCAAGAACCCCTTGAGCATCTCCACCGTGCTCTACCTCGTCGCGAGCGAGTTCCCCGCGATCGTCTTCTTGGCGATTGGTCTGGTCGAGCCGGATTCCCTGCTGTTCCTGATCATCGGCATCGCGATCCTGTTGTTCGCGCCAGTTGGAATCCTCTTCATAGACCGCGCTATGCGCCCGAGGGAGGTCAGGCTGAGGGAGCGGTCGATAATGCTGAGCTTCGCGGGAAAGCCCGAAATGGCGATTCCTTGGGACCAGGTCGAAGTGCAGGTCATGCCCGCCCGGTCCAAGAAGGCAGGTCAGCCGCGCCCAAACATCAAGCAGCTAGGGAGAGGGCGGGCGTGGATACCGGTCTCGCCGCAGATCCTGCAGGCCATCGAAGAGGAACGGGCGCTGCGCCACCTGAAGTGAGAACGGCCGATTTCCCGTTGCATTAACACCGAGCGGAGCGTTCTTCCTTCTCGGGGCGGCGCTACCGGTCCTAGACTTCTTCGACACGCTGCTCAAGGGTTACCAGCAGCTCGTCGACCGGGGCGTGATCTATCCGGAGACGATAGCGCTCTGATCGTGCTCAGTCTCGTCGCGGCGCGGACGAGAAAGAGAAGTATCACGCCTTCTACGCATGCTTCTTCCTCGTCTACATCATCGCATTCATCTCCAATAACCTCAGCGTTCTGACGTGAGCAACGAACGAGCCAGATGTGCAAAGATGAACGTCATTAGTGTGAGCGTTTCCTCGTTGAAGCGGAGCAGCGTAGTTACCCGGCGCTCTGTTCAGGAATCGCCACGGATTTCAAAACATTTATTTAATATAAATGTGAATATTGCCCACGGAGCCGGACGTCTCCGGCTTGCAAAGGTGGAAAAAACAATGCCAGCCAAGAAGGCAGCGCCGAAGAAGAAGCCTGCAGCGAAGAAAGCAAAGCCGAAAGCAAAGGCAAAGAAGAAGTAAGTCGTCTTACGCGACTTGCGTCGAGCATCGCGCAAGCGCCCGAGCAGATTCCTGCAGACACCAAGCGCTTCGCGTTTTCCTTATCTAGTCATAGCCCTCCACTCAGTCAGAAATCATTATTATCTGGCCCAATGCTTCCTCAAACGTGGATGGGAGTGATCTTGACGCGCAGCTCGTGCGCTATTCTGAACGCCTGCGCACGTACCGCGACCGCATGCTCCACGTCGATTGGAGGAATCGCGCTATCCTCTTGAGACGGACGGAGAAGAAGTGGAACTTCGACCTCGCCTTCCTTTGGCGCGACGATGAGGACAAGATCGAGGAGGCGCTTTCGAAGGCAGTGCGCTCGCAGGGTTCGCTCTGCCTGTTGCGCGACAGCGATCTCAGCGAGGAGGCGCAAGCGATCCGCGCGCATCTCGTGCAGCTTGAACGCTCGGCGAGGATGGTGTTCGAGGAGACAGGGGTGCGCGACTTCTACATCGGCTTCCCTTTCATCGTAGGCAGAGTGAGCCAGGACAATTACGTCCGTGCCCCGTTGCTATTGTTCCCAGTGAGGCTTGAGAGGAGAAGGCAGGGAATCTGCGGTTGGTACCTCGCTATCGAAGAGGACGCAGAACCGATCGTGAATCGCGCGCTCGTCGCCGCGATGAGGAAAGCAGGCGGGGTCTCGCTCAACGATGACCTGCAGAATTCCGTCGACGACCTCCTCGAGAACGCTCCGAAGGAGCGGGTCGCCGCACACCTCATCCTCGGGATGCAGGGAATATTGCGGCACGCGGGAATGGACCTGAGGGACGCAGAGGCCTTCGAGATCGCCAAGCCCCTTCAACCCCTCTCAGCCGATGACATCGCAAGGCTGGGCGAGGACAAGCTGCACCTCGAGGGCATGCCGATCGTGGGCTCGTTCCCGCAAGGGTCGACGGCCATCTACCGCGACTACGAAGACCTGATCGCGAGGGCGGAGGGAGGCGACACCGACCAGGGCATCATCGACGAGCTGCTCGAGTCCTCTGAGCTTAGATCAAGCGCAACTGAGGTCGCGGGGCCGATAGTGATCGACACGGTCCCCGACCGCGAGATAAACTTCGCTCTGCCGACGGATTCGAGTCAGGACACGGTGATCCTCGAGGCGCAACGCTCGGAATGCACCGTCGTGCGTGGTCCTCCCGGCACCGGCAAATCGCAGGTCATCGTGAACCTCGTTACGAACGCGCTGGCGAAGGGGCAGAAGATCCTCGTCGTCTGCCAGAAGAGGGCGGCGCTCGACGTCGTCCATCAGCGCCTGGGAAGGTCCGGGCTCGCGGATGCTGTTATCCTCCTTCACGATGCGCGCGGCGACCGGCAGGCGGTCTATGGAATCCTCGCGAAACGCGCGGAAGGCGACCCTCCCGCTCGGGACGAGAGACTGGAGCGCGAGTTCGAAGAGACGTCGAAGCGCATCGACGACACGATCGCGCAGTTGAACGCGCTCGTCGAGCCGACTTGGAAGGAGCAGTTCGGAGGGGTCCGACTGCAGGAGCTGTATTCCGCCGCCGAGCCGAACTACGCCACCAAGATGCAGCTCGGCAACATCCCAACGAGGCTCACGAAACAATCACTCAATGAGCTGCTGGAGAAGCTACCGAACCTGCAGATCGGGCACTACCGGTTCGATTCACCTACCTATCCATTGCAGAAACGCCGCTCCTTCTCCACCCTCGATGCGAACGCGCGCTTCGAGATGGAGGCCACACTTGCAAGAATGACCTCGCTCTCCTCGACGAACGCGATGCTCCTCGGAAGCATCGAGCAGCAGCAAGCGGCGCTCGCCTCGATCCCCGACTACGAGGCTCTCCGATCCAAGACGCTCAGATTCCTGAGCGGCAGGTGGCGTCGCGCGAACAGGATGATGCGCCAGATCTCGGCGCTCTATCCCAACGACCCTCGCCTGGTGACGACGGCACAGGTCGCGGCCGCGCTTGGGCAAGGCCGTGAGCTTCTCGCGTCGCTTCAAGAGGCATCGAAATTCCTGAGACCCGAAGGCGTTGATGAGATGCGTGCGCTGCTTCGCAGCCCGGATGCGCTCAGGACTCGATGCGAGGCCATGCGGGCAGCGATCTCTGAATTCGACGCTGTGCAAGAGTACGATAGACTGGTGCTCTCGCTGGATCACGTGGGGCTGGAACTGTTCGACAACTGCGCCCGTGCGCTCAGAATCGACGAGAGCTCGTGGGCGAAGACGGTCGAGCAGGAGATCGTCGCGCGCTGGATCTCGAGCATCGAATCCGAGAACCCGCAGCTTTCGGGTGATCCGTTCCAACGCTACCTCGAGCTCAAGTTCCGCCTCGAGGACCTGACGAAGAAGCGCATGGAGCTCTTCCGCCGCCGCCTCATGCTGCGGATCCTCGAGGACGCGAGGAAGAAGGAGCTGCCTCCGGGAGAGCATCACCCGAACAAGCGCCCGGAGACCGAGTGGAACAAGCTCCTGGCCGAGTTCATGAAGAAGCGTCGCGTGAAGCCTGTCCGCAAGCTCGTCGAGGATTATCCGTTCCAGATGATGCGCGTCTGCCCGTGCTGGCTGGTGTCTCCGGAAGCGGCGTCCGAGGTGCTGCCTTTGACGAGGGGGTTGTTCGACCTCGTCGTCTTCGACGAGTCGAGCCAACTCGCGGTCGAACGGGCCCTGCCCTGCATCTATCGCGGGAAGCGGATTGTGATCGCCGGCGACGAGAAGCAGCTGCGTCCGTTCGATCTCTTCCGCTCGAAGGACGAGGACGAGGAGCTCGACGAGGTCACGGAGGCAGAAAGCCTGCTCGTGCTCTCGATGCGCGTCTTCACGCCCCGCTACCTCAGCTGGCACTATCGTTCCCGATTCCAAGAGCTCATCGACTTCTCGAATCACGCCTTCTACGACGGCAATCTCGAGATCGCCGCGAACGTGCAGCGCACGTTCCCGGTGCCTCCGATCGAGTACGTCAGGGTCAAAGGCGCCTGGGACGAGCGCACGAACGCGGTCGAGGCGAGCAAGACCGTCGACATCGTCGAAACGCTGCTCGCGGACGGCGAGAAGAAGGGCAAGATGCCTTCCGTCGGCGTAATCACCTTCAACGAGCCGCAGCGCGACCTGATCGAGGACTTGGTTGACGAAAGGCGAAACTCAAACGCGGAGTTCGAACGCCTGTACGCCGCCGCGACCGCGAGCGATCGCAACCTCGACGACCGCCCGTTCATCAAGAACATCGAGAACGTGCAGGGCGACGAACGTGACGTGATCATATTCTCCGTCGCCTACGCGCCGGACGCGGCAGGCAAGTTCCGAGTGCAGTTCGGAAGCCTGAGCCAGGAAGGAGGCGAGAACCGTTTGAACGTCGCCGTGACCAGGGCGCGAGAAAAGGTCATCATGATCGCTTCCTTCGACCCCTCGGCGCTGCCGGTCGACGAGTCGAAGAACCTCGGCCCGAAGCGCCTGAAGGAGTACCTCGCGTACGCCAAGGCAGTGTCCGACGCGAAGAAGGATGAGGTGCAAAATCTCCTAGAGGACCTCAATCCCCTGCCCAAAACGCCACCTCAACCGACGCTGACCTCGCTCCAGAAGCCTTTGGAGCAGCAGCTGAAAGAAGCGCTGCAAGCGAAAGGATACACAGTAGATGCGGCGATCGGGTTCAGCGGGTATCGGCTGGACCTCGCCATCGTCGATCCCAAAGATTCCTCGCGCTACGCCCTCGGCGTCGAGTGCGACGGCGCCTCTTTCCACGCGGCCAGGTCGGCCAGGGAGCGCGATGTCGTTCGCCCCAAGTTCTTTGAGGAGAGAGGGTGGCAATTGGATCGAGTGTGGAGCAGGAACTGGTGGCGGGGTCGCGAGAAGGAGATCGAGAGGCTCGTGTCGCGGGTCGGCGCTTCGTCAGCAGCGGCAACGTCGTCGCCCCCGCTGGTGGAGACGAGGGTCGGAGTTCTGGAAAAGCAGAACAAGGACCTCGTGGCGCCGAAGCTGGACGCGACCGAACTGCAAGAGGACGTGCCAGAATCGCTCGCGGACGAGTTGCCTGGAGCGGCATTCGAGGCGGGCAAGGACGACAAGTCGATGAAGTTCATCTTCTTCACGCAAATGCAGAAGGGTCAGGGGATGCTCGAGGTCCACGCGGCCGAATCGATCCTTGACTGGGCGGAGGAGGCGGGAATGAAATTCTGGTGGCGCGAGTTCCACGGCGTTACGACGGTGACGCCTTACCTCAAGCACAACGACCTCGCGCATTGGTTCTTCTCGCTGCGCGCCGACGGCAACCTCGACCTCCACTTCCAATACTTGAAGGCGCCGTTCGACAGCATCGAGATGCGCCTGCGGCTTCTGCGCCGCATGAACATGATCACGAACGTCGAGATTCCAGAAGACTATCAGAACAAGGTGCGCGCGATCCGGCTCAAGTGGATATCCGGGGAGAGGAGCGTCGGGGAGTTCATCGCCGCGATGGAGTGGTACCTCAACGAGGTGCGCAGGTCCTAGGCCAGAGTAACAAGTTCGCTACCTTTTTATCGCGCCTCGGCACTTTCCGTATGGTGATGGGATGGATGATCTTACACTCTGGACACCTGTGGTTTGGTTCCTGGTGGGCGTGATTTGCGCCGCCTACATAGTGCTCGACATGCGAAAACACGACCACGTGCACGTCGGCTGGGCCGTGATCGGCTTCCTGCTGAGCGGCTTCGGGCTCGTGCTCTATCTGCTCCTGGTGAAGTTCAAGCGGCCGGGGTATCAGTATCCTCCCAAGCCGGAGTACGCGGCCCCGGCGTACAAGTCCGAGAAGCCGGCCGCTCCCGCGCCCGAGGCGGAAAAGAAGCCCGAGAAGCAGATCGAGCAGGTCGAAGGAATCCCTCGCTGCCCGAACTGCGGGGCGGCGATCTCCGTGCATGACCAGAAGTGCCCGAAGTGCGGGTACGCGCTGAGGTAGCCGAAACCTTTTCCGCTCGCCCACCGATGGCCGTTCGTGCGCGAGGGCGAGCTGGTATATCTTCTAGATGACAAGGGCAAAAGGCATTTTCTGCAACTGGCCCCGGAGATGCTTCGAGTCCCCGGCCTCGGCGTCGTGGACGGGACGAGGCTGCTCGCGAGCGAGGAGGGAGCGCGAATCAGCATTGCCGGGCGCGATTTCATTCTACTGAAGCCGCGCGCTCTTGAGCTCATGGATTCTCTGGAACGAGGCGCCCAGGTCATCATTCCCAAGGACGCGGCGACGATCCTGTTGCGATTGGGGGTCCAGGCTGGGGACGTCGTGATCGAGGCGGGAGTGGGGTCGGGCTCGCTAACCCTGGCGCTGCTCTCGGCGGTCGGGGAGAGAGGCAGGGTGCTCTCCATCGAGCTTCGCGAGGACCACGCGTCCAAGGCAAGGAGGAACATCGAGAGGTCGGGACTCCAGGACCGATGGTCGCTCATCCTCGGAAACGCTCGCGAAGTCGAGGTCGACGCAGTCGCCGACAGTCTGGTCATGGACCTGCCGGCCCCTTGGGAATCGCTGGCGAACCTCGAACAGTACTTGAGGCCGGGCGGGCGCATCTGCTGCTACATCCCCAACATGAATCAGCTCGAGGAGACCGTGAAGGCGCTTCGCTCGCGAGGCTACGCAGAAGTCGAGGCGCTGGAGAACATCCAGAGAATCATGGAGGTGCACGAAGGCGGGGTCCGGCCTTCCTTCGAGATGCTCGGCCACACCGGGTACCTGGTGTTCGCCAGACGCGCTTCCCCGGTAGCAGCAAAGGCATAAGTACGGAGCGGGGTCTCTCAGCACAGCAATGACCCTGGAGTTCGCCATCACCACATTCGCCGCGGTGTTCGCCATCGTGAACCCGATCGGCAGCATCCCGTTCTTCGTGGCGATGACCGAAGGGTATCCTCAGGACGTGAAACGAAGGGTGATCCGGAACATCACGCTCGTGGTCGTGGGGGTCCTGGGAGGGTTCGCCCTATTCGGCCAGGCGATATTCGCGGTCTACGGAATCACCATACCGGCGTTCAAGATCGCAGGGGGCATACTGCTCTTCACAATCGCGTTCTCGATGATGCAAGGACGAGGCTCGAGAGCGAAGATCAGTGAGGAGGATCAACAGGAGGGGCTCGAGAAGGAGGAGATCGGCATCGTTCCGCTCGGGATCCCGCTGTTCGCTGGACCGGGTGCGATCACCACCGTCATGATCGCGATCTCCTACGCGGGCGCAGCCGGGGACGTATTGGACATCGTGGGGGTGTTCGCGGCGATCATCGCGACCGCGGCCTTGTGCTACATCATCCTCGTGTATTCGGAGCCCATCTTCCGCCGCATGGGACGGAGCGGGGCGCACGCCTTCTCCAGGATCATGGGTCTTCTCCTGGCAGCGGTCGCAGTAGAGTTCGTGATAAGCGGCGTGCTCCAGGTCGTGACCGAGTATCTGAAGTCCGGGGTCGTCTGAGCACTGCCACACGCGCGTCCCTCCCAATTTGTTAAGTATCGAGGCTCCGATTCCACGGGCGGTGGCATCGTGGTGACGGTCGACATATGGGTCGAGCTGAAGGCTGGGGTGGCCGATCCTGAGGGGCAGAACACGAAGAAGGCGCTCGAGCTCCTCGGCTTCAAGGGCATCAAGAACGTGAAGGCGGTCAAGGTGTTCGAGGTCGAGCTCGACGCTCCCGCGGCCGAGGCGAAGAGGCAGGCCGAGGAGATGTGCCGCAAGCTGCTCGCGAATCCAGTCATCCAAAAGTACGAGATCCGCGTAAGGTGAGCGCAATGGCGACCGATGCCTTGATGAGCTCCCGGTCCGAGGCGTTCGAGCTGTTCGAGATCGATGTGCTCGCAGCGACGGACGACCAGCTGAAGGAGATCAGCGCGAAGCTCGCGCTCAACCTCAGCCTCGACGAGATGAAGAGCATCCAGCGTTACTTCGCCGCGAAGATGCGCAAGCCCACCGACGTCGAACTTCAATCTCTCGGGCAGGCGTGGAGCGAGCACTGCTGCTACAAATCATCGAAGATCTTCCTCCGGGAGCACATCTTCAACATCCATCATCCGGACGTGATCGCGAAGGGCGACGCGGGAGTGATGGCGTTCGACAAGGACCACGCGTACGCGCTGCGCATCGAATCGCACAATCACCCGTCGGCGATAGAGCCATACGGTGGCGCCGCGACCGGCATCGGGGGCATCGTCCGCGACGTGCTGTGCATGGGGGCGCAGCCGATCGCGCTCGTCGACCCGCTGTTCTTCGGCCCGATCGACTACGCCGGCGAGGTACCCGCGGGAACGAAGAGCCCGAAGTACCTGGTGGGCGGAGTGATCGCTGGAATCCGCGACTACGGCAACCGGATCGGCATCCCGACGGTCGCGGGCGGCCTCTGGTTCGACGATCGCTACGTCGGCAACGTCCTGGTCAACGTCGGCTGCATCGGCATCGCGAATCGCTCGGACATCGTCAAGAACGCAGTCAAGGGCGTCGGCGACGTGCTGATCCTCGTGGGCGGCCGGACCGGCCGCGACGGCATCCACGGGGTGACGTTCGCATCGGCAGTCCTCACCGCCAAATCGGAAGAGGAGTCGAGGGGCGCAGTGCAGCTCGGCGACCCGATCATGAAGGAGCCGCTCATCCACGCCTGCCTCGAGGTCAACTCGCGCGGATTGATCAATGGAATGAAGGACCTGGGCGGAGGAGGCCTGTCGTGCGTCGTCGGCGAGATCGCGCTCTCCGGCGGATGCGGAGCGGAGGTCGACCTCGACAAGGTGCCGTTGAAGGAAATGGGTCTCGCGCCCTGGGAGATCTGGGTATCGGAGTCGCAGGAACGCATGATGCTCGCGGCGCCGGAGAAGAACGTGCGCGCGATCCTCGAGGTCTTCGAGCTTTGGGACGTGCCGGCGACGGTCGTCGGCAAGGTGATCAAGGAACAGGTCGTGCGCCTCGTCTTCCAAGGCAAGAAGGTCTTCGACATGGACCTGGACTTCCTCACGAAGGGGCCGGAGTACTGCCGGCCATCCTGTGTCGAGCAGGGACCTTTGCTGGCTGAAGAGGTGCCTCCGCAGCTCCCACGAGACCTCACTGAGGTCCTCTTGAAGCTGCTCTCCGACCCGAACATCGCGTCGAAGGAGTGGGTCGTGAGGCTGTACGATCACGAGGTGCGCGGCAACACCGTCATCAAGCCGATGCAGGGCAAGCTGGGCCTGCGCGGTCCGGCGGACGCCACGGTTATCAAGCCACTCGCGGATTCGTATCGCGGGCTCGCGATCGCCATCGGTGTGAACCCCTGGTTCACGGCGCTCGACCCGTACAAAGGCGGACAGGCGTCGGTGGACGAGGTCTGCCGCAACATCGCCGCCGTCGGCGGCTTCGCTCACTCTCTCACCGACTGCCTCAACTTCGGCAATCCGGAGAAACCTGAACGCCTGGGCGAGTTCCGTGAGGCCGTTCGTGGAATAGGCGACATGGCGACGGCGCTGAACCTCGCTGTTCCCTCCGGCAACGTCAGCTTCTACAACGAGACGTCGAAGGGAGCATGCCTACCGACGGCGACGGTCCTCGGTCTCGGCATCGTCCCGGACATTCGCAAGTGCGTCACGACCGACCTGAAGGAGGAAGGGAACGCCCTGTACCTCGTGGGGACGACGAAGCAGGAGCTTGCCGGTTCGGCGCTCTACCGCATGTTCCATGGAATGGGCGGAGTGGTCCCTGGCTCCGATCCATCGGCGCTCTCGCTCGCCATGTTCGGTCTTCAGGAAGGCGTCGACCGCTCTCTGGTGCGTAGCTGTCACGACCTCTCCGATGGGGGTCTCGCTGTCGCTCTCGCGGAGATGTGCATCGGCGGGGACGTCGGCGCGAACATCGATCTGAAGGTGCTCAAGGAGCTCAGCTCCGTGGCGAAGCTGTTCTCCGAATCGCACTCGCGCTTCCTGGTCGAGGTTGACAGGAAGAAGGAGGACGAGTGGCTGCAGCGGATGAAGGCGCCGTCCGTGCACGTAGGTACCGTCGGCGGCAAGATGCTCGTCATCGAGGACGCGGACGTCCTCGTGGACGTCGAGGTGGGCGAACTCAGGCGCGCCTGGTCCGAACCGCTCTGGAGGCTGCTGGGATGAAGAAGAACGGCGTCCGCGTGTGCGTGCTGCGCATCGAGGGCACGAACTGCGAAGAGGAGACGGCGGCGGCGTTCGCGGAGGCGGGCGCATCGCCGGAGAAGGTGCATCTGAAGCAGCTCGTGCACGCTTGCCCGAAGGAGATGGAGCGGGATCTGGGCGACTACGACATCCTCGCTCTGCCGGGAGGATTCTCCGCGGGCGACTACGTCCGTGCCGGAGCGATCTTCGCCGCGAGGATGCGCTCGTCGCTGTCTTCGGAGTTGAAGGAATTCGTGAACGCCGGCAGGCCGGTCATCGGCATCTGCAACGGCTTCCAGATCCTCGTCGAGCTAGGAATGCTGCCCGCCCTAGGCGCGGTGATGAGCGCGCAGCCAGAGGCGGCGCTCTACATGAACTCGTCGGGGCGATTCGAGTGCATCCCGACCCTGCTCAAGCACGAGAACAGGGGCAGCTGCCTATTCACTTCGCTGCTCCCGAAAGGGAAGGTGCTCCTAGTGCCCTGCGCGCACGCCGAAGGCAAGCTCATGTTCGAGCGCGAGAAGGAGCAGAAGCTGGTGGAGGAGCTCGAGAAGAACGATCAGGTGGTGTTCCGCTATGTCGACTCGAACGGCAACTATGCTGGTTACCCTTGGTGCCCGAATGGCGCCGTCTCGAACATCGCTGGCATCTGCAACAAGCAAGGCAACGTCCTCGGGCTCATGCCGCATCCCGAGAGAGTGTTCCACCGCTATCAGCATCCTGATTGGACCCGTTCCGGCGTTGACCCCTCCTCCGACGGCGACGGCAAGCCAGTGTTCGTGGCCGCGGTGCAGCACGTGCTGAAGAGCAAGAAGTGATCAGACAAGGGAGACGCGTACCTCGACCACGTCGCCGTCCTTGAGGCCGAGCGTGCGCCTGAGGTGGTACTTGCACAGCACCTCGATCACGTCCTCGTAGTGCGAACGGGAGGGCACGACCACCGCGCACTCGATGTTCTGCAGGGAGGCCTTGTGGCAGACGACGTCGCCGAACGTGCGCCCGTTGCGCTCGAACCCCTTGATCAAGATCCCCACGCTCCTGCGAAGTATGTCCAGCTTGTAGAGGTCGGTGGGCGAGACGCGCACGTTGAGCGTCCCCTCGTACGGGCGGAAGCCGAGGCGGTGCAGGAACTGCTCCTGGTAGCCCTCCTGAGTGACGTAGTACTGGCCCTCGCCCATGCCGGTGACGATGCCGCCCTTGATGACCAGGTGATCGCGCGTCTCGAAGATGCGCTGGTACTCGGAGTACTCCTGACGGAGGGCATCCATGCCCTTCTCGGTGAGCTTGATCCTCTGGCGGCGCGCGCCGAGGTCTCGAACTATCCATCCCTCGTTGAGCATCTCGAGGATGCGCTTCGAGGCCGACTGTTGGCTCACCTCGAGCATGTCGCCGAGCTCGCGCGATGAAAGCGAAACGTAGTCGTGCATGCCTCCCAGGAGCGCGATCCTCCTCAAGGCAAGGATGAGCTTGTCGTCGGTCCCCTCAGCCATGTTGTTCACCGGGTATCCTCGTAAACGCCAGGAGCATATTTAACCATTTTCTGCGTAGGCAGCGCAGCATCTGGTAGGTACATTCGAAGGTTCGTCGTCAAATCGAGAGCAATCTTTAACTGTCACAGCGCTTGCGAGGTCGTATGAAGGATCGGCACGTCGTGGAGGCGCTCGGTCGAACGAAGGTCGTCATCGAGGACGGCAAGGTCACGTTCGTCGGGAAGCCAGAGGTCACCTACTGCCCTCTTTTCGCGAAGCATCGCGGCATCAAGGTCATCACTTCCGAGGTCGTCAAGGAGAACATGGAGTTCCGCATCCGGGACTTCGGGTTCTGCGCGCCGACGAGGAAGCTTCGCATGCGCGACTTCCTTTCCTTCGGGGTCTCGGAGCTCCTCGGGATGTGCGTGTCGAAAGGCCTGCTCGATGCGGCGGTGATTGCCGGGGACGGCGTCGGAACCGTGGTCGTCTCCGACCCAGAGATCATCCAGGGCATCGGGGGGCGGATGTCGGGCCAGATTGAGACGACGCCGCACATCGAGGTCATCGAGGCGGTGGGAAGGAAGAACGTACTCGATCCCGAGACCGCGAAGATCGATATGTTCGCCGGCACGCAGAAAGCGTTCAAGATGGGCTATCGCAAGGTGGGCGTGACCGTGGCGCGCGCTGACGATGCGAGGGCGATCCGCGATGGGTTCGGGGACAACGTCGCGCTGTTCGCCGTGCACACCACCGGAGTCGACCAGAAGGATGCGCGGACGCTATTCGAGACCTGCGACGTCATCTCAGGATGCGCTTCGAGATGGCTCAGGGAGGAGGCGAAGACCAAAGCCCTGCTTCAGGCTGGAACGAAGGTCCCGGTTTACGCGGCCACACCGTTCGGAAAAAAGATCCTCGAACAGCGTCTGAAACAGATAGGAATGGAGCCCGCGTCCGGCAAGGACGATGACGCCCCGTCGCCGCTCATCTGATCAATAGTCGCCGTCGAATTCCAGATGGTTGTTCGAGCGCAGGAAGATGACCTTCAGCCCGCGCTGGCGCAGCTTCGCGCGCAGCAGCGCATCATTCGTCACCACGAACGCCTGCAGGCTCTCGGCCGCGTCCATTATCCCCGCGTCCCCTTGGATCGAGGTCTCATAGCGCTTGTACTTGCGCGAGAGCTCGAGCGCCATCTTCGCGTACTTGCTCGTCGAACGCTTCAGTTCACCGATAACCGGGCCAGGAACGTAGACCTCGCACTGCCCAAGAATTCGCTTCAGCTCGAGATCGAGATTCAACGAGAACTCGAAGGGCATCAGCAGAGCGTTCGTGTCCAAGACGACCTTCTGCATTCGCGCCCTCACTTCAAAATGCCGAACCCGATGAGGCGCCACTTGCCCTGGATCTTGCGCGAGATCGCGACCCTCTGGCTCTTCTCCGCGCAAACGGGAATCTTGAGCGCGACCTCCGACTCGTCGCCGCGCGCGCTCGTCACCACTCCGACGGTCGTCGCGGTGCCGACGCTCAGCATCAGCGGCTCGTTGGTCTTGATGTTGTCGACTGCCAGATCGACCGCGCTTCCGACCACGCGCTCGAGCAGCTTGGTGGTCATGATGAACTTGTGCAGCACGGGCGGAAGCGTTCCCGGCTTGCCTACGACGCGACCGGTCAGGCCGTCGGACTTCGTGAGCGAAGGGTCGAGCTTCGTACCGATGGCGATGAGCCCTCCGGGCCGCGCCACGTCCAGCTCCGCCTCCCCGGCGTGCAGCGACTCAACCTTCGTGGTGATCTTCTCCCAGGAAACCTCTCGGCCCACTTCGACCTTGCGGCCCGGCGCGATCTCGATCTCGTCGCCGACCTCGAGCATCCCTTGGGTCAATGAGCCACCGAGGACTCCTCCCCGGAGGGCATTGGGTTCGGTGCCAGGGGTGTTGATATCGAAGGAGCGCGCGACGAACATGCGCGCCGGCTTCTTGGTGTCGTGCTTAGGCGTCGGGATGACGCGCTCGATCGTCTCGATGAGCTTGTCGATGTTGACGTTGTGATTGGCGGAGACGGGAATGATCGGAGCGTTCTCAGCGATCGTCCCCTTCACGAACTCCTTGATCTGGCGGTAGTTCTCCAACGCCTCTTCCTTGGTGACGATGTCGATCTTGTTCTGGACGATGATGATCTTATCCACGCCAATGATCGTGAGCGCCATCAGGTGCTCCTTCGTCTGCGGCTGCGGGCACTTCTCGTTCGCGGCCACGAGCAGGAGCGCGCCGTTCATTATCGCTGCCCCAGAGAGCATCGTCGCCATCAGCGTCTCGTGCCCCGGCGCGTCCACGAACGAAACGGAGCGCAGGAACTGGGTCTCGCCGCCGCAGCCCGGGCAGGTGGCCGCGTTGGAGTACGCCGCCTGTCCCTGGCAGTTGTTGCACTTGTAGAAATTGACGTCCGCGTACCCGAGGCGGATCGAGATTCCTCGCTTCACTTCCTCGGAGTGCCGGTCGGTCCATTCGCCGCTGAGCGCCTTGGTCAGTGTCGTCTTGCCATGGTCGACATGGCCGATCATGCCGATGTTGACCTCGGGCTGGCGGACCTCGTTCATCACTTCTTCTTCTCCTCGGGCTTGATCAGCTCTTCCATCGGCTTAGAGCCGCTGGTGGTGACCTTCATGTTCAGCTGCACGGTGTCCGGGGAGATCGTGTTGCCGCGGATCGATTTGCGCTTGCGCAACCCCGGCTCCGTCGAGCTGAAGCCCGTTCCCCTGGTCAGGAGGATCTTGCGCCTCTTGACGCCGGGGATGTCTTTTCGCATCGGGTAGCCGTCCTTGTCCGAGCCACCAGTGATCGTGAGCTTGTATCCAGGCAGTCCGACGAAGATGCCATCCACGACGTCCCCGATCTTCTTCCCGATGAGGGAGTTGGCGTGGTGTCCGGTCACCGAGACCTGGACGGACTTCCCATTCTTGCCATCGTTGATAACGGCCTTGAACTCGACCATATCGTCACCTATAGGTAGGTCGCCCTAATGGAATTCGACTTAAATAACTATTGGTCTGCCCAGAGGGCCAATCCAGCACTCGCAAGTCGCCGTTCGCGGCGAGCGCATTTGACGTTGTCAGGTTCATTAGCCTGGAGCGGATTCCGGGAGCGGATGGGAAGATGGCCGGAAGACGCTTGCGGCGAGCGAGGAGGAATTGGGCGCCGCCCTTCGCTGCCTTCCTATGCGGAATCCTCGCGTTCATAGGCTTCGACCCGAAAAGCTCGCTGCTTCAGGAGGGGGTCGGGGCGCTCGCTCCTTGGCTGCAGGCTGCTTCGTGGGTGATCTTGATCCTGCTCGCATACCTTGCCATTCGCCCTTTGATCGAGCACGCCAAGCGGGCGCGGGAGGCGTACAGGAAGGCGGGTTGGCTCGGGGCCTTCGGAGTGGTGGTGGCGTTTGCCGCCGGGATCGAGATGCTGCAGTGGTGGCAATTCGCCCTCGTGCTGATGATCGCGGCCTTGGTTCTCTACGCCACCGGCAGACTTCGCTAGCCAGCAAGTTCACAAAAGCGCAAGCGGTTTCACTTCTTGCCCTTCTCGACCTTCGACAGGACGAAGAAGCCGGCGAAGAGCAAGCCGATCTTTACTGCGGTCTTTACCTTCACGGTGACCGCCCACGAATACCCGGTTCTACTATAAAAGGGTCCGCATGCGAGATTCGATGTTCCTGATGCTCCGAATGTCGCCTAGCGTAGCATGGCCAGGAACTCGCGCGCTTGCTCCATCGCCTTCTCCCAGAACGCTTCGCTCCCGAGGTCGAAACCGAAGTCGGACGCAAGCTCTTCCGGGGATCTGCTAGACCCCGCAGCGAGCATGGCCTTGAACTTGGGCACGAAACCCCTCCCTTCCTCCTTGTAGATACGGTAGAGCGCGAAGGTGAACAGCTGCGCGAACGCGTACGGGTAGTTGTAGTATCTCGTGTCGGAGAAGAAGTAGTGCGGCACCCGCGCCCAGTCCCATTTTGACTCGGGCAACCACTCGACCGCGTCCCCGTTGACGTAGTCCCTCGCCTCGACCCATAGCGCCGAGATCGCCTCGCCGTCGAGGTACTTGCCTTCCCTGACCGCATCGTAAAGCGAAGTCTCGAGGCGATACCTTCCACTGGTCTGGAAGACGACGTTGTTGAACGAAGTAAGGACCTCGGCCAAGACCATCCTGCGCTCCTCGTCGGATTCCGCGGCCCCGAGCAGCTCATCGGTGAGCAGCAGTTCACCGAAGGTCGAGCCGCACTCGGCGACGCAATAGCTGATGCGGCAGTTGATGGGCGCCTGCACTCTGGAATAGAGGTAAGTGTGGATCGAGTGGCCAAGCTCGTGCGCGAGGGTGTAGACGTCCTTCAGCGTCCGGTTGTGGCTCATGAGGATGAAGGCCGATTTCCCGCCCAGCCAATCCTGGCTGAACGCGCCAGCGGCCTTGCCCTCGCGAACTTCGGCGTCGAGGCGATTGGAGGAGAACATTTCCCTGACCCAGTCCCCCACCTGCCCGTCGAATTGGCTATAGGCGGAGTCGACGATCCGCACCGCTTCCTCCCACTCGTATTCATGCTCTTCCTTCGTCGGGATGAGCGCGGAAATGTCCCACGAGCACATGCGGTCGATGCCCAGAAGCTTCGATTTCTTCTCCAGCCAGCCGGCGTTCAGCTCCAGGTTCTTGCCGATCACTCCCATCATCGACCGAACACTATCCGCGGCGACGTCGTAATAGACATAGCTCGCGTCGAGCGGCGAAGAGTAACCTCGCAGCTCGCAAGTGTGGAAATGATCGGCGCAGATGGACCGGAGAGCGTGCGACCAGATGATCTCGTTCTCCTGGAGGCGCCTCGAAACGACTTCCGCCGCCTGCTTCCGAAGATCTCGTCGCGGGCCGAATAGCATCCCGTACACCTCGCCGAAGGACAGCACCTTCTCGTTCCCATCGATGTTCATAGGGAACTTGCGCGTGCTCAGCCAGCTCCTCTGCAGCTGACTCCATTCTGTCATCCCGGTCTTGTCCTTCTCGAGTATCAGCCGCTCCTCCTTTTCGGAGAGGAGATGAGATGCACCACGATGGACGCGCTCAAGGTAGTGGCGATAGGATGCGAGATCTTTCGATCGAACTAGGTCCGGTTTGGCCAGGACCCGCTTCGCCAGGGCGATGTCGACGGGAGCGTACGCCTGGGAGACGCCCGCCATCGAGTCGTTCGCTGCGTTGTTGAGCTTGCCGGCGACCGGGTCGTTCG
>DATJOX010000045.1:0-54231 GCA_035506675.1 Methanomassiliicoccales archaeon
GCCGCCGCCGCTGTTCTTCCCGATGTCGAAGAGAGGGATCGGCCTGCTCCTTAGACTGGGAGCGAAAGGCGAAGCCTCGAACCTCAAGCTCCTCGCGCCCTACTTCACGGAGAATCGCGAGTTCTCGCTCAAGAACGAGGAGCGGCTCATCGGCACGAGGGACTTCGATTGGAGGAAGCTGCTCCCGCGGATGCTCTCGTACGCCGCGTATACTGGCTTCCTGCATCGCACCGGACGAACGGTGCACGAGCAGGCAATGTACCGATTGGACCGAGCGCATCGCAGGGTCTCGTTCCACGATGTCGTCGGCGGCGTGATCTTGGACGTGGACAACGCCACCCTCAGGCGCGATATCCTGAGGGCAACGTCCGCGCTCGCGCACCTTGGAGTGGGCAAGGGGGATCGCGTCGCGGTCGTCGGCTGGAACTCCAGCAGGTACCTCGCGATCGAGACGGCCATCGGGCTCGCGGGCGCGGTGAGCGTGCCGCTCTACTACACCGCGCCACCGGCGGACATCGCCGAGATCGTGCGCGCCTGCGGCGCCAAGCTCCTCTTCATCGGCACTCCCGAGCTTTTGCGACGAGTCGACGAGATCGACTCGCCCGCGAAGGCAGTCTCCTTCTGCCGCGCGGCGTGCGTGAACCCCTCGGAGATCCTCGAGTGGAGCGAGTTCCTCGCCCTCGGCAACGGGAAAGAAATCAAAATGGCGAACGTTGCGCCGGAGGACCTGGCCACCATCCGCTACACCTCCAGCACCACCGGCAAGGCGAAGGGCGTGATCTTCACGCACGAGCACCTCGCGTATATGGCGGAAACGATGGCCTCGCTGCCGCCTTGGAGAGCGCGCAACCGACCCGTTCGCTACCTTTCCTACCTTCCCATGAACCACGTAGTCGAAGGCGTCCTGGCGTCGTACGGGGTCTACTACGCCCCGACGTCCGTCGAGGTCTACTTCCTCGAGGATTTCAAGGCGCTCCGCGACACCCTTCCCCTCGTCCGGCCGACCGTCTTCTTCTCCGTCCCGCGCTTCTACGAGAAGTTGTGGAACGCGCTGAGCGAATCGAACCTCGCCTCCAGTGCCATGCGTGAGCATTCGGGCATGTTCGCCAAGATGCTGCGCTCCCGGATCGGCAGGTCCGCCCTGAAACGCATCGGCCTGGACGAATGCGAGCACCTGCTCGTCGGCTCGGGGCCGATGGGCAACGACATCCTAACCGATTTGGACAGGATCGGCACCGAGGTGCACAACGCGTATGGGCTGACCGAGGCGCCGCTGGTCACGCTGAACCGCAGGGGCAGGAACCGCATCGGCAGCGTGGGCGAGCCCCTTCCGCGAACGGAGATCGCGATCGCCGAGGACCGCGAGGTCCTGGTGCGCGGGCCGCAGGTCACCAGCGGATACTTCATGTTCGAGGGGCAGCAGCCGTTCCGCGACGGTTGGCTCCTGACCGGGGACCTCGGCCGCTTCGAGGACAACTACCTCTACCTCGAGGGGAGGAAGAAGGAGCTGATCAAGACCTCGTACGGCAAGTTCGTGAGCCCGATGCGCGTGGAATCGATGCTGCGCGACACGCCTTCGATATCCGAAGCGCTAATCATCGGCGAGGGAAGGCCGCACTGCGTCGCTCTCATCTGGCCCGAGGGGGATAAGTGGACCGTCGACCTGGCCGCGAAGATAGACGCGGAGGTTCGGGAGGTGAACGCTCGCCTCTCCCAGCCGGAAAGGCCGCGGCGATGGGCGATCGTGAGAGGAACGCTGAGCGTCGAGAGCGGCGAGCTGACCGCGAACCTCAAGCTGCGCCGCCCGAAGGTGGAGATCCGGTACGCTGACCTGATCAATGCCCTTTACTCCGGCGCGTCGACGCACGCGGACGCGCATCACATCGGTGTGGAGGGCGAGAAATGAGCGTTCGTCTAGCGCTCGCCAATCTGTACCTTCCAAAGGGCACGATCAGAAAGCAATTGCTGCACGTGGAGGAGGAGACGAACGAGGCGCTCGACGAGCTTCTCGCGGCCCAAGTACCGAACTACAAGGCGCCCCTGGTCGACCACGCGACCAAGGACCTCGATGCAATCCGACAGCGAATGGCGGTCGGGCACAAGCAGCGCGTGCGCGTCCTGACACAGGCGCTCGGCAAGGAGAAGGCGACCGAGCTCGCGAGAAGGGCGCTCTTCGAGGCGGGCACGAAGCTCGGTCGGGAGGCCCGCATCTCTCTGGGCGTTCGCGACGATCCGCGCGACCTGGAGAAGGCGGCGAGGGTGATGTATCGCTTGCTCGGCATCGAGATCAGTTTGAATCTTCAAGGTGGGAAGGGTCAGATGCTGGTGCATCGCTGCGCCCTGGCGAGGGGATATGACGCCGACACCTGCGCCGTGCTCTGCGCCACCGACGAGGGCGTGGTGAAGGGCATCAGCGACCGCGCCAAGCTCAAGTTCAGGAGCTACCTCACGTCGGGCGAGAAGGCCTGCGTGGCGGAGCTGACGTTCGAAGGAGGAGCGGGATGAGAGCGATCGTCGTCGGATCGGGAGCGGGAGGAAGCCTTGCCGCACGAGAGCTCACCAAGGCGGGCGTGAAGGTGATCGTCCTCGAGGCGGGCGGGGAGTTCCGTCCGATGTCCAGGAGGGTTACGATGACCGAGCCCCTCCGCCGTGCCGGGTTCCTAGGCACCGAGCGGACCATCGGACGCCTCTTCCCGGCGATGTGGGCGGAGCGCAGCAGCGACGAGCTCGTGCTCGTGCGCGGCATCACCGCCGGAGGCACGACGACCATCGCTTGCGGCAATCTAGTGCGGGCGACCGGAGGCCTGGATGCGATCGGGCTCGATCTCACGAAGGAGTTCGAGGCGATCGAGGCGGAGCTGAAGCCGATGACGTTCCCGCGCGATCGCTGGAGACCCACGACCGAAGACATGTTCCGCGCGGCGGAGTCGCGAGGGTACAAACCTGCGCCGACGCCGAAGGCCATGAACGCGGTGCGATGCGTCGCCTGCGGCCTCTGCGAGGTCGGCTGCGGGAGCGGCGCGAAGTGGGATGCGCGCCGTTGGCTGAACGAGGCGCGGCGCGAAGGCGCGGAGGTCCAGCTGGCAACGCCCGTCGAGAAGGTGGTTGTCGAAGGAGAAAAGGCCAAGGGCGTCGTTCTGGGCGGGACAAGGGCCGGAGAGACTCTCTCCGCTGACGTGGTCGTTCTTGCCGCGGGCGGGATCGGAACGGCGCAGATCCTCCGCTCCTCATCCCTTCCGGTATCGGATATGCTCTGGGCGGACATTGTCCTGACCCTCGGCGGGAAGAAAGAGAACGCGGAGATGCTCTGCGAGCCGCCGATGGTGTGGTACACGAAACACCAGGACTTCATCCTCTCGCCCTACCTGGACATACTCTCGCACTGGTTCCACAAACCCTGGAGGAACGTCTCTCTGAAGGACCGGGTGGGCGTCATGGTCAAGTTGGCCGAGGAGGCGAACGGCGTCGTGGAGGCGGACGGCACGGTAAGAAAGGACCTCACCTCTTCCGACCGTGACAAGCTCGCCGCGGCGACGGAGATGGCGCAGGGGGTCATGGAGGACGCTGGCGTGTCCGGCCCGTTCGTGCCTGGAATGATGAACGCGGGTCATCTTGGGGGCACGGTCCCGTTGCAGCGGGAGGATGTGGGCTCGATGCATCCATCAGGACTGCCTTCGGCGTTGTACGTTGCTGACCTATCATTGATGCCCAGGTCCCAAGGATTGCCGACGATGCTCACGGCCAGCGCGCTTGCGATGCGCGTCACGCGAACAATCCTCGAAACGACCTGATGCCCCTTCTCGCGCTTCATCTCGTTCCGATTTCCACGGCGAAAGGCTGATAGCCGCCCAGCACAGCGTTGCTATCTGCAGTCTTGTGAGCATGACCCTCGGCAACGAGCAATTCCTGCAGCGCGTCCTCCTCGCCAATCCAGCGGCGATCCTCGTCTACGATTACGAAAGGGACCAGATGATCTACGCGAGCGGGGCGGCGCTTGAAACGCTGGGCATGTCCTCGGACGGGTTGATCCAGAAGGAAGGGATCATCGAACGCCTCATCCACGAGGAGGATCAGGAGCAATGGGTCAAGCTCTCCAACGACCTTCAGGAGTCGAAGGGTGCTGGTTGTCTGGAAAGGGTGCTCAGGTTCGGCGACAGCAAATCGGGCTGGATCTGGTTGAGACTGAGGGCAGTTCCGATCGAAAGGGACTCGAAGGGAAAAGTCGTGCAGGCGCTGTTCAGCGCCGAGGACGTGACCGCCTGGAAACGCGACGAGGAGAAGCTCCAGGAAGCGCTTAGGAAGTTGAATCTCCTTACCTGGGTGACGAAGCACGACGCGATGAACCAGCTCATCACCGCGACCGGCTATCTCGATCTACAGCTGCGCAAGACGAACGAGGAGGCGAGCGCCGCTCAGCTGAAGAAGGTCAGGCTTGCGCTCGTGAAGGTGAAAGAGCAGATCGATTTCATGGCGGACTACGGAGCGCTTGGTTCCTCACCGCCGACCTGGCAGAGCCTGGGGAGGGTCATGGACTCGTTGCGCGAAGGAAGCGAGTTCGAACGCTTGGACGTGAGCGCCGACGCCAGCGAAATTCAGGTGCTGGCCGATCCGATGTTCCCGAAGGTCTTCCGGAATCTCCTGGAGAACTCTATTCTTCACGGCGAGCGCGCTGACAAGATAGAAATCGGCTGCAGCGAAGTGAGCGACGGCCTTCTGATCTGGTACGCGGACAACGGCGTTGGGATTCCGGAGAGCGACAAGAAGAGGATCTTCGAGAAGGGGTTCGGGAAGCACACCGGCCTCGGATTGTTCCTCGTGAGGGAGATCTTGGCAATAACCGGGATCGAGATTTACGAGAATGGGGAACCGGGGAAAGGAGCGCGCTTCGAGATGCACGTCCCCACTGAAGCATACGAACTGAAACATTAGCGGAGCGTGCCAGGTCAACTCTAGGATCGAGCGCAGCGTCGATTCAAAGGGTGGGCTGCGAAAGCTTATCCAAGGATGCTCCCCTTGGCGTTTCGGTGAGCAGAATGACAAAGAAGGGATTCGTGGGAAAGATCGAGAAAGAGACCGAGAGCAACACCGATTTCCGCCGCGTGCTTTATACTGGCCAGCACAGCCAGCTTGTGTTGATGTCGCTGAAGCCCGGCGAGGAGATAGGCGAAGAGACGCATGACAACGTCGATCAGTTCTTCCGCTTCGAAGAGGGCCATGGCATCGTCGTCATCGACGGCGTCGAGCACGAGGTGAAGGAAGGCTACGCGGCAATCGTCCCCTCGGGCGCCCGCCACAACGTCATCAACAACGCGAAGAAACACGACCTGAAGCTGTACACGATCTACTCCCCGCCGGAGCACGTCGACCAGGTCGTTCGGCATACGAAGGCCGAGGCGCTCGCCAGGCCGGAGGAGTACGACGGAAAGCCGACCGAGTAGAAGACTACGACCGGGACGGCACGATCGAGGCCGACCCTGGCCTCAGAACCCCTCAACAACCGTTAGGCACTTGCGACAAAGCCAGAGGGGTTTCCCCATCATCTCCGCTGGCAGATACCTGAGCACGTCCTTCATAGCCTCCTCAGGAGTGTTGTAGAATCGCAAGACCATCTCGGCCGTGCACTTGGGACAGTTCATTCCGATCCGCCCCGATCGATGCGCGGACCTAGGTCTGCTTCAGACCTTCCAACCTCGTCCACAGCTCCTCCGCCAACTGCCCCCAATTGGTCTGGATCTTCTTCTGGTAGGTGTAAACGTCGTACCCGAATGCGCTCGAGACCGGAGCCATCGTCAGCTCCACGTGAACGGCGTCGCTTGCCTCTGTCAGCTTGAACGACATCGTCTTCTCGACGTCCTTCTTCCAGACCGACATCGCCTTCATGTTCCCGTGAAGGGCCTCGATCTGCGCCGGCTTCTGCTCGCGCTCGATCTTGGCGCCCTCCGCCTTCAGCCATTCCAAGATTCCATCGAACAGCGTCGACGCGTCGATGCCCTTGAAATCCCTGCCGAAGCTGAACTTGTCGCTCATGCCCATCCCATCCCTCTTCGATGAAGGATGAGCTGGACCTGACGATAAACATTGCTCGGTGATTGACGTAGGCGGGATCTCGTCGCATGCGATCGAAATGGACCTACTTCTTCGAGGGCACCGGCCGATCGAAGAAGATGTTCTTGCCGGTCGCAGAGAGGGGGATCCCGTGCGCGATGTTCGCCTTCCCGATCCCCAGCCGCTTGGCCGCCACGCCGATGCGGTACATCACGCGATTGTCGACGTTCATGTCGGAGGCGAGCTTCGCCGCCGAGCCGAGCGCTATGCCGAGGTCGAGCAGCCTGATGGCGCAGTTCGGTCCCTGGAATTCGCCGAGGTACGAGTGTTTGTTGAACTCCTCGCACGTGGGATAGCCGCAGGCGCCGCAGTTCAGCCCTGTGCCCTTGTGCGGCAGAAGCCCGATCAGGACCAACGCGTCCGCATCGAGCACGTTCTTGCCGTCCCTCTCAAACCCCGGGTTCTCGCGCTCCTTGCCGATCTTGATCAGCTCATCGCCGATGGCGACGCGCTCCTCGTCCGTCAGCACCGCCGCCTCGATGAAATCCTTTCCCATCGCCTTCGGCGCGGTCCGCGCCGCCAGCTCCATCAGCCCGCCGACCGTGCGCACCGAGTCCTTGATCGTCATGCCCGAGGCATCGGAGCCTCCGTAGATAAATGGCACGACTCAGAGCGACAGCACCGCGACCCCGGCCGCCACCAGTATCGCCCCGATTATCAGCAGGATGATGATCGTGAGGATCACCGCGACGATCGCGATCGCGAGCGCCCCGGTCCATTTGGTCTTGAAGAGCGACTTGAAGAGCCCGAGGAACGCCAGGAAGGCGACGACCGCAGATGCCACCACCGCCCACGTCGACTGCACGAAAGTATTCGTGACGAGATACGTCAGAGCGTAGACTGCGAAGAACACGATACCGCCCAGAAGCATCCCGAGCATCGCGGAGAGCATCGAGACCTTCCTCTGCGTGACCAGCCTCGCCGCTATCCAGAGTGGGATGGAGACTATCATCCAACCTATCACGAGCACGATGATCGCGATCACGAGTCCGACAACGTCCAAGCTTCTCCCCGCTCTATCACTCGCGCAACGAATATATGAATGAGCGCAGGAAGCGACAGGAGCATATACCGGCTCCTCGGCAGGATTCGCGGTGAGACAAATGGCATCGGAGGACAACCTGAAGCTGATGAAGACCCTGGACGACGCGTGGAACGCCGGACCCGATTCCGAGCTGTGGGAGGTGTTCAGGAAGCGCCACAAGGAAGATGTCAAAGTGTACTGGCCAAACCAGCCCGAACCGACGAAGGGGCGCCACAACCACGACCTCGAAGCGGTGGAGTTCTTCAAGAACTTCAACAACAGCCTTGTGAACAATCCCTACAAGATAGCGTTCGGTCAGGGGGATCACACGTGCACCGTCGCTGACTGGACCGTGTCGTTGAAGAGGCCGATGAAGGGAGCTGATGGCAAGATGGTACAACCTGGGAAGGTCGCGCATCTGGAGTTCTGCACGGTGGCGACCTGGAAGAACGGAGAGATCGTAGAGGAGAGACTGTTCTACGACGCCGTGGGCTTGATGAGACAGCTTGGCCTGATGTGATTCAGCGCTTCGCCCTTTCCTCCTTTCCCCTCAGCACCGACAGCACGAACGCCACGGCGAGCAGCAAGATCGAGGCCAGCAGCGCGCTGTGCATCGCCTGCACGAAGTCTGCCGAGAGAACCGGCGAAAGCCCTCCCGTTCCCAGGAATATCTGGAACGCGATGTCCCGGGGCAGCGAGACGGAGGCGAAGAACAACGCCACCGCGAACGAGCACACCATGCCCAGGTTCGCGAGCGTTCTCAGCAAGCCGGCCGTGACGCCGTACGCTCGCTTCGGCGCCGCGGCCATGACCGCGCTCGTGTTCGCAGGGAAGAACGTGCTGCTGCCGGCGCCGTTGAGCACCGAGCCGAGCACGACCAGGTAGAGCGAGCTGCTCAGGTCGAGGGAGAAGTAGACGAGGATGCCGCAGACCTGCAGCAGCAGGCCGACGGACGCGATGATCCTCGCCCCGTGACGGTCCGACAGGCGTCCGGAGAACGGCGCGATCAGGCCTCCCAGGACGAAACCGGGGATCAACAGCACCGAGGCCGAGAACGGGTCCATTCCCCTCGGCCCCTGCAGGTACATGACCACGAGGAATATCACAGCATACGAAGCCAGGGACTGGAAGAACGCCGCGAACATCGAGGCGCTCAGCACCCTGTTCCGCAGTATCTTCAGGTCCAGAAATGGAGCCTTGTAGTACCGTTCCCAGAGCACGAAGAGGACCACGATCACAACGCCGATGAGCAGCAGGATCCCAAGCGGGGTCGTGAACCCCTCTCCCGCCATGCCGGTGAGAGAGACGAGGATCATCGTCAGGCCCCCGCCGAGCAGCCCGATGCCCACCAGGTCCATCTTTTCCTTGATGCGCGGCGAGCGCTCCTTGAGGAGGATGTAGCCTCCCACCGTCGCGATCACTCCGATGGGCAGGTTGATGAAGAAGATGTAGCGCCAGTTGAGGAAGGTCACGAACGCGCCGCCGATCAGGATCCCGAGGACAGCGCCGACCGACCAGCCGACGCCGGTGATGCCGAACGCCTTCCCGCGCTCCTTCTCGCTGAAGACGTCCGCGATTATCGCTCCGCTGTTTGATGATATGAACGCCCCGCCGACCCCTTGCAGGATGCGCCAGATGATTATCTCCCCGCCGCTCGAGGAGAATCCGCAGAGGAACGAGCCGATGGTGAAGATCGCGAACCCCACGTTGTACATCCTCACCCGGCCGAACATGTCGCCGAGGCGTCCGACCTGAGTGCCGAGGATGGTGATGACGAGGAGGTAGGCCAGTAGCACCCAGACGATGCTGATGATGTCGGTGTGCAGGTCAGTGATCATCACCGGTAGCGCGAGAACGACCGCGGTCGTGTCGATGGCCGCCATCATCACGCCCATCATCACGATGAGCAGCGCGATGCGACGGTACCGCACCTCTTCCTTGGGGACGAACTCCTCGCGCGGCATTGCAGTCAGGCAGGCAGCTACAACGCTTCAAGGTTGTCGCCCGAACCTGAGCCCCAAAGCGGCGAACTAACGTCATGTTTGAAGTGCCGGGCGAGAATTCTCCACGGAGGGCGAGATGACCGGGAAGCCTGTGGATGACAAAACAGCGCGTCCGATTTGGAGAGGCCTCCTGTCCACCCGCGGACTCGCGGTCCTCGTCGCGATCGCGCTTCTGCTGGCAACCGGACTGATCCTTGCCGTGCCTGGGCAAGAGCCGCTCCTGACAGCTGGGGACAGGCTTGTCTATGATCTCACCGGCGAATTCAGCAACACGACCGGAACGCACCAGGTCAGAGGCAACACAACCATCGACATTGGCCAATGGGATTCGAGCGGCTACTCCTATAATTCCCTCGGCCAGATTGAAGGGGCGAACTCCACTCCCGACCTCAGGCCCAACGATGTCAAGTTCTCCTTCACCACGAGAACGGGATACGAGCCGGGAATTCCGTTTGCGACCGAACGCATCGCGACGCCTTTCGGGGAGAAATGGGTCGTGACCTCGGTGAAGATGGCCAACGATCTGGTGGTCGTCAGCAGCGTGGGGCATGAATCTGGTCTTGTCTATCGCGTGGTGGTTTCCATGCCGGACTTCTTCTACAGGATGGATCTTGCGTTCTCCAACGCCACGAGCTTGAATCGCCTCGACCAGGACCCATACGAGACGACCTACGTGAGCTCGGATCACCCTCTGGAAGAGCCCCATCTGAACATGGTTGGCCCCTATGCGAATGGAGGGAGAACCGGCTCCGTGCAGGTGGGTCCTGGAGACCGCATAAGATACGAGATAATCAACGGCTCGATGTCCGCGCAGTTCTATTCCATCGACGAGTTGCGCAGTATTGAATCGGATGGAAGATACGCGTGCAACGCCACGCTCTCCGTCGACCCCGGGTATATAGGCGAGATCAACGAAACGGCGGTACCTGGAACCTACTGGTTCTTCATGACCACCGTGACATCCGCGAACTGGACGGCCATACTGACGTACTTCTAAGGAAAGGCGATTGCCCCGGAAAGCCCCTGACGCTCACTTCAGGAACCGCGCTTCGTATTGCTTCTTTTGGTCCTTCGAATAAGTCCGGCGCAGGCCAGCGTCAGACATCAACCGATCGATTTCCGCCGACGTCATCCCATGCGACTTCGTCGTCGGCTCGCCTAGATACACAAACCCTCCAGGTTTCAGCTTCCTCGCCAGCTCCTTGACGATCGCCGCCCTTTCTCCGCTCGGGATGTCGTGGAGCATGAAGTGG
This sequence comes from Methanomassiliicoccales archaeon, assembly GCA_035506675.1. GTDB lineage: Archaea > Thermoplasmatota > Thermoplasmata > Methanomassiliicoccales > UBA472 > JAJRAL01. The sequence goes on from DATJOX010000045.1 coordinate 10,386, forward strand.
ATGACGATGACGTCGAACGATTCGTCGGGCAGGCCGGCAGAGAAGATGTCCGCGTTCACGAACGAGATGTTCTTGATGCCGTTCAGGCGCTTCTTCGCCACCCGCTGCCAGCCCGATGAGATGTCCAAAAGGGTGACTGAGCCTCCCTTGCCAAGCAAAGGTGCGACGAAGAATGTCATGTCCCCCCAACCAGCGCCGAAGTCGAGGACTCTCTCGTCGCCCTTCAGCCCGATCCGCTTCACGAACGGCTTGTAGATCAGCCCGCGGACGAATCGCGAGGCGAAGAGGGTGAGGGCGATCTCGAACCGCGTCGGATCGGTGATGGTCATGGTTGCGATAGGCGAGCCGGCTTCCCCTAAGCCTTTCGGAGGAGAGACAACCTTATCGTTCTCGGGCGAATCTATCAATCGATCATCATGAAGGTCGCCTACTACTACCACACGAAGTTCGGGAACAACAAGAGGATCGCCGAGCGCGTCTCCGCACTGCTCCAGGCGAAAGGGGTGGAGGTCGAGGTGAGCGACATCGAGCAGGCGAACGCGAAGAACCTGGCCAAGGCGGACATCTACATCTTTGCCTGCGGAACACGAATCGGGAAACCGGTCGGGCCGATGAGACGCTTCGTCAAGAAGGCGTCGAAGAACCTGCCGGACGGGACGAAGTACGCGCTGTTGGCGACGCACGGCAAGGAGACCCCGAACAAGAAGACCGGGAAGATGCCCACGCCCGAGGAGATCCAGAAGTACCGCCGCACCCTGCCGATCATGACCGAGCTCATGGGACCAGGGAAGGTCAAGGTCGCCGAGGCCCAGGTGCTGATCGTCTACGAGGATGGCAAGCTCTCAGGCACCCTCGACACGGATTGGGAACAGAGAGTGAACGCGTTCGTCGCGAAACTGCTCTAGGCTCCGCCGAAGTGCCTACGTCTGAGGATACCAATCGAAGTACTCCGTGAAGCCGAACGGGCCGGTGTAGGCGGTAGAAGGCGCGTTGAAAGTGAACGTCACCGACGAGATCACGCTCGGATCGTTGGAGAGCGTAATCGGGAGCGATACGGACGTGCTCGCGAGCGAGAACCCAGGGGTGTTGCATTCGACCCTCGTCACGTTCAGCGTTCCATTCGTTCCCGGGGCGACGTGGAACGGGACAGTGATGGTCACCTGCCTACCGGCGAGATAGAAGCCGGTGTCGTTCCAGTTGTTCACATGCGTCGCTGTTTCAGTGCCTCGCGGCGGATGATAGTGCGATACGATCACCTGGTTCTCATGCCAGGCGGTGAAGTTGTTGCGGTTCGAGAGGATCGCAACAACCACGACCAACACCACAACAACCACGACTATGACGGTGACGTACCGCCAGACCTTCGTCCCCTTGGAAGGCTTCGACGGCTCCCCTGCCGCCCCTGACTCAGAAGCAGTCACCAACTCACCCGTGATTGATAGTCAGTATCCGTATTTACGGCTTCTCGCCGGCCGCTATTTCCCTTTCTTCTTTGGCTTGAGGGACGAGACATAGCGGTAAGAGAGATCGAGGACCCTGTCGAGTTCCGCTCCGTCGCCGTCGATGCGAATGGATAAGGTCAGATACTCCGACATCGCATGCCCCGCGACAGGCTCGAACGGCCTTGCTTCGTTCTTCAATTCCGTCCTGTCCTTCTCGGAGAAGCGGGCGAAGATGCCGTCCGCGAACACCCCTGCGAACATGTTCCCATTCACGAACCAGACCGGCGCCCCGAACATCTGCCGCTTGTCCGCCTTGAAGCGCTTGAGGTGCGCCTCCAGCAGCTCGCCCTTCTCCGCCGACGCCTTCGGCCAGGCGGTTCCTTTCATGCTCGGCATCGAACCCAAGCTCCCGCTAGCGATTGTTCTGCACCCATTTGAGGAAGAGCAGCGTCTTGTCCCAGGCGTCCTTCGCCGCCACTTCGTTGTATCCCGCCGCGCCAGGCGAGTGGAACGCGTGCCCGGCGTTCGGATAGAGGTGCGCATCGATGCGCTTCTTCTTGCGTTGCATCGCGGGGAGGAGATTCTCGAATGCCCAGGGTGTGACCCGGGGGTCTTCGGAGCCGAGCATGAGTATGGTAGGACCGCGCAGTCTCTCGACCTCCTCCACGTCCTTGATCATGCCGTAGTAGTCGATGCAGAAGTCGATGTCCAGCCGGCAGGCTCCGAGCAATGCGTAGCCTCCGCCCATGCAGAACCCCATCGTTCCGGTCAGACTTCCGCTCCCGTAGCGTTCGCGCAGGACGTGCCGCCCGCCGCCGATGCAATCGAGCACCTCGTCGTCCTTGAGGGAGTCACGCACGAACATGCCCTCCTTGAAATCCTTCGGACGCACTCCTCGGAACAGGTCCACGAGCACGGCCCAGTATCCTTCCTTCGAAAGGGCCTCCGCGACCGACTCCTCGTATCCCGTGACCCCGAGGATCTGATGCACGAGCACGATTCCCACTGGCATCTTGCCCTCGTACAACTGATAGCTCCAGCCGCCCGCTTCGATCTTCTTCATTCGATCCCGATGACCGCCTCTCCAGTTCCCGGTACATTACCTTGCCGCCCGGAGAGCCAGTGCAAACGCGATAGCATTATAGGGCGCGCGCTCCAAATCCGGAGGCGAGGAGAAACGCATGACGAGATTCGACAATGTCTCTGAGGTGATCGGTCCCTCGAGGAAGCTCACGAAGCCCGAGATGGCACGGGCATTGCGCCTGGCCATCGCGGACGAGTACGAAGCGGTGCAAGTCTACACCATGATCGCGGAGTCGACCGACGACGAGGGCGTCAGGGCGGTCGTCATGGACATCGTCAAGGAGGAGCAGGTCCACGCCTCGCAGTTCTGGGAGCTGCTGGCGGAGATCGATCCTTACGAGGAGGAGGCCTGGCACAAGGCCGACGCCGAGAACAAGGAACTGAAGAAGAGGGCGCGGGGGTACTGATCGCTCAGCTCGTGACGACAGCACGCCCGATCTGAGAAACGAACACCGACCATCATCTCCGTCAATTGACGCCGCTCAGACAAGCGGACCGCACCGGTCTTTATGTTTTCTCGGGACCATGCAAAGGTACTTTGCCGTCGGACTTGAAAACCAGGGAGGGAGAGACGATGGACGAGACGTTGGCGATGCGGGCGCGGCCGATCAAGGACGTCCCTGTAGGAAAGGGACCGGTGGTCTACTGGATGCACCGCGACCACCGCCTCGACGACAACTGGGCGCTGATCTACTGCATGCAGAAGGCGAAGGAGCTGGAGCAACCCCTCTGCGTCGCGTTCTGCCTCGCTCCCGAGTTCCTCGGTGCGACCCTTCGTCAATTCCGCTTCCTCGTCGGCGGGCTGAACCAGCTGCCGGAGAAGTTCGAGAAGCTCGGTATCGGATACGCGCTCCTGGAGGGCTTCCCGGAGACGGCGCTCTCACCCTTCCTGCATGACGTCAACGCCGGTCTCGTGGTCACGGACTTTGACCCGCTGCTCCTCAAGGCCAGATGGAACAAGAGGCTGTCGGGTTGCATCGACGCTCCATTGCATGAAGTGGACGCGCACAACATCGTACCCTGTTGGCTAACCGGGCAAAGAAGGATCTCGACATACCCGACGTTCCGCAAGAGCATCGAACCACTCTTGCCCCGCTTCTTCATCGACTTCCCAGCCATCAGCCCGATGGAACGCGAATGGAAGCTCGGGCCGGAAGGGATCGACTGGCACGCGGCGATGGACCGGGTCAAGGTGGACGCGACGGTCAAGCCCGTGACCTGGGCGCAGCCTGGAGAGGAAGAGGCGAAGAAGGCGCTCAAGACCTTCATCATCGAGCGCCTGGAGGGCTATCAGGAGAAAGCGATGATCCCCATAGCCCGAAGCCAGTCCGACCTCTCGCCGTATCTTCACTTCGGGCAGATCTCGGCGCAGCGGGTCGCTCTCGAAGTGCGCAACTCAAGAGCGACCGACGAGGCGAAAGCGAACTTCCTCGACCAACTGGTGGTGAAACGCGAGCTTTCCGAGAATTTCATCCTTCACACTCCAGAGTACGATACGTTCGGAGCGTTCACGGGCTGGGCGAAGGATTCGTTGAACGCGCATCGCACCGACCCCCGCGAGCACGTGTACACCAGGGAGCAGTTCGAGATGGGCCTCACGCACGACCCGCTCTGGAACGCGGCGCAGACCGAACTGGTCAAGATCGGCAAGATCCACGGCTCGCTGCGCGAGTACTGGGCGAGCAAGATCCTGGAGTGGACGAGGAACCCGGAGGAAGCCCTCTCAACCGCCATCTACCTGAACGACCGCTATGGGTTGGACGCGAGGGACCCGAGCGGCTACACGGGCATCCTGATGGTGATGGGCGGCCTTTACGGAAAACCCTGGACGTCGAAAGAGGTGCTTGGGAAGGTGAAGAAGCTCACCTACACCTCCGAGCGCCTGAACTACGACATCCACGAGTACATGGACCGCGTGAAGGCTCTCTGAGCACTCACTTCTTCTTGTAGTCCTTCCCCACGCTGAACGCTTCGGCGATCCTCTCTCCTATCCCGAAGTAGGGCCCGCCGCCCATCGCATAGAGAAGCGGATCGAGCTCGTGCATGTGGAAGCCCTCTTTCCCGATCGCCTTCTTCTCCACGTAGAGCTCGTTCACCTCACCGATGACGAGGTCGGTGCCCTCGAAGAGAACGATCTGGTTCAGCTTGCACTCCGCGCAGATCGGCGCTTCCTCGATCATCGGGGCGGTCTCGAGCTCGCCGTAGAACACATCGAACACCTGGGACTTGTCGGTCCTCGCGCCGGAGCGAATGCCACAATAGTCGGTCTCGGTGACCATCGCGGTGCTCGGGATGTTCACGCTGAAGGTGCGGTTCTCGACGATCCCGTCCTTGGTCCTCCTCTTCTTGCCCATCACCACTCCGATCAGCGGAGGCTCGTCATCGATCATCGTGAACCAGGCGATGGTGCAGAAGTTCGCTTTGCCGTCGAAGTTCGAACCGATCAGGCACACCGGAAGCGCCACCGGGGGCAGCTTCTTCCCGAGCTTGGACTTGGTCATCGAGATCGCTCAAGGATTCCCGTGCAACCGTATTCTTAGTTTCGCATTTCGAGGCGGAGGCTAAAAGCGCAAGGCACATCTGCTAGCAGCGCCCCTTTCCCCTCCCAATGACCACGAACGCGGCCCTCGAGAATATCTATGCCAGGCGTTCGGTGCGCGCCTACGCCGATCAGCTCGTCTCCGAGGAAATGATCAACGAGATATTGAAGGCGGGAACGTTCGCCCCGACCGGAATGAACCGTCAACCCTTGAGGTTCGCCATCGTCACGAACAGAGAGCTAATGCTGCGTTGGTCCGACCTCTGCAAGGCCTGGAATGTCAACTTCTTCAAGCAGCAGCAGGTCGGCGCGGACCCGACGAAAGCAGAAGCGCTTGGACGCTACATTCGAATGCTCTCCGAGCCGTCGAACAACATCTTCCACGCGGCTCCGCTGCTGGTGCTCGTCTACGCCGCTCCGGGACCGGGGACGCCGATGGAGGACGCCTGCCTCGCCGCGGAGAACATGATGCTGGCGGCGAGGGCGATGGGGCTCGGCAGCTGCTGGATCGGGTTCGCCAAACCGATTCCCATGATTCCTGAGATCTCCACAAAGATCGGGGCGCCTGCGGACCTTCAGCTCGTCGCGCCGCTGGTCTTCGGTCACCCCAAGGGAGAATTCCCGAAGGGAGCTCGCAAGGAGCCAGTGGTCCTCAATCGCCTCGACTAGACAATCTGCTTTCCGGCGTCCGGACCGGAGGCGGAGTTGAAGATCGAGTCGACCTTGACGACGATCGCCACCCGAGCGGGCAGCTTCGGGTTCCTCTCCGCCGCCCACTTCTTCATTTCGTCGAAGATCGGCCCGGAACGCACCAATTGGACCTGACCCTTGATCTGGAAGGACTTCTTGACCTCTGGGTCGTAGCAGAGCACGCAGAGTCGTGGGTTCTCGGCGAGGTTCTTCGCCGTCTTGTTGAAGAAGTTGTCAACGAACAGGATGGTCTCGTCGTCGAGCAGCTTCATCATCCCGACGAAGATAACGTTCGGAACACCAGACCTGCTCGCGGTGGCAATGGGAATGGGCTTCTGCTTCAATAGCACGTCCTTGACCTCTTGTGGAATCTTGACCATGTAATCCCCGTTAATGTGAGAGCGCTTGGAGCGGCATCTAAGTTTGCATCCGTCGCAAGGCCACCTGCGCAAAGACCATTAAGCGCGATGGGCAATCGGTCGCCGTGCTCCTCAAGGCCTCCGGGATCTCGAAGTCCTTCGGCCCGAACGACGTGCTGAGGTCCGTAGATGTCGAGATCGACAAGGGCGATCGAGTGGGTCTCGTCGGACCGAACGGCGCCGGCAAATCCACCCTTCTCAAGATCCTCACCGGCGATCTCCGACCCGACATCGGGGACGTCGTTCGCGGCTCCACGAGGATCGCGTACCTTCCGCAATTCCAGGAGCTCGGCGAGGCGACGGTCGAAGAGGTCGTCTCGGACGAGGAGAACGTCGCCGCCCTGGCGCGGATCGAAGAGCTCGAGAGGCTGATGGCCGAGTCCGCGAACGATCCCTCCATCGACATCGCCGCGGTGGCGCAGGAATACGCCCGCCTTCAGGAACAGTTGGTCTCCAGGCGCGAGCACGAGTTCGAGGCGCGCAAGCAGACCGCCCTCGCCCGCGTGGGCATGATTGGGAGGGAGGAGCAGAGCGTCGCGCAAATGAGCGGGGGCGAGACCACGCGCGTGCTCCTCGCTCGCGCGCTCATGCAAGCCGAGGAGGCGGACCTGCTCATTCTGGACGAACCTACCAGTCACCTGGACATCGAAACAATCGAGTCGCTCGAGGAGTACCTGCGCCGCTTCGAAGGGGCGGTGATCGTGGTCTCGCACGACCGCTACTTCCTCGATCGGGTCGTTACGGCGATCTGGGACCTGGACCGGGGACGTCTGCGCGATTATCGCGGCTCGTACACGGAGTATGTCGCAAAGAAAGCGCTCGAGGTCGAGAAGCAGCGCATCGCCGCGGTGAAGAGCCATGTCGAACGCGAACGGCTGATGAAGGCGGCCGAGGAGCAGCACTTGCGACTCCGTTACGCCTCGACGCACAAGGTCACGCAAAGGCGTGCAGAGCGCATCGAAGAGATCGAATCACCAGGAAGCCAGAGAAGGATACGCGTGAGCGTGGAAGCCGCCGAGAAATCGGGCAAGAACATGATCACGGTCGCGGGCATGACGGTGCGCCGAGGACCGAAACTGGTGCTGAACAACGTCGAGCTCGATCTGCTAGACCGCGACAAGCTCGGCGTCTTCGGCCCGAACGGGGCGGGAAAGAGCACGCTGATCAAGGCGATCCTAGGCGAGCTCCCGTTCACTGGGGACGTGTGGATTGCGCCTGGGGCGGAGATAGGCTACTTCGCACAGGGGCACGAGAGCCTGGACCACGAGCTCACCGCCGAAGAACAGCTGGCCAAAGCCCTGGGTGAGAAGCGCGCGTCAAAGGCAAGAGCGCTCCTCGCGAGGTTCCTCTTTGACGATGCGATGATGCGCACCAAGATATCTGCGCTCTCGGGAGGGGAACGCGCCCGGGTCGCGCTCGCGATGCTCATCGCCGAGGAGCACAACCTGCTGCTGCTCGATGAGCCCACGAACTACCTGGACCTCGACTCGAAGGAGGCGGTGCAATCAGCGCTCGTCGATTATCAGGGAACGATGATCCTGGTGACGCACGATCGGTATCTCCTGGACGCGCTGTGCAACAAAGTCGCCGAGATCCGCGGGGGTAAGATGCGGGTGTTCTTCGGCTCGTACACGGAGATGCGCAAGACCCTCGGCCCGATGGACATCATCGCGGAGGGGGCGGTGTACCGGGTGGTGTCTTCGTTCACGGATTGGGCCACGCACACCCGATACCGTCCTGGGGACAAGGTCGCGATCGCGCCTTCAGAAATCCAGAACTTCCAATGGGCGCTGGACGCAGGCAAGCTCAGGAAGATGGGCGGGACGGAGATCAAGAAGGTGCGAAAACATCAGTGACCTCTGGACGCTTCTATTCATGCTTCGCAGTCTACGAAAACCGACAGGAGGGCAAGGGTTTATGTAATAGCGTGCTATGTCATGGCACAGCACGGCAGCTGAACCGTGCTTGAAATGAATGGAGGTTTGGCATGTCTGGAGCGAACTCAGATCTTGTTTCGCTAAGTACGATGGCGCCGCACACGACCGCTCTTGCAGCGAACGCCGCTGCCTTGGAACGGGGGACGCCTGAGTATTATTCGCTCCAGGAAGCGCTCGCATCCGCGGCGGAGGAATTCACGATGCACGGCGGGCGCGTGGTCGACCTCTCCTGCTCCGGCGGGGAATGGATCACACCGATGCTCGCAAAGGCTTGCGGGGTCTGCCAGTTCGTGGCGCTCGACAACGACCAGAGCAGCGTCGAGAGCTGCGTGGACCGGCACAAGATGCTCGTGCACCTCGGCCTCGTGCAGGCTGGACAGATGGACCTTGAGGAACGATTCCCGGAAACGGCGAGCAGGCTCACCGTCTCCATCCTCGGCCTGGAAAGGCTGTCCGAGCTTCGAAAGGCGGAGGTCCTCGGCCTCGTGAGGAAGCACCTCGAGCGCGGGGGCGCGTTCATCCTCATGGAGAGGACGAGCGTCGATTGGGAGATCATGCTGCGCTACTCGGGATTCCGCGAGGTCAAGCGCATCTGGCGCAAGGGGCACTTCGCCGCCTGGCTGGCCATCCGTTAGGGGGCCATTGAGGCAATCACTCAAGCTTATGTAGCTCTCGCTCCAAACTTGCGCACGGTGTTCTAGAAATGCCGGGCGCTTTCGACTGGGGGCTGCACCGAGAGGCGGAGAGCCACCTCCGCCAGCTGGTGGACTGGTTCGGGGAGAAGGACGAGCGACTGCTTTCAATGACAGACCGCCTCATGGATACGACTGGCACGCGGCTGTTCGATTGGGTGGATCATTTCCACCTACCCACCGCGATGGTCGACGACCTCGCGCCTAGGTCGCACGGTTTCGTCTTTACGCGCCGACCGCAGGAGCTCAGGGCCCCCGGCACGAGCCTTGCCCCAATCTACATCGCTGGCCCGAAAGCCGAGCTGGCGCTTAGGGTGGGAGACCTGGAAGCATTCAAGGAGGCCTGGAAGGTCGAGGATGAGGTCGAGGGTGAGCCCCACGCTGCCAGCAGACGCATGATCGTCTACGAGACCGATGACTCGCAAATAACCGCGATCGAGCGCCGCGGACACGCTCCCATCCAGCCGTTCGAAAGGCACGATGCCGGCGCGTACGACGACGCGCTCCGACGCTTCTCCGAGAGGAAGAGGGATGGAGACGAAGAGGAGGCGTTCGAAGTCCTTGAGCAGGCGATCTCGGCCTCGCTCGCTAACCTCTCGAAACCGCGCGTGGCGGATGCGTTCTTCCGCGCCGAGATCGACTACTGGCTATCGAAGAACCCGACCGCGAGAGCGCAGGTGGAGATGCAGGACTCTCTCGGCCTCGGACTGGCGAACCATGACCACCTCACCTTCCGCTCCTCCCGCCAGCACTTCCGCCGCCTGATGAGACTAATGGACATGCTGGGAATGGAGAAGCGCGAATCCTTTTATGCTGGCGAAACGGCGGGATGGGGCGCGCAGATATTCGAGGACGCGGAATCGGGGTACGTGGTGTTCGCGGATGTGGATCTGTACCCGGAGGAGAGGACCGCTCCCGAGCTCATGAAGAAAGGCGATGCGAGGATCGGCACGGTCGGACTATGGGTCGAACTTCACGGGGAGAGCGTCGTAGGCGCCGGGCTGCATCACCTAGCCTTGAAGGTCGATTTCGACCGTTCAAGGCGGATCATGGGCGAGAGGACGATCGAGGTGATGAAGCCCTTCTCCGACTTCCCCTTCCTCAGGCAAGCGTTCACGAAATCCGAGAACTGGCCAGTGCAGGAGGCTAGACTCGACGCCGCTTCGGACCACGGTCACCTCGATCAGAAAGCGATGGAGCGCTTCGCCGCCGAAGGCGCGGCGGGCAGCGTCCTCGAGCTGATCGAGCGGGGGCAGGGGTTCAAGGGCTTCAATCAGGACTCCGTGAGCGCGATCATCAAGGCGACAGACCCACGCCGTCTGGAGGAGAGGGGAGCCTGACCCTAGCAGGGTTCAAAGGGAGGATCATCGAGTCCGAATCGGAGCGCAGGATCTACTCGAAGGACATGAGCGGATATGCCGCGACCCCGCGGTGCGTGGCGCTTCCTGTCGACGAGATCGACGTTCTCAATCTGGTCTCATCGGCGGCGGGCAAGAGGAAGGTCGTCCCCCGAGGCGCAGGCAGCAACCAATCCGGATCGGCCGTTTCCGATGACGTCCTGTTGATCACCACTGGGCTCAAGGGGATCAAAGTGAGGTCGACGGGCACGGTCAGGGTCATGGCGGGAACGATCCACGCGAACGTAGACGCCGTTCTTTCTGGAACGGGCAGGAGGCTGCCCTTCGACCCGAGTTCGAGCAAGTTCTGCACCGTGGGAGGCAACGTGGCGACGAAGGCGAGTGGCCTGCGGGGCCTGAAGTACGGAAGCGTGGCGCGCTCGCTGATCCACCTTCGGTTCGTTTGTCCGGCGTTCGGGGCGGTCGACACGAGGCAGCCGCCGGAGAAGCTCAGGGTGGCCATCGACGCGCTCTCGGAAATGGTGCGTGCCAGCAAGGAGGTGATGGAGACCATTGAGAGGCGACGGGGACTCAAATCGAGCGTCGGCTACGACCTGCAGTCGCTCGTGGACCAAAACTCGAACGACGCGATCGCGATGCTCATGTGCGGCTCCGCGGGCACGCTCGGCGTCATCACTGAGGTCGAGATCGCCACCATACCAATTGCCGAGGAACGCCGTCTGCTCCTCGCGGCTTTCCCCACGTTGGATGAGGCGCTCGTGGTGGTCGGCGACATTGTCAAGCGCGGGCCCTCGGCGCTCGAACTGGTCGATCACAACGGCGGCGAGATGCTCCGGGAGCGCTTTCCCATCCTGCCCAAAGGACGGGCGGTCTTGATGGTCGAGTTCGACGAGGACGCGGAAACGGCCGCCGGCTCGCTCATGCTCGCGCTGAAACAAGAGGATCACACTGGAATCCTGCTCCGCGACGAATCCGCCCAGAACGCCGCGTGGAAGGTGAGGGAGGACATGCTGCTCGCGAGCAAACGCAAACACGAGAGCGAGGAGCGGCGCATGATCGCCCTGGTGGAGGACGTCGCGGTGCCTCGAGCGAACCTGCGCAAGTTCGCTTCTCAGATGTTGGGCATCTTCGAGCGTGAGGGGCTCGAGACGGTCATTTATGGTCACGTGGGAGAAGGGAACTTGCATTTCCGACCATTGCTGCCGAAACAGGACTGGGAACAGAAGGCCAACGAACTGGCAGAGCGTTGCTTCTCGCTCGCGATCGAACTGGGCGGGACGGTCTCGGGGGAGCACGGCCTCGGCCGGAACAAGTCCTGGTTCCTGGAAAGAGAGGTCGGCAAGCAGACGATGCGGGTGTTCGCGCAGATCAAGCAGCTTTTCGATCCCTCGAGCACCATGAATCCGGACGTGCTGTCGGGAAGCAGACGCCTGGACGAGGGTTTTCGCTTCTGATTCGCCGTCCGAATGAGCGCGAGCGGAATCGATTATTGAATGATTGGGGATGCTTTATGTCGAAGCCGCTCACACCACCGGAGCATGGTCGAGCGCGCGAGGGTTGTCAAGGTTCAGAGCTCTTCTCCAACGAGTGATGGCGCCGGGGTGCGATTGTTCCGGGCGTTCGGGCACGGGGACACCAAGCTCGCCGACCCCTTCATGATGCTGGACGATTTCCATTCCTCGGACCCGGAGGACTACCTTGCCGGGTTCCCGTTCCACCCCCACCGAGGAATTGAGACGGTGACCTACGTCGAATCCGGGCTGATAGAGCACCAGGACTCGCTCGGCAACAAGGGCGCGATCGGCTCGGGGGATGTGCAGTGGATGACGGCGGGGTCGGGGATCCTCCATCAGGAGATGCCGCAACGCTGGGAAGGCATGATGCAGGGCTTCCAGCTCTGGGTGAACCTCCCTCGGGCGCACAAGATGATGACCCCACGCTACCGCGACGTGAAGGCGAAGGACATTCCCATCGTGCAGACCCCCGGTGGCAAGGTCAAGGTGGTCGCGGGGGAGTTCGGCGGGGTCCGCGGTCCGGTGCGCGACCTCATGGTTCGGGTGCGGCTGTTCATCGTCTCGCTCGATCCGCTGGGAGTCTTCGAGCACGAGATCGGACCAGGGGACAACGGGTTCGTGTACGCCTACCGCGGGGACGCCAGGATCGAGAAGGAGCGACTCGGCAAGATGCAGGCGGCCTTCTTCACGGAAGGGGCGCTCGCTATCACCGCCGGCGATGAAGGGGCGTCGTTCCTCTTCGCCGTCGGGACGCCGCTCAGGGAACCGATCGCCTGGAGCGGGCCGATAGCGATGAACACGCAGTCCGAGCTGGACCAAGCGTTCCGCGAGCTCCGTCAGGGCATCTTTGTCCGAGCGCGTCCTCGAATGGAAACGCCTTAGTACGCAGGGCTGCAATAGAACGCGGAGAATGGGGTAGTTCCATGGTGAAGGAGCTTAAGGCAGATCAGTGTCGCAACCTCGCCCAGGAAAGGGATTTCAAGTGCAAGTCGACGGCGGAACTCGAGCCGTTGGCGGAGATCATAGGCCAGGAGCGCGCCGTGAGGGCGCTGCAGTTCGGGCTGCGCATCAGGGACAAGGGATTCAACGTCTTCGTCTCCGGACTGCCGGGGACGGGAAGGAAGACCGCGATCGAGAGCTACATCAAGCAGCTGGCTAAGGACGCGCCCACGCCCTCGGACTGGTGCTATGTCTACAATTTCAAGGACACCTCGCGCCCCACGGCCATCCGCCTTCCGCCCGGCCGCGGCGTGTTCTTCAAGAAGGAGATGGAGGCGTTCGTGAGCGGGCTCGCAAAGAACCTACAGGACGCCTTCGAGTCGACTGACTACGCGAACCGGCGCATGCAAGCGCTCAAGTCGAACGAGGACGAGCGACAGGCGTTCACGGCCAAGATGACCAAGACAATCCAGGACGCCGGGTTCCAGCTGGTGCAGTCGCCGGCGGGTCTCGCGCTCGTTCCCGTCATCGACGGGAAGCAGTACACCGAGGAGATGGTGGCGCAACTTCCGGCGCGCGTGCACAAGCAGATCGACCAGAAGCGCGAGGCGCTGCAGGGGGAGGTGCAGAGCTCCTTCATCCACCTGCGCGACCTGGAGAGGGACGCGGAACAGAAGGTCACGAAGCTGAACCGAGAGGTAGCGACCTTCGTCCTCGAGCCGCGGCTGGCGGCCCTCCGAGACCAGTTCAAGGAGAACGAGGCGTTGCTCGGCTACCTGCACGACGTTGAGGAGGACGTCCTGCAGAACGTCCCCCTGATCATCCAGGGAGACCGGCGTGTCGAAGGGCCGATGGGTCTGCCCATCCAGATCGAGTCGCCCGCACGCAACTACCAGGTGAACGTGATCGTCGACAACTCGAAGCTGAAGGGCGCTCCGGTCGAGATTGAGCCCATGCCCACCTACCTGCGCCTGTTCGGAGCGACGGAGAAGGAGGCGAGGTACGGCGCGCTCTACACCGACTACACGATGATCAAGGCGGGGGCGATGCACCGCGCCAACGGCGGCTTCTTGGTCGTGCCCGTCGAAGGCCTGTTCCAAGACCCGCTTACCTATCCGCTGCTCAAGCAGACACTCAACACGAGCATGCTGGAGATCGAGGAGCAGATAGCGAGGCTAGGATACCTTGCCACGCGCTCGCTGCGGCCCGAGCCGATCCCATTCGAAGGCAAGGTCGTGCTCATCGGCGATCCGTACGCCTTCGAGGTCCTCTACACCGCCGACAAGGAGTTCCGCGACCTCTTCAAGGTGAAGGCCGACTTCGACACCACCATGGACCGGAACAAGGCGAACGAGGAGCAGTACGCGGCGTTCGTTTGCACGCTGTGCGAGAAGGAGAAGCTGCTGCACTTGGAGTCTGGCGCGCTCGCGGAGATCATCGAGCTCTCCTCGCGCATGGTCGAGGACCAGAACAAGCTCAGCACGAGGTTCGCGGACGTGGCGAACGTCATCAGGGAGGCGAACTTCTACGCCGTCGAGGAAAAGGCGAAGAATATCGCGCGCAAGCATATCCAGAAGACCGTCGAAGAGCGCATCTACCGCTCCAACATGATCCAGCAGAAGATCCAGGAGATGATCTCGAAGGGTGTGCTGCTCATCGAGACGGAGGGCGAGAGGGTCGGGCAGGTGAACGGTCTGTCGGTCATCGGCCTCGGCGACTACGCCTTCGGGCAGCCTTCGAGGATCACTGCCTCGGTCGGCGTCGGCAAGGACGGCGTCATCAACATCGAGCGCGAGGCGGAGATGTCGGGCCCGACGCACACCAAGGGCGTGCTCATCATCGGTGGATATCTGAACGGCACTTATGCGAAGGAGAAGCCGCTCTCCCTGACCGCGAAGCTCGTGTTCGAGCAGTCGTACTCCGGCGTGGACGGCGACTCCGCCTCCTCCACCGAGCTGTACTGCATTCTCTCCGCGCTCTCCGAGAAGCCGATCAAGCAGTACATCGCTGTCACTGGCTCAGTCAACCAGAAGGGCGAGGTGCAGGCGATCGGTGGCGTCAACGAGAAGATCGAGGGCTACTTCGAGGTCTGCAGGCAGGCGAAGCTCACGGGCGAGCAGGGCGTGATGATCCCGGAGAGCAACGTGCAGAACCTGATGCTCAAGCAGGAGGTCCTGGACGCCATCGACAAGGGCAAGTTCCATATCTGGCCGGTGAAGAGCATCAGCGAGGGGATCGAGATCCTCACGGACGTCAAGGCGGGCGAGCGCAAGAAGGACGGGACCTACGACGACGGCACGATCAACGCGCTCGTGCAGAAGCGCCTGCTCGACATGGCCGAGAGCATGAAGGAGTTCCGCGCCTGAATCACGAGTACGGCTTCACGTTCCGGAAGAGCACGAAGAACGACATGATGGCGATGATGTAGAGCAGGCCAGCCAGGAAGAACGGCAGGTCGAAGATGCCCGCGGCCAGCAGGGCGCCGCCGACGAACGTCGTCACGGAGTTCGGCAGCCTCCAGACGATGCTGTTGATGGCGCTCGCCAACCCCCTTTCCTCCTTCGAGATGATGCTCATCAGGTAGGAGTCCGCTAGAGGCCCGGCCATGTTCATGAGGATGGCGCGCACGACGTAGACCGACGCCGCGAGCGCCGCACCCGGAACCAGCGGAATCATGACCATGAAGATCGTGGACGTCGCCTGGCAGAGCACGATCGCCCGCACCGATCCGTACTTCCTCCCAAGGCGGGCGGAAAGCAGGGCGGCCAGTCCGATCGTGACCCCCACGAGGGCGAGCATCGGCCCGCTGTACGTGTCCGGAACGCCATACTTCAGCCAGAGCCAAGTGGGCACGAGCGGGATGATCAGCCCGGCGCCCAGCCCGATGAGCGCGTTGCAGCCCGAGAACCTGAGCATGCGGTTCAGGTGCTTGCCTCTCTGAATCGAGGGGTTCCTGACCCCGTCGGCGACGTACTCGTGCAGGAGTCTCGCGGTCATGATCGGGGCGACGAGCATCAGCAGCCCCAGGACTACGAATGCCAGCGCGTGCACCGCGCCCTTGTCGAGGCCGAGCGATTCGAAGACCGGGAATACCAGCGGTAGGCCGGAACCGACGGCCATCGCGCCCCCGTTGATGATGAACGACATCACGAACGATTCGTCGCGGTTCTCAAGCGTCGTCATGTCCGCGATCATCGCGTTCCACGAGGCCATGAACGCCCCCTCCGCCATCCCACCCAGGACGGCGGCGATCATCAGCGCCGTGAAGTTCAGGGTGATGCCGAAGATGAGCATGCCCGGAACGAGCAGCAGCATCGAGACCACGAGGATGCGCTTGCGGCCAATGCGGTCGGAGAGGATGCCGAGCGGCACGGCCACCACGACCATCGCGAGGCCCGACGTCCCCATGATCAGCCCGACCTGCGTGGAGCTTATCCCGACCTCGGGAAGGTAGGCGGCGATGACGGTGAGCAGGTAGCCGTACCCGACCGCCATGAAGACCGAGAGGTAGATGAGGAGCTTCACCTGCCTCGGCACGTGCGGGAATATCGAGCGCATCAGGGCCACCTGAGGCGTCTGTCATTCGGGAACGCGGATATGAACCTACGTCGTGAGCGTCAGGGCGACGCCAAGCGCGATCGTGATGAGCAACAAGAGGTACGCCGACATGTTCGCGACCCAGTGGACCGTCACGAAACGACGCGGGTCCTTGAGCATCGATGAGCCGGTGATCGCACCCACGAAGCCGAAAGCAACGGTGAGGAGAGCCAGCCGGCCGTGCAAGGTGTAGAACACGGCCCCGCGGCTCGCATACACCTCCGCCACCCAGAAGAGGAAGACGACGAACAGCATCCCGTAGAAAGCGTAGCTCGAATAGCGATGGTACTTCTTCGCGAAGATGGCGGGCAGCCTGCTGGCAACGCCGGCCTGCCGCGAGTTCCTCATGCCGGAGAACGCTGAGAACGTGCCGAAGACCGCGGCGACCGAGAGGAGGAGCGCGTGAACGCGCCAGTCCGTCACCGGCGAGATCTGAGCGTTATCCGCCCAGCCCGCCGACTCCCAGTATCCCTTGTAGTCATAGTCGACCAGCTGAATGTGCGTTACCCATTTCGCCCACTTGTAGCCCCAGTCCTCGGGCACGACCAACTTGAGCGGGAACCCCTGGTTCGCGGGTAGGGTGACGTTGTTCATGCCCCAGCAAAGGAGGATGTCGTTGCGGTTGAGCTCGGAGAGCGTGAGAGACGTGGAATAGCCGTCGGCGCAGAAGAACACCATCTTGAGAGCGCTCGCCTTCGGTCCGATGAGGCTCAGGAAATACGGCATCGGGACGCCGGTCCAGTATGCGGTGCCCGAACGCCCGGTGACGCATCTCAGGCTGGCGATCTCGGTCGCGTTCGGCATGGAAAGAAGCTGTTGGTATGTGATGTTCATCGGGTGGTCAACGAGCCCGTCCACCACGAGCGTCCAGTTGCTGGCATTGATCTGTGGGACCGATCCGATGGACAATGTGAAGAAGTCGTTGTTCGAGGTTATCGTCGTCTGGCTCGCCTGATTGGCGGCGGCGAAGACAGCCACCACCAGCGCGATGCTGACCAGCAACAGCACTACTCCGGTCCTTTTGCCCACCCTCATTGCGAATCCTCGGGCCCGAGACAGCGCTCCATCGCGGCGCGCAACTCCTCCTTATCCAGCTCCCCCTCGATCTCGATGACAAGCTCCCCTTGCTTGAAGAAAAGGAAGGTGGGGACACCCGAGACCCCGAGCCGGACCGCCATGCTCACATTTGCTGGAGCGTTGAGCCGTGCGAAGCGGACCTTGTCCGAGAACTCGACCTGCAGCTCCTTGAACACAGGCTCCATCCTCTCGCAGTGGGGGCAGCCAGGCATATAGACCATCACGGCGCAGACGTCCCCGCTGCGGACCGTGGGCTCGAAGTCAGATTCGGAGAGCTCGACGATCACTGGCCCATGATTTCGCTGGCCGGCGAACAGCTTCATGTTGTCGGATACGAGTGCGAGGTCGTGGTTCAAATACTCATTTGTTGAGCCACAATGCGTATATACTCGGTCAGACAAGTGTCATACAAGGGATGCACTCATGCCAAACTCGTTGGTAAAGGCAGCAATGGAGAATGTAAAGAAGGAGCAGGAGGCGCCAGCGCCAGCGGCCGACTCGGCGGCGGACGAGGAGATCCGCAAGATGGCCGCCCAGCTCGAGGTGAGCATCAAGATCATCGGCTGCGGCGGGGGCGGATGCAACACCATCAACCGCTGCGTCGAGGCAGGGATCTCGGGAGCGCAGCTGGCTGCGATAAACACCGACGCCAAGCACCTGTTGACCGTGCAAGCGCCCACGAAGGTCCTCATCGGTCGCGTGGCCACCCGCGGATTGGGGGCGGGCGCAATCCCGGAGGTCGGGGAGCAGGCGGCGCGCGAGAACGAGATGGAGATCCGCAAGTTCCTGGAGGGCTCGAACATCGTGTTCGTGACCGCGGGAATGGGCGGAGGCACCGGCACCGGCTCGGCGCACTTCGTAGCGAACATCGCGAAGGAGCGAATGCGCGCTCTCACGATCGGGGTCGTCACCCTTCCGTTCAAGTCCGAAGGCACAGTGCGCATGGAGAACGCGCTCGACGGACTGGACAAGCTGCGCAAGGTCACTGACACGACCATCGTCGTGCCCAACGACAAGCTGCTCGAGCTCGTCCCGAAGCTCCCCGTCCAGGCGGCATTCAAGGTCGCGGACGAGGTGCTGATGCAGACGATCAAGGGACTGACCGAGATCATCACGAAGCCTGGGCTCGTGAACCTCGACTACGCGGACATCCTCACGATCATGAACGAGGGCGGCGTAGCCTTCGTCGGAATGGGCGAAGCGAACAAGGACGACACCGATGATCCAGTCAAGGACGCCGTCAAGGAAGCGCTGAACTCGCCGCTGCTCGGCGACGTGTCGGTGAAGGGCTCCAAGGGCGTGCTCGTGCGCATCGTCGGCGGGCAGGACATGACGGTCGATGAGGCGCAGAAGGCCGCGGACTACGTCGGCAAGGCGGTCGACCCGCGCGCGAGGATAATCTGGGGATGCTCTATCGACCCCGCCATGGAGCACAACGTCTCCGTGCTCGTAATCTTCACAGGCGCCAAGTCGAAGTACATGCTGGGCGCCGTCGGCGACGACGTCGCGGTTAGGCTGGGCGTCACGCAGGCGAAGCTCGGCGCAACTGGCCAGAACGAGGGCGTCGACTTCGTGCACTAGTCCAAATCCCTTCTCATTTTCTCGTTTTTCTCATCCTCACCAGCGATAAGCTTGAACGCCAGCTCCTCGCCCCTCCTCTTGAACACCGCGCGCTTGATCAAGTTCACCGGGTACGCCAGGAACTCGAGCTGCTGGTTGAAGGCCCTGCGCACCACATTGTGAGGATCATAGAACGCGGCCTTGAGCTCCTTGAGCTCCTGCTTCGGGGTGAAGAAGGCGTACACCGGGATGCCGACGACGAGCAGCGCGACGGAGATGCCGATCTCTATCGGGTCCACGAGCATGACGAGCGCGAGCGAGAAGAAAGCGCCTACCACAGGAATCACGATGTGATGCAGCTTCTGCATGTGGGGATCGGGGTGCTTGCGCAGAAGACGGAGGGTGGCGAGGCAAGTGGCCAGATAGACAAAGGCGAGCAGGAAGACCGACGAGTTGATGAGAGCGGTGAGGCCTCCGAACACCGAGGCGACGAACGCGGTCACGCCGAGAACGATCAGCCCGACGTAGGGGGTGTTGTATTTCGGGTGCTGCTTGCTGAAGAGCTTCGGGAGAAGGCCGTCGATGGACATCGCGTAGGTCAGCCGTGAGGTGCCGATGGTTCCGGATTCGTCGGCGCCCAGTATCGACACCAGCGCTCCCACGCCGACAACCAAGAACATCGCCGAGGCGATCAACGGCAGGAAGGAGAAGATGGAATTGGCGGCGTCGAGCAACGGACTGTTGGAGACGGCAAGCGTCGTCTGGCTCACGGAGGCGACGACCACGAGGTTAGTGAGCAGGTAGAAAACCACGACGATCAGCATCCCGAAGGCGATCGCGCGAGGGATCGTGACCTTGGGATTCTCCACCTCATCGGCCGGAAGCGTCGAAAGTTCGAATCCTGCATAGGCCCAGAAGATGAGCACGAGCGCCTGTCCGAAGGCGAGGGGATCGCCGGTGAAGAAGGGGTTCATGTTCGATGCGACCTTGGCAGGCTCGAGGAACAAGAAGGCGATTCCTACGATGACGACGATGAGCAGGGGGCTGAGCTTCGCGATCGTCAGGATGTCGTTCGTTTTGCCAGCGGACTTGACGCCGACGATGTTCGTGACGAGGATGAACACGATGAAGAACGCCTTGACGAGGATGACGCTGACCGGATCGTTGATTCCGGTGAGCGCGGAGAAGTACTGCGCGAAGGCGACCGGGAAGACGGCGAGAGAGAACCATTCCGCCAAGAGCAGCGCCCAGCCGACGATGAAGCCGTTGAAAGGGGTCGAGACCTCTTTCACGTAGGCGTAAGGTCCGCCGACGCGCGGGAACAGAGTCGCGCAATACGCGAACGAGACTGCGATCACCGTCGCCATGACGCCAGCCAAGACCCAAGCGAGCAGCGACGAGGGGCCGATCAGGCGCGAGGATATCCCCGTGGCCACGTAGATGTCCGCCCCGATAATCGAGCCGACCACCAGATTCGTCACATCGAAAGTATTCAGCTTGCGTTGCAGATGCAGGTGCATCGGCTTGCGGGGCATGACGCACAGATGCGAATCCATCGTGATTAGAACTTTGGCGAGCGACAACAAGATACTAGAGCGGCAACGGACATGTTGCACTCGTGGCGCATTTGATCGACCAGCCCGCCGAGAACAGGCCCGATGCGGCGCTCTTGGTCAGGGTCGCCGAACGGTTCCCGTCCGGCCATCACGACGACGACCTCATGCCGGTCCTTGCTTCGCTCGGGCTGGTGGAGCAGATGTCCACCGGTGGATATCGCATCCCCAAATCCCCGATCGCGTTCGAAAACGCGTTCCACATCGCGGACGGGAACGGTCTGGGCATCGAATTCCTTGAGACGCCGTACGCGCAGGCGATGATCAACGAGCGCCTCCTTCGTCACATCACCCGCGACGCCTTCTACCGCAGCGTGCTCGCGGTGCTGAGGATCCTCACCGACGAGGAGGAGAGCGCGAAGAACGGGGGCGTGGAAGAGGTCATGGACGCGGCGGAACAGCAGGACGAGAGCTACCTCAGCCTGATGGCGATCGCCGGGGCGCTGGACGAGGTCGGCTTCAAGGACTACCTCGGCTTCGCCCTCGGCGAAACAAGAAGCGCCCAGGAACGCCAGGAAAGGAGGATCGAGGCTCTCGAGGAGATGGCGCAGCGCGACGTGCAGATGTTCTTCGGACCCGATCCGATCCTGCCATCCGCCGCCGAATGCTTGGAATCGGTGCTGTTCCCGCCGGCGAAGCGGATGGACGCGATCGAGCTATTGCGGACCTCGCCGGAATCGCTGAGGATGCTGCTTCCAATGGACCTCGACGAGGCCCCGATGCCTGAGGCGGTCGTCTGCCTGCTCCCGATTCTCGAGCACCTTTTCACCATATTCGTCAGGGCGGACCTGCTGCGCTGCAACGAGGAGAGCAGGATGCGCGCAGATGCCGAGTTCCGCGCGGCGACCCAAGCCGCGATTGACGAGAGGGCGGGGCGGTGCCTCGTGCTCGAGGGACTGCTGGCCGCCTCTCCGGACGAAGAAGGCGAGGGTCTCAGTCCAGAAGGCGCTTCTCGCCCTCCAGGGCCTTGATCTCGGTCACGTCCTGCGTTGCCTCGAGACAGCCCAGGTACTTGCCCGACTGGTCGCGCAGCGCATAGTACTCGATCATGACCTTGCGCCTGCCTTTTCCCTCGGTGTTCAGATCGATCCAGAATCGCGCCTTGTCCCTCTTCCCCGCCTTCATCTCCGAGATTATCGCTTCGACCTTGGCGAGGGAGTGCTTCGGGTGGCAGTTGCGCACGTTCCTGCCCAGAACGCTCTCGGGCCGACGGAAGACCCGCGTCTCGTGTTTGTTCCATGCGACGACGACATCGTTCGCGTCCAGGACGGAGAACTCGATCGGAACGGTCTCAAGCAAGGCAGAGAGAACGGGTTCGCTGAGAGTGCCTTTCAACTCTTCACCGCCAAGGGATTACAGCCCGGCAGATATTATCGTTCGCGGCGCCCCCTCGCGCTTCTGCAACCGCGCAGCGCGCGAATCACTTCGTTATTCGCATGATATCACCCCCAGCGGCAAACGCTAAAGACCACCCACCGACCATTGAATCCCATGCGCCTGATCTCCATGTACAAGCGGACGGGGGAAGCGCGCCTCGAGTTCTATGGCTGCCCCCTGGCGTGCAAGTTCTGCAATCATCGCCTGCAGGAGCGCCGCGACCTTCCTCTCGACCAGGTGGTGCGATACCTCTCCGAGTACGACGTCAAGAACGTCTTCGTGGGCGGAGCGGATCCGGTGCAGCAGAAGCGCGAGCTGTACGAGTTGCTCAAGGTACTGAAGATGAGGGGGAAGGAGATCACCCTCAAGACGACCGGCAACGACCCGGAGTTCCTGGCGTCGGTGCGCGGGATCGTGGCGAAGTTCGTGATTGAGGGAAAGGTCGATCTAGACAACGTCGAAGGAACCGCGAGGCTCGTCAACCTGCCTCCCGACAATGTCGCGGAGTATCTGGGCAACCTTCGCAAGACTCTCGAAGTGCTCAGGAACGAGAAGGCGACACTGCTCATCCGAGTGATACCGCCGATCGTCAACATGACCTCGCTGGAGAAGCTCGGATCCCAGGTGCAGGGTCTGATCGAGGACGTCCACCTGCAGCAGTTCATGAGCTCGACGAGCGACATCCCGTTCGAGGGGATCAGCAGACCGTCGCCGTCGATCGATGAGATGATGGCCCTCGGCAACATGCTCCTGCGGTACGTCCCCAGGGTCCGGGTCACCGGGGACGGCATCGACACGCTGCTGGTGCGGTAGGAGACCGGCGCGACTTCGCGATTCATCGAGCGTTCGCTTTAAGTAGCATCGGCGAGGAATCGGTGACGTGTCCGAGCAAGACATCCAGGTCGGCCGAAGGGCGCCGGACTTCCGCCTCAGGGAGGCTTCGGAGGAGGCGTTCCACCTCTACGGCGAGCTGAGGCAGGGGCCGCTCCTCCTGCTGTTCTACCCCAACGATTTCGGGATCGTGTGCTCGCTGGAGATGAAGGAGATCGAGTCGATGTTGCCCTTCATTATCTCCAGCGGCTTGAGGGTCGTCGCGGTCTCGCGCAACTCGACCTATACCCATCGCCAATTCAAGGAGAGCTTGGGGCTGAGCTTCCGGTTGCTGGCGGACGAAGAGGGTGAGGTGAGCATGAAATACGCCGGCCTCCTCGACGATGGGCTCTTGAAGGGCATGACGCGACGAGCCGTGTTCATCGTCGACGACGAAGGCATCATTCGCTATCGCTGGATATCGCGCGAGATGGCCATGCTGCCGCCCTTCGATGAGTTGAGCGAGGCGATCAAGGAGCTGGCAGGTTCGCTGAGCCGATGACATCAGGTCGGGAACGTTTTGGTTATATCCCCCTAGCTCGCAAGACTCTCGCCGATGACGCAGACGAAGATTGAGCTCTCTCCCTCTACGAGGTTCAAGCTGAACAACGGAGTGCTGATGCCATGCCTAGGATTGGGCACCTGGCAGACCGAGGCGGGAGCGGAGACGAGGAACTCGGTGCGGAACGCGCTCGAGGTCGGGTACCGTCTGATCGACACCGCCGCGATGTACGGAAACGAGAGGGACGTTGGGGATGGGTTCCGGCAAAGCGGCCTATCCCGGGAAGATGTTTTCATCACCACCAAGCTCTGGAACGACGAACACGGCTACGAGCCCGCGCTGCACGCCTGCGATCGATCCCTAAGCGCGCTTGGACTTGACTACGTCAACCTTTATCTGATACACTGGCCGAGCAGCGGCAGGCGGGCGGAGACCTGGAAGGCGATGGAGAAGATCCTGGAGGACGGGAAGGCCCTGTCCATCGGCGTCAGCAACTATTACTTCCAGCATCTGGAGGAGATGAAGGACTACGCGAACGTTTTGCCAGCGGTGGACCAAATTGAGTTCAGCCCGTTCAGCTACGAGCGCGACCTTCTCGAGTACTGCCGCGCGAACCGCATTCAGCTGGAAGCGTACTCCCCGCTGACGAGGGGCAGGAGGCTCAAGGACCAGCAGCTCGTGGCGATTGGAAGGAAGCACGCGAAGACCGTCGCGCAGGTGCTCATTCGATGGGGGCTGCAGCACGGCGTTGTCGAGATACCCAAGTCGAGGCACAAGGAGTGGATCGTCGAGAATTGGGATGTCTTCGATTTCGACCTGGACGAGGACGACATGGCCGCGCTCGATTCGATCAGCACCGGGTCCGGGAGGTGACTGATTGCCGACCGATACGAGCAAGCGCACCCGGGTGCTGTTCATCTGCACCCACAACGCTGCCCGCTCGCAGATGGCGGAGGCGATCGCGAACCGCTACTACGGGGATCACGTCGAGGCGTACAGCGCCGGTTCTCAACCAAGCAAGGTGCACGAGTGCGCGATCGCCGTCATGAAGGAGCTCGACATCGACATCTCGCACAATCGATCGAAGCACCTCGATGAGTTCGAGGGTCAGCACTTCGACTACGCCATCACTCTCTGTAGCGACGAGGGCGATATCTGTCCCTTCTTTCCAGATGCCCGCGAGCACGTTCACTATGGAGTGAACAATCCGCCCGGGATCGAGGGCACGAAGGCGCAGAAGCTCGCCGCCTACAGGATCATGCGCGACGAGATCCGGGAGTTCATCAAGGAGATGTTCGGACCTCCGTGCCTCGGCATGGCCTGTCCTACATCATCCCGCCCTTAGGCTGGAGCACGCCGATGAGGTTGCCCTCGGAGTCGGTGCAATAGGCGAACGTCCCGACGTTCGGGATCTCCATCTTCTCGTCGAACTGCTTGCCGCCGTTCTTCTTGATGAGCTTCAGCGCGGCATCGATGTCCTTGACGTTGATGGTGTTCGTGGTCGGGGGCATCTTCGGTCGCCTGGGCAGGAGAGCGCCATTGATGCCCGGCTCCTCCTTCTCCCCCGCTTCGATAAGCCAGTAGTCCATCGTCGGGTCGTCGAACTTCTGGATCTTCCAGCCGAAGGCCTTCTCGTAGAATGAAATCGCTCGCTTCGGGTCGTCCACGCATATCTCGAAGTGAATCACCTTGCTCAGAATACCACCAAGGAAGAACTCGAACGAGCGATAGATAATGCTCTCGCTCACCCCCCCGCACACGTATTTGAGCCCGAACGCTCTCTCCTTGAGCGCATGCGGGGATGCCATTTCCAGGACGTGTTCGCGCGCCGCTCGTTCTGCCTTCGGGGGTTGGGGCCGGAGGCGATAGACATGCGAGCGATAAGGTTCTGCGATGAGCAGGAGGAGGCCCTCTGCGCTCACCGCGGCTGGGACCACCAGACGTACTTGGACGTCTGCAAGGTCCGCTCACAGCTCACTGACCGATGTCCGCATTGCGAAGGAAGGCACCGCACGCTCGAGCAGGTGCTGCGTTGCAATGTCGACAAGGCTCTGGAGAAGGCGCTCGCGAACGGGGGCAGGTGGTCGCCATCAGGCACGACCACGAGCTTGGTCGGGGACGACGTTCTCGAGAACCTGCGGGCGGGAGCCTGGAGGAAACTGAGGAAGAGAGTGGTGGAGCGAGACGGGCACCACTGCCAGGGATGCGGGCGCGACTTGAGCCAACTCCCTCCTTGGTTCACCGAGGTCCATCACGTCCTGCCGCGGGTGCGCGGTGGCGGGGACCATCCCGCGAACCTGAAGACGCTGTGCATCGTATGCCACCGGCTCGAGACCGAGAAACTGCAATGGCAGTTGATGTGGGAGAGTGGCCGGGACGCCAAGCAAGAAGGGTAGGAACGTGCTGATCCGCCGGATGAGGAAGAGCGACTATGATGACCTAGTTGCTCTCTGGATGGCGTCTGGATTGCCGTTTCGCCCGGATGGGAGAGACTCAAGAGAGAACGTCATGAAGGAGATCGGCTCCCGCTCGACCGACTTTCTGATCGCGGAAAGGGACGGCGACATCATCGGAGCGGCCCTCTGCACCAACGATGGCAGAAAGGGCTGGATCAACAGGCTCGCGGTGCTTCCTGAGTGCCAGCATCAGGGCATCGCCTCCAAGTTGATCGCCGAGGCGGAGAGGCGATTCGAGGAGAGAGGACTGACGGTCGTCGCCTGCCTGATCCACGACGACAATTCGGGCTCGAGGGCGCTCTTCGAGCGCATGGGATACGAGCTCGATCGAAGCGTGCTCTACTATTCGAAACGCAAGAACAAGGATGTGTAGGTCAGTCGCTCTTCTTTCCCCACTTCTTAACTTCCAGATGCTCGACGCGGTACTCCCATCGTTTCATCTCCGCTCCGTAGACATGGATTTCCGGCTCGGCCGCCGGCTTCGAGTACTGCTCGCGCATGAAGATCGTCTGCGTAGGGCACACTTCCACGCAGCGCCCGCATGCGATGCAGCGGTTCCTGCTCACCGTTTGCGTCTTCACGATCTTGTCGGTCTTGATCGCTAGCGTCGGGCAGTTCTTCTGGCAGAGGAAGCACCAGATGCACTTCTGCATGTCCCATTCCACGCGTCCTCGGTTGTTATCGGGAAGGTCCGCGGGTTCAGAGGGATAACGACGCGTGTACGGCCGGGAGAAGAGGTTCTTCAGGCTCTCGCGCATCATTCCCATTCTCTCACCTGTCCGTGCAGCAGACGCAGGGGTCCACCGAGACCACGATCACCGGCACGTCGGGGAAATGGCAGTTGGGGAGCATCTCCATCAGCGGCGGTATGTTCACGAACGCCGGAGTGCGCACCTTGCAGCGATCCAACTTCGTCTCGCCCTTCGCTTTGATCCAATAGAACAGCTCGCCCCTCGGGGCCTCGTTGCGCGAGAACCCCTCGCCCGTCGGATTCCCTTTGAAGGGCGCGAGTATCGGTCCGTCGCGCATCATCCCCAGGCATTGATGCACCAGGTCGACCGACTGCAGCGTCTCGTCCATGCGCACCATCGCCCTCGCCCAGGTGTCGCCCTCTTCACGCCACACCGGCTCGAACTTGAGCCCGTCCAGGTAATACGCGGCGTTGCCGCTCAAGCGGACGTCGTAGGGAAGACCGGAAGCGCGCGCCACCGGACCGACGACGCACCAAGTCTCCGCCTGCTTCTTGCTGAGCACGCCCACGCCCTTCGTCCTCTTGAGCCAGGTGCTATCGCGCCTGATCACGCCCGCCAGGATCTCGAGCTTCGGTCGCATCTCGTTCAGCTTCGTCTCGATGGCCTTCTCGAGCTCCGGCGTGATGTCGCGCCTCACTCCGCCCACCGCGTTCATGCTGTAGTGCACTCGGTTGCCCGAGATCAGGTTCACCAGGCGCATGAACTCCTCGCGCTCGCGGAAGAACTGCATGAATAGATTCTCGTAGCCAGCAGCTTCCGCGATGTGCCCGAGGGCGAGCGTGTGCGACGTGACCCTTTGCAGCTCGAGCATGATGGTCCGGATCAGCTTGGCGCGCTCTGGGACCTCGACGTTCGCGATCGCCTCGATCGTCTGGCAATAGGTGGTGGAGTGATGGAAGGAGCAGATGCCGCAGACGCGCTCGCTCAGGAACACGTTCCGCTTCCAGTCCTGCTCCATCGCGTACTCCATGCCGCGGTGGTTGTAGCCCTGCGAGAGCTCGACCGCGGCAACGCGCTCCTCGTCCATGACGAGCTTTAGATGCAACGGCTCGAGGAACGACGAGTGCTGCGGACCGAAGGGGATAGTGGAGAGCCCAGGCATCCTATGTCGCCTCCTTCGTCCCCGCGACCTCGGGCTCCCTAGGCTTCGACGGCTTGAGCATCGGGGTCTTTGGAGAGCCTTCGGTCAGGAAGAGCCCCGGCTGAGCGCCCTTGAACCTGACCCCGAACAGATCGACCGCCTCGCGCTCCATGTTCAGGGCGCCGAGGTAGAGGTCAGTCAGGGACTCGATCTCCGCGCTGGCCGGAATCGTGTAGCGATGAAGCACGACCTCCTGCTCGCTATGCTGGAAAGCGTAGATCAGGTCGAACGTGCCGTCCGCGTTGTCGACCGGGAAGATGGAGATCAGTCTGGAGGGACCGTACCGGTCCGCCTTTGCCAGCCTCTGCCGGACGTCGATCGCCGGCTTCTCGCTCACACCCTCCGCCATTCCTCGTCGCTCCTCGTCTTCCCCTCCTGGTCCAGCCGAGCATACTTCTCCTTCTGATGCTTCGTGCGCTGCTTTGGGTCGTAGGTCTCGTCCTTGTCCTGTGGGTGGGTGATTAGACCCATCTCCACGTACGTGCGCTCGTGCGGCTCCAGCTTATCAACGTACGCATTGAGGCCTTTCAGCACCGACTCCGCGTGCTCCCACATCTTCGTGTCCTCTCCATACAGGAGCTTCATCTCCTCCTCGCGGTTGATCAGCCCCACGATCTCGTCCAGCTGCGTCTTCCTGCTCTCGCTCACTTCTATGCTCATCAGCTCACCTCTCGCTCCCGTTCCGGTCCTCTGTCCTCTTCGCCATTCTCTGCCTCCGCCATCATTCCCCGCCACTTCTCGATCCCCATCACGACGGCGTCGATGATCGCCTCCGGCCGGCAGGCGCATCCCGGCACGAAGACGTCCACGGGTATGACGTTGTTCACCCCATGGCTGTGATTGTAACAGTCGAAGAAGGGCGCCCCGGTGGATGCGCAATCGCCGCAGGCGATGACCAGCTTGGGATCGGGGGTCTGCTCGTAGAGCTTGCGCAGACGCTCCTCGCACTTCTTCGTCACCGGTCCGGTTATCAGGAGGATGTCGGCATGCTTGGGATTCGCCTTGTTCAGCATCCCGAACCTCTCGATGTCGTAGCGAGGCGTGAGAAGTGCCCACACCTCTAGGTCGCATCCGTTGCAGCTTCCGGTGTCGAAGTGCAGGATCCAAGGCGACCGGATCTGGGAACTTACGACCTTGGTCATGGCATCACCTTGCCGGCGACGAAAAGCGCGATCAAGTTGACCGCGACGAGGAGCACCCCCACGAACCAAACGAAGCGTACCATGCGTCCCGCGGTGAGCCTCGCGGCCGCGTTGTCCACGAGCAAGGCGAGGAACAGCGCCACCAGCACGATGGCGATCTTCGCGGCCACCGAAATCCAGACATTCGGATCGTAAACGAACAGCGTGAAGATGCCGAAGATCACCGCCACCTCTGCCCAGTGCGCGAATTCCACGATCGCGAGAAAAGGTCCAGAGTATTCGATGTGCGGACCGGAGATTATCTCGGTGTGCGCTGAGGCGATGTCGTACGGGGACTTCTGCAGCTTGACGATGAGGACGACGAACAGCGCCGCCAAGGACAGGGGCAGCGCCAGCAACAGGAGCGATGTGATATCCGCGGCGAGGAAGCTCCTCTGCTGGAAAGCGATCGAGACGATCACGAGGAACAACACCGGTTCGTACGCGAGCACCTGCAGTAGTTCTCTCTGCGCCCCGATGTGCGAGAACGGAGAGCGAGCGCTGAACGCCCCGATCACCAGGCACAGCGACCCTCCGCCGGAGACGAAGAACACGATCAGCAAGTCCCCACCGGTGACGAGGATCGCCAGCGCGGTCATCTGCAGCACGAGGTAGGCGAGCGCGAAGGCGACCTGTCCGCCGTTCATGAGGCGGGGCTGCTTGGCGAGAAGCTTGCGCAGGTCGTAGAGCGGCTGGACGATCGGCGGGCCGACCCTGTTCTGCATGCGGGCGGTCAGCTTCCTATCGACGCCGAAGAGCACGCCAACGACGAACGGCGCAAGGGCGATCATCGCGAGTTCGACCAAAGCGATCTCGGCGCTCACCACCCAAACACCCCCTGGAGGGCGGGCAATAAAACGAGGGCTAGCACGAGCGCCACGGCGATCAGGCTCAGAGCGGAAGAAAGCTGGCGCTCCAGATGCTCTGGAAGGTAGTAAGGCGACGCGAGCTCGAAGGCGAACGGCTCGCCTCCGGTGTACGCGTCGCTCACGTGACGCTCATGCGGCCGGGAATAGTAGGAGGCGAGGAGCACTGCGAATATCATCACCAGGAAGAGAGCGATGAAGGGGAAGACGCCGAAGGGGCTATTCACGATGGAAAGGCTGGCGGGAAGCGGTCCCACGAACGGCTGGACGAGGTACTTCGCCACGTATCCGAGCAGGAGCGAGAGGCTGACGGCGCCGAGCATCAGCAGGCCGAGGGTGAAGCTGAACAGGACGGAGATTCTCTCTCGAGTGAACCCGGGGCGCTCCGCCACCGGTCCGGAAGCGAACGCTCTTCCTAGCCATTTGCCGTAGAACACCACGCTCGCACCGAAGCCGATAGCGAGCAGGAACGCGATCGGGACGAAGTCAAGGGCGATCTCCGAGATGAGCCACTTGGAGGCGAACATCCCGAACGGGGGCAGCAAGACCGTGAATATGCCGACCAATAGGCAGAGGGAGACGAACGGCCTGCTCGTCCGCAGCCCCGCCATGCCCTCGATGTCCTCGCTGCCGGTCTCGTGCTTGACCAGGCCGACGGTCAGGAAGAGCAGCGCCTTCGAGATCGCGTGGAACAGGAGAAGGATGACGCCGGCGAACAACGCCGCCTGGCCTCCGATCGCCGCGCACACCGTGATCAATCCGAGGTTGCCGATCGTGGAATAGGCGAGCACGCGCTTCGCGTTGCTCTGCGCGATCGCGAGCAGCGAGGTGGCCATGAAAGAGAGCGAGCCGACGAGCGCGACCGGCCACAGCAGCTCCCATGACGAGGAGATCTGGCCCGACATCCTGAGCAGCAGATAGACGCCTAGATTGACCATCGTGGATGAATGCAACAAGGCCGAGACGGGAGTCGGAGCGACCATGGCGCCAAGCAACCACGATTGGAACGGCACCTGGGCGGCCTTCGTGAACGCCGCGAAAGCTAGCAACGCGATGGGGAGAAGCGCGAAGCCGACAGCGGCCTTCGGGAGCGCTGAGAGCAGGACGGTCCCGTAATAGTGATAGGCAAGTATGATCCCGAGGGTGATGCCGACCCCGCCACCCAGGGTATAGACCAGAGCCCGAGTGGCGGACTTTCTCGCCTCGGGCGTGCGGTCGTGCCCGATGAGGAGGTAGGAGCAGAGCGTCGTCGCCTCCCAGAACACCACCATCCAGACGAGACTGTTGCTGAAGACCGCTCCATTCATCACCCCGATGAAGGCGAGCATCACCGCGAAGAAACGCCGCTGGCGCTCGTCGCGCTCCATGTACTTGAGGGAGTAGATGCAGATCAGGCCGCCAATGATCGAGGAGACGAGCGCGAGAGTGATTGACAGCGCGTCGACGAGCAGGACTGGCTGCTGTTCCGCCCCCTCCAGGAAGAGCTGGAAATAGCCGATGGCGAGCAGGTTGATCGCGCCGAAAAGAAGAACGAGAGCGGAACGTTCTCTCACCCCCAGATACAAGAACGCAAGGAGGAGAACGTAGTCCGCGACCTGCATGAGGGCGCTCGCGGGGAGGATCGAACCCGCATCAATGGAGAACCCAGTCATCGTGCCCGTCGCGGTCATCCACGCGAACAGGATCGTCGCGAGGACTATCATCGCCCCGGCCGAGGCGAGGACCAGCGCGTAGCGGCCATTGCGACCCTTGACAACAAGAGAAGCGATTCCGCTAATCAACGGAACCAGAATGAGCAGCAGAACGAGGACCTCTCCCAGAGTCATCGCAACGACCTTTCACGGGTGTATGGGCTAAATCAAGTTTTGCGCCGCTCTCTGGAAGTGCTCGCTCTTCCCAGCCACCTAGTCGGCACATCGTCGGCCGTTGGGACACGAGAAGGCTCCAAGATCAACTTATGACGACGACCTGCCAAATCTCCGACTGACATCCATCACACTATCCAGACCATCAATGCGAGCACGCTGGCGGCTCAAAAGATTAAAGCCAGGGAAGCGCAATCGGGAAGGCGGCCCCGGGTGCGAAGATGAACGTGCTACTGGCAACGGACGGAAGGCAACATTCTGAGAAGGCAGTGAGCTATGCGTTCAATTACGCCGGACTGCAGAAGGCCCACCTATACGTGGTCTTCGTCGTCAGTCCCAAAGCGGAGGAGGACAAGGACAAGCTGATCCAATTCGGGAGGAACGAGCTGGAGAAGCTGAAGGCGGAAGCAGGCAAGAAGGGGTTCCAGATCACCACCCTCCTGGAGGCCGGCAATCCCTACGAGACCATCATCAGAACGTCCGAACGCATGAACGCGGACGCGATCATCGTCGGGACCTCAGGCAAGACGGCGATCGACCGCGTGCTAATCGGGTCGGTCTCCGAGTACGTCGTGCGCAACGCGAAGTGCACGGTCATCGTTGTGAAATGAACGCGCACGCATCGCGTCGCCGATCTATCTTAGGCTGTCCATAAGCGTTGAGAAGGCGCGCAGGATGTCGATCGGCCTGGGCGGGCAGCCGGGAATGCAGAGGTCAACCTTCAGTACCTCGGCGACGCCCTTCCTTGTGGCGTAGCTGTCGCGGAAGACGCCCCCGTTGCACGCGCAATCGCCCATCGCCACTAT
Organism: Methanomassiliicoccales archaeon; assembly: GCA_035506675.1. Lineage (GTDB taxonomy): Archaea > Thermoplasmatota > Thermoplasmata > Methanomassiliicoccales > UBA472 > JAJRAL01. The sequence goes on from DATJOX010000045.1 coordinate 42,662, forward strand.
TAGTTTTGGCGCAGGAGTGGAACGATACGCTTGCAGAAGCGCGTGTTCCATGTTGCGGGTGACCGGACCAGTGACAAGGAGCACGTCGGCGTGACGAGGCGAGGCGACCACGTGCAGCCCGAAGCGCTCCATGTCGTAGATCGGATTTGAGAGCGCGTTCACCTCGACCTCGCAGGCGTTGCACGAACCCGCGTCCACCTCGCGGATCGCCAAGGAGCGTCCGAAGGCCTTGCGGACACGTTCTTCGAGCTCCAACCCGGCGCGCTCGAGTTCCCTGGCATCCTCCGGAGCCTGAGGAACGATGGGGAGCGGAATGGTCACGACGCCCTTGCGCCTCACTCCCTTGTCAATCGCCCTGAACATCAGAGATCACTCCCCGAGTAAGACAAATTGAACGACTTGTTGATGAGCGGGAAGTCCGGCACGATGTTGCCAAGGACCGCGACCTCCATGGCGCGCCAGTTGTGGAAGGAAGCGTCGCGGATCTTGTGCCGGAACGGACGGCCGTCTCCGGAGATTATCCAGTGCACCAGCTCCCCCCTCGGGCTCTCCACCAGGCTCATGCCGATCCGGCCGGGCGGGATCTCGAACTTGGGTGTCGTGACTTCCCCCTTCGGCAGATTCCCGAGGGCCTGGTCGACGATGCTCATGGACTCGTACACTTCGTCGATCTTCACTCTCATGCGCGCATCCACGTCTCCCTCGCTTCGCACGGGCACGCGGAAGCTCAGGTTGCGATAGGCGGCATAGGGATGGTCGCGACGAACGTCCCTGTCGACCCCGCTTGCGCGGGCGCCCGGGCCGACGACGTTCAGGTCCTTCGCCGCCTCCAGCGAAAGCCTGCCCGTCGACTCCGTTCGATCCAGGAGCGAAGGCGTGCCAGTGATGAGCTCGACGAACTCCTTGAACTCGAGCTTCAGGATCACGAGCTGCGACAGCACCGCCTCAACCTGCTCCTGATCGAGATCCAGGCTCACGCCCCCAAGGCGATTCACCGAGCGCAGGAACCTCGAACCCGTGGCGCGCTCGTTCATCGCCATCATCCGTTCGCGCAGGATGGCAGCGTGAGCCGCCCCGACGCCGAAGGCGGTATCGAGGGCGATTCCCCCGAGGTCCCCGAAGTGGTTGTAGATGCGCTCCATCTCGGCGAAGGCGCTGCGAAGGTACAACCCGCGCTCGGGAACCTCGACGCCCGCAATCGCCTCCACCGCCTGGCAGTACGCCAGCGAATGAGCGAACGAGTTGTCGCCCGAGATGCGCTCGGACAGATAGACGCCCTTGTCGTAGGGCGTCGACTCGGACAGCTTCTCGATGCCCTTGTGGACGTAACCGAGCCGGACCTCGAGCGCGATTATCGGTTCGCCGGCGACGCTGAATCGGAAATGCCCGGGTTCGATGACGCCTGCGTGTATCGGGCCCACTGGTATCTCAAAGACCCCTTCGCCCTCGACCCTCCGGAAACGGTACGCCGAGGGAATGCGCCCGGGCCGCCGGTGGGGATCGAAATCCTTGCGGAGCGGGTACTCGCCCTCGGGCCAATCGTCGTAGAGGACCAGCGGCCTCAATTCTGGATGATCGACGGGGACGATCCCGAACATGTCGTGGATCTCCCTCTCATACCAATCGGCGCAGGGTATCTCCGGGGTCAGCGACGGGAACCTGGGCTCGTTGGGCTCCACCGGGAACATGATCGTGAGCGTCTCCAGCTCCCCCTTGAGGGCGAGAACGGCGACGACCTTGAAGTCCCCGGTGGAGGTCCGGTTGTCCACCGCGTGCAGCGTGATGAGATTCGCGCCCCAGGAGTTGTGGATGTGGGCGGCGACGTCGCGGAAGCGCTCGCGCTCCACTTCAATCCAGATCTCCTCTCCCCTGACCCTCGACGAACGGACCGCAGAGGGAAGCTCGCTAGGCATGGAGTCGACAATCTCGCGCAGTCTGTTTTCGGTCACGGGACCGCCCCCTGGAACAAGTGCACGACCGCGTCCAGCGCGTGACCAAGGAAGTCTGGAAGGTACAGGCCGAAGAGGATGGCGATGATCATCATCGCGGCGATGATCGCAAGGTTCGACCGGCTGACCTCCCCCCTCTCCTTGTCCTTCGCGCCATTCCCGAACACCATGCGCAGCACGTGCCAAAGGAACGCCGCGAAGATCACCACCAGGAACAGAAGCATCAGCCCAACGACGATATACTGCCCTTGCTGCAGCCCGCCGTAGACCACCGTGAACTCGGAGATGAATATCGAGAACGGCGGAGAACCCGTGATCGCGAGCGCACCGAGCACGAGGAATAGAGCGGTCAGGGGCATCGAGGTGCCGAGCCCCCTGACCTCCTCCATGGCCTTCGTCTTGAAGCGGAGCAGGATGTTGCCGGAGGTGAAGAAGAGCATCGACTTCGTGACCGCGTGGTTGAGCATGTGCAGCAGCCCGCCGAGCACCCCGAACGGTCCGCCAATCCCGAACCCGATGGCAATGATGCCCATGTGCTCGATGCTCGAGTAGGCGAGGAGACGCTTGTAGTCCCTCGCAAGGATGATGAAGATCGCTGCGACCGCGAGCGAGAGCACGCCGAACGCGAGGAGAAGCGTGCCGCTGAACCCGGGACCGATGGACGCGGAGGTGATCAGATGCAATCGCAGTATGCCGTACATCGCGCAGTTCAGCAGTACGCCCGACAGCAAGGCGGAGACCGGCGTCGGAGCCTGCGAGTGCGCGTCCGGCAACCAGGTGTGCATCGGGGCCAAACCGACCTTCGTCCCGTACCCAACGAGCACCATGATGAACGCGACCTTGAGCAACGTTGGGTCGAGCTGCGGAGCGACGTTCATTAGAGTGGTCCAGTCGAGCGCGGTCGCCTCGATGCCCGGTATCTTCGTCGATGATGCGTACGCCAGGATGATGCCAAGCAGGGCGAGGGTGATGCCGACCGAGCAGATGATGACGTACTTCCACGCCGCCTCCAACGACGTCTCCCGGTTGTAGAACCCGACGAGGAACGCGGAGGCGAGGGTCGTGCCTTCGATAGCGATCCACATCACCCCGAGGTTGTTCGAGACGGTGACGAGCACCATCGTGAAGATGAAGCCGTTGAGCAGCGCGTAGTAGAGGCGAAGCCGGCCGAGCGGGAACTCGCCCTCCTCGTGCTCCCTCCCCATGTACCCGATCGAGTAGAGCGAGGTCATGAGGCCGATGAACGCGACGATAACGAGCGCGAAGGCGCCGAAGGAATCGAGGAAGAGCGTGCCCTCGTAGATCGCCCCGACGCCGAACACCTGCACGCCAAGAGCGATGCTGACGGCGAGGAGCACCCCCGTGCCGAGAGCGCTGCAGACCTCCATGGCTCGCCTCGTGCCCGCAAGGTAGCAGAGCAAGGCGGAGACTATTGGGATGGCGACGAGTAGCTCCAGCATCTACTCTCTCAGCCTCCTCATGAATGACGTGTCGAGCGAATCGAACGTCCGGTTGATGCGGAAGGCCAGCATCCCAACGATGATGACCAGGACGAGGACATCGAAGAAGATGCCGAGCTCGACGATCAGCGGCATGCCGTAGGTCGCGGAGATCGCCGCCATGAACAGCCCGTTCTCCATGCACAGCAGCCCGATCACCTGGCTCATCGCCTTCCGGCGCGATATCATCATGAAGAGCCCGATGAGCACGACGCCGAGGGAGAGCGCCATCGCGTTCCTCGTTATGACCGTGCCTTGCTCGATGATGGGCGCGGCGACGTAGTAGGCGAGGACCGCGAGCCCGGCGCAGACCAGAAGCGAGGTCGGAGTGTGCACGATCTTCTCGACCTCCCTCTGGACGTTGATGCGCTCCATCACGTAGGAGAGGAAGCGCGGGATGGCGATCGCCTTGATGCCGATGGTCAGCGCGGCGACGATGTAGATGTGTTCCGCTCCAGTGAGATAGGCGACGCTCGCCGCGAGCGCCCCGAGCGCGAGCGATTGCAGTGCGAAGGTGCGCACCAGGGACTGCATGCGCGAGGAGGCGACCATCATGAACGCCGCCAGCATGACCAGCGCCGCCAGCCCGTTCACCAAATTCGTCTCCAGCAAGCTCGCCATCAGATCGCCTCAGAGCACGTAGAACGTCATGACCGCCAGGAACGCCAGCAAGAGCGAGCCGGTGAGCAGGTTCGGCAGTCTGAACAACCTCATCTTGGCGATTGACGACTCGATGAGGGCGATCGCGAACACAAGCACCAGCATCTTCGCCACGATGACGACGATGCCTATCAGAAGGGGCAATGGCTGCGCCTCGAGCGCGATGCCCCAGGGGAAGAACGCGTTCCACGCGATGACCGTGAAGAGCGCGAGCTTCGTCATACTCGACCACTCCATGAGCGCGAGCTGCTTGCCAGAGTACTCGAGCAGCATTCCTTCGTGGATCATCGTGAGCTCAAGGTGCGTCGCCGGATTGTCGAACGGCACGCGTGCGTTCTCCGCGAGCACCGCGATGAAGAACCCGGCAAACGCCAGGAAGAGCGCGGGTCGCACGAGGTCAAGGCCGGAAGAAGCGATCGCGGACGATATGCCTCCTAGGTTGGTCGTGCCCGCGATGAGCGCGGTCGTGAAGATCGCGAGCAGGATAGTCGGCTCGACGAGCGAGGAGACGAGCATCTCCCGGCTCGACCCCATCCCGCCGAAGGTGCTCCCGGCGTCGAGAGCGGCGAGCGCCATGAACAGCCTCGCCATCGCGAACAAGTAGACGACCACGATGAGGTCGCCCATGAAGCCCATGGACTCAGTGACGAAGACGGGCACAAGGAGCGCCGCCACGAGCATGGCTGTCATGCACACGTACGGAGCGACGGTCGTCATCCAGGAGGAGTCCTTCGAGACGACCGAGTCCTTGCGGAACAGCTTGTAGAGATCGTAGTAGGGCTGAAGCAGCGGCGGTCCGCGCCGGCTCTGCATCCAGGCCTTGAGCTTGCGGATGATCCCCGTGAGGAGCGGGGCGATGGCGAGCACGAAAAGCGCCTGGATTACCGGGAGGATAACCGCGTTCATCGCATCACCGGAACAGCAATAGAAGGACAACCAGGGTCACGGCGATGTACGCCAGGTAGGTCTGGATGCTCCCGGTCTGGATCACTCCCGCCCTTTTCGCCAAACCGGCGACCAGTTTGACGATCGGGTCGTAGAGGTAGCGTTCGAACATCGGAGGCACTGAGGTCGAGAAGGAGAGCTTGCGGAGGTAGGGCGACCGCTCCTCGAGGACGGTGATCTGCGGCTTGGAGCGGTAGAAGACGTTGAACACCCGGTTCACCGGCTGAGAGAATCCTGTCGGAGTGTACTCGTTGCGCGAGGTTAGCGGGGTGCCGCAGTCCCAGGTGTCGGATACTGTGGTCTTGGTCCTGCCACCGTAGAATCGGGTGAGGTAGAGCACCGCCACAATCACTGCTACCCCGACGATCGCCACAAGCAGAGGCGACATCGAAGAGAAGTTGCCGCCTGGTGTCCCAATGGAGATGCCGTTGGACAGACTGTCGCGGATGCTCACGTGCAATACTGAAGCGCTCACCGAATCGATCGCTGGCAGGATGCTCGCGGACAGAAGCCCGGTTAGAATGCAGAGGACGGCGAGCACCCCCATTCCCGCGAGCATGCTCTTCGGCACCTCCTTCGCCTCCGCCGCCTCGGAAGAGCGCGGGCGGGCGAGGAACGCCGTGCCGTACATCCTCACGAAGCAGGCTGCGGCCAGGGCGCCGGTCAGCGCGAGCATGCCGAGGGCAGCGGCGAGGAGAAGGTTGACGACGACGTCGCTGAAGCTGAATGACAAGAAGAGCGATTGAAAGACGAGCCACTCGCTTATGAACCCGTTGAGCGGTGGGATGGCGGCGATGGACAGCACGCCGACGAAGAAGATCGCCCCGGTCCACTTCATCTTCCTGGCGAGACCTCCCATCCTCTCAAGGTCTCTGGTCCCCGTGGCATTCGCGACCGCGCCTGCCCCCAGGAACAGCAGCCCCTTGAACAGCGCGTGGTAGAGAGAGTGCAACAGCGCGGCGATCAGCGCCAGGGCGGCGAGCTGCGCGAATCCGTAAGCCAGGAAGACCATCGAGGCCCCGAGCGCGATCATGATTATCCCGACGTTCTCGATGCTCGAGTACGCCAGCGCCTTCTTCATGTCCCGCTCGACGAGCGCATAGAGGACGCCCACGAGCGCCGATATCGCGCCGACCAGGAGAACGAGCAGGCCCCACCAGACCGTCGGGCTGCCGAGGAAGTCGAAGACGGAACGGATGAGCATGAACACGGCCGTCTTGACCATTATTCCAGACATGAGGGCGGAGACGCTCGAGGGCGCCGCCGGATGCGCCTGCGGCAGCCAAGCGTGCAGGGGAACGAGACCGGCCTTTGTGCCGAACCCGAGGAAGAGCAACAGGAACGATGCTGACCTTACCGTAGGATCCATCAACGCGCCCGCGCCGGACATGACAGAGAATTCGAGCGAACCGGCCTGAAGGGCGATCGGGACCAGACCGGCGATGATCATGGCGGTCCCGAGATGCGTCATCACCAAGTACAGGACCCCGGAGCGGAGCGTGCCCTCCTTCCGGTGCTCGTAGATCACCAGGAAGAACGAGGTCAGGGACATGAACTCCCAGGAGACGAGGAAGAGGATGAGGTTCGAGGCGCTGAAGACCAGCAACAAGGACAAGATGAAGAGGTTGAAGAGCGCGCCGAAGCGAGCGAGGCTGTAATGCCCCGAATACTCCTTCGCGTAGCCGCGCGAGTACACCGAGGCGGCGAGCCCCACCACGCCCAGCGCGATCAAGAACAGCGACGACAACTTGTCCACGCGCAGGTGGATGATGGGGGCGGTCGGGACCATGATCCCCTGACCAATCGAGAGGTCGAGGTTCGAGCCGAGGAGCACATCCAGGCCCACTGCGAGGATCAACAGGGAGACGATAGCGGCCGCGCCGAACGAGACGTCCAGACAGCGCTCCTCGCGCTTCTCCAGCATCATCGCTGCTGCGGCGCCTGCGAGCGCCGTGATGATGGCGGCGGGGAGGAGCAACTCAGATACCAATCGTCGACCTCCCGCGGCACGCCCCGTAACGATGCCAACAATCCGTTTCGCTGCGCTCCGTTACCAAGACCTGCCTGTGGTTCGTTTGCGGGCCAAACGACCTGCCATCCTTAAAGGTTTCGAGTCCAGCGCGGTGCGGTTCTCTCGCTTTCGAGTACCGGCAGGAATCAAAGCTAGGCCATGAGCGAGCGCAGCCCTCGGTCCTCTTCGTAGCGCCTAGCGACCTTCTCCGCCCACTTCTCTTCGAGGCCTTGATGCTCCACCAGGAACCGGACCGCATGGGTGTGCCCCTTCTCCTCCACGCCCACCTCATCGAGCGCTGCGAACCAACCCTCCCAGTCCTTGCCGGTCGCCGAGAGGACCTCGGAATCGGTTATTCTGCGCACGTCATCCTTCGGTTTGGGTGTGGCCATGGCTCGCCTCGGAGGCACTAGCCACCCCCTCATTGATATTGATTTGCCACCGCGATGTCCCACCAGTTGAGTAATATACCGGCTGGACCAGTTAATGTCGGGCGCAAGAAATGCAGGGAGGATTGCCGCCGCCGGAGAAGAGCGACCTGAGCGTCGCCATCATCAAGACAGCGATCGAGATCGAGAAGTTCGGCATCGATTTCTATTCCTCCTTCGCGGGATGCGTCGCGGAGCAGATCGGGAGCGCGCTTCTGAAGAGCCTCGCCGACGACGAGCGCAAGCACAAGGAGATCCTGGAGAAGGAGCTATCGAGGCTGGCGGATACCTGCGACGTCAGCTGCGTGACACCGATGCAACAGTATCTGAGCATCCTACCTAGCAAGGTGTTCCATGCCCCTCCCGACGCCTGCCTCATGCTGGCGGACGAAATCAAGGCGATGGAGCTCGGCATCGAGGTCGAACAGAAGTCCATCGAGATGTACACCGACGGCAAGGCGAAAGTGAAGGACGCGCAGACGAAGGCGACCCTCGCGACCCTCGAGAAATGGGAGGAGACTCATCGCGCGATCCTCGAGGAGAACCTGCGTCTGCTCAAGCTCGAGGGCACCTGGTACGGCTACTCGCCGATACTTGAAGGATGAAGCTTCTTCGCAAGCCATTATTAAGCCCGTTACGATTGCGCTTTCTGAGGCATTCCAGTGCGCTCGGTCAGAAATAATAAATACCTAGGTTTCATGCCTAGACCAATCTCCAGCCCCAATGGCGGGATGGTACGCAGCGCGCTGATTCGCCGCTAGCTACGAGGTGCGTCCGATGGTGCGAATGCCAAGGATAAACAGGGAATTGTCGGCATGTCTTCAGTGCGGCTACTGCGTCCGGGTCTGCGACACCTACGGCCAGGAGCCGTGGGAATCGGTCAGCCCGCGCGGCAAGGTCTACTACCTCAAGCAGCTGCAGAACCGTACCCCGATGGACACGATCCTCGGGCGCAAGGTCGAGGTGGACGACGAGTTCGTCGACGCCCTTTACCGGTGCACTGGCTGCGCAGCCTGCTGGTCCGTGTGTCACGTCAGCATCGAGTTCGCCGAGTTCTGGGAGAAGGTGCGCGAGTGGGTGGTCGAACAGGGCAAGGGCCCGATGCCGGCGCACAAGAAGCTCGCGGAACGCATCCGTTCAACTAACAACCCGTACGGAGAGCCGGCCGAGAAGCGCGGCGCCTGGTTCCCGGAGGGCATCAAGAAGGTCGAGTTCAACCCCGACGTGCTGTTCTTCGCCGGCTGCACCGCTTCCTACAGGATGCAGAACATCCCGAAGGCCGCCGCAACGGTCATCGACCGCGCTGGTGTAAAACAGAACACCATGGGCGGGGAGGAGATGTGCTGCACCTCGCCGATGTTGCGCACCGGGCAGATCGACATGTCTCGGGACTTCGCCGAGAACAACATTCGGGTCACGGAGAAGATGGGCGCGAAGGCCATGGTGACCGCGTGCGCAGGATGCTACAAGACCACGATGCACGACTACGGCCGTTTCTACTCCAACCCTCCGTTCGAGGTCTACCACTTCTCGCAGTACATGCAGAAGCTGATCAAGGAGAAGAAGCTCAAGCTCACCAAGGAAATGAAGATGAAGGTCACGTACCACGACCCCTGCCACCTCGGAAGGCATTCGGGAGTGTTCGAGGCCCCGCGCGAGGTCATCAAGGCGATCCCCGGCATCGAGATGGTCGAGATGGGGCGTAACCGCATGAACTCGCAGTGCTGCGGCGCCGGCGGCGGCTACAAGTCGCAGTACAACGACCTTGCCGTGAACATCGCCGCGAAGCGCGTGAAGGAAGCGATCGCGACCGGTGCGGAGAGGATCATCACCGCCTGCCCGTTCTGCGTGCTCAACCTGCAGGCGGGCGCGAAGCAGCTCGGCGCAAACATCAAGGTGCAGGACCTCTCGGAGTTGCTGCTCGAAGCGACTGAGCCTGCTGCCGCCGCGCCAGCCCCAGCGAAGAAGTGAGCGCTCAAGGCAACGACACGAATTCATTCGCTGCCGAGACAAAGCACTTCTAGTGGTCGCTGCAAGACTGCACTCATGCGACGCATCTCGGTCTTCAATCGCATCACGCCAGAGGGCTACTTCACCGGCGCCAACAACAGCTATCAGGACATGTTCGTGATGGACAGCGAGCTCGACAAGGACATGATGAAGGACTCGGGGCCGGTCACCTACCTCTTCGGGCGCAAGACCTACGACCTAATGAGCGCGTACTGGCCGAACGCGGTGAACGACCCGAAGCTCTCACCCTCGGTCCAGAAGATGGCCCGCTCGCTGAACGACGACGAGAAGATCGTTTTCTCGAAGTCGCTGAAGACCACGAGCTGGAAGAACACGATGATCATGCCCAGGATCGACCCGAGCGAAATCAGGAAGATGAAGGGAGCGAGGGGCAACGACATGCTCATCCTCGGGAGCGGCTCGATCGTGTCGCAACTGACCGAGCACGGGCTCATCGACGAGTACATGCTCGTGGTCGGTCCGGTCCTCCTGGGCAAGGGGCGCCCGCTGTTCGAAGGGGTCAGGTCGAGGGTCCCACTCGAACTGAAGGAAGCAAAGGGCTACCCTTCGGGGAACGTGCTGCTGCGCTACACGCGCAAGACCTGAACTTGATCAGTCCAGCTTCGCGGAAATCAGTCGATGAGAGATGCGGGCCAGCCGGTTTGCGAGCATCCGGACGACACGTTATTATAACGGCAAGTCTTGGAAACGCATCCCCAACATGGTATTCGAGCAGCTCGACCCTCGCATCCAGAAGGTCCTGAAGGACAAGGACATCCACGAGCCGACCGGCCCGCAGAGACAGGCAATACCGCACATCCTCAAGGGCGAGCACACGCTCCTGGTCGCGCCCACCGGCATAGGCAAGACCGAAGCAGCGATGCTGCCGATCTTCCACAAGCTCCTCGAGACGCAAGGCAAGGGCATTCGTTGCATCTACGTCACCCCGCTTCGAGCGCTGAATCGTGATCTGCTCCGCCGCTTGGAGGAGTTCGGCAAGGCGCTGAACCTGGACGTTGCCGTCAGGCACGGTGACACCACCCAATCCGAGCGCGCCAGGCAATCTCGCTCCGCGCCCGACGTCCTCATCACGACGCCGGAGACCCTTCAGGTCATGTTCTCAGGGAAGCGCCTGCGCGAGCACCTTGCGAACGTGCGCTTCTTCGTCATCGATGAGATCCACGAGCTCGCGGAGGACGAGCGCGGAGCGCAGCTGGCAATCGCCATGGAGAGGGTCGTCGACGAAGCGGGAGAGTTCCAGCGCATCGGCCTCTCCGCCACCGTCGGCAGCGTGCAGGAGGTCGCGAACTACCTCGTTGGCGTGAACCGCCAAGTCTCGATCATCCGCGCGCACGTCGCCAAGGACATGAATCTGAGCGTGCAAGCGCCGCAGATCACCGAGGCGGACAAGGACCTCGCTGGCACTCTGATGAGCGACCCGCAGCTGGTCGCGTGCATGCGCCGTTGCCGCGACATAATCGAGACTCACCGTTCCACTCTGCTGTTCGTCAACACGCGCGACACCGCCGAGGCGCTCGCGGCGCGCTACCACGTCTGGGACGAGAAGCTCGCGGTCGGAGTGCACCATGGCTCGCTCTCCAAAGATATCCGCATTGAGATGGAGGACGCGTTCAAGCGTGAGGCGCTGAAGGGCCTGATATGCACGTCCTCGCTCGAGCTGGGCATCGACATAGGCAGCGCGGATTTCGCGATCCAATACAACTCTCCGCGACAGGTGGCACGACTCATCCAGAGGATGGGGCGGTCCGGGCACAAGGTCGGGGGCAAGGCGGAGGGGGCGATCGTCGCCTCGACCGCGGACGAGATCGCCGAGTCGCTGGTAATCACGCGCAAGGCGCTGAGCGAGGAGCTTGAGCCACTCAGGGTGCGCGAGAACCCGCTCACCGTGCTCGCGAACCAGATCGTAGCCATGGCGATGACGGGCATTGTGAGGAGCGACCTCGCCTACAAGACGATCGTCAGGTCGTTCCCGTTCCGCAGCTTGACTCGCAAGAGCTTCGACGACGTGCTCGCCCAGGTCTCGCAGATCGGGCTGATCTTCCTCGGG
>DATJOX010000046.1:0-50908 GCA_035506675.1 Methanomassiliicoccales archaeon
CTCCCGAGGCATCAAGGTATTCCGCCTGCCAGCGGTCATGCTCCCGGCACCGAAATCAAGAGATAGACGTACGCTGTTGGTCGAGGGGATGAGCGCAGCGAGACTGATCGGCCAGCTCTTCGGGTCGGCGAAGCCCGGCGACGTCGTTGAGGTGCGAGGATGGATTTACCGCACCCGGAGCTCAGGGGCGATAGTCTTCGCTGTCCTCAGGGACCAGAGTGGCATTGTCCAGGTCACGGTCAAGAAGGGAAACGTGCCCGACGCGGACCTGGACGCGGCGAAGGCGGCGCTCATCGAGTCATCGGTCATCGTCACCGGCACGGTGGCGGAGGACAAGCGCGCGCCAGGCGGTCTCGAGGTCAGAGCGACCGCGTTCAAGGTCGTCGGCAGTTCGATGCCCTTTCCCATCACCGAGTACCAGAGCGAGGAGTTGCTTCTCGACAATCGCCACCTATGGATACGCTCGCGGGAGCAGAATGCGGTGATGAAGGTCAAAGCTTCGATCATCGAAGGGGCTCGCGAGTGGTTGAAGAATAACGAGTTCACCGAGGTCACGCCTCCTATCCTCACGCAGAACGCGTGCGAGGGCGGCGTTACACTCTTCAAGCTGAAATACTTCGATCGCGAAGCGTACCTCAGCCAGAGCGCGCAGATGTATCTCGAGGCGCTGATATTCTCGCTCGGTCGCGTGTACTCGCTCACGCCTTCCTTCAGGGCGGAGAAGTCGCGCACCACCAGGCATCTCACCGAGTACTGGCACCTGGAGTTGGAGGAGGCCTGGGTCGACAACGATGGAAACATGGAGATCCAGGAGCAGCTCGTCTCCGCGATGGTCGAGAAAGCGCTCGCAGATCGCAGGGAGGAGCTCAAGCTTCTGGGACGCGATCCGGACGAGCTCAAGGAGGTCCGTCCTCCTTTCAAGCGCGTGCGCTACTCGCAGGCGATCGAATCGCTGCGGGCGCAGGGCTTCGATCTCAGCTTCGGGAGCGACATGGGCGCTCCTGAGGAAAGGGCGTTCACCCTGAACGAGAAAGTGCCGGTCTTTGTCACCAACTTCCCCAAGGAGATCAAGGCCTTCTACATGAAGGAAGACCCTTCCGATCCCGCCACCGTCAAATGCGCGGACCTTCTAGCGCCTGAGGGATACGGGGAGATTATCGGGGGGAGCGAGCGCGAGACCGACCTGAAGACGATCGTCGCCAAGCTTGAGGCGCAGTGCGTACCGCTGTCCTCGTACGAATGGTACCTTGACCTGAGGCGGTTCGGCTCCGTGCCCCATTCGGGGTTCGGGCTCGGCATCGAGCGGGTCGTTCGCTGGGTCTGCAAGCTCGAGCACATCCGGGATGCGGTGCCGTTCCCGAGGACCGTCGCGCGCGCCTATCCGTGAGCGAACCGTTTCGCCAATGCAACATACAGGTCGGTCGCCCTCTCCAGGCGATAGCGCTCGACGTATTCGTCGTCGGCATGGGCCATGTTCAATCCTCCCGGGCCGCAGACGATGACGTTCGGGTTCCGGGCCGCGAAGACCGGAGCCTCCGTGGCGTATGGTACGGTGATCAGGTCCGCGCCGGAGAGCTCCTTGACCGTCTGCGAGAACTCGCTTTCCGGGTCGGTCGCGTACGCCTCCAGCTCGTAGAGCATCTGGATGTCGTAGCTCTCGCCCATCAGCTGGTCCATGATGATGGTGCGCACCTTTCGGTACGTCAAAGGCGTGGGGAACCGGGTGTCGATCTCGACCTCGCAGTTGTCCGGCACGACGTTGCTCTTCGTGCCGCCCTTTATCGTCGCCACGCAGACCGTCATATCCTCGGTCTGGATCTCGGGGGTGTTGGGAAGGTGGGAGAGCTTTTCGAGCAGCCTGCCCATCCTCGTGATGGCGTTGTCCCCTAGCCAAGGCTGGCTGGCGTGCGCCGCCGTTCCGTGCGTGGAGAGACGGAAGCGCGAGATCCCCTTCTCCTTGTATGCTGGTAGGAGGTCGGTCGGCTCACCGATGATGACGCCCTTCGCCCCCTCCAGCAGATCGAGCTCGCTTAATGCGAACGCGCCCGTCATCTTGTCCTCCTCGTCAGTGGTCAAGAAGACTGTGAAAGGCACCTTCTTGCGCGTCAGGGCGGTCGATGCGTGCAGCATCGAGGCCACCGCTCCCTTCATGTCCGCCGCTCCCCGTCCGTAGATGCGTCCGCCCTCGACCGCCCCCTGGTCCTGCGTCCATTGGCTGCCGATTGGGACCGTGTCCAGGTGTCCGGAGAGGATCACGCCCCCGGGGCCGCTGGTGGCGCAGATCGCGGGCAGTGAGTCCTCCCCGTGCCTGCTGACGTCCATGCCGATGTTCTCTAGCCACGCTTGCGCGTAATCGGCGATCGCCCTGCGATCGTGATGAGAGTGGCTCTGGAGCTCGAGAAGCTCTTTGAGCGTGCTCACGACCGTGGCCTTGGGCTTCTTCGGCATGCTTACTCCCGCTTCTTCCGGTAGAACGGCGTCGGGACTACCTTGGCGGGCAGGTTCGTTCCGCGCACCAGGACATCGAGGTTCGTACCTAGCTCGTGATAAGGCGGCCTCACGTATCCGAGAGCGATGCCCTTGTTGAGGCAGGGCGAGAGCGAGCCGCTCGTGACGTGCCCAACGGCCGCGCCATCCTTGACGATCTCGTATCCGTGCCTCGGTATGCCCTTCCCGAGCACCTCCAGCCCCACCAGGACGGGATAGTCCCCCTCACGCTGCTGCCGCACCAGCGCAGGCTTGCCGATGAAATCGTGCTCGAGCTTGACGACCCACTTCGGTCCCGTCTGCAGGGATGTCTGCGCCCCGTAGAAATCCGTGCCCGAGAGCAGATAACCCATCTCCAGGCGAAGCGTGTCCCTCGCTCCCAGTCCGGCCGGCTTGAGCCCGTGCTTCTCGCCCACTCGAAGCAGGATCCTCCAGAGAGGGGCGACGGACGTGCTCTCCACGAGGACCTCGAAGCCGTCCTCGCCCGTGTAGCCCGTGCGCGAGACGTAGCCCACTTCGCTGTAGTCACCGGCGACGGTCCCCTTCGTGCCCGGGCGGCATTGCCTGGTGATGGTGTCGCAGAGGAAGCCCGCCTGCTCGAAGTCGTCAGCGAGGCCTTTCGTGTTCTCGCCCTCCGCGAACAGGTCCATGAACGCGCCGGTGAAGTGCTTCATGCCCGCGACGTCGTAGAACGTGATCTCCTCGAGGATCTCGATCGCCTTCGGTCCTTGAAGCGCGATGCAGGCCAGCCTCTCGGAGACGTCGATGATCTCCTGCCCGTCCGCGTGCGCCTTGACCCAATCTAGGACCTTGAAAGTGGTCGCCGCGTTCGGGACCATCAGATACTCGCCCTCGATCCAGTGGTAGACGATGACATCATCGATGATGACGCCGTCGTCGTCCAGAAGGTGGCCGTAGAGGGCGCGTCCGACCGGCCAATCGTCGATGTCGTTGGTCATCAGACGGCGAATGAGCTCCCTTGCCCCCCTCCCCCTGATGATGATGTCGCCCATGTGCGAGACGTCAAAGGCGCCGGCCGCCTTCCGCACCGCCACATGCTCATCGATGATGGAAGTGTAGAAGACCGGCATGTCCCAACCGGCGAATGGAATGATCTTCGCTCCGAGCTTGACGTGCTCAGCGTAGAGCGGCGTGCGCTTCACTCGATCACCTTTCCCTAATGATTGCTGGAAACCGTTAAAGACTTTCCTTGATGGGTCTAGGCGCCCAGAAGTTGTTCCAGCTTCTCTTTGAGCACCTTCGAGGGGATGTCGGGCAGCGAGATGTACGTCGTGCGGCCGCCCCCGCTCGCGTCACCGACGACCCTAGTCGATGCCAGCCCCTCGTTGGCTATGTCCTGCAGATAGGCCCAGAACTGCGTGTGCGCGCGAGGCTTCTCCCCGAACTCCTCGGCCGCGACCCGATACACCTTTTCAACTTCGCCAGTGGTCACGTACGCCTCGTCCTTGATCGCCCGCGCGATCGCCAGGAGCACGATCTTGCGTTGCTTGTCGAGCTCGTCGATCTTGCTCTCGGTGACGACCGAGTACGTTAGGGCCTTCGCCGCGCGCACGTGCTCGGCGGTCACGCGGCCTGCGTTCTCCTCCTCGGCCAGCATGCCCGCTTTCTCGAGCAACTCGATCGCGAAGCGCGCGTCCCCGAATTCCGAAGCGATCTCCCCGATCAGCTCGATCGGCTCCTGCGCGATCGCGTCCTGGTAGAAAGCCAGCGCCGTGCGCTCCCTGACGATGTCGGCTAGCTCCAGAGCGTTGTATTTCTCGAAGATGATGGCGTTGGCCCGCTTGAACGTGGAAGAGGAAGCAGGGTCGAGCATGTCGAGCACGTACTTCTGCGATATGAGGATCAGCGAGAGCGACGCCTTGCCCCCGACGCGCTCCTCGTCGAAGCGCGAGAGGTGGTAGATGAGGTCGCCCGCCCCCTTCCGGAGGAGGACATCCGCCTCGTCCAGCACCACGACCAGATGCAGCTTTCGCTTGTCGATGTGCTTGCGCAGCGAACGCAGCATTTCCGCCGATGAGAACCCCCGGTCCGGGAATCGGTCGTCGAAGTGCGTGACCAGGCGAAGAAGGACGCTCGATTCGGAGTTGCGTTGACGGCAGTTGACGATCACGAAGTCCACCGCGCGCTCGTGCGCCTGCGCTTCCTTGACGAAGTCCAGACAGAAGCGTTTCGAGGTCGCCGTCTTCCCGGTACCCACGGAGCCGATCAGGAAGGCGGTCTGCGAGGTCCCCTGCTCGAGCACCGGCCGGAAGAGCATCCAGAGCTTCGAAAGCTGCCCCTCGCGGTGGATCAGCCGGTCGGGCACGTAGTCGAACGACAGTTTCGAGGGGTCCTTGAACACCCTCGCGGCCCTTTCCTGATACTGACCCTTGCTCATTTTCTCCTTACCCTCAACAGGCCGGAGAACGGTGAGACGCGTACGCCCCTCCCCTCCATTCTATCGGCCATCAGATTGATTCCGAGCGAGTCCGAGGCCATGTGCCCGGCCAGAATGATGTTCATATGCGCCTTGCGCGCGTCCTCGAGGTGGGCTTCGGGAATGTGCATGCAGACGAACGTGCCGACCCCTGCTCGCGCCAACGTCTCGTACATCTCCTTCGGACCGGACGTGCCCCCCGCGAACTTGATCATGACCTTACCAGCGCTCCGGTTCTTGTCCCCGACGATGACCTCCGGCCGGTTGTTGAACCGTGCCGACTGCTCGTATTCTGGAATGTCGCAAAGGAGGTCCAGCACGTCGCAAACGCGCTCAGGTCGCTTCTTGTCCATCAGTGCCTGAAGGTACCTCTGCCCGAGAATGTCGCAGGGCGAGTGCAGGCACATGAACGGAACGTCGAGCAGGCGAGCGGCATCCACGGCCTCATTGAAATTGGCTGGATGAACGCTGCGTGCGATTTCCTTGATGCGCGGTGCGAGGATGTCCTCGGCCACGTTTATCGGGACCCCGAAGTCCTCCATCATCTGCTCCTGCACGTGCATGACGTCGGGGAAGATGGTGCGCGCCTTGCCGCTCGGATGGTGGCCCATGACCGCGTCGATCTGAGTGCCCCTCTCCCGAAGTCGATCGGCGAGGACGATCTCCGCGGAGGTCACGTCGATGCCCCAGAACATCTCCTTGACCTCGAGCTCTGGGTCGCCGTGCAGCAAGCGGGTGTCGTGATACGGGTTCCAGAGAAGATCCTGGTCGAAGCGCGCGCGCTCCTTCTTTCCCAGCTTCTCAAACCTCTCCCTCTGCAGCCGGAGCTCGGCGTCGAGCCGCTTCTTCCCGCGGATATCCGCCTGGATGGCTTCCTTCACGGCGGTTCTGTAGACCTCGGCAAGCTTCATCGGTGCTCAGCGAATGAAACCGGTGTGATTATTTAACGATTAGCGTAGGTGCTGGCCAGAGGAAAGATAGGAAGAAAAGTGGGGTGCAAGCGAGAAGAGCGCCACTTGGTTCAGGAGGGGTCATTCCTCTTGCGCGTTGCCAGCCCCGTGGTTCAGATTACCATGAGCTATAAATAATCAATCGTTCACCTTCCAAATTACATGAATATCGCCTGGCAACGGTCAGACGAAGCTGAACGTTCGCGAAATGCTTTCGCGCACCAGCAGCCTTCGAGAAACTAGTTATACGACCGCGTTGATGATTTGCCGAGCTAGGCGAGACCCATGGTAATCGATCAGATGTTGAAGAACACCGTAGGGGTCACGAACACCGAGGACCTGATACTCGAAGCGCTGCGCGACCTGGTAAAGGACGAGATCAAGAGGTACGTGCGGCAGAAGATCGACGCGAACCCGGAGATCAAGGCGGAGATGAAGCAGGCCGTGTCGGAGTTCGTCGACGCGAAGATGCGCGAGACCTACGCACTCATCAAGATGACGAAGTGCACCGCAGAGCTCGGACTGGAGATGGTGCCTCCAGAGATGCGCGAGAAGCTCGGCAAGGACCTTTCCAGCCTCATCGAAAGGGAGATGAACCAGGTCTTCGAGAAGATGTAGAGAATCTACAATCCGAGAGGAAGGCGGATTGCGAATCTGCACTCCTTCCCGCCTGATATTACTGACTCCTGGATTTCGACTTCAACCGGCGCTTCCAACACTTGCTCCCAGTATGACTGGATGAATCCCCGTGAACACTCGCAGTAGGTCCTAGAGACGCTTACTTGCCTGGGCAGGTCGCGGAGTAAGCTGCAATAGCATCTGGATGGTTCAGCGAAGGCGCTTGGAGTATAGATGTGATAAAGAACGTCGCCCTCTCTGTGAATTGACACACCCCCAACCATGATCTCTTTCTCTGATGCAAGAAACTCGTTGAGGTCCGCGTGACCCTGATAGCGCTCCTTCGCGCACCTTATCAAGTTCCGGTACTCGAGAGAGCAGTTGCGCCCGCATTCGTGCATTATGCTTGAGCGCGTTCGTTCATCGACCAGGTCATCCAATCTGGCCATTGCGCCCCTTACCCATTCAGCGAATCTGCCCGGATCCGAGGTCGGGGTCAGATCCTCCAATCCCTTCATCACGTTTCTGCGCACTCGTTCCCCCACGTGACGACGGACACTGATGTCAAGCTCCTCTAGGATCCTGTAATCGGTTTCCGTCATGCCTAGCCCCCAATTCACACCTCTCCGCGATTGAGGTTAAGTAGTGAGCGCCCAAGGTAAGCGGACCTACCGTCGCTTCTTTGGCAATGATTAAGCTTCTGCCAGTCCATTAACAATCTTAATACAATTGTACGGTCGAGGAATCCGTACTACCTGACCGACGCCGATGGCTCCGCAACCAAGCTCATGGTTCCGATTGTTTTCCCGCAGTGTGGGCAAACCCTCGGCCCGTGCGCACGCAAATACATGAGACACTTCATGTGGTGACGATAGCCCCTATAGGCCACTGTCGCAAGCCATGCTGAGACTAGGGTCGCCACGAAGAAATTCGTGTTGCTCAGTCCAAGAATTCCGGTCGTGACCATCCCGAACAAGCAAACGGACGTCGCGACAATCTCCATTCGAGTGTATTTCGTCAACGTCGCTTCCGAATAGGCCTCCGCGATCTGAGGCCCATATTCGTTCCTTCGCCCCGTTGACTGGAGGCGTTGTGCGTTGTTAAGCGCCCTGTTGCTAGACTTCGATCCCAGGCGCTTCCATTCATTGGCTCTGTTGACCGCGCCATTCGTCCTATGGTGACTTGGTCCTTCGGTGGAAATGACCGCAGGCCTGGTGCTCGGCGCCATCGACATGCTCTGCCTCCATGTTGCGGTAGGTTGGAGCCACAAGATATAGATTTGCGTATTCTGTAACACAGAAAACGAGTTACGCCATAGGTTTAACGCAAGCAACGATTGTTAATCATTAAGTAGTATATTGCACATTACGCGCTATGAATTACGCAAATGAGAAGTTGTCTCATCTGGAAGAGAGACACGCTTTGAGGTTACTCTCCTACTTATACAAGAATGGCAAATCTCAGAGGTCCTCACTCTATTTCGCAATTTCGCGAACGACAACTGCGCCAATGAAGCGGGTCAACGAGATGATCGGTCTCGGTCTAGTGAAGGAGACCCAAATGGAAGGCGCCCCCTTCGCCAAGAACGTGGAGCTGACCGACAAGGGAAGGGAGATTGCAAGGCACGTTCTTGCAATTGAAAAGCTCATAACTGAATCTGCTGACGTGGATGGAGCTACAGCTTGATTCTAGGCCGTCAGGATTCCTCAGTTACTTGAGTTGAACTTGAATCCTGATATATGCATAATGTAAAACGCATTGTGTTTTATAAATTACACGTGATAGTTATTTTTGTGCGTATCTCGATTTGCTGAAGCATGAGCTGCGCCGCGGAAGGTCTGGAATACCTGGAGGAGAGGCACGCGCTGAAGTTGCTCGCTTGCCTCTATCTGAATGGGAGATCCCAGCGATCCAACCTCTACTCCGCGATTTCGAAGACCACGACCGCCCCGATGAAGCGGGTGAACGAACTGATCGAGCTCGGGCTGGTCAAAGAAACGGTTCTTGATGGTGCGCCCTTCACCAAGAACGTCGAACTTACGGATCAGGGGAAGAGGGTCGCCAAGCACGTGGTCGAGATTCAGAAGATCCTAGCGGAGGCGCGTGGCAAGCAGGACTAGTGTGGAGGTTCCAGGTTGACATCAACATCGGCTCGGGTTGAAGACAAGCGACCAGATGTTGTCGCCCGATCGCTGAAACCGATGAGATTGTCGGAGAGGGCAGAGCATGCGCGAGAGGTGGAAAGGGTTCAGCGCAAGCTGAAACTACACGACTCTGAAGCGCGCAGGAAGAGCGTGGTCCATAAACCACTGCGTCGCGCGCATGCGCACGACTGTCCGCGCTGCGGGAGCAGGGCGGGAAGGGCCTGTCCATGCCGTTTCCGCTCGAAGCTGTACTTCTGACCTCGGTAGACTCGTCCTAGTACCTTGTTCATGGGACCAGCACAGCTCGTCAAGAAACAGTTAGAATTCGAGAATGGGTTTGAGGTGGTCCGCGGACCCGGGCCGTAGGATGCCGGCCAGGCCTTTGGACCGAGGATCGGAAAGACGGGGCGAGTGTGCCTTGTCCGGTTTAACCGAACAACGCGCCGAGGCCGGCTGCAGCCTCTTCCTCGCTGACCTGCTTCTCCTTCTCCTCTTCCTTCTTCTCTTCTTTCTTCTTCTCAGCTGGGGCAGCTGCGGGCGCGGCGGCGGCCGGCGCGGCCGCAACGGCGGCGCTCGCGATGGCCTCGTCGATGTTTACACCCTCGAGGGAAGCGGTCAGGGCCTTGATCCTGGCGGCGTCCGGCGATACACCGGCGCTCTGCAGGACAGCGGCGACCGAATCCTCGGTGATCTGCTTTCCAGCGGCGTGAAGAACCAGGGCGCTGTATACGTACTCCATGTTTTTCAACCTCCGTTTTCTATCCGAACAATGCACCTAGGCCAGCAGCGGCATCCTCCTCGCTGACCTTCTCCTCTTTCTTCTCTTCCTGCTTGGCCTCCGCCGGCTTCTTCGGCGCGGCGGGAGCCTGCGAAGAGGGCTTCGATGACAGCCTCTGTTTCACACGCTCGTCCGAGGCTTCCGGTGTTTTGGAAGCCACGGCGAGCATGTTCGCCTCCGCCTTTGCCAAGAGGATCTTGATCGTGTCCTTGGTGGGTATCGCACCCTTGACGCTGACGGCGACCGCCTCTCTGTAGGCCTTCGCCATCAGCGGCCCGATCGATTCGGGCGTCGTGTAGACGATCTCCACCGCCAGCCCGAGAGCGTTGCGCGCTCCGAGCGCCAGCATCGACTGGTAGTAATCGGCCGGGATGTCCAGCACGTCCTTCTTGTAGATGAGGCCGTCCTCGAAGACGCCTCTCAGGTCCATGCCGACGGTCATCGGAAGGATCTCGAGCTTGGGCAGCACCGCCGCGAGCTCCGCGGAGATCGGGTCGCCCTTCTTCACGAGCACCTTGTCCTTCTTGATGACGATCTTCCCGCCCTCGATGCCTGCGGGTATGCCCACCTTCTGAAGCTCGCCGACGATCGGGCCAGGCTTGAAGGGCGTGTCGCCCGCCTTGACCTCGATATCGTCCGGCGCGATGTCGCCCGGCTTGGCCGGCGCGGCCGTCTTGGTGGACTCCATCTCGCGGAACAGCTTGAAGGGGTTGGCGTCCGTGGCGACGATCGCCACCTGCCCGCCCATGAGCTCCTTGATCTTCTCTAGCCCGGGCTTCTCCTTCGCCGCCTCGTCGATGGCGAGGTCCATGAGCGTGTTGCGCGACATCATGATGCTGGCCTTGGGCCTCATGCCCCGCCTCATCGTCTGCAGCTGCGCGGAAGGTATCCCGTGCAGGTCGACGACGGCCACCACTCTGTGCGCCTTCATCGCGTCGGTGAACTCCTTCACCACTTCCTTCTTCCAAGGAGCGACATGAGCCATCCTACATCACCTTCTCGGAGGGGCCCATGGTCGTCTTCACGTACACGGACCCGATGTTCATCGCGCCCCTTTCGAGCTTGTTCGTCAACTTCTTCAGAACGGAATCGATGTTCTCCGCGATCTGCTCGGGCGTCATGTCGGTCCTGCCGACCGCGGTGTGGAACGTCTTCTTGTCCTTCGATCGGACGGTCACGGTCTTGCGCAGCGTCTCGATGATCGGCTTCGGGTCGGCGCCAGGCTGGATCGGCCTCGGCATCTTTCCCCGCGGGGCGAGGACGATACCCAAGCGCTTACCGACCACAGGCATCAGCGAAGCCTCGGCGATGAAGTAGTCGAACTCCCCCGCCATCTTCTTCGCGACCTTCTTGTCGTCGGCTATCTTGCCCAGCTCGTCAGCGGTCAAGGTGCGGTCCGCGACGGACTTCGCCTTGCTCACCAACTCGTTCCCACCGATGACGCAGACCTTGACCTGCCTTCCTCGCCCGTTGGGGAGGATGACATCGTCCTGGATCCTGTTCTTCGGGACAGAAAGATCGATGTCCTTCAGGTTTATCGATATGTCGACCGTCTCAACGAAGTTGCGCTTCTTCGATTTCTCGAGCGCCTTCTTGACGGCCGTTAGGGTCGTTTTGTCTGCCAAATGTTATCCCTCCTGTAGTGCTGGCGAGCGCGAGGCTCTCCTACAGTGGTGGAGTCCCTCTATACACCTTTGATTAATAAGGTTTTCTGAGGAGCGAAGGGTCGTTCAGGCCTTCAGCTTCGCGTCCCACTTGCCCTCTTTGATCTCCTTCTGGATGACCTTCGGGTCCTTGCCCTCGACGGTGATGCCGGAAGAGACGCAGACCCCGATGACCTCGAGCACCTGCATCTTCAGGTCCTTGCCCATGAGGGAGTCGCCCTTCATGCCTGCGACCTTGATCGCCTGCGCGATGGTGATGTTGCCGGCCTTGGATGTGTTCGGCGTTCCCGAGCCCTTCTCCACGCCCAGCTCCTTGAACAGCAGCGAGGACGTCGGCGGCGTGCCGACCTTGATCTCGAAGCTCTTGGTCTTCGGGTCGATGAGGATCTTGACGGGGACCTTCATGCCCTCGAACCCCTTCGTCTTCTCGTTTATCTTCGCTACCACCTGGACCACGTTCACTCCCATGGGGCCCAAGGCGGGACCAAGGGGCTGGCCGGGTGTGGCCTTGCCTCCGTCGATCAGCACTTCGATCGTGTCAACCATGCTCTCACTTCTCCTTCTCTAGCACGCGCACGTGATCGCCTCGGACCGTCACGGGGATCGGAACCATGGCCTCGAACAGCTCCACGGTGATCTCCTCCTTGGTCTCGTCGATCTGCTTGACGCGCGCCTTCTCGCCCTTGAACGGGCCGGCGATGAGCTCGACCACATCGCCCTCCATGATGCCCGAGACCAGTGGCTTGGGCGTCAGGAAGTGGTCGATCTCCGCGAAGCTCATCTCTCCCTCCACGAGGCCGCGCGCGCGGCGCACGCCGCGCACCGTCTCCTTCAGCTCGTCGGTGTTCATGCCCTCGATGAGCACGTACCCCCGGAGCGTCGTCGGAGAGAGAATAGCGTAGATGCCGCTCTTGGCGGCCTTGACCTTGGATGCCACGTCGTCGGCGACCTGGCGCTCGTGGCCGATGGACGCCTTCAGGGCGACGATGGACTGCCTCGCCATCGCGTTGAACGTCATCTTCTCGCAGGCGGTCGGGGAGTCCAGGGGGCAAACTTCGAGGACTGCCTTCGCGCCCTCGCCGTACCGCACGCCCTTGGGCGCCTGCAGCTCCAACTTGAGCTCTTTTGCCTTTGACCCGTCGAGCGTGACCTCGGCCTCGGGTCCGGCCGCGTTGTCCCAGACGACGGAGCCGGTGGCGTCGTAGATCCTGGATTCCCAGTCCGCAGACCCCTCGACGCCGATGATCGTGAGCGTGACGCGGAGCTTGACCTTGCGCTTGCCAGGTTCCAGGCTCTTGAGGATCATTCCCCACTTCGTCCCTTCTCCCGCCGCCACCTTGCGCTCGTCGGACTCGCCGCTCAGTGACAATCCTCCCTTGGAGGGGACGGAAGCGACCGGCGCTGCCGGCTGAGGCTCCGGCACTGGGGCTGGAGCTTGTGCAGGAACCGGTTCAGGAACGGGTTCGGGGACCGTGGGTACGTTGGTGTTTTCGTCCATGTGCGTGCCTCTTTCGATGCGGAATAGCGATCAGTGAACGAAGCTAGACCAGATGAGGTAGATGAGGAAGCCGAGCCCGCCTATGAGCGCCATCCCCAGACCGGTCACGGTCATGGTCTTGATGTACTCATCATTGGTGGGCTTGCGCGCCATCTTTATGACGCGCCCGTACTTGCCCTTCCCGATGCGCTTCACGCGCTCCTCGATCTCGTCTTGGACTTCCCAGGACTTCTCGACTATGTCCATTTCGATGCACTCTTCGACTACTTCCCGAATCGCTTCTATATTAAATTACTTTGGTAGACTCGGCCCTCACCTGATGAAGTCGACTTCCATGCTGCCCTTGGGCTTCGCTGTTTCGACCGGCCCGAGGATGTGCTTGGACTTGACCCCGGTGATCACGACCATGACCCGGACCTTGTCCTGCAGTGTGTGATCGATCGCCGCGCCCCAGATGATGCGCGCGTTCGGCGAGATCTTCGCCTGGATGATCTCCGCGACCCGCTCCGCCTCGCTGACCGTCATGCTCTCGCCTCCGGTCACGTTGATCAGCGCTCCGGCGGCGCCGGTGATGTCCACGTCGATGAGCGGCGAGTTGATCGCCTCGTTGACCGCCTGGTCGATGCGGTCGTCGTCCTCGCCCTCTCCCAGGCCGATCATTGCGACTCCCGCTCCCTTCATGATCGTGCGCAGGTCGTTGAAGTCTAGGTTGACGAGCCCGGGCTTGGTGATGAGCTCAGTTATTCCTTTGATTGCGCGCACCAACACCTCATCCGCGACCTTGAACGCGGCGTTGAGCGACAGCCTCGGCACGAGCTCGAGCAGTTTGTCGTTCGGGATGACGATGACCGTGTCCGCGACGTTCCGCAGCCGCTCCAATCCCCATTCCGCGTTCTCCATGCGGATCGCGCCCTCGGCCTTGAACGGCGAGGTGCAGACGCAGATCGTCAGCGCGCCCATGTCCTTTGCCAGCTGAGCAACGAATGGCGCAGAACCAGTCCCGGTCCCTCCTCCGAGCCCGGCAGTGATGAAAACGATGTCCGCTCCGTTGAGCGCCTTCTTGAGCTCCTCCTCCGCCTCGCGCGCCGCCTCCTCTCCCACCTGCGGCAGCGCTCCGGCCCCGAGCCCACGCGTGCTCCTTCGTCCGAGCAGGATCTTGTGCGGCGCCCTCATCGCGAGCAAGTGCTGCGCGTCTGTGTTCGCCGCGTACAGCTCCGCCCCCAGGATGCCGGCCTCGGTCATGCGGTCGATTGTGTTCGAGCCGCCGCCTCCGCAGCCCACGATCTTGATGTTCGTCTTCAGGCTGGCCAGAATCCTTTCCAGCTCTTCGTCCTCAGCAGAGTAGTTCTGGTATGAGGGGGCCATTTCGGCCGCGGCCGCCGGTCCTGCTCGCGCGAGCGCGTCGCTGATGAACGATTTCATGACAATCCTTCCAGGAGCATGCTAACGATTCCTACGCTGAATCGTGCCTTCGGCATTTACGTACATGCTAATATACTTTTATTGGCGCCGGGCTAGCTGGAACAGCTAGGAAATCGGGCGGTTTCCCGCCCGCTAGCGGATGAAATCTACCTCTCCCGCACGGCCCTCCGCCATGCCCGCGTGCCGCCCGAGGATCTGCTTGGACTGCACGCCGGCGACGATCACCATCACGCGGATCTTGTGCATGAGCGTCGGGTCGATCGCCGCGCCCCAGATGATGCGCGCGTTCGGCGAGACCTTCTTCTGCACTTCCTCCGCGACCCTCTGCGCGTCGCTGATCGTCATGTCTGGCCCGCCGATGACGTTCACGAGCACTCCGCTCGCGCCGGTGATGTCGACCTCGAGCAACGGCGAGTTCAGCGCCTGCTCGATCGCGTCCATCGCGCGATCCTCCGCGTCCGCGTCGCTCTCTCCTAGGCCGATCATTGCCACGCCGGCTCCCTTCATGATGGTCTTGACATCGTTGAAGTCGAGGTTCACCAGTCCAGGCTTCGTGATCAGCTCGGTTATCCCCTTGATCGCGCGCATGAGCACTTCATCCGCGACCTTGAACGCGGCGTTCAGGGAGAGCCTTGGAACGAGCTCTAGAAGCTTGTCATTCGGAACAACGATGACCGTGTCAGCATAATTGCGAAGCCGCTCCAGCCCCCACTCCGCGTTCTCCATGCGGTGCTTGCCCTCGCCCCGGAACGGGACGGTGACCACTGCGACGGCGAGCGCCCCCGCCTCCTTGGCGAGCTGCGTGACGACTTGTGCGGAACCGGTCCCAGTTCCTCCTCCCATTCCACCGGTAACGAACACGATGTTCGCGTCCGCGAGCGCCTTCTTGATCTCCTCTTCCGCTTCCCGCGCGGCGTTCTCTCCCACCTGCGGAAGCGCGCCAGCCCCCAATCCCCTGGTGCTCCTCCGGCCCAGCAGGATCTTGTGCTGCGCCCTGATGGATAGAAGGTGCTGAGCGTCCGTGTTAGCCGCGTACAATTCGGCCCCGACGATGCCTTCCTCGCTTATCCTGGCGATGGTGTTGCATCCCGCCCCGCCGACGCCTATGATCTTGACGTTCGTCTTGAGTTTCTGAAGAAGGTCGATGAGCTCCGCATCTGAAGCCTCGCCTTGTGATTCGACTGTCGGCGCTGCGCCGAACGTCGGCGGCACGCCTGCCCCCACTCCGCTGTCCCTAGCCAGCGCTTCCTCGACCAATGATTTCATGATCCCATCCACCTGAGCACTTCGGCTCGGACCAGAATGCATCCCGTCTGGCAATCATACATGACCAAGGTTAGTATTTAAGCGTTATTTCCCCCCTCTCCATCGATGCCAGACATCCTAGACCAGTGCGGAAAGGATTATTACACCACAACGCCTCTTTGCGGGGCATGCAGGCGAGGGCGGAGGTGAGGTTCATCGGGATCGTGCAGGGGGTGCACTTCCGCGACTACACCAGACGATTCGCCAATCAGCAGCGGGTTTGCGGGTACGTCAAGAACAACCGCGATGGGACGGTGGAGGCGGTGTTCGAAGGCGACAAGCACAACATCGAGGAGGTCGTGCGCCTGCTACGAGAGGAGCATCCGCGAGCACGTATAGAGAAGATCGAGGTGCGCTGGTCCGAGCCGAAGAACGAGTACATCAAGTTCACAATCAGATCGTGAACGGCAACCGGCCGAAGCAATTAAGAGCACAGATGCGGATTAATCCCCAGAACGGGTGGAGAGCATGGGGTTCTGGGCGTTCAAGATAACGATTCTAAGGGCGTGGACGATCTGCGTGATCGTCTGTGTGGCTTCGATCTTGGCGACTTCGCTTGCGCTTGGAGCCTTTGATTCTCCATCACCGAGAATCGACGTCGTTTCCATCGGTGTCAATTCGAATTCTAATTGGACGGCAACGTACACCAGCGACCGTTATCAGTACACTTGGAGCGGTTCTGGGACAATGATGATGAATCTCACACGGCCTCACCAGGTCAACGGAGAGTGGGCCGTCAGCATCAGCGCAAGGAATCTGAATGACACGGGGATTCTTCGTGTCTCCATCTGGACAGGGCTCACCACGAATCTCGGTGAACAGGTGACGAGTCTTCCTTACGGCTTTGTCCAGATAGCTGCGGGACTGGGGCCGAATTAGCAATCTATAGTCGGAGGAGTGGGTCTCGAATGAAATCGTTCATGAAGGCTCCCGCGTCTTAATCCCGTAAACCTTCTTCGGATTCTCCTGATGGATGATGCGCGCCTGCTCCTCGCTCATCGCTTTGCTTTCTAGCAACCCCTTCGTTCTCTTCGGAACCGTCGTGATCGCCATCACCGCTCCGGGCCTCGCCAGATCGTCGAGGAAGTCAGTCTCCATCATGAAGCGCGTGCCCTTGCGCAGCGCTTCGTTGACATTCGGGCGTGACGCCAGAACGGAAGGGCAAAGACCGTGGTTCTCCTCCGGAAGTACGAGCGGAGGCGAGTAATGCTTGACGACCTTGCCGCGGTCCAAGCCGACCGAGTCGGCCATCAGAGCGAATTCTCGCATGTTCTCCGGGGTTGCGCTCTCGGTATGCAGCACGATCGCGCATCCCGCCTCCTTCGCCAATCTCATTCCGTGCAAGAGGATCTCGTTCGAGGCGGTCATGATCTCCCCAGGAACGGGGAAGTGCGGTCGCCCGACCTCGCCGATAGCGACCGCCTTGCGCTCCAGAACCGCTCGCTGCGCGCTCTCCATTCCCGCCTTCATTATCTCGATGCCCCGCGCGAGGCCGAAGCGCTTTTCGAGGTCCAGCAGGAGAACGGGATAAGGTCCTAGCGTAACGTCCACGGCAACTGATGTTTCGTCGCGGCACTTCTCCGCAAGTCGCAAGGTGATCTCGTACGAGCGCTCCCAATCCGCTTCGCTCGAGATCGTGACCTCGTCGTAGGGCAAATGAGAAAGAATGAGATGCGTGCCCCCCGCACGCTCGAACTCCTTGACCGCCTCGACGTTCCGTCCTTGCGGCTGCAGGTGCACGTGGTCGTCGAGTATCGGCAGGCGCATCAGCGCAGCAGCCCGGCTGCCTTGAGCTCCTCGGTGATCTTGTTGACCGCCGCCTCGACGTCCTGAGGCTTGCGCGCGCCGGTGCAAACGAGCTTTCCGGATCCGAACAGCAGCACGACGACCTTCGGCTCGTCGATGCGGTACACGAGACCAGGAAACTGCTCCGGCTCGTACTCCACGCGCTCGAGACCAAGTGAGATCGCGATGGCGTTCAGGTTGATCTCCTGGCCGAGGTCGCTCGAGGCGACGATGTTCTGCACCTCGATCTTCGGCTCCATCTTGATCTTGATGCCGGCCTTCTCGATCTGCTTCGCGACCTTGTTGATGGCGACCTTGACGTGCTCAAGGGACTTCGCTCCGGTGCAAACGACCTTTCCGCTGCGGAACAGCAAGGTCGCCGTCTTGGGGTCCTTCAAGCGATAGATGAGGCCCGGGAACTGCTCCGGCTCGTACTCCGCCCCGTCCAAGGCGAGCGCGATCGACTGAAGGTCCAACTCCTCCCCCAATGAGGTGGAGGCCACAACGTTCTCGATCTTTATCTTGGCCATGTGGTCACCTTCTCGTGGTATTTAAATAGGGGTTTATATAGGTTTATATGCTTGAGCGCGAGGAATCGGGGACGGAAGCGCACAGAGATTTCTCTTGGAGAGGCGAAGCCGGAACAAGAGTTAAGCGCGCGTTCCGGATTAGTTTGCTAGGCCGAACTTGGCGCAACTCAGCCCGCTCCGTGTCTACATTGTGAACCAAACGGTCCATTGGTTCATCGTCGGGATCGGTTTCCCGGTTCTGGTGCTAATCGCGCTCGACAAGGGCCTCGACATCTTCCAGGCCGGACTCGCGCTTGCTTTCTATTCCGCGACAACGATAATTCTGGAGCTGCCGACGGGAGGGCTCGCGGACACAATAGGGCGCAAGCGCGTGTATCTCATCTCGCTCTCGGTCACCTTCGTCGGGTATCTCGCGCTCGTGGTCTCATGGAACCTGACTACGTTCGCAGTGGCCGCAACGATCCTCGGAGCGGCTAGGGCGCTCTCCTCGGGTTCGGTAGACGCCTGGTTCGTCGACGAGTTCAAGCGCACCAGTCCGGGCGCTGACCTGCAGAAGGCGCTCGCGAAGGCCGGGGTCTTCATCCCCCTAGGCCTCGCGGCGGGATCGCTGGTCGGTGGCGTTCTTCCAGGGGTCCTGGGAAGGTTCATGAACTCGATCGGGACGAGCGTCTACTCGATCAACTTCCTTACTTCGGCCGCTCTCGTCGTCGTGCAGATGTTCCTCACTGGAATCCTGCTTCACGAAGCCCATCATCACAGGACCCAAGTCGGAGCGATCGCCGGGCTGAAGAAGGCGCCGGAGCAGGTCGCGATCTCCGTTCGCTACGGCCTGCGCAATCCAGTCCTTCTCGCCCTGACGATCGCCACGATCGGAGTCGGCGTCGGAGCGATGAGCGTCGAGCTTCTCTGGCAACCGCGCGTCAAAGAGCTGATGGACATCTCGCAGTCGACTTGGGTGTTAGGTGTTCTGGCCGCCGGCTACTTCCTTTCCTTGGGGATCGGAAGCCTGGCTTCGATGCCTGCCTGTGGCCTCTCGAAGGGAAGGTATGCCCACGTCCTCACCGTCGCGAGGATCGCAATGGGTGCGATCTTGGTCATCATGGCGTTGCAGACGACGATGCTGGTCTTCGCCCTGCTCTACTTCCTGTTGTACTTCGTGAACGGGATAGAGGGATCGCCGTTCTCCACGATGTTCAACAATGAGGTCCCGAGCAAGTACCGCTCGACGCTGCTCTCATTCAACTCACTGACCCTTCAGCTGGGCGGATTGATCGGTACCCTTGCGTTCGGGTATATCGCCGGTTCGTACTCGATTGGGACGGCTTGGGAGGTCGCGGGTGCGTTGCTGATGGTCTCGTCGCTCGCCTACGCCTCGCTGATGTTCATGAAGATCCGCGCACAATCGTGCGAGCTGCCCTTCGAGCATGAGCCCGGCATTCCTTGATGCGGCGAATATCGCCAATGCTTGGCCAGATGGCGCGAAGTCTGTTAAGAAACACCCCGCCAATCTTTATATAATGACACGGGAATATCAAGTTCGTCCGACAATGGTCGGACATATGCGCGCGCAAAGAGTTGTGTCATGACCGATACCGAACGCATCACCGTACGGATTCCGCAGGAGAAACTTCAGGCACTCCAGGAACTAGTGGACAAGGGGAAGTACCCGACGATCTCCGACGCGATCCGGGCGGCGCTCGACTCGTTCGTCGAAGCTCACTTCACACCTGAGTACATCCAGAGGATCACCGTTGAGCTGCCGAAGGGCAACGTGGTGGAGCTGGAAGCGCTTGTGCAGGAGGGCGATTCGGTGTCGATCGATGACGCGATCAGGAACGCAGTCAGGGAGTACGTGAGGAAAAGGCTGAACCGCGCCATGGAAGAGATGAAGTAGGCACCTTGAACAGGGATGGGTGTTCGAGTGGGATGGGAGTACGTCGAGTACACTGAGGGGTCAGGCGACCTGCCCCAGCCCCGCATAGTCGTCGTCGGCTGCGGGGGAGGGGGATGCAACAGCGTGCACCGTCTCAACGAGATCGGTATTTCTTGCGCTGAGACCGTCGCCATCAACACTGATCGTCCCCACTTGTCCCGGATCAAGGCGCACAAGCGACTGCTGATCGGACAGGGCGTCACGAACGGCCTGGGCGCGGGCTCGGACCCGAATGTGGGCAGGACGTGCGCGGAGAACTCTGTTCCAGAGATCAGCAAGCTCCTCTACCAGGCGGATCTTACGTTCATCACCGTTGGGCTTGGCGGCGGCACTGGCACAGGCCTCGCGCCGGTCGTCGCGGACGTCGCCAGGAGACAAGGCTCGGTCGTCGTCGTCATCGCCACCACGCCTTTCGAGGTCGAGGGCTCGAGGAATCGAGTGGCACTGCGTGGCATCCGCGAGCTGCGCGGGCTCTGCGACACGCTTCTACTGCTCGACAACAACCGCCTGCTCGAGATGGTCGCCAACCTCCCCGTCCATCAGGCGTTCGCGGTCATGGACCAGCTCATCTCCGAGATCATAAAGGGCATGGTGGAGGCGATCACCGAGCCCTCGTTGATCAATCTGGACTTCGCGGACCTGCGCACGATCATGCGCAAGGGCGGCATCTCGACCGTCCTCTACGGCGAGAACTCCGATCCGGAATCGGTCGTGAAGGACGCGCTCAGCAATCCGCTGCTCGACATCGATATCTCAGGCGCAAAGGCGGCGATGGTGCACATCACCGGGGGGGCGGGCCTCACGCTCAAGAAGGTCAACAAGCTCATGATGACCCTCCATCAGTACCTCGATCGGGACGCGAACATCATCTTCGGAGCGAAGGTGGAGGAGAATGAGGGGCCGATCAAGTTGCTCGCGGTCGTTACCGGGATCGCCGAGCTGGACGATGCTCAATCGGACGATCACGATGAGGTCGACATGATCGACGATCTAGAGCTCACCGCCGAGAGGTACTCGACCTGAGCTACTCCTTCTTCTCCAGTCTCCTGATCTTCTTCGCCGCGTCCCCGATCACGCCCATGATCGTGTGGAACTCCCACTTCGTGGGGACGGAACGGCCGATCAGCCGGCGGAACATGACGGATGTTCGCTCGCGTCGGAAATCCTGATAGTCGATGGCATCGAGGAGGTCGTCGAAGAACGTGTACAGGCGTTCGCGTTCCGACTCGGTCGCTTCGCGCGGTCGCTTCAGTGGCACGGCGGCAGCGTGGATCTCGTACAGGACGATCGCGACGGCGTGCGAGAGGTTGAGCACTGGGTATCTCTCGTCCGCAGGAATGTGCACGAGGACATCGCATCGCATCAGCTCTTCCTGTGAGAGCCCGGTGTCCTCGGGGCCGAAGAGGATCGCAACCTCCTCTTCGTAGTCCTTCAGGCGCTCGGCCAGCTCGCGCGGCGAGATCGGAATGCGCACGTAGTGCTTCTCTCCCGGCGTTACGATGCCGCTAGTGCCGACGATGAGCGAGCATCCCACAAGCGCATCCTCGGTGCGGCTCACGGTCTTCGCGCCCCGAAGCACGTCTCCGCCGTGCTTGGCGCGCTTGAACGCTTCCTCGCCGACCGCGCACGGGCTCACCAGCACAAGATCCTCGAACCCGAAGTTTGCCATTGATCGGGCGACCGCGCCCACGTTCCCCTCGTTCTTCGGGGACGCGAGCACCACTCTGACGCTGGTCATGGCCTGCCGGAAGTCTAAATAGCCGTGGCCTACTTAATCATGAGGCTCATGGTCTGGAGGGCGGCCGTTCGCATCGCGTATCGCGGGGAGGACTTCATCGGTTCGCAGCGCCAGCCGCACGAGCGCACGGTCGAGGACGAGGTGATCCGATGCCTGAGGCGGATCAAGGCGATCGGGAGCCTGAACGAAGCGAGGTTCAGGGTCGCTTCGCGCACCGATCGGGGAGTGAGCGCTCTATGCAACGTGGTGGCGTTCGACACGTCCTTCCGACGCGAGAAGCTTCTCGGCGCGCTCAACTCGCAAGCGGAAGCGGTCTTCTTCACTGCCCTCGCCGAGGTGCCTTCGTCTTGGTCCCCGCGGAGGGCGGACGAGCGCTGGTATCGCTACTTCCTTCCGATTGGCAACATCGACACGCGAAAAGCGATCGAGGCGGCGAAGGTGTTCGAGGGCGAGCACGATTTCCGCCGCTTCTGCAAGGTCGACGCGAGAGTAACGAAGAAGCGCTTGAGCAGCGTGGAGGCGTTCCCGTTGGGCGAGTTCCTGGTTATCGATCTTCGCGGCAGAGAGTTCCTGCGCAACATGGTCAGGAGGATCGTCGCCGCCGTCGATTCGGTGGGACGCGGAAAGGCGACCGTCGAGGACATTGAACGGGCGTTGAACGGCGAATCGGCGTCGTTCGGCCTCGCCTCTGCGGAGAACCTCGTGCTCATGCTTGTATCGTACTCGAACATCGAATTCGAATCGTCATGTCCTGGGTCTTTGCGCAGGAGAGCCGAGGAGATGCGTCGACGAAGCTTCGTGGAAATGGCTTTCGCGGACGGATTGCTGGCCGGATGCGAGCGGACGCCCTGATCAAGGTTTTCAGCGGACTTCCATTTTAGGAAGCCAAAATTCTCGAAACCGTTTATATGCGACGACGCAGCTGAGAAATCACAACACTCCCGGGGGAGGCTTGATTGGTCCGCGGGGTGGGGAACGTTCCCCAGCGTTCCCCTGACATCCCCGGCGATATGATATTCTCGTTGACGCATTTACGACGCATGAGGCTGGCCATCACCGGAACTCCTGGGACCGGGAAGAGCGCGGTCGCGGAGGTCCTGGCCGAGAGAGGGTGGACGGTCCTAGAGCTGAACGCCTACGCGAAGGAGAAAGGGCTTCTGGGCCGGGAGGACAAGAAGAGATCCACTCGGGAGATCGATACTGAGAAGCTCAGAAGAGCCCTCGCGGAAGAGAACCTTCCTGACAGAGCGATTCTCGTGAGCCATCTGTCCCATCTGGTCGGAGCGGACCTGATCATCATCCTTCGCTGTCGTCCTTCGGTGCTCGAGGAGCGCCTCAGGAGGCGCAAGTACTCGAAGGCCAAGGTGCGCGAGAACATGGAGGCGGAGGCCTGCGACGTCATCCTCATCGAGGCTATGGAGACCGGGGTGCCTGTGTTCGAGATCGACACGACCGAGCGCACGCCGGAGCAGGTCGCAGACGCGATCGATGAGATACTGGCTGGAGAAAAGGAGAAGTACGAACCCGGGCATATCGACTGGAGCGAGGAGGTGCTGGGCTGGTACTAGACGCGCACAGGAAGAAGGCGGACTTCATCCTCGAACCGAGCGCGCGCCTGTTTCGGTCCGTAGACCCGAACATCATCAGCGCGCTCTCCTTCCTTCTGGCCGGGCTCGCCGGGGTCCTGATCTTCTTCGCGGACGGTCCCTGGCAGCTGTTCCTTCCCCTCGCCTCGCTGGTGATCTTCCTCAGCGGTTTCTTCGACGCCCTTGACGGGAAGGTCGCGAAGATGACCGGGAAGGCGAGCCGCAGAGGCGACTACATCGATCACGTGCTGGACCGCTACTCCGACGTTCTGATGGTGGGTGCGATCGCGATCAGCTCCTGGTGCAACACGACGCTCGGTCTTCTCGCGCTCGTCGGCGTGTTGCTCACGAGCTACATGGGCACGCAGGCGCAGGCTGTGGGCGTGGGCAGGAACTACGGCGGAGTGCTCGGGCGCGCGGATCGCATCGTACTTCTGATCGCCGCACCGCTGGCGCAATACGCGCTTATGGCGAATGGGATGACAAGGTTCGAGGTCCTGTCGTTCAATCTCTCTGCGTTCGAGGTCGTGATGATCTGGTTCGCGGTCGTCGGGAATCTCACCGCGGTGCAGCGGGCGGTGAAGGGCTACCGCCTTCTGAAGTGACCGCTTCCCGGCCGGCCGGCTGCATCTGCTTGACCGGCTCGGTCGCCCTCGGCCCGTATTTCCTCTTCCTGCGGCAGCGGGTGCGATAGTAGATGAGCGGATGCTTCACGTACTCCGCCTGGCAGAGCTCATCGGGTGCGTAGCAGACGGACAGCGAACGCATCGTGTGGCATCCTGGCGGAGTGTACTTCGTGCCCGAGATCTCGCCGGTGATGTGGTCGATCTGGTACTTCGCGATGGATTGGTCGAAGTCGGGAGAGGTCGTGAACATCGCCAGGATCTCCTCCCTCGACACCCCGATGTTGGACAAGAACGAGGTGAGGGCGAAGCGACCGGCGTGCGAAACGTTCTGTCCGGCCTGAGTCCTCGCAAGCAAGGTGCGCATGCAGGGCGGGAAGCATTCAAGGTCGACCTCCCCGAACTGATCTGCCTGATAGCGATCCTTCATATGCTCGGCGTCGGCCTGCAGGCCCCTGATGTCCCCTTTCAGCTTGTCGAGGATCTCTTGCGAGACGGGGAGCGGGAGCTCGTCCTCGATTCGCTCGTACAGCGCCTGCTCGAGCACCCTCGCGAACTTGACCTTGGGAAGAGAGACGAAGCCATGCTTGACCTCTGTGTTCACGAGCTTCCATTCCTTGCTGCGGATGCCGGTCGTCAAGCGGAGGAACTCCGCGAAGTGCATGTTAGGCTTCTCGTCCTCGACGGTAGCCTCAACTCCTAGCTCAGCGGCGACCTCCATCATGAGCGCCACATCCTCGGTCTGCAGGCGCTCGTACATCGCCTTCGCTTCAGCGAGCGCGTACCTCCTCGTGAGGAAGCCGTCCGCGACGCAAGAGACGAGCATGCGCGCCATCGCGTAACTGAGCATCTCCTGCAGGCGCTCGTCATCCGTGCTTAGCGAGATCTCCTCGATGTACGCCTTGTTGATCGCATCGACGATGCGCTGCTTTCCTCTGAGCCTGGCGACCGTGAACGCAGGATGAGAAAGCAGGTCTTCGAGGGTGACCCCTTGGGCCTTCACGTACTCGGAGGCCTCCTTCATGAACGGATAGCGGGCCAAGCGCTTGGCGTCCATTTCGTTTCTGCCAACGCGCGCGCCCGCCTAAATACCTTGCCCGGCGTGCAGTGAACGTGGCGCGAAGCTGAGATACTCGTACAATCCCGAGGCAAGCGTCGGATCGTCCAGGCCTCGCTTCAGGTCCTCGAGCCCGGCGTAGGGACGGTTTCGCAGCAGCCGGACCGCGCGCTTCTTGCCGATCGAGGGCAGCGATTCGAGCGCGGCCAACGGGCGCGAGTTGATGTCCAATGGGAACTCGACCGCGGTCACGCTCCTCTGCCCCCAGTCGACGATCTTCGCGTCGACGAACTCGCGCAACGGCAGGGGGTAGTTGAAACCGACCAGCAAAGGATAAGTGCCGACCTGCCTGCCGAACGTGCGCTTGCCTTCGCGGAGCTCTAGGAACACCTTCGTCAGCTCGGTGCCGATGGGGAGGATCTCGCGCAGCATCGGGTTGTCGATCTCCTCCCTGACCTCGTTCTTGAACCGGACGAAC
Source organism: Methanomassiliicoccales archaeon (assembly GCA_035506675.1). Lineage (GTDB taxonomy): Archaea > Thermoplasmatota > Thermoplasmata > Methanomassiliicoccales > UBA472 > JAJRAL01. The sequence goes on from DATJOX010000046.1 coordinate 25,034, forward strand.
GCGGAGTGGGAGGCGCCGCTCTCGAACTCGCGCCTGATCGGCATCACTTGGCGGATGTTGATCCGCCTGAGCCAATAGCCCTTGCTTCGCAGCTCCCTCAGGAACTTCAGATTCAGATCGAAAGTCCCGGGAGTCTCGCCGTCCAGTCCTGCGATCAGGTTTATGCCAGGGAGCAGTCTCGGAAGGCCGGTCGGGCCGCGCTCCTTGCCCGCTTCGTTGATCAGGCGCACGGCCTCCATCACCTGGTCCGCGGTTGCGTTCAGATTGTTCGCCTCGACGACCTGGGGATCAGCGCTCTCCATCCCGAGAGCCAGAACGTTGCCGGAGGTGCAATGCCTGACGATGCTTTGCAGCACCTTCCCCGATTCTTCAGGATGGGAAGCTATCACCGCTGGGTTCGCGTTGTCAAGGTGCAGCACTTCGATGCCGAGACGACTTATCCCCGACAAGAGCGACTCTATTGCTTCGGGGTCGGGGGTCGGGGTCTCCGAATTCCCCTTCGCCTTGTACGAAATGAAGCAAGTCTGCGCTCCGAGGCGGAAATTGGTGACGCCCAGCTCCCTGAGCTTCCTCACCTCCTCGACTATGTCCTCAGGTTCCCGGAACACAGGCTTTTTTTTCAGGGGCTCGATGCAGAACGAGCATCCGCCGGAGCGATAACGGACGCAGCCCCGGTATGTCTCGACCTCGGCGATCAACGGTTGAGGGTAATCCGGGTGCTTGAGGACGGAATCTGCCCCGCGCAACAGCCACCGGTTCCACTCGTCGAGGTCGCGCCAGCGCTGCTTCTCCGGTCTGCCGATCAGAATGTCGTAGAGCATGGCGGCCGGGTCCTTCTCGGCCACGTGTTCGAAGGCTTCCTCCTCGCCCGCCCTGACCTCCAGCGACGCAGGTCCGCCCAGCACTCTGACGCCCGAGGCGGATGCGCCGATCCTCATGACCTCTCGGTCTGACGCCGGCATGCCTCCGAGATACCTGCCCGGGACCGCGCATCCTCCGAGCAGGAGCGTGACATCCGCTCTCGGCAACTTCCAGGTCTTGCGGATCTCGTCGATGTTGACGAGGTCGACGATCGCTCCCGCATCCCTGGCCGCTCCGACAGCCGCTCTCACCAAGGGCGACATGTAGGGCGGAACGCCCAGGCAGGCGGGCTCGTCGATGTATCCGTCGATCACGAGGACGCGGGTCATGCTCGCTGCGAGCAGAGGCGTGATTGTATTTAACGCAGCGGCGGCCTGCGAATGCGAGCTGCGCCACATCCTGGGCAATCTGGATATTCGTCCTTCGCTGAAGGTATAAATACCGAAGGACAGCCTAGTTCGTGCTTGGCCAAGCGGGCGCAGCTCGGAGGAATCATGGACGCCAAGGAGAAGACCGATGAGGAACGCCTTCGCAAGGCGAACGAGCCTGTCAGACTGTCTCTGAAGTACCACAGCTTCTACGCAGGCAAGATCGAGCTCATTCCGAAGTGCGCCATCCGCAGCGTCGACGACTTCGCAATCTGGTACACTCCTGGGGTCGCGGAGCCGTGCAAGGCGATCGAGAGGGACCCCGACCTCGCGTACGACTACACGAACAAGTGGAACACGGTCGCCGTGGTCTCCGACGGGACGAGGGTCCTCGGGCTCGGGGACATCGGTCCACTTGCGGGGCTTCCGGTGATGGAGGGCAAGGCGCTCCTCTTCAAGTACCTCGGAGGGGTTGACGCCGTCCCGGTCTGCCTCGACACGAAGGACGTCAACAACATCGTGAATGCCGTCAAATGGCTCGGGCCATCTTTCGGAGGCATCAACCTCGAGGATATCTCGCAGCCGAAGTGCTTCACCATCCTGGAGCGCCTTCGCAAGGAGATGGACATCCCTGTCTGGCACGACGATCAGCAGGGCACGGCGACGATCGTAACTGCCGGCGCCATCAACGCGGTCAAGCTGGTCGGCAAGAAGATGAACGAAGTCCACATCGCTCTCATCGGCGCAGGAGCGGCGAACATCGCGATCGCGCGCCTTCTGGTCGCCGCTGGAGTCGACATCAGGAAGATGATCATGACGGACAGCAAGGGGATCCTGCACTCGGGCAGACGGGAGCTGCGCGACACCTATCCCGAGAAGTGGGAGATCGCCATCCGTTCCAACTGGGAAGGAAGGGCGGGGGATGATGCCGAAGCCATCAAGGGCGCCGACATGCTGATCGCCGCCTCGAGACCAGGGCCAGGGGTCATCACCAAGGATATGGTGCGCTCGATGGCGAACGACCCGATTGTGTTCGCGAACGCGAACCCCGTGCCGGAGATCTGGCCTTGGGAGGCGAAGGACGCGGGGGCGAAGATCGTCGCCACCGGCCGCTCGGACTTCCCGAACCAGGCCAACAACTCGCTCGTTTTCCCGGCGATCTTCCGTGGCGCTCTCGACGTGAGGGCGAGGACGATAACCGACGAGATGTGCATCGCCGCGGCGACGGAGCTCGCGAAGACCGCCGAGGACCATGGTATGAGCGAGGACTACATCCTGCCGACGATGGCGGACTGGGACGCGTTCCCGCGAGAGGCGACCGCGCTGGGTATGAAGGCGATCGAGCTCGGGCTGGCGCGCAAGAAGATGTCGAGGGACGAGCTCTTCGAGAGGGCGCAGGGAGCGGTGCAGCGCACGCGCACGCAGTTGGAAATGATGATGAAGGCCGGCATCGTGAAACCGGTGCCGCCTTGAACGAAAAGTAGAGGCTCAGATCAGCGTGATGCCGGTGCTCTCCACTCCTTGGATTCCTGGTATGGAGCGCAGGGACTCCTCGAGCCTGTCGAGGATCCCCTCGGCGTCGTTCATCACGCACACGATCTCGAGCTGCTTGAGCCCGAACGCGAACGGCTTCACCGTCGCCTTCATGAGCGTGATGCCCGCAGGGAGCATCGTCGGTAGCTTGCTCTTTAGCTCCTCCATGTCGAAGGACGTTTCCTCGGGAAGGAGCTGGTAAGTCGCTGCAACTTGTCCCACTCGAACCACCTACGGTCCGGTGAACCCGCACTTCTGGCAGACGTACTTCACGCTTTGGTCGCGGCAGTTCGGGCAGCGCCCGATCTCGGTCTCGCCGCACACCGGGCAGGGGAAGAACGTGGTCTTCTTCCCGATCAATCGAACACCGCAGGAGCTGCAAACTTTCTCGTTTTCCATGGGCTCGCCTAGGGGGCAGGATTATGGTTCGTGTATAAATACGTGCAGGGCAACGGGCGTCTGAGTATTATGATATACGAGGGGCTCTGAGAGGCGATTGGCGAGCGCAATGCCGTGGGACGAGAGCGAGAACTACATCAGGAGCGGGCATCGAGATACTGAAGAGTTCGAGAAGAGCTCGATCCGCACGATCACGATCAGCGAGGCGCAGGGCATCAAGGCCCTCGTCGGCTGCCCGAAGGGCGCGTGCGAAGGCGACCGCTGCGGTCTGGGAATGCAGGTCATGAGCTATCTTTTCGCCAAGGACCACGGCTGGACGAAGGAGAAGGCGGTCGCCTGGTTCGAGGGCAAGGGGCGCAAGGGCGGCAAAGGATGGTAGCTACGGGGGCCTTTCCCGGACCACTGGTGGGGGAGGTCAACAACCTTTAAATACCGGCACTCGTTTCTCCGCTACCCGCATCGCCGGAGACTTACTTGCCAATGGGCCCGTAGCTCAGCTAGGTAGGGGGTTTGGAGACAGGCTCCCCTAGAAAGAGCACCTGGCTTTTAACCAGATGGTCCGGGGTTCGAAAGGCCGTCGGTCCGCGCCGACGGATCGAAAATCCCCGCGGGCCCGCCTGACAGGTGAGGAGTGGTACATGCAGAACCGAAACACGAACAGAGCGCTTCGAATGATTTTTATAAGTCCAGTGCTTAGTGTTGAAGGTAGTATTATAGAAGGTCCGCGGGAAGGGGCGAGGTGACGATTTTGGCAGAAGGCGTGCAGTTCAACGTATTCAATCACGAGCTCGTGCCGGCTCATCATCTTTTGAGCGAGGACGAGGCAAAGGGAGTGTTGGCAGCGCTCAAGATCGACAAGGATCAGTTGCCGAAGATCCGTCGCAGCGACCCCTGCATTCGTCTGCTGGAGGACAAGTTCGGACCGATCAAGGAAGGGCGTATCGTGAAGGTCATCCGCCGCTCTCCGACAGCAGGCACCTCAGTTGCATATCGTCTGGTAGTCAGAGGCTGAACTCATGCGAGATCTAGTAGAACTCTACTTCAAAGAGAGGAGCATCGTTAATCACCACATCGCGAGCTTCAACGACTTCCTCTCGACCATGGACAACCCGAACAGCCGCATGCAGAAGATCGTCGACAACCTGAGGGTGTCCGCAGAGGACCTGGACCGAGGCATCATCCGCCTCGATCCGGACAAGACCGACGGGCGCATCGTCGAGATCCGCGTGGGCCGCAGGCGCGACGAGAAGACGGGCATGACCGACCCGCAGGCGCGCCCGACCGTTCATATCAAGCTCCCTGAGATCCGCGAAGCTAACGGTTACGTGCACAACCTCACCCCGATGGAGGCGAGGCTGCGCAACCTCAACTATCTGGCTCCGGTGCACCTCGACTTCACCGTCGTCGAGGACGGCATTGAGAAGGAGCCGGAGCGCGTGCACATCGGCGACCTGCCGATCATGGTCAAGTCACGCCGCTGCACGCTTTACAAGGAGAACATGGAGGAGGAGCGCGAGCTCACCGAGGACGAGTACCGCCAGAAGCTCATCGCCTCGGGCGAGGACCCGACCGACCCGGGCGGGTACTTCATCATCGGCGGCACTGAGAGGGTTCTCATCACGCTCGAGGACCTGGCGCCGAACCGCGTCATGGTCGAGTTCAACGAGCGCTACGGCACCAAGCTGGAGGTCGCGAAGGTGTTCTCGCAGAAGGAAGGGCACCGCGCGCTCACGCTCGTTGAGAAGAAGCGCGACGGCATGCTCATGGTCACCGTTCCCGCCGCCTCCGGACAGATCCCGCTGGTCGCCCTCATGAAGGCGCTCGGGATGGAGTCGGACGAGGAGATCTACAACGCCATCGCCTCGAAGGACGAGATGGCGAACATCGTCTACGCCAACATCGAGGAGTGCCAGGACAAGAAGCTCTACCCCCCGAACGGCATCTTCACCACCGACGACGCGATCCTCTACCTGGAGCGCAAGTTCGCAACTGGGCAGGCAAAGGAGTACAGAGTGAAGAAGGTCGAGAGCATCATCGACCGTTCCCTGCTCCCGCACCTCGGCGACGTCAAGGAGGACCGCATGAAGAAGGCGATCTTCCTCGGGCGCATCGCCAGGTCGGTCCTCGAGCTCTCGCTCGAAGAGAGGAAGGAGGACGACAAGGACCACTACGCCAACAAGCGCCTGAAGCTCGCTGGCGATCTGATGGAAGACCTGTTCCGCGTCGCCTTCACGAATCTCATGAAGGACCTGAAGTACCAGCTCGAACGCTCCTACGCGCGCAAGAAGGACCTGCGCATCGGCTCGGCGATCAGGCCGGACTTGCTCACTCACCGCTTGCTGCACGCGCTCGCCACCGGCAACTGGGTCGGTGGGAGGGCGGGCGTCTCGCAGCTTCTGGACCGAACGTCCAACATGTCCACGCTCTCGCATTTGAGGCGCGTGACCTCGTCTCTCACGCGCTCGCAGCCTCACTTCGAGGCGCGAGACTTGCACCCGACGCAATGGGGCCGCCTGTGCCCGAACGAGACCCCCGAGGGTCAGAACTGCGGACTGGTGAAGAACGCCGCGCTCATCATCGATGTCTCCGAAGGGTTCCGCGAGGAGGACGTCGCGTACATGCTGAAGGACCTGGGCCTCAAGGAGGTCAAGGGTCCGGCGGCCGGCACGCGCGTCTACGTCAACGGTGATCTGAAGGGCGTATGCGACAACGCGATCGACCTCGTCAACGAGGTGCGCCAGAGAAGGCGCATCGGACTGCTCTCGCACGAGATCAACATCCGATACGATCACGACATGGACGAGATCATCATCAACTGCGACGAAGGCCGCCTGCGCCGCCCACTGCTCGTCCTGAAGGACGGGCACACGGTGCTCACGCGCAAGCACACCGAGGACATCCGCGAGGGCAAGACGCGCTGGTCCGATCTCATCCGCGAGGGCGTCATGGAGTGGATCGACGCCGAGGAAGAGGAGGACACTTACATCGCGGTCGATCCGTACACCGTTCCGGACCGCTGCCCGAGCTGCCACGTCGCGCTCTCGCCCACCTACGTCGACTGGATGAATCCCGGGGGAACGGAGAATTCCGCCATCCTGCGCTGCAAGAACTGCAACGCCACCTTGGAAGCGCCCCTGCTTCTGACCGAGGAGCACACCCACATGGAGGTCGACCCGATGGTCATCCTCGGATGCTGCTCCGGGCTCGTGCCCTATCCAGAGCACAACTCGTCCCCGCGTGTCACCATGGGATCAGGAATGGCGAAGCAATCCCTCGGGCTGAGCTCGAGCAACTACCGCCGCCGCCCGGACACCCGCGGACACCTTCTGCACTATCCTCAGAAGCCGATGGTGCAGACCGGCATCATGAAGTTCGTCTCGTTCAACGAGCGCCCTGCTGGGCAGAACTTCGTGGTCGCGGTGCTCTCATATCACGGCTACAACATGGAAGATGCGCTGATCCTGAACCGGGCCTCGGTGGAGAGAGGCCTGGGACGAAGCACCTTCATGCGAACGTATCGCGCCGAGGAGCGAAGGTACCCAGGCGGACAGGAGGACCACTTCGAGATCCCCTCGCCGGACGTGAGGGGCGCCCGAGCGGACCTTTCGTACGCGAGCCTCGGGGAGGACGGCCTCATTTCGCCGGAGACGGCGGTCGCTGGCGGAGATGTGCTGATCGGGAAGACCTCGCCGCCGCGGTTCCTCGAAGAGGAGACCGATTTCCTGACGCCGCAGAAGCGCCGCGAGACCTCCATCACATGCAGGCCCGGAGAGACCGGCTGGGTGGACAGCGTCATGCTGACCGAATCCGAGAACGGTTCTCGCCTCGTCAAGGTGAAAGTGCGCGACGAGCGCATTCCTGAGCTTGGAGACAAGTTCGCTTCCAGGCACGGGCAGAAGGGCGTCGTCGGCCTGATAGTCAATCAGGAGGACATGCCGTTCACGTGCGATGGGGTCGTTCCGGACCTCGTCATCAACCCGCACGCCATCCCGTCGCGTATGACCGTCGCCCACGTCCTCGAGATGATCGGGGGCAAGGTCGGCGCGATGGAGTCGAGGGAGATCGACGGCACGCCGTTCAGCGGCGAGCGCGAGGAGGCGATCCGCGAGGCGCTGGTCAAGAACGGCTTCATGGACTCCGGCAAGGAGGTCATGTACGATGGCATGACCGGCCAAATGATCATGGCGGACGTCTTCGTCGGCGTCATCTACTATCAGAAGCTGCACCACATGGTGTCGGGGAAGATGCACGTGCGTTCCCGCGGACCGGTGCAGATACTCACCCGCCAGCCGACCGAGGGAAGGTCGAGGCAGGGTGGGCTGAGGTTCGGTGAGATGGAGCGCGACTGCTTGATCGGGCACGGAGCGGCGATGGTCATCAAGGACCGTCTGCTGGACGAGTCCGACGGCACGTTCCAGTACGTCTGCGGCAACCCTGGCTGCGGTCACATCGCGGTGCTCGACCGCCGCGGCGCGCTCAAGTGCCCGGTGTGCGGCAACAACACGAACGTGCACCTGGTGCAGACCTCTTACGCGTTCAAGCTGCTGCTGGACGAACTGCTGTCGCTTGGTGTTGCTATGCGTCTTCAACTGGAGGACTTGCGATGATGCGCGGAGTCTCGAAGAGGATCGGTTCGATCAAGTTCGCTTGCCTCTCGCCCGACGAGGTGCGCAAGATGTCCGCGACGAAGATCATCACCGCGGACACGTACGACGACGACGGTTTCCCGATCGACATGGGCCTGATGGACCCCCACCTGGGAGTCATCGAGCCCGGTCTAAGGTGCAAGACCTGCGGGCACAAGGTGGACGAATGCCCGGGGCACTTCGGCCACATCGATCTGGCCATGCCGGTCATCCACGTCGGGTACGTGAAGGAGATCAAGAAGCTGCTGCAGTCGACCTGCCGCGTCTGCGGGCGCTTGCTCCTCACCGAGGACCAGGCGCGCGAGTACCGCGAGCAGATGGCGCAGATGGAGGACATGGGACACGACCAGCTCGACATCAGGCTGGTCTCGAAGGAGACGGCGAAGGACGCCGCTTCCCGGCCGTCCTGCCCGCACTGTGGCGCCGAGCAGATGAAGATCACTCTCGACAAGCCCACCACCTTCCGCGAGGAGGGCCACAAGCTCACCCCGAAGGAAGTGAGGGAGCGCCTGGAAAGGATACCGGACCCGGACCTTCTGCCGCTAGGGATCGACCCCGCCGCCTGCAGGCCTGAATGGATGGTCCTGACCGCACTGCCGGTCCCGCCAGTCACCGTGCGCCCGAGCATCACGCTCGAGTCCGGCGACAGGTCTGAGGACGACCTGACGCACAAGCTCGTCGATGTGCTGCGCATTAACCAAAGGCTAAGAGAGAACCGCGACGCGGGTGCGCCGCAGCTCATCGTCGAGGACCTTTGGGAGCTGCTTCAGTACCACGTCACCACCTACTTCGACAACCAGACCTCTGGCATCCCGCCGGCGAGACACCGGTCCGGACGCCCGCTCAAGACGCTGGTTCAGAGGCTCAAGGGCAAGGAGGGAAGGTTCCGCTCGAATCTGTCCGGCAAGCGCGTGAACTTCTCCGCCCGTACCGTGATCTCCCCCGACCCAGGGCTGTCGATCAATCAGGTCGGCGTGCCCGAAGAAGCGGCGAGAGAGCTCACCGTGCCGGTCTTCGCGACGAAAGCGAACCTGCCGGTGCTTAAGGACATGGTCAAGCGCGGCGTGAACCCGAAGGGCGACCACTACATGCCTGGCGTCAACTACATCATCCGCCCGGACGGAAGGCGCATCAAGGTCACGGACAAGAACGCGGAAACCGTCGCGGAGACGGTGGACGTCGGGTTCATCGTCGAACGCCACCTGATGGACAAGGACATCGTGCTGTTCAACCGGCAGCCGTCGCTGCACAGGATGTCGATGATGGCTCACGAGGTTCGCGTGATGCCTTGGAAGACGTTCCGCTTGAACCTCTGCGTCTGCCCGCCGTACAACGCCGACTTCGATGGCGACGAGATGAACCTGCACGTTCTGCAGTCTGAGGAAGCACGCGCGGAAGCGCAGATCCTGATGAAGGTGCAGGAGCACATCCTGTCGCCGAGGTTCGGAGGCCCGGTCATCGGCGCCATCCACGACCACATCACCGGCACCTTCCTGCTCACGCACAAGAACCCGCGGTTCACCAGGAACGAGACGCTCTTCATGCTCGCCCGGGTGAAGCACAAGCCCCTCCCGGAACCGATCGTTGAGAACAAGGTCGAGTACTGGACGGGGAAACAGCTGTTCTCGCTCATCCTGCCTGAGGATCTGCGCATCTCCTTCAAGAGCTCGATCTGCCGCAAGTGCGACGTGTGCCAGAAGGAGAAGTGCGACCTCGACGCCTTCGTGAAGGTGAGGGACGGCGTGCTTCTCTACGGCACCATCGACGAGAAGGCGATCGGCTCGTTCAAGGGCAAGATCCTGGACAAGATCGCGCGCGACTACGGCTCAGACTGGGCGCGCGAGTTCCTTGATGCCGTCACCAGGCTCGCGATCGGCGCGATCATGGTGAAGGGGTTCACTACTGGCATCGACGACGAGGACATCCCCGAGGACGCGAAGCGGCAGATCGAGGAGGTCGTGCGCGAGGCGATAACGCGCGTGGACGGCCTCGTCTCCGCTTACCGCAAGGGCGAGCTGGACCAGCTGCCAGGGCGCTCGATGGAGGAGACCCTCGAGGTCGAGGTCATGAAGGTGCTCGGCAAGGCGAGAGACGACGCCGGTCAGATCGCTTCGAGGCATCTCGGTCTCGAGAACAGCGCGGTCATCATGGCGCGTTCCGGAGCGAGGGGCTCGATGCTCAACCTGTCTCAGATGGCCGGTTGCATCGGGCAGCAGGCGGTCCGAGGCGAGCGCCTGAAGAGGGGCTACTGGAACCGCACCCTGCCGCACTTCAAGCCAGGCGATCTGGGAGCGCAGGCGAGAGGGTTCGTCACGCACTCCTACAAGTCCGGGCTCACTCCGACCGAGTTCTTCTTCCACTCGATGGGTGGGCGCGAAGGCCTGGTCGACACTGCGGTCCGTACATCCCGCTCGGGGTACATGCAGCGCAGGCTGATCAACGCTCTCGAGGACCTAAAGCTGAAATCCGACGGCACGGTGCGCAACACCGCCGACTCGGTCATCCAGTTCGCGTACGGCGACGATGGCATCGATCCCTCGCGGGCGATCGCGTCCCATCCTCTCGACATCGACGACCTCCTGATGGAGGTGCTCGGCGATGAAGCGGAGCTGATGGGCCGTGAGCAAGAGAAGGGGGTCACCGGTTACGCCACCGTCGAGAAGGACCTGATGGAGACCGAGGAGGAAGAGGAAGAGTACGAGGAGCCCGAGTTCGAAGGCGGGGGTGAGGAGTGATGGCCCGCAAGGACACGCAGAAGGCATACGAGAAGCTGGGCCTCCCGGCCGAGAAGATCGAGAAGCTCCTGGACGCCTTCCCGAGCAAGACCGCCGCGCAAGAGGCGGACGCGAAGCTTCTCAAGGAGAAGGCGAGCCTCAACCAGGAAGAGATCAAGATCCTCAAGGGCGAGAAGGAGCCGAAGCCGAAGAAGCCGGCGAAGCGCGGCTCGAAGAGGAAGGTCGAGGAAGAGACGGAGCATGTCAAGCTCGAGTTCGAGATCCCCGACAAGACCGCGAAGCTTTCACCCCTCGAGAAGAAGATGGTGAGATATGCCGAGGACCTCGGGCTGACCGTTCAGAACACGGAGAAGGTCGCTACCGGGCGCAAGCGCATATCCATCAGCGTCATCAAGGACATCGCCTCGCGCGTCGAGGGCCTGGGCATCCCGGACGAGCGCCTCAAGAAGATCGTGAAGCGCGCCTACGAACGCCTCGAGGAGCATCTCATGGACCCGAACGAGTCCGCCGGGATCATCGCGGCGCAGTCGATCGGCGAGCCCGGTACCCAAATGACCATGCGTACCTTCCACTACGCGGGTGTCGCGGAGATCAACGTTACCCTCGGTCTGCCGAGGCTCATCGAGATCGTCGATGCGAGGCGCGTGCCTTCGACGCCCATGATGACGATCTTCACCGAACCAAAGGTCAAGGGCAACACGTCCGAACCCCTCACTCAGGAGGAGGCGAAGGCGATCGCGTCCGAGATCGAGATGACGAAGCTGATCGACGTCGCCGCTCTCGAGACCGACATCGTGAACATGAAGGTGGTCGTCCACCCCGACTCCCGCAAGATGGAGCAGAAGGGCATCAGCCTGGACGACATCCACCGCGAACTGAGCAAGACAAGGGGCCTGAAGGGCCTGGTGGAGAAGCAGGGCGACGAGATCGTGATCTCATCCGACACTCCCTCGTTCAAGAAGCTGCAAGGGATCCTGGACGACGTCCGCGAGAAGAAGATCAAGGGCGTCGACCTGATATCGAGGGCGGTCATGAGGAAGGTGGGGGATGAGTACATCATCTACACCGAGGGCTCGAACCTGGCAAGGGTGCTCGAGATACCTGGTGTGGACAAGACGAGGACCACCACCAACGCCATTCAGGAGATCTACGAGGTGCTCGGGGTCGAGGCGGCGCGCAACAGCATCATGAACGAGGCGTACCGCACTCTCGAAGAGCAGGGTCTGAACGTCGACATCCGGCACATCATGCTGGTCTCTGACCTCATGACGAACGACGGCGACGTGAAGGCGATCGGCCGTCACGGCATCTCCGGGCGCAAGTCATCGGTGCTCGCGAGGGCCGCCTTCGAGATCACCGCGGTGCATCTGTTGCACGCCGCGCTGACCGGAGAAGAGGACCACCTGGACGGGGTGGCGGAAAACATTATAGTGGGGCAGCCGGTTACACTCGGGACCGGTGCCGTGAACCTGGAATACAAACCAGTGATGAGGGGGCATAAAGATGGTTGATATGAGCAGGGCCCTGAAGACCGCCGTGACGACGGGAAAGGTCGTCTTCGGCGTTCAGCAGGCCGAGAGAGCGGTGAAGAAGGGCGAGGCGAAGATGGTCGTCATCTCCGCCAACTGCCCGAGCGCGTTCCTGACGTCGGAGAACGTCGGCGTCCCGGTGCGCGTCTTCGAGGGAACGAACATGGAGCTGGGAGCGCTCGCGGGGAAGCCATTCTCCGTCTCCGCGCTCGCCGTCATCGACAAGGGCTCCTCCAACATCCTTTCGTTGTGATAGCATGCCGGAAGCAACGCTGACCGAGGACTCGCTGCGCTACATCACGCTCTTCGAGAACATCACGAAGACGCACGTGCGCGACTGCATGGAGACCGAGGACAAGCTGGTCTTCGTCGTCGACCCGGGCCAGGCGAACCGCGCCGTCGGCAAGGCCGGCGAGCACGTCATCCGCATGAAGAACACCACCGGGAAGAACATTCAGGTCGTCGAGTACTCGGACGACCCAGAGACCTTCATCAAGAACGTGTTCTACAACTACAGCGTGCAGTCGGTAGTGCTCGAGAACCGCGGCACGATCGTGCACGCGACCGTCACCGTCGACCCGAAGGTCAAGGGCCGCGCCATCGGCAAGAACGGACGCAACCTGAAGATCGCGCGCGACCTGGTCAGCCGGCATCACAACGTGCAGAGCATCGTTGTCGCTTAGGCGATCCTTTTCGCGCCCGCCCCCTTCCCTTTGCTTCTTTTCAGCGGGTTCCTCTCCACTTCCAGCCTATCCGCCGTCGGGTACTCCTCGACGACGAACGAGTCGAAAGGAAGCTCATCGTGGATCTCGTCGAGCACCCAGGGAGCGACCTCGAGGCGTCTCTTCTCGGTGTCGATGCGCATCAGGCGCTTCGGGACTGCATGCTTCTCGAGCAGCAGTCTCATCGCTTCCTCAGGCTCCGCGCCCTCAACGACCCCCTTCAGGAGCGTGCCCTCAGCGGTGATGACGTCGCCCGGCCGAGCGATGCTGCGCGCGCGCCGCATTATCCTGCGACGCAACTGGATGGCATCCTTGAAGCTCGATGAGCAGTAGTGCAAGGGGATGCTCACGTCCAGCTTGAGCATCTTGAGCGCGAGCTCCTCGCTCCCCTTCGCCGCGGCGCTGACGTCGTCCTTTGGATGCATTCCGCGCTTGAGGAGCGCTTTGTAGTTGGTCTCGGAGAATTCCAGCTCGTTCAGATTCACGAAGGCGAGGCGAATGGAATCCGCGTACCGGATCAGGGCTTCCAGAGCCTCATCATTTCCGGGGAGGGAAGGGACCTCGATGCCCACGCACATCCTCACCCCTTCGACGGCCTCCTTCAGGCCGGTGCGGTCGAGATGCTTCCAATCCTTTAGTGAAGGGTGGACCCTGAGCTCGTCGAGTCCCGCTCGCTGCAGGCGCAGGAACGAGTCGCGGTCTATCGTCGATGTGTATAGATGGATGTGATGTCCCCTTCCGAACCGGCGCTTGAGCACGCGGATCCGGTGCAGCGTGTTCTCGAGATCCTGGAGGGGGTCGCCCCCGGTCACTCCCGTCCCCTGCGCGCGGATCAGTCTCGCCTCGGTGAGCATGTCAGAGTCCGAGGCAATGAGCAGCTCGTCCGCGAACGCGACCTCCTTCCCCTTCTTCCTCTCGGAAAGCGGACAGTAATAGCAGCCGGTGCGGCACTTGCCGGTGGTCAGGAGCACCATCTTCGCTCCCCGACGGCAGAGAACGCATCCGAGTGGAAGCGGTCCGGTGTACGCCGCGCCCGCCTCCAGCCGCTTGATTCTCATGAGTCTGGCTAAGGATGTGTCCCTAGTTAACCACATCGCCGGCCGCTGACGCATTCTATTTATCCGCTCGGGGCATACGATTCGCGAAGGACATGCGCAAGAACACCCAGCTCATCCTGGCTTTGGACGTCACCGATGAAGCGAAAGCACTTGCGGTGGCGAAGAAGGTCGAGGGTCTCGTGGACGCGATCAAGGTCAACTGGCCTCTCGTGCTCGCCTCCTCGCCAGAGGTCATCACGAAGCTCTCGCGCCTCGCTCCGGTGATATGCGACTTCAAGGTGGCCGATATTCCGAACACGAGCAGGCTCATCACCGAGCAAGCGAAGCGCCTTGGGGCCTCAGGGATCATCATGCAGGGGTTCGTGGGGCGCGACTCGCTCAGAGCGATCATCATGGCCGGCCAGGGCATGGAGGTGTTCGTCGTCACGGAAATGAGCCACCCTGGCGGGCAGGAGTTCACCGCCCCGGTGGCGGACAGGCTCGCGGCCATGGCGAAGGCGGAGGGAGCGAGCGGGATCATCGCGCCGGCGACAAGGCCGGAGCGCATCGCCGCCCTGCGCAGAGCCATCGGGGACCTCCTCGTTCTCTCACCAGGCGTCGGGGCGCAGGGAGGGAGCGCCGCCGATGCGATCGCGAACGGCGCGGACTTCGTCATCGTAGGTCGGGCGATCTACGAAAACCCGGACCCGCGCAAGGCCGCAGAGGACGCAGTCGCGAGCGTGCGGGAAGGGCTGCGTCGCAACCCGCTATAAGTCGCTTGAGGACGATGCATCCAGACGATGCTTTTGCGAGCCTCGCCCGGACGAGTCTATTTATAGTGGCTTTGTAATCCCTTGGACACTTCCTAGGAGACAGTCGATGGCACAAGAGAAGGGAGGGGCAGGCGGACCCTTGGAAGGGCGGCGCCGAAGTCTTTTCGGTGGCGGGGCGGGCGCTGCACTGAGCGACTCGTGGCTCGCCAAGAATTGGCAGACGCTGCTCGTCCTGGGCATGATCGTCCTACTGGCCTTCTTCATACGCAGTTACTTTGTCTATGGAGCGTCCGTCGACAACGGCAACCTGTTCTCAGGTGGCTCGGACTCGTATTATCATCAGAGGGTCATCGATTATATCACGGCCACCGGAGACCATTTGATCCATGACCCCGCGCTCAACTATCCGAGCGGAATGAGGAATCCGCGCCTGCCGCTGTACGACTGGTCGTGCGCGGTCACGGGCATGATAGGCTCGGCTCTCACGGGCACACCGGTGGAGGCCGCGACGAGCTACGTGCTAGTCGTATCCGCAGCCTTCTGGGGCGCGCTCACTGTCGTTCCGGTCTACCTGATCGGCCGAATCGCTTTCGGGAATCGGGCGGGGATTGCGGCGGCCTTTCTCTTGGCCCTCAGCGCGGGTAACATCCAGCGGAGCGTCCTCTCGGACGCAGACCACGATGCGATGGTCTTGTTCTTCGCGATGTTCGGGTTCTACTTCTTCCTCATGTCCCTTCGGTCGATCAAAGGGGACCGCTGGGTGCAGAGCTATCGCGGGCTCGGTTCGATCAAGAGCGGCCTGGTCGGTTACGCGAGGCAGAATCAGGTCTCGATCGCCTACGCGGGGTTGGCGGGCGTCTCCCTGGCCGCAGTCGCGTTCATCTGGGAAGGGTTCATGTACCTTCTCATCATCATGTTGGTCTACTTCCTCGTCCAGTTATTCGTCAATCGCTTCAAGGACATCGATTCGTTCGGCGTTCTCGTGACGATCGCCATCTCTCTTGGCCTACTATTCCTGCTCGCAGGCCCCATGTACAAACAACTGGACCTCGTCGGCACTTGGTACGACATGCCTCTCCTGCTCACGCTCGGCATGCTTGTCATCGGTATCATCTTCGTGGTCACGAGGGACTATCCTTGGACCCTAGTCGTGCCTACGTTCATCATACTCGTCATCGGCGCGCTCATCGTGCTCGACATCTTCGCGCCCAACCTCTTCGAAGCGATCATCACCGGGCAAGGGTACCTGGTGAAGTCAAAGCTCTACTCGACCATTGGCGAGGCGCAGGCACCGGACTTCTCGACCCTCGCGCTCTCGTTTGGGGCGGTAACGTTCTGGTTGTCGTTCGTCGGACTGGTCTGGGCGGCGTACAAGATCCTTCGCAACGTCTCGGCCTACTTCATCTTCCTGGTGGTCTGGATCGGCGCGGCGCTGTACATGGCCACTTCGGCCTCGCGTTTCCTGTTCAACGCCTCTCCGGCGTTCGCGATCGGGGCGGGCTGGGTGCTCGTGATGATCATCAAGATGGTGCGCTTCGAGGACCTACCGAAGGGGCTCGCGGGCCTCAGGCTGCGCAACCCCCTGCCGACGCTCCGCAAGGGCGTCAAGGTTAGGCACATTCTCGGTGTTCTGTTCCTCTCGTTCCTCATCATACTGCCGAACGCCTGGAACGCGGTGGACGCCGCCATTCCCTACGACCAGAAGGCCTCCTACGACCTTCAGATCTACAACAATTTGCCGCAGATTCTGCGCCCGGCGAGCTACGATTCGATCAACGGCTCGGACTGGTATCTTGGGTCGTTCTCCTACAGCCTGCCGTATCCTCAGGACTACTACCCGGCCGCGTGGAGCTGGTTCGCGCAACGGGATTCGAACATCCAGCCGTTATCCGCGAGACCGGCCTTCCTCTCATGGTGGGACTATGGTTTCGAGGCTATAGACGCAGGCAAGCATCCCACCGTCGCGGACGACTTCCAGAACGGGTACAACTTCGCGGGCTGCTTCATCACCTGCACGAACGAGACCCAGGCGGTGGCGATGTTCGTCACCAGGACGCTCGAGGCCGTCTGGTCCACTTCTGAGGGTCCCGCCGTTAGGGCGCTCCTCGCGGAGAAGGGGGTGGACGTCGCCAAGATTAACGACATCCTCACCAACCCCTCGAGCTACATCTCCGTGGTCATGGCCAACCCCGACATCTACGGGGTCTACGACATGGATAATAGCGGCCCGTCGGCCCAGAACGCGAAGTACATCGCGGCGCGCGTCGAGCTCTCCAAGGTCGGCATGGATGATCTCGTCGACATCTACAGCAACCTCCAGAGCATGACCGGCGTCAACATCGGCTACTTCGCGGTCGACACCCGCCTGTTCCCATTCTCGGTGCAGGCTGGGAGCGTCTTCTACGCGCCTGCGAAGCTATCCGATAGGCGAATCGACCCGGCTTCGAACGCCCCCATCGACTTCTACGAGATCAAAGCGGTCGACAACCTGGGCAACCTCATCGACCTCGCTAACGTCACTTCGACCACACAGGTCGTCAATTACGAGATCATCTACAAGCCGCTGTTCTACCAGACCATGCTCTACCGGGCCTTCATGGGCTTCGGCCCGGACGACCTCGGGCTAACGGATCAAGGCCTGCCCGGACTGTCCGGCTCGCTCGCCAGCTACCAACCCATGCAAGGCTGGAACATGAGCCACTTCCGCCTGGTATACAAGACGGCATACTACAACCCGTTCCCGGCCGACCTGGTGCAGAACCACACTGATGCCTGGATTGCCGTCTCCAGCGACGAGGCGGCATCCCTTCAGGCGCAGATTGACGCGGGAACGATCACTGGGGTAGTGGATGCCTCCGCGTCGACGCTGCTGCGGGGCACGGTATTCCTGCAGTACTACGACGGCGCGATCATCCAGGGGCATGCGACCACCTCTTCCGGCGCGCCCTATCCTAACGCCTACGTCACCGTCCTCGACGAATACGGCATCCCGCACATGAGCGTCAAGACCGACGCGAACGGCTATTACTCCGTAGTCGCTCCGTTCGGCAACGTCACCCTCGTCTACTCAGTAGGCACGCAGGACAAGCGCACCCTGATCGCCAATGAACTGCAGCGCACGACGCTGACGGTCTCGATGGACCAGGCGATGAGGCGCACGAACGACTACGTCATCAACGGGGACATCGTGCTCCAATCCACCAGCCTCTCGGGCCAGGTCTTCTGGCACCTGAGCTCGAACAACGTGTTCACCCCCGGCACCGATCAGCCGATCGCTGGCGCGACGGTGGTCTTCGAGAACTCGACCCAGGGATTCTCGATGGAGGCCACCACCGCGGCCGACGGCACTTACACGTTCACGGGCATTCCGCCGCTAAGCGGATACGTGTACGCGGTCATTGCCGGTCACAGCACCACGCCGCAGGCGGTCACGGTCACGCCGCTGCAGGGCATCACGCAGGACATCAGCATCTCACCCGCCGAGATTAGGGGCACGGTCGTCAACGCCGCCGGCGAGCCAGCCACGGGCTTCAAGATCATGCTCCTGGACGAGCAGAACGGCAACGAGACGGCGATGAACGTCGCCTCCAATGGCAGCTTCGACTTCCCACGACTGTTGCCGGGAACGTACTCGCTCGGCTCGGGCGTGAGCGGCCTCACCCTCGGCAACCAAGAGTTCCTCCTGGCCCAGGGACAGACGGTGTCGCGCACGTTCACGGCCTACGACTCCACGACCATCACGGGCGTAGTCACCACTCCGACTGGGATGCTGGCGACGAACGTGAGCGTTGCGCTTCTGTCCGATTCGCTCACCTTGTACACGCAGACCGATGCCTCCGGTCGTTACGGGTTCACGGTGCCCGTCAGCGACTATAGCATCTACACCATGGCAATCATCAACGACAAGGGCTATGCGGCGCTGCTGCACGTCTCCGGCACAGCCGGCACCGTGACGGTCAACCCGACGCTCTCGTCCGCGTACTACCTTAGCGGCACTGCTACTGGCCAGGGAGTGCAATCGGGCACGCCGGTCCGCCTGCAGTCGCGCACCACTCTCGGGGTGCTCTCGGTCATCGCCAACGACACCGGGTTCTTCCGGGCGTTGCTGCCGACAGATTCCTACTTCGTGTACATCGCGACCTCGTCCGCCGCCTACTGGAATGACGTGTTCGTATCCCAGGACGCGGCGATGACCTTCGCGCTCACCACCACCGCAACCATCTCTGGCACCGTCTGGTACGACAGCAGCGGGAATGGGGTAATGGGGTCGAGCGAGGGCCTCGCGAACGTAACGCTCGTGGTCCAGGACATCGACGGACGGACCATTACGGACCTCACGAGCTCCACAGGCGCATACTCGTTCTCGCTCCTGCCTGGGCTCTCCTACACGCTCTCCGTAAGCCCGGCTGGATACGCGCCGCAGCAGTTCACCTATGCTCCTCTCACGAGCTCCGTCGCGAACGACATCCAGATGCAGGCGTTCAACCGCAGCGTGAACGGCGCGGTCTCCTTCCAGGGATCGAGCCTGGTGGGCATGGT
The DNA here is from genome assembly GCA_035506675.1 of Methanomassiliicoccales archaeon. Lineage (GTDB taxonomy): Archaea > Thermoplasmatota > Thermoplasmata > Methanomassiliicoccales > UBA472 > JAJRAL01. Next base: position 44,176 of record DATJOX010000046.1, read on the forward strand.
GGTCGACTTCGACGCGACCTCCGGCACCGCCGCCATCTCCGCGACGGTGACCACGGACGCGACCGGGCGGTTCGGGCTCTCGCTGCACCCTGGCACCTATCAAGTGTCGATCGTTCAGAACGTGAGCGCGGGCAGCAACGCGACGCAGTACCAATACACCGCCACGCTCGTCGTCAGCGTCGGCCAGGACCCGACCTTCCAGAGCATCTCGGTCCTAAGGCGCGTGCTTGTCACAGGCTCGATCTCGCCCACCAGGACATTCTCGGCGACGATCAGCTTTAGCGGTCCGGACTCCGTGCAGATCACCGCGACCACGAACTTCAGCGTCTACCTGCAAGAGGGCCTGTACAACCTGTACGTCGATCAGGAGCGGTTCGCTGCTCGGTTCGCGAACATCACGCAATTCACCGTCTCGCAGACCTCGAACACGCTCAACGTCGTCACCGACCAGGCCTTCACCCTCACGGGCACGATCTACTACAACTCAGCGCGGTTCCCGAACCTGGCGACCGTCACCTACACCAAGAGCACCGGAGGGTCGTACAGCCTCAGCAGCACCGCGGTGGGCACGTTCAATGTTGTGCTGCCGACGGGAAGCTACAACGTCAGCATCGACTCGAGGCTGCTGCAGACGGTTAGCGGGGAGCAGCGCTACCTGCGCTACACCGGCTGGACCCCGATCAGCTTCACGGCCAACCAGAACATCCGCGTGGACGCCTCGCGCGCGCTCGACAACACCACCGTCGTCGGTCAGGTGACCATGGGTGGCACGCCGGTCGGCGCGACCTTCAAGCTGTTCGCGCTCGACGCGACGGCGATCAACACGACCGCCACCTCGACCCCGAGCGGGTTCGACCTGAGCGTGGCGCCGGGCAACTACAGCGTCTACGTTACCGAGATAGGCGGCCAGGGCGTGTACCTGGGCTCGCTGTCCTTCGCTCCCTACGTCACGAACTACGCCAACTTCACTCTCGTGCCTGGCCTGGCATTGACCGGCCTCACGACCGTGAACGGCGTGGGCGCGCCCGCGTTCGTGGAGATCAGGAGCGCGGATTACGTCTCGCTCAATTCCGGGGCGGACGGCTCGTTCTTCATTTACCTGCCGGCGGGGGCGTACCAGGTTAACGCCACCGCATCCGGCGCGGAACGCGGGATCGCGGTCACGTACCTCGCTAGCAAGGAGCTCAACCTAAGCTCGTCCCAGAGCATCTCGCTCTCCCTCGCCAAGGCGGCGAAGGCGGGCGTCGACGTGAGCTGGGACTCGTCGGAGAAGCTGACCGTCAACGGAGGCGACACCGTCGTCTACAACGTGAAGGTCACGAACACCGGCAACGTGGCGGAGACGTTCAAGCTCACCACCGTCAGCGCGGGCAGCGGCTGGAGCGCTTCCGTCTCGCCGAGCACGGTCACGCTCGACTTCGGGCAGGCGAACTTCCAGCTCGTGACGGTGACGATCGTCACCCCGACCGACGCGAAGGTCTCGCACAGCTCGCCCTCGGTGCGCGCCACTGGCACCACTTACACGTCGGCGACGGACTCGGTCAGCTTGGACGTCGGCATCGCCACCCAGCGCGCGGTCGCGATCTCGTACACCTCCCCGATGGCCGTCAATGGCACGACCTTCTCCTACACCATGAGCCTGGGCAACACCGGCAACGCGGACGACACGTTTGCGGTCAACGTGATCAACCCGGCTGATTTGCTCGCGCAGGGTTGGCGCGCGGACATGCGCGTGGGCAGCGGCTCCTACAGCAGCAGCCTGAGCGAGTTCGTGAGCGCGGGCACGTCTCAGAGCTTCGAACTGCGCCTGACGCCCACCCGGACGAACCCCGACCCGTCGGTCACCGTCATGCTGGGAGCGACATCACAGATCGATGCGAACGCTACCACCTCGTTCGCCTTCGTGCCGCAGCTGCCGCAGTTCACCATCCCGAGCGGAGGCTTGAGCGTCACCGGCCCGCAGGTCGCGCAGACGCTGCCCTCGATGCCGATCAGCACCATCGTCCTCATCGGCCTCGTTGTCGCCATGATCACCGTGATGCTCGTAGTGAGCGTCCAGAAGGGGGTGTTCCGACGCGGAAGGCGTTGATCGCCCTGCTCGCCGTCGTCGCGATGACGGCGATGGCGCTCGTTCCGGTGACCGCGACCGCACAGACGGCCGGTCCGATGAACGTGGTCCTCGACGGCCCGAAGATCGTGGCGGTGAGCGAGAAGAACACCTATACCATCTCGGCGGTCGGAGGGCCTGCGGAGACCGGAGGAAACTACAGCTACGTCGCCACACTTTCTGGACCGGCAGTCACCGACGCCGTCATCTCCCCGGGCAACGGCATCTCGACCACGGGCAAGTTCACCCTCACGCTCATGCCCCCGTCGACGCCTCAGGACTTCGTGCTCACGGTGAACGTCACCTCGTACAACGCCGGCTCGAGCGAGAGTCAGTCGAAGTACCTCGGCATTCAGGCGGTGCGCCCGGTGACGATAACCGCAAATGTCGTCAACAGCGGCAACGTCACGCTCAACTCGGTGCCGATCGCGTTCTACCTGGACGACGTGAAGGTCTTCAATACGACCTTCAGCGTGAGCGCGCAGGCCTCGAGCGTCGTCACCTACAACATCACCGCGGCCCTGGCGAGCGGTGAGCATACGGTGCGCGCCGAGCTCGATCCCCAGAACCAGTTCGCGCGCTTCGCGGGCGGTGGGTCGGTGTTCACGCAGACGATCTACGTGAACCCACCGGACTACGGCAATTCGGACGGGATCCTGATACTGCTCTTCGCCGCTCTGGCCTTCGTCACGTACATCATCTACAAGCGCCCGAAGCGCAAGCGTCGCAGATAGACGAGAAACCCCTTCCATGTCATTCTTCCGTCTTTTCCGAAGCGTTATAATACCGCTGGTAGCTTAGGCGAACTCGATACCCATGTCCGGGAACGTCACCGAGCTCAATGGCAACGACTTTGACACCTTCATCCAGAAGAACCCCAAGGTGATAGTGGACTGCTGGGCGGCGTGGTGCGGCCCCTGCCGCGCGATGGCGCCGCAGTTCGAGCGCGTGGCCGCGAAGCACGTCGGCAAGGTGGCGTTCGCGAAGGTCGATTGCGACAAGAACCCTGAGATCGTGAAGCGCTTTCAGGTGATGGCGATCCCGACGCTGCTCTACATCAACGCCGGGGAGGTCGCCGAAACGGTCGTCGGCCTGGTCCCCGAGAAGGACATCGAAGACAAGCTGAAAGAGGTCTTCAGCTAGAGCTTGTCGTAGAGCCGCGAGAGCTTGTCACCGAGCATCTTCGAGCTCACGCCTACCGCGACCTCGCCCCTGGTCTTCTCGAGCAGCGAGCGCGCGATGTCCTGCTTGCGGCGGATCGCCACCAGCGCGTCCGGATAGTCGAAGCGCATTATCACTCGGTACATGTCCTCCATCATCTCGAGGTAGCGCAAAGCTTCCTCCGTCCTGCCCTCTTTGAGCGCATCGAGCGAGAACCGACGAAGCTCGCCGATGCAGTCGGCCAGGCCGAGCAGGTACGAGGAAGGAAGCACGCCCAGGTCCTCCGGGGACGGAAGGTCCTCGTCCGCCACGATCGCGATGAGCGTCGCCGCCTCCGCGAGCTCCTGCATCGCGTCGCCGACAATCCCCGAGTGCCAGATGTCTTGGTGATCGGCGAGCAGCGAGCGCAGTTGGTTCGCCTCGTCCATCGCCTCGGCAAGCATCCCGGTCGCATCCTCGCGGCGGTGCACCGCGTGCACGGCGCTCCCGGAGATTCGTATGATGGCGCGCGCGGACTTGATCGCGATCTCCCTGACTGTATCCTTCTCGTCCAATCCCGCCTGGATGCGATTGGCGATCTCGTCCAGGTTCTTCATGAGTTCAGCACTCTCCTCATCGCTTAAACATGTTTGCGAATGCGGCGCATGCGTTCGACCTTCTTCTCGATGATCTCCTTGCGCCCGATGTCGTGACGCACGTAGATCGCCTCGCCGCTGACGTACTTCAATGCTCGCTCGCATGAGGCCTCCGCCTGCTCGATCGAGTCCCCCATGCCTACGACGCCTAGGGCGCGCGATGTGCCCGTGAGTATCTTCCCGTTCTCTTCGTTCACCGCCGCGTAGTAGACGACCGCGTTCTCGCGTTCTATCGCTCTCTCGTCCGCTCTGATCGGCAACCCCGCCTTCGATTCGATCCCGTACCCCTCTGGCACGACGTACTTGCAGACCGTCGCCTTTCTCGCGAACTCGACCTTCTTTGCGCTCAAGGTGCCATCGATGATGCCCTGCGAGGCCTCGACGAAGGAGCTGCTCATGACCGAAAGCACGTTCATCGCCTCCGGGTCCCCGAAACGCGCGTTGAACTCGATGACCTTCGGGCCGTCGGCGGTGAGCATGAATTGACCGTAGAGAACGCCGCGGTAGGGGAAACCCTCGTCGGCGAGCGCTCTCACGGTGCGGCGCATCGTCTCCTTCGCCGCCTCCACCTCGCCCCTCTCCACGAACGGGAGCAGGTGGTCCTCGGACGAGTACGAACCCATTCCCCCGGTGTTCGGCCCGACGTCCCCTTCGAACGCGCGCTTGTGATCCTGCACCAGCGGCATCGTCGCGATGCTCCTGCCGTCGCAGAACGCCTGCAGCGTGAACTCCTCCCCCTGAAGGCGCTCCTCGAGCACCACACCCGCCCCGCCGATGTTCTTCTCGAATATCTCGCGCACGTACTCGAGCACTTCATCCTTGCTCTTCAGGTGCTCGCCTTGGATCTTGACCCCTTTGCCCCCGGTCAGGCCTACCGGCTTGACGGCGAGCTCCTTGTCCGTCTCCATGATAAACTTCTTCGCCTCGAGCGCGTCATCGAAGGTGTGGAACTCGATGTTGCCCGGGATGCGATGCTTCTTCAGCAGGGCGCGAGCGAAGCTCTTGCTCGTCTCGATGCGCGCCGCCGCCCTGCTCGGACCGACGCAACCGATGCCCTTCTCGACGAGCGTGTCGGTCAGCCCTGCTTCCAGCGGGGATTCCGGTCCGATGACGGCCATCTCCACCCCGGCCTTGAGCGCGAACTCGGTGACCTTCGGGACGTCAGTCTCCTTCACGAGGGCGAACTCCTTCGCGGCGCGTGCGATCCCTGGATTGCGATTCTTCATCGCCGCGTACACTTCCGCTCCCGAACGGACGAGAGCGCGAACGATCGCGTGCTCCCTTCCTCCCCCGCCGACCACGAGGACCTTCACCGTCATCCTGATCGGTGGGTCAAAGGAGTCGCGCCTAATAACTATTGAGCACTAGAAGAGGTGGAGCGCCTTGAGCAGTTCCGGCACTCCTTCTCCGGTCTTGGCGCTGGTCTGGTGTAAAACTCCGTTCTTCCTTATCCTCGCGTAGTCGCGCTTGAGGCGGTCGACATCGACGTCCAATACCTTTAGCAGATCGATCTTGTTTAGGACCGCGACGTCCGCCTCGAGGAAAATCATCGGGTGTTTGTTTACCATGTCGTCGCCCTCGGTCGGCGAGATGACGACGACGCGCGTGTCGGTGCCTAGCGGGAAATCAGCAGGGCAGACGAGGTTGCCTACGTTCTCGATGAACAAGTAGTCGATCGAGTCGAGCTCCACATCCTCGAGCGCATGTTCGACCAGATGCGCGTCCAGATGGCATTCTTTGCCGGTATTCAGGTTGACGGCCGGGAGGCCCGCTTTCCTGAAGATCGTGTAGTCGTCTTCGCCGGTCACGTCGCCGGCGATCGCGGCGACGCGTTTGCCGCGCCCCATCAGCGCCTTCGCCATTTGGACGATGAGCGCCGTCTTGCCGGAGCCGATCGAGCCCATTACGTCTACGCTTTTCACGCCCTTCGACCGGAGCAGTCTGAGATTGTCCTGTGCCAGTTTGCGGTTCTCGGCGAGGACGTCGGTCTCCATCCCGATCGTCGTGATCTTGTGCACGATGCGCGATTCGGTCCGCTCGCTTAAATCCTTGCTAACGATGCTTCGGAAAGGGGGCTCGCATGCATCGGGAATCGAGCATCGATTTCGCGCCTTGATAACGTCGGGAACCTTCGGGTTTTGCGTGAATTATCGTGCTAGAAACTCGTCCCTTTCGCCTTCGGTCCAGTGAGTCGCGTTCGATCCCGGTTTCGACCCTCTTTATTGGATGTCTGGTTGCCCTAACCTTTAAGTAACTGGTATCTGTATAATACCTCAATAATTTCCACTTGGTTCGGGAGGAAATTTGTACCTCTTTCAGAGGTGGATAGAAATGGATACGTCTACGAGCGTTGAGCGCAGCCAATCGCTTGGCCGCGTTCTGGGCAAGAGGGCCTTGATCTACATCGGCCTTGTCGTAGTGGTGTTTGCACTGCTGTTGATGCTCAACAGCGGCCACGCGAGGGCGGATACAACAATAACCAGTGGTGACATCACCACCAACACTGTATGGAACGGAACTGTGGATGGGACGATATTCGTCGAGACGGACGTCGTCGTGCACGATGGTGCAACGCTGACGATCACACCGGGAACGGTCGTTAAGGTAAATTCGCCTTACTCGATCACGGTGGATGGGCTTCTTCTCGCGAACGGTAATCTGTCGGCACCCGTGACCTTCACCTCTAACGAGTCATCCCCAATGGCGGGAGACTGGGTCGGGCTGTCCTTCACGAACGATACCGTAGCGTCTCAGCTGAACCGGGTCGTGATTGATTACGCGACCACCGGCGTCAGCGTGTTTGACGGGCAGCTGTCGATGTCCAACACCG
>DATJOX010000047.1:0-26410 GCA_035506675.1 Methanomassiliicoccales archaeon
CGCGGCAACCGATGGACAAAGTTTAAGTCAACGTCCAAATATCCCCAGCCCAGTGATTTAGATGGTGATGCCACTCGCACTGCTCGAGAAGTCGATGAACAAGAAGATCTCCCTCCTGCTGAAGGACAACCGCGTTCTGGAGGGCAAGCTCACCGGCTACGACGAGTACATGAACATGGTGCTCGAAGAGACCGAGGAGCGCACCGCCGAGCAGACGAGGCGCCTGGGCGTCGTCGTGCTGCGCGGCAACAACGTCGTCAGCATTTCTCCGCTGAACTAGGAAGAAACGAGTCGAAGAGGGCATGAAGGCAGTAATCCTCGCGGGCGGGCTGGGGACCCGGCTGCGCCCCCTCACGTATACGATTCCGAAGTCACTGGTGCCGGTCGCTGGCAAGCCCCTCGTGACACGGATCATCGATTCTCTGCCGGCGAGCGTGGACACAGTAGTGCTCGCGGTCAGCTACATGCGAGACGCGCTCGAGGACTACTTCGTCACAAACCCGCCGGGGCGAAAGGTCGTGCTCGTCAACGAGACATCGCCCCTGGGGACCGGCGGCGCGCTTAAGAACGTGCGGGAGCACTTGGACGAAAGCTTCATCGCGCTCAACGGGGACTGCCTTTCCTCGCTGGATCTCAAGCAGATGGTGCGTGCTCACCGAGAGAACGGCGGCATCGGCACGGTCGCGCTCTGGAAGGTCGATGACCCGAGCGCGTTCGGCGTGGTGGAAATGGACGCATCGAATCGCATCTTCTCCTTCCAAGAGAAGCCGAAGCGGGAGGAGGCGCGTTCGAACCTCATCAATGCGGGGGTCTACGTCTTCGAGCCGGAGATCCTTGATTTCATCGGGAAGGGAGTGGTCTCGCTGGAGCGGGAGGTGTTCCCTAGGGTCCTCGAGTACGGGCTTCTTGGGCATCGATTCGAGGGCTACTGGGTCGACTGTGGAACGCGCGAGAGCCTTCTCAAGGCGCAGGGCATCATGCTCGCGCACGAAGGGCACAAAGTGTCTGGGTGCACGGTCGACCCGAGCGCTTCCATATCGCCCCCAGATCTGCTAAGAGGGTGCAAGGTCGGATCCTGCAACCTCGGACCGAACGTGGTGGCCGAGGAAGGGGTTCAAGTCCTGGACGGAGCAGCGGTCTCGAACGCTCTTCTGATGCGAGGGGCGATCATCGGAAAGGGCGCGGTCGTGCGCGATTCTATCATCGGACCAGGCAAGCAACTGGTCGAAGGCGAGAAGGCGGTCGAGGTCGTGCTCGCCGAACGCTATTGAGACCTACGTACGGGCACTTCTCCGAAAGTACCTGAAAGTGTTATTTACGCTGTTTGTATTCAGTAACAAAGGAGAGCGAAAACCTGCCGAGTGGCGTCGACCGGTTCATTTCCGCCATCAGCCGCAGGGGCTTCCGTCGCGGCTGGACTGGCTTCATCATCCTCTTCTTCCTCGGTTTCGTCGTGATCCCCACGGTTTTCATCCTCACCTACATCTTCACCGACTGGAGCGGCATCCAGACGAAGGTGCTGAGCGATTCGGTGCTGACCGGGCAGATCGTCGATTCGATCGTCGCGTCCTTCGAGATCGCGGGCATCGTGACGGTCATCGATTTCCTGGTTGGCCTGCCGATGGCCTGGATCATGGTGCGCAAGGAGTTCCCCGGGAAGCGGTACATCGACACCCTGATCGACATGCCGCTGGCGGTGCCCACGGCCGCGTTGGGATTCTCGTCGGCAATCTTCTTCGCGGTGACCAAACCCGGGCTGACTTCGCCCTTGGGTCTGGGGCTCGTCAGCTCGCCCTTCCTGCTCATCATCCTTCTCCACGTCGTCTTCTCGTATCCCTACATGGTGCGCTCGCTCTCCGCCATCCTGGAGCAGATCGACGTCACCTACGAGACCGCTGGGCGCACGCTCGGCGCGGCCAGGTTCACGGCCGCACGCACGATTACTTTGCCGCTGTTCCGCGCCGGGCTAGTAACCGGCATCATCCTCTGCTTCGCGCGCTCGCTCAGCGAGACCGGGGGGACGGTCATCGCGCTCGCCTCCATGCGCAGCGCGAACGGCTTCAACACCGGCCCTACTCTCATCAATTTCTTGAAGGGACAGTATGGGAGCGGCGATGCGAACGCTTTGCCCGCTCTGGCGTTCGTCAGCATCCTTCTGATCATTGCTGCGCTGGTCTTGCTCGTCGTGCTGAAGGTCGTGGTCATGAAGGTCCGGCTGCCCGCGGGCAAGGTGTGGCCCAAATGGGAGCGCATCCTGTCACGCGGCTGGGTGCCGAAGAGCAAGGATGGGATCTCGATCGCGTTCCTTGTGATATTCGTGCTCCTTCCAGCGTTCTTCATCTTCACTTACGTATTCACGGCCACCTCGGGAGGTGCGGGCAGCTGGAACTTGTTCTACGAGAGCCTGGGGATTTCATTCCTGGTCGCCGGGGTCGTGACGGTCGTAGACCTCCTGCTCGGGATCCCGCTCGCGCTCTACATCGCCCGGGGCGGGAAGGCACGCATTCCGGCCGCCCTCGACGTCCTCGTCAATGTTCCGCTCATCGTGCCCACGGCAGCGCTCGGCTTCTCCCTCGGGTTCTTCTGGGTCGGACCCAAGCCTGCGACGGGCGGGATCGCGCTTGTGCTCGTCATTTTCGCCCATATCGCTTTCACCTACCCGCTCGTCGTCAGGAACGTTGCGGGCGCGGTGGAGGAGATCGACCCGGCCTTCGAGGAGACCGCGCGCACCCTGGGGGCGAAACCGGTGCAGGCTTTCCGCCGCGTCCTCTACCCGATGATCAAGAGCTCGATACTCGCTGGCTCGATCATGGCGTTCACGCGCTCGTTGGGCGAGACGGGCGCGACCCTCGCGGTGGCGAACGTGAACACTGCCCCGGTGTACATCGTGAACTTGATCAAGAATCCGCCATTCGATTACTACACCGCCGCGGTCGCATGCATAGTGCTCATCTTCGTCTCGTACATCTTCATGCTGGCCCTGCGCTTCGTCACTAGGAAGAGGAGGGCGGCTTAGATGCCGGACGTCAGCCTGAGGGGGCTCAGCAAGCACTACGGCAGCATCAAGGCCGCGGACAATCTGAGCTTGGACGTGAGGGACGGAGAATACCTCTGCCTGCTCGGTCCGACCGGCGCCGGCAAGACCACCGCCCTCCGCCTGGTGTCCGGCCTCATCCGCCCCGATTCCGGAAAGGTGTTCCTCAACGGCAGGGACGTCACGAGACTAGAGCCGGAGGAACGCAAGGCGGTGCTGCTCTCTCAGACCTATTCCCTCTTCCCGCAGCTCACGGTCGCCGAGAACATCCTCTTCGGACCGGACATCAAAGGGGCGAGCGAGGAAGCGAAGGAACGGCTCCTCGCGGACATGCTCGACCTGGTCAGACTGACGAAGCGGCCCGATGCATTGCCCCGTGAGCTCAGCGGCGGAATGCAGCAGCGCACCGCATTGGCGAGGGCGCTCGCCTCGGGAGCGGACGTGCTGCTGCTTGACGAGCCGCTGCGTGCCCTGGATGCGAGGTTGCGCATCTCGCTCAGGCACGAGCTGCGTTCTCTCGCCAAATCGCTCAACATCACGACCATCCACGTCACTCATGATCAGGATGAGGCGCTGGTCATGGCCGACCGCATCGCGGTGATCCGCAACGGCTCGGTTCTGCAGGTCGGCACGCCGGGCGAGGTGTTCGACGAGCCGATCTCGCCGTTCGTCGCGAACTTCGTCGGGCAATCGAACTTCGTGGTCGGAAGGCTGGTCAAGAAGGGCGCGTTCTCCGAGGTGCGCTGCGAGAACGACATGGTGATCCAGGCGCGCGGCTGCGACTGCCACGAAGGGCAGGAGGTGGTGGTCGGCGTCAAGGTCGGCAACACTGAGATCATCAGGGAGGGGGAGGGGTTCTTCGCGGGCCGCATCGAACGCGTGCTCTTCGAAGGTCGCAACATCTACCTTGACCTGGATGCAGGGCCGATGGGTCCGTTCTCCGCCAAGGTGCCGTCCTGGAGGCTGGGCAAGCTGAACGTCGGGGACACGGTGCAGATCCGTTGGTCCGCGGACAAGGCGAACGTGTTCCCCATGCCCGACATCGGGCTGAAGGAGGAGCTGAGGGTGGAATAATGCCAGAGGTCAAGCTGACTAACGTGTCGATGCGCTTCGGCGACGTGACCGCCGTCGACGAGGTGAGCCTCACCATCGCGGACGGCGAATACGTCACGATCCTTGGGCCCTCGGGCTGCGGCAAGACAACGCTCATTCGCATTATCGCGGGGATCCTCGAGCCGACGGAGGGCAGGGTCTGCATCGACGGCAAGGACATGAAAGGGGTCGAGATCGAGGACCGGGACCTCGGCTACGTCTTCCAGAACATCGCGCTCTTCCCTCATCTGGATACGGAGGACAACGTGTCTTTCGGTCCGAGGGTCAAGGACAAGGCGAAAGAAGAGCAGCAGAAGATCGCGCGCAAATACCTCGAGCTCGTCAAGCTGCTGGACAAGATGGAGATGTTCCCGTCGGAACTGTGCGGCGGTGAACAGCAGAAGGTGTCGCTGGCCAGGGCGCTCGCGACTGGAGCGAAGCTCCTCCTCCTAGATGAGCCGCTGTCCGCGCTGGACGCGAGGGTCCGCGTGGACCTGCGATACGAACTGCGTCGCATCGTGAAATCTCTCGGCCTAACCACCGTCCACGTGACGCACGACCAGGAGGAGGCAATGTCCGTCTCCGACCGAATCGTGGTGATGCGCGCCGGCGGCGTCGTAGAGAGCGGCTCTCCCGAGCAGCTCTACACCCGGCCGAAGGACATCTTCACCGCGAACTTCGTCGGTGAGACGAACCTGCTTGAAGGCTGGGTGAGGGAGCGGAAGGAGGGCAAGTCGGTGATCGAGCTGCGCGACGGCTCCTCGATCGAGGTCGCCATTTGCGACCGCGAGGTCGGCGAGGGCATCGTCGTCTCCGTCCGCCCAGAGTTCGTATTCCCGTTCACGGAAGGACTTCACTCCCACGTTCACGACATCGTCTACATGGGCACATACTGGCGGGTGCGCGCGCAGTCGGTGAGCGAGGACGAGGTCGAGTTTGACGTCCCGGCGCACGAAGGTAACTTATACCAGAATGGTCAGGAGGTCTATCTAATGGTCAACCGGAAGGCGGCCGTGGTGTACCCCAGGCCGAGAGAGGGCATAGCGGAGGCGACAAAACTTGAGTGAGAAGACATCGTTGCTCGAATACTTTGGAAAGCGGCGCGAATCGGTCGTGATGACGGAGATCCGGGACCACGCCCAGAAGGTGCAGGACACGACCACGGAGCTGAACCGCATGCTGGTCGCGCTCTGCAAAGAGGACAAGGCGAGGGCGCTCGACGCCTACCAGAGGGTGCTGTTCTCGGAGAAGGAAGCGGACAACCTCGAGAACATGATCACCGAGGAGCTCTCGAAGGGCGATCTGGAATCGAAGGAACGCGAAGACCTGATGCACCTCATCCGTCGCATGGACTACGTCGCCGACTGGGCCAAGGAGGCGGGGATGAACTTGAACCTCATCCTCGAGGCGAACGTGAACGTCCCGGTCACCCTCTGGAACAGGTACTGCAACATGGCAGGGGAGTTGGAGAAGGCGGCGAAATTCCTCAAGGTCACCATCGACAGCCTCGGGGTCGACGAGGACCTCGTGATCAAGTCGGAGCGCGCTGTGGAGGTGCAGGAGCACATCCTGGACGAGATGTACTTCACCACCAAGAAGGAGATATTCTTCGCCGACGTGGACCCGAAGGCGATCTACATCCTGCGCGACATCCTTCACGGCATCGAGAACTCAGCCGACAAGTGTAAGGACGCAGCGGACATCATCCACATCCTTGTGATCGCGCAACGGCACAAGGCCAGGTAAGCGAATGGTCGAGCGGCTCTTCGGAACGAACGGGATACGCGGCGTGGTTAACGAGGAGCTCACGCCCGAGCTCGCTCTGGATGTGGGCAGGGCGATCGGCACGCACATGAAGGGCCGGGTGGCGATCGGCAGCGACACCCGCACCTCGGCGGACATGGTCAAGTCAGCGGTGCTCGCTGGCCTGATGTCCTCGGGAGCCGAGGTCGTCGACCTGGGCATGCTCCCAACGCCCGCTCTGCAGTACTTCGTCAAGACCAATGGCATAGCCGGCGGCGTGATGATCACCGCCTCGCACAATCCTCCGGAGTTCAATGGCATCAAGGCGGTGGACGCGGACGGAACGGAGATGCCGAGATCGAAGGAGGAGGCGATTGAATCGATCTACTCCTCCAGGTCCTTTGCGCAACGCGACTGGAGGGGCGTCGGGCACGTTCAGAAATCGAACGAGGCGATCCTGTCGTACCACAACGCGATCCTTGGAAACGTGGACGTCGAGTCGATCGCGAAGGCGAAGCTGAAGGTCGTGCTCGACTGCGCGAACGGGGCGGGCTCGCTCAGCACGCCCCGAATCCTCGAGAGGCTTGGCGTTCGGACGGTCACGCTCAACTGCAATCCCCTGGGCACGTTCCCCGGGCATCCCTCTGAACCTACCGAGGACCATCTCGAGGACCTCAAATCTCTGGTCAAGGAGACAGGCGCGGACTTGGGCATCGCGCACGACGGGGACGGGGACCGCACCATATTCGTGGACGAGAAGGGACGCTACGTGTATGGGGACAAGAGCCTGGCAGTGGTTGCGTCCGCGGTCGTCAAGGACCGAGGGGGAGGGCTGGTAGTGACCCCGGTGAGCACCTCATCCTGCGTCGAGGACGCGGTGAGGGAGGCTGGCGGCGAGGTCGCCTATACCCGCGTGGGAGCGCCGATCGTCGCCAGGAAGATGATCGAGACGGGAGCGGTGTTCGGCGGGGAGGAGAACGGCGGGCTGATCTTCCCGGAGATGCAGTTCTGCCGGGATGGCGCGATGACCGCCGCCAAGATGATTGAGATCGTCACGACGGAAGGGCCGCTGTCCGAGCTCCTGAAGAAGATTCCCACCTACCAGCTGGACAAGCGCAAGGTCCACTGCGCGGAGGAGCGCAAGGAACGGCTGCTGCGCGAGGTCTGCGAGGCATACGCGGAGCAGAGGGTGGACCAGACCGATGGCATCAAGATCTACTTTGACGAGGGCTGGACGCTCATTCGCCCATCCGGCACCGAGCCGATCTTCCGCATCTACACCGAGGCGAGGAGCGAGGAGCAGGCGAAGAAGATCGCCGACCGCTGCGAGAAAGTCGTGAAGGAGCTGCTCGAGGACTAGGCCTTCTGCATCTCGCGGTGCTTGTGCACGACCGAGACGACCTCGATTATCATTCTCGCCGCTAGCGCTGCGGTATTGCCCTTATCGTAGGGCGGGCTGACCTCGTTGACGTCGAATCCGACGAGGCGAGGTGCGAGCATGTGGATGCACTTCTTGACGTCGATAGGGCGGAGGCCGAACGGCTCTGGAGTTCCTGTACCAGGAGCGTAAGCGGGATCGATGCCGTCGATGTCCAGTGAGAAGTACACTTTCTCCTTGCGGATCATGTTCAGGGCGCGCTTGAACGCCTTCTCCACGCCTTCGTCGTGGATGGCGTAGGCGTCGATGTACTCGGGCATCGAGGAGCGCTTCTCGTCGATCGAGATGGAGCGCACCCCGAACGCGAGCACGTTCTCGATGCCGACGTGGTCGGCGTTCCTCCTTAGGACGCAGGCGTGGCTGAGCCTGTTGTTCATGTACTCCTCGCGGAAGTCCAGGTGGGCGTCGATGGTTATGACCCCGATGTCGTGGAAAGCGCGCACCGCGGGGATTGTGATGGAATGCTCGCCTCCGATCAGGATCGGGAATTTGCCCGCCTTCACGATCGAGCTCACGATCTCCTTCGTCTCGGACACCATGTCCTCGACCGAACCCAGGTCCTCGATGTTGCCCGCGTCGTGCACCGGGATGTCCGTCAGGAGCACGTCGTGCTCGAAGACGTAGGGCTCGAAGTTGTACGATGCCTCGCGGATCGCGTTCGGCCCCGCGCGTGCGCCAGAACGGAACGAAGTGGTGCGGTCGAATGGCACGCCCAGGATGACGAACTCGGCCTTCTCGAAGCTCGCGGTAGCGAACGCGAAGTTGACCCCGCGGAGTACCATTGCGGACCTCTTACACTTTCGTGATCTTCCTGCGGCCCATGGCGACCATATACATGATCTCCTCGCCCGGATGGAGCTGCCCCTTGAACTCCTCGGGGACGGCGAGAGAGAAGTTCTCGAAGTTCTCTAGGTCCATGAGCTGTACCTCTTCATTGGTCAAAGCGAGGATCTGGGCCTTGCGCTTGTCGATCATGGGGACTTGGACCTTGTGCGTCACAGGGTGGACGATGGAGCGCTTCTTCTCGTCGAACAGTCCGACACAGTCGATGCGGGCCTTCGCTTCGCCGTGTTTCCCGGGCTTGGACATCTGAATCGAAAGGATCTTGCAGGGCTCCTCTTCGACGTTGACGTATCGCCCTTCCTTGAGCTCTCGGACCTCTGCCTGTGACCATGCCATAGGTATACCTACTGGGGAAAAACAGCAGGGGGTTAAATACCTTTACCAGGCCAGTCTCGTCCTCGGATTGCGTCCGCAATTACCAACTGAAGAGCACGCCAGACAGGTCCTTGATCGCGAAATGCTTACCTCTCTTGACGAGCACGTGGCCTTCCTCTTCCAGCCTCTCCTTCTGCGCCAGCTCTCCATCTGGAAACTTCTCGTTCAGGATGCCGTTGACCTTCAACGTTCGCCAGTAGGGTATGTCGAGGTCCTTCCCTTCCGAGGCCGCTTCCTCGACAGCGTTCCCTGCCGTGGTGATGCTGATCCCGCCAACGAGGGTGCAACAACCCTGTACCTTGTGGCGGCGAGCGATCTCCTGGCAGATCTGAATGATGGTGGTGACCTTCCCTTCGGGCACTTGGCGCATCAGCTCGACGATCTCACCATGGTTCACGATCACGACGTCCTCGCCCGCCTCGACCCCCATTGCGTGCAAGGCCTTGTAGCAGGGGAAGCCCTCCTCCAGCTTCAGCACCTTTGGGTATCCCGGGCGGTCCACCAGCTTCTGCTGCCAGGTCTTCTTCTTGTAGGCCAGGTCGTCCACCTCGAGCTCAGCCCTCGCGCTTGCGATAGTGCGCCACTCGCCCCTTTGCCGAAGTTCGGTTCCCTCTCGGCCTCACCGGCGCCTCGGGGTACTTCTGCTTGATCTCCTCAACGCGCTTCTCGAAGTCGGCCGTGAGCTTGTCGCCGATGTACTCGCCCTTGAAGTAGTCGACCTTGGCGGCGATGGTTGCCTTCGACGCCAGGGTCCTCGCGACCTTGCCCCGCTGCCAATATGGCGCTCGGTGCACTGCGGGATGCTGGAAAATGATGCCGTGCTTTGGCGGGGCCTTGCCCGCTCGCAGATGCATGAACATCGCCTTCTCCGCGCCGAGCAGCTGGATTGTCGATGAGGGAAGTGTCGCTAGCCTCTTTAGCCCGCCTGCAAGCGAGATCACCCTGGCGCCCAGATTCGCAGACAGCAGCGCGGTCATGTTCGGCGCGATCTCCTCCATCCTCTTCTGCACGTAGGTCTCGAGTTTCGTCTTCAGCTCGTACATGCTGGACAGTGCACCAGCAAGGTCTTGGAGCATGGAGACGTCTTCCTCGATCAGCTCGGCGCCGACCGATTCGATCTGCACGCCCAAGGTCTTCAGGATCTCTTCCCTCTGGCCATGAGCTGCAATCAGTTGGGCGTACTGCGCCTCCAGGGCATAGTCCGCCAACTCAGGGAAGTGCAGCCCGTACCACTCGTGCAGCCGTTCAGACATGATGTTGATGTTCTCATTCAGGTCGTCGATCGCTCGTATCGCCTGCAGGACGTGCTTGTCTGGACTGATCGGTTCTCTTGTTCTGACTTTGCCCAGCTCCACCATCACCCGCTGCATGAGGTCCGCTGTGTAGCCGAAATCTTCTGCCTTGATGAACGTCGAATCGAAGACCTCTGGCTTGCCGAGCTTAGAGAGTCTAGCGTCCGCGACGCGCAGCCTCTTCTGCCCCCGGGCCAGGTCTTCCTCTTCGGGAAGAATGACTCCTCGCTGCACCTCCGCGAGCTTGAGCGCTATCGACTTTGCGTCTTTCTCGAACAGGTTGTGCCTTCTGACCTTCTCCTTGTCGCAGAGGAAGACACCGAACCACTTGGTCACCAGGTACATTGGGCTCACTTCTCCTTGCAGAAAGCAGAGCGGATCCGGTTCGCTTCTTCTTCGGGCAGAGGCGCCAGGCCGGTCGAAGCCCCTTTCACCTGCATCTCTGCCAGGAACTCCATCGTTTCCATGCGGTAGTAGGCCTCGGCGACGTCCTTTCCCACGGCGATCGCGCCGTGATTCTCGAGAAGGAAGCCATTGCCCTTTTGCATCGCTTCGATCAGGTTGTGCGCGAGCTCTTCCGAGCCCGGCGTCGCGTACGGAACCGTCTGGACTTCGTCCAAGACCATGATTCCCTCGGGGGTGATGTCCGCGCGCAGCTTCTTCTTCGCTGATGCGAGCACCGTGCAGTAGAGGGGGTGGCAGTGGATGACCGCTCCGACGTCCGCCCGGTTGCGGTAGAATGCCAGGTGGAACGGCGTTTCCATCGATGGCCTGCCGCCGGCCGTTACCCTGCCAGTGGATATTTCCATGCGGATCAGGTCATACTCGTGCATCAGTCCCTTGCACACACCGGTCGGCGTGATCACGATCGCATCCCCGGACCTCGCGCTGAGATTGCCAGCGGTCCCGACGGTCAGCTTGCGGTCGTAAAGGAGCTTTCCATAATTCACGATGTCCCTGCGGACCTCCCACTCGATCTTCAGATCCTCGCCCCCTTCACTCGCACGATCTCCTCTGGCCTTAGAACGCCTACCTCGGTGATGAAGCCAGCGACGTACTTGCTCGGCGTCATGTCGAAGGACGGGTTAAGCGCGTGGCAACCCTCTGGCGCTATCCGGACGCCATCGAGCGTCGTGACTTCCTCTTCAGCGCGATCCTCGATGACTATGTCCCCGCCCGACTCGATCGAAAAATCGAAGGTTGATATCGGTGCGGCGACGTAGAAGGGCACACCAAGCTCCTTGGCCAGCACGGCCTTCTCATATGTCCCGATCTTGTTCGCGAAGTCGCCGTTCATGGCCACTCGATCGGCCCCCACGATCACCAGGTCCACTCCCTTTCGCAGGAAGTGTCCCGAGGCCCCGTCGGCGATGATCGCGTGCGGGATGCCTTCGTTTCTCAGTTCGTAGGCGGTCAGCTTCATTCCCTGCAGCCTTGGCCTGGTCTCCGAAACGTAGACGAAGATGCGCTTGCCCTGCTTGTGCGCCAGTCGAATCGGCGCCAAGGCAGTTCCGAAGTCCACGGTGGCGAGCGCGCCGGCGTTGCAGTGGGTCATTATCTTCGAATTGTCGGGTATCAGAGCGGCGCCGTGCTCCCCGATCAGGCGGCATTTCTCGATGATCGTGCGGGCGTATCGCTCCGAGGCGGCTTCCCCGCTCTCCCCTGCATTCAGGCGCTCTGACATGAAATCGACCGCATAGAATAGGTCGTAGGCGGTCGGCCGGGCCGACTTCAGCAGCTTCGCCGCCGCCTCCGTGCTCCGCCTCTGCATCCCCGCTAATGCCATTCCGTAGGCCGCCGCCACCCCGATGGCGGGCGCACCGCGGACGGTCATGTTACGGATCGATTCCGCTACCTCCTCCGTCGTTTTGAAGCAGACTATCTGGAAGTTGTGCGGTAGAAGGCGCTGGTCGATCATCTTGACCTCGCCATCCTCGAGCCAGACCGCACGGTACTCCTGCGGTCCCTTCTCGGTCAGGATCCTCAGTCGCTCACCGCATCAGGAACCCGCCTAGGATTACTAAAACGTTGCACAAGGGGGCGAAGGTTCGTCTCTCCCCTAGAGTTTAATATATCGCTGAGTGCATTTCCCACTTCCAGGTCGCGGGCCATGGCAGAGAACAAGACCGACGCCTTCGATGTTTATTCGACGTCCACCGGCCTGAGGCAGATCTCAAATCCGGTGCGGCAGAAGATACTGAGCGAGCTGCAGCGCCGCGACCTGAGCCTGAGCGAGATCGCCGTTCTGACGGGAAAGGCCCAATCAACGCTCTCCGTCCACCTGGACAAGATGGTGAAGGAGGGCCTCATCGGCTATCGCGATGACCCGGAGGACAACCGGCGCAAGATCTTCTACCTCGTCTCAAGGCCAGTGGGAAGCTCGGTCGTGCCGCGCGAGGACCTGATGAAACAGGTCGAGAACACGATCGCGCGATCGATCGGCACGCCCAGCACCTTCTTGAAGGGCGTGATCCGCTCGGTCGTCATCGGCATGGAGGCGATCGGGTTCAACATGGACCCGGTGCTCAAGGACATTGGGCGCCAGATCGGCACGGAGATCTCCAAGCGGATGAAGTCGACGAACGTGGAAGGCATCATCACCGAGGTCAAGGAGTTCTTCAAGCAGCACGAGCTCGGCGAGGTGAACGTTTACGCGCTGCACCCCGTGACGCTGATAATCAAGGACGAGTACGACTGCTCGAAGGCGCCGGACGTGGGGCGCACCTTGTGCTTGATGAACGAGGGCATCCTGGAAGCGATCTTCGAGCAGAGGATGGGGCTGCCCGCGAGGGTGACGAAAGCTGAGACGTTCGGGACGGCGTACAACTACTGCAAGTACGTGATCGAGCCAGGTCTCTAGCGACGTTCAGTGTAGCAGCATAATGGTTTTTAGCGCATCGCTGCGTACCCCATTCGGGAATTGAAATGCCGGGCAGCCTTTACGAGATGTTCGACGAGATCGACGAGGAGATGGTCTTCGTCCTTGAGTGCGTAAGCGCCATCCGCGAGCTGGTAGAGAAGGGGCAGAAGAAGAAGGCGTTGGACGCCCTGGTCGAACTAGAGGATGAGCTGGAGGACTTCCTTACGTTCCCCGAAGACTGGGAGGAAGAAGGGGAAGATGAGGACGAAGAGGAGGAGGAAGAGGGCGAGAAATCCTGCAATCCAGACGACGAAGAGGGCTGAGCCCTCCGTCGCTACCTCTTCTTGATCCGGTACACTTGTGCTTCTCTCGTTCGCACGCGCTCGATCACTCTCTTTGCTTCTAGATCGAGCTTGACCGCTTCCGCGTACCAGGGTATCGAGCCTTCGAACTTCCCCTCTAGCCGAAGCTCCAGACATCGCATCAGGTGCATGTGGTCGAGGGGTCTCGCCTTCAGGCAGGCGAGCACCGCCTCTCTCATTTGATCGTATTTGTCTTTGGAAATGTCGACACCCTGCTTCCCCTGCGGGTGCTTTGTGAGGACCTTCTCATCCATCATGGATGTGGATTCGTAGAAGGGGATAAAAAAAGGATGCATTCCTTCCTAGAATCGGATTTGCCCCTATGATCAGGTCCGTCACGCGCCTGGCTTGGCGATGGCGGATTGGGCCAGTCTTGCGTGCTCCTCTTCGTCCTTGACCAGCTTCTTCAGCCCTTTCACGAGGAACTCCCTGTCGGCGAGGTCGAGGAAGGTCTTGGTGTCGCTCACCTGTAGCCGAGCGAGGATCTCCGAATAGGTCTCCATTGCCTTTCTCTCGACGCGCAGTATCTCCTTCATCATCTCCTCGTCCCAGGAGAGATGGAACGGGAACTTCGAGACCCTCTGGGGGAAGTCCCACTTCTGGCGGTCGGTCTTCACCTTCTGGATCATCGATTTGACCAGGTTCTCGTGTTCTGTCGACTGGCCGACGAGGTAGGGCATGATCTTCTTGACGCGGGCGGTGGAAGCGTACCTCTCGCTCTCCCCGTAGCTGACACCCTCGAACCGCTTCTCGATCTCCCACCCTGCGAGAAGCATGTCGACAAGTTCCGCGCCGTCCGAGAAGGCCGCCGGACTCATTGTCGTGCGAGTCTCTTTGAATTGTATTTGATTCTGCCGACACGAGTGCGCGTTCGCGAAGTGACGCGCGAGCGCAATAGTCGCCTAATCATCGGAATGTGAGAAGTGGGCTCAGCCAGATTCGAACTGGCGAACTTCTGCGTGTCAAGCAGACGTCATAACCACTAGACCATGAGCCCCTGTGGGTTCTGCTGAAACGCATCCGAGTCTATATGCCTTTCGCAGTTGCGCTGGACCGCGCGACCGTCAATCCAGGTGGCCGAAGCAGCACTCCGCCCGAAGGTACACGGTGACCTTTGCGTCGACTGCATGGCGGCGGAACAGTCGCTCAAGCTCGTCCGAGAACGATCCGTATCCTTGCTGCCCCGGAGCGGGAAGGTAGGACACGGAGGCGGCCATGCCCTTCTGCGCTTCGAGGTCCAAGTGCCGATGATGCTCGTAGGTCCGATGCTCGAACCGCGAGGACCCGAAGATCCTCTCCGGCGATTCCTTGTCGCTCTCGATGCCTTCGTGCTCGGGAGAGTACCTTGTCACGAGCTGCTCGTACTCGCGCGAATAGTCGTCCTTGTCCTTCACGCGCTTGTTCCAGAGGAGGACGACCCAGCCATCGGGAACGAGAATGCGGCGGAGCTCGGTCCTCGTCGGCTCGGGGTCGAACCAGTGATACGATTGCGCCGCCGTGGCCGCTTCCACGCTTCCGCTTCCGAGGGTCGTCGCTTCCGCCCTACCATTCACGCTCGTGAAACCCTTTCTGGCGATCAGCCTTCCTTCCGCCTCCAGCCGCATGTCGTCGTTCGGCTCGACGGCGAAGACCCGCAGTCCCCGGGCGAGAAGCAGCTCCGTGAAGATCCCTGTCCCGGAGCCAAGGTCCGCGACCCTGTCGCCAGGGTGCAGCACTCCGTTCTGGAACAGATCGTCCATCAGCCTCGCCGGATAGCCAGGGCGGTGCTTGGCATAGAAGGAGGCGCGTCCGGTGAATCGCTCCGTAACGGGCATGCTGCTCATCTCCCGTCCCATGCCTGCCTCGCCATTTCTATGTTGCCTTTCGGTACCCTCTTCACACAGCTTTTTACCTAACACTGGATTATGGTCATGGATAAGAGATGCCAGAGATACTGCTGTTCACCAAGCCGGGCTGCGAGAAGTGCGAGTGGTTGAAGGAGCGCATTCCCGAGGGCCTGAGCGTCAACGTTTTGAACATGGAGAGCGCCGAGGGGATGGCCGAGGCGGCCTTCTACGAACTGCTGAGCAAGCACACCCCGATACTGGTCGTCGACGAGAAGGTGCACGAGGGCGCGATCAACATCCTCAGGCAGATGAAGCTTCTCGCCGGCTGCAACGACATTTAATAACCGCGGCGGAGTTCGCTCCTCGTAATGATTGCCTTAGGCATCGAAGGCACCGCGCACACCTGCGGCGTAGGCATCGTGGACGAGAAAGGCGACGTCCTGGCCAACGAGATCAAGATGTACAAGCCCGAGCAGGGCGGCATCCATCCGCGCGAGGCCGCGAACCATCACGCCGAGCACGTCGTGCCGATGATCGCCAAGGCGGTTCAGACCGCGGGCATTCATTTCAAGGACGTCGCGCTGGTAACGTTCTCGCAGGGGCCTGGTCTCGGCCCGTGTCTGCGGACCGTCGCGACCGCGGCGCGGGCTCTTTCTATCCGTCTCAACGTGCCCATCGTCGGAGTGAACCACTGCATCGCCCACCTGGAGATCGGCAGGATCAAGACGCCTGCACGAGACCCGGTATTACTCTACGCTTCCGGAGGCAACACGCAGGTCATCGCCTTCGCGAACGGCCGCTATCGCATCTTCGGTGAGACGCTGGATATCGGCATCGGCAACATGCTCGACAAGCTCGGGCGGGAGATCGGCCTCGGCTACTACGCCGGCCCGAAGATCGAGAAGGAAGCGAAGGAGGGCAGGAAGCTCCTCGACATCCCCTACTCGGTCAAGGGCATGGACATGGCGTTCTCGGGCATCCTGACGGCGGCGGTCGCCTTCCGCGAGAAGGGTGAGAGCCTGCAGGACATCTGCTACTCGGTGCAGGAGACCTCGTTCGCGATGCTCACCGAGGTCACGGAGAGGGCGATGGCGCACGTCGAGAAGTCAGAGGTGCTGCTCGGTGGGGGCGTGGTGCAGAACAAGCGCTTGCAGGAGATGGTGCAGCGCATGGCGACCGACCGCGGCGCGCAGATGTTCGTTCCCGATCGCACTCTCTGCATGGACAACGGGGCGATGATCGCTTGGACCGGGCTGGTGATGCATCAGGCGGGCGTGCGAATGCGCATCGAGGACACGATCATCAATCAGCGCTTCAGGACCGATGAGGTGGAAGTGACCTGGCGCGATTAGGTGGCCGGCGATTTCTTCGCTTTCTGTTCGCCGACGATCGCGTCTAGCTTCTGAAGGAACTCATTCTCGCGACCCTTTGGCACCGTGGCCCCAGCGGCGACCGCATGCCCGCCTCCGACCCCTCCGACCGCCTGTGCCGCCTCTCGCAGCGCAGCGGCGAGGTCAACGCCCTTCTCGAGGATGCGGAACGACGCCCTGGACGAGACTCGCACCTTATCCTGATGGAAAGCAATCGTGATGGTCGGCTTATCGCAATCCCCGACGAACTGCATGGTTAGGCCGGCGAGCACGCCTGACAGCGACGTGTTCGTGCTCTCGAACCACTGGATGTTCGACATTCGGTTCACGCCCTTCTCGATGAGCGCGCGCATCGCGACGACGATCGCGTCCTTGTACTGCCGCCGGAGGAGCTCCGCCTTCTTCATCGCCGCCTCGTCTCCGAGGACGAGCGAGACCCCGACCCCCTCCTGATCGGTGCGACCGCAGGCGTTCAGGAGTTGCGCCAGGTCCTCCGCGTAACGATTGACTGACTTGAAGTAGTAGCGGTCTGTGATGAGTTCCTCCATCGCGCTGATCGTGCATCCCTGCTTCAGCAGCCTGAGGGCGACCAGCGAGGAGAGCATGCGTTTCTGGTTCTCGGTGAGATCCTCCAGTCTTGCTTCGGGAGGCACCTTGGCTTCTCCCAATAGTGAAGCGGCGCCCTCGCGGTCCCCAGTGACACCAATTAAGTAGGGGTCGACGCAATCGGCGAGCTCGTCCACGAGCTTCCCGCTCGGAAGCAACGATCCTTGCCGCACCTCCACGATGCCTCTCTTCACTCCGTTCTCGAGCAGATAGGCGTTCAAGCCGCTCAGCCCACGGATGTGTTGCCTGTCCCCGGTGATGCCCGCGAACGCGGTCGGGAGAAGGTCCCAGTTGCGCTCGTCCATTGCAACGGCAAAGAGCTGGGCCAGCGAGCCGGCGCAGGCGGACGTCATGCCGTCGATGCCGAAGAGATGGGGGTTGACGTGCATGACCTTCTGCGAGTCGCCCACCGGTTTGTGATGATCGAGCACTATGACCTTGGCGCTCAACGCCTCCAGCGCCGGCAGGTTGCTCGAGCCCATGTCCGAGACGATGAGGCACTTGGATCCCGAAGCGACCTCCTTTATCGTCTCGTCCTCTAGGCTCTTCACCAGGGTCACGTGGACCTTCTTGTTCGCGCGAAGCAGCGCGGCGCAAAGGATTCCAGCCGCGGATATGCCATCCGCGTCGTAGTGGGACAAAACGGAAACGCGGTCGTGGAGTTTGACCTCCGACGCCGCCTCAGAGAAAAGGAAAAGGAGGGTTTGCGGGAGCGGCTCTCCGTCCATGCCGCCTCACTCGATGAGCAGCTCCGCGTTCTTCAGGCTGTACTGCCAGTCCTGCGGGAGGATGTCGTGGCGCTTGTAGTACTTCACCAGGCGCCGGATCTTCGATTCGATGAGCTGCAGGTTGCGGTTGTTCGCCATGTCCTTCTTGTTATCGGCCATGTGTAGGTTCACGTTGATCGCCCTGCGCATGAGCGCGACGAGGTCGTCCGGCAACGCCGGCCTCAGTCCGTTCGCCTCGATGATCTCGAGCATGGTCTTGCCCGTTGCCAGCCTTACGCTCGGCACAGCGTACTGGTCGCGGAGCGTGAGGCCGATCTTCGAGGCCGTCATGCCCTCCTTGGCCAGCTTGACCACCGTCTGCTCGATCTCCTCCTTGGTCATCGTGACCCACTCGGGGTTTTCGGTCACCAGAGGCTTGGAGGATGCGGACTTGCCCCTCCTTCTCGCGTGCATCTTTGCCATATGATCATCATCCTGGGTTTCTTGCTAGTAAGGCGTTTGGACTGTGGCGAAGTAAGCTGCCCATTCCAATCCTAGTATATAACGTTTGAGCGCAGAGGGCCTACATCCTCAGGTGCGCCTGGCGCTGCTCCAGAGCCCAGTCGAGCACCTCAGAGTATTCTTCTTTTCCGAACGCCAATTGCTCGGGCAGGCTGCCGAACAGCTCCCACTTCATTTCGCCCGAGGATCTCGGACACGCCACGTCACCGGTGAACACGTATCCTTCGCGGTGATTCATGCAAGCATAGGGCGCGAACTCACACCCAGCCTCTTCCAGGAACTCGCGCTTCGCCGCCACCTCGGGCGTCTCTCCCTGCTCGATCCTGCCGCCGGGCATCTCCCAGCCGTTTCGCTTCGGGTTGAAGACCATAACGAAGCGCCAGTCGATGAACGCTATCGAGTACACCCAACTCACGCGCCCACCACCAGCATCGCGTGGTCCTTTTCGTAGGGGTCGAGGGCGAAGACCTCATCGACCTTCAACTTGCTCATCTCAAGCGAAGAGCGTGCGTTGCGGAAGACGGTTGAAGGCTCGAGCGTGACATCCTCGCTCCTTGCTTTCAGCGCCAGCAATCCATGCCTCGCAGAGAACTCGCGCATGTTCTTCGCGAGAATCTGTGCCTGGTTCTTCTGCGCGACGTCCTGATAGACGATCTCAGCGGTCTCCACGACGAACTTGTATTCGGCCGGCCTCGTCGCGTCCGCCAGGATAGGAACCATGTTCTTCCTTTGCTCGCAGACGGTAACGAGTTCGCGGAAGGAGCGCGGCGAGAACTCGATGCAGAACACCGTCCCGTTGACGCAGACGTCGGCGACGTGGCTGGCAGTGGTGCCGCTCGCCGCTCCGAGATAGAGCACCCTAGACGTCTCCGTGAACGGGAAATGCTTCCCTCCGAGCTTCAGGTAGGCGGCGAGCTTGCTGCGGCGGTGGTCCCATTGACGGTATTCGATCCCGCTTGCCTCCACCAGACGCTCGCCGTAGACCCTGGTCCCGGGTGCGGAGTTGCGGGTGTAGAGGCGCTCGCCGTCGGTGAACACTCCCTTCGCCCATAGGGGCGTCAGTACGTCCTCGGCCATGTACGGTCTGGGATGAGCATCAAGGTTTTAATCGTATCCCGTGAATCAGTGCGACGTGGCCGGGGACGACGAGGCGAAGAAGATCGAGGAGCTGAGCCAACGCATAGCGCAGCTCGAGGACTCGCTCCGCCAGGTCGCCAAGCCCTACACCGAGCTCGTGCAGCAGCTTACGATGTTCCAGGACACGGTCCAGAGATACTTCCGCCTGATGGACCTGTACCAGAAGCACGGGGTCGTGAGCATCGAGACAATCCTGCCCACGGTCAAGGACCCGATATCGAAGGAGATCATGCGGGTGCTACTGGACAAACCCGGTCTGAACATCAGTGAGATCACCGAGGAGCTGCGCGCGAGACGAGGCTCAAGTTCAAGACGCATCGTGCGCGACAAGCTCGGCGATCTGGTCGAGCAGAAGCTGGTGCTCGAGAAGGCGGACCGAAAGGAGAAGACGTACGAGATTACGGAGGAGGTGGTGCACAAGTGGTCACAAGTGCTCGGGTTGTCCAAATAGGGTGGCCGCACCATCTCTCCATAACGAGAGACAAGAAAGGAGGCGATTGATTTGCCGGAGAATCAGGTAGACGCGGAGCAGATGAAGGAGATATTCAAGGTGATCAAGGAGGACGTGCCGGAGCTCCTGGACCGCATAACGAAGATTCTATACAACTCGGCGGAGGCGGAGAAGTTCGGGGTGTCGGTGGCGACGTTCTACAAGGCGTTGAAGGATGCTGGGATGACCAACGAACAGGCGTTCGAGCTCACTCGCAAGTTCATGGACAACACCTCGCTCGGAGGCATGTTGAAGAACATGGTGGGCGGGGCGGCGCAAGGAGCTGCGAGCGCGAGAAAGGAATAGGCGAGATCAGGGAGGCGCACAGATGTCACGCGACGACCGGAACGGAGAGGCGTTCATCGTCATCGCCGCCATGATGCCCTACATCATTTGGAGCGTGTTCAGCGCCTACCTGCGAATGAAGAAGAGAGCGAGCCGTTCTGCAGACGTGTTCTTCAAGACGATGGTCCAGAACGGCATGCCTAGGCACGAAGCGCGGCGGCTCGCCGATGAGTACGCTTCGGCCTTCACGATCCGCTCGATAGTTCGGTCGGTGACTAGTCGCCGAGGTTGAATCAGCGCCGGCGGTGCACGTACTCGACGATCCCGAAGCCGACGTCGTCCCCATCGGACACGGTGAATCGGGACAGGCAGTGCTGCACCTTCGTTCCCGCCTTGCACTCTTTGCCTGGAACCACGAGCTGTGCGCAGTGCTCGATCTTTGCCTTCACGCCGAGCACCTCGCCATCCTTGTCGTAGACGGCCATGTACACGTACGAAGGCGAGCCGCGCTCGGTCTCCTCGACCACCATGTCCGAGCGCACGATCGCGCGGTTCTTGCCCTCGTCGCTGAGGTAGCCGCCGTCGACGACGGTCCTCTCATCGACCCAGACCTTGCTGATGCTAAGAGCGAAGTTCTCGTCGAACTGCGCGGTCGCCCAGAGCCACCTCCAGGGCCCGCTCAGATCGCGCACTCCCCACGAGTGGTCCCGGTCGCCGAGTGCGGTGACGTCGTAGATCTTCGTGCCGATGTGGATCTTGCCCGTGACCTTTCCGTACTGGCTGACGTTCTCTCCGCCGCCCTGGGCGGCCTTATCGCCCGCGCTATCCTTGTAGTCGTACACCTGGTTCAGGGAGGTCCAGTTGAGCTCGAACAGAGCCTTCTCCTTCGCCTCTTCCTTGTGCACGTCCGGCAGCTCGCCGTCGAACGTGAGCTTCCAGGATTTCTCGTCCTCGACCTTCGTGAGCTTCAGTCCTAGGCCTTCGAGATCGTTGTTCTCCATCGGGACGTGCCCGACGTGCCCGTAGATGTGTCCGTCGGGCATGATCAGGTAGCAGAGGATTTCCTTCAACTTCTTGTTCGGCATCAGACCGACGTGCATGAAGCCGCAGATGTCCTGTCCGCGATCGTAGAAGTTGAAGTAGAAGTTCTCAATCCAGTCCTCGCCGCTTCCGAACTCGTGGATGTCCTCAGTGCTCAATGCTTCACGGCCCCTCTATGACAGAATGGTGCCTCTGTTCGGTCCAGGGTACCTGTTGTCCCATTTTTAAGATTTCGGTTGCCTGCTAGGCCATTCGAAACGAAGGCTTGAATGGTTTCTACGCGGATCTGGGGATCGCAGCCTGCGAATGATCTGCTGGCTCGGACTCGATTCCTGGTTCGCTCTGGAATAGTCTTAAGTCTGGCGGTCAATACCTGCTTCCGATGATAGAAGACCTGAAGCTGATCGCCCGGAAGGTGCGGGAGACCGAGCGCGCCCTCCCCCACGATTACGACCGCGGTCAAGTGTTGCGCCAAGGCGCTGACGGCACCCCCACGCTCAACATCGACCAGGTCGCTGAGGACGCGATCGTCGACTTCGTGAAGCAGCGCAAACTCCCATACAACATCCTGAGCGAGGAGGCGGGGTTCATCGACAGGAAGCAGAAACGGACCCTGGTCATCGACCCGATAGACGGCACCCAGAACTCGGTCGCCGGCGTCCCGTTCTACAGCGTCTCGCTCGCCATCGGCACCAAGTCCATGGAGGATACGCAGGCGGGGGTGGTTATGAATCTGGTAACGGGCGACACCTACCACGCGGAGAAGGGCAAGGGGGCGTTCAAGAACGACCAGCCGATCCGAGCGCGCCCCTATCATCAATACAGCTCGTTGATCCTTGTCTACATCGGCAAGTACGCGAGCATCGACGACTTCAACGTGGCACGCGATGCGGTGCGCTCGCGCGCCTTCGGGTGCGCCTCCCTCGAGATGTGCCTGGTGGCGGAGGGCAAGGCGGACGGGTACTACATGAACTGCGAGGTCAGGGAACGCTCAGTGCGCGTGATCGATATCGCTGCCTCGGCGCTCATTCTCAGGGAGGCGGGCGGGGACGTCGTCGACCTCGCCGGGAAACGCTTGGACATGAGGTTCGACCTCGAGGACCGCCAGAACATCCTGGCATACGGTGACGAAAAGCTCAAGGAGGCGGTACTGTGAGGTTCGGAATGACCGCGAACGTCGAGATCCCCGAAGGACCGAGGATCGCTAAGATCGTGTACGAAGCGCTGAAGGACCAGGACCTGGTGCTTGAGCGCGAGGTCGCCAAGCGCTTCGGGACCGAGGGCGAGAGGATCGAAGACATGAAGGTCGACATCATGGTGGCGGTCGGCGGCGATGGCACGATCCTCAGGGCGCTGCAGAAGAACGCCGCCCCCATCTTCGGAGTGAACGCCGGCGAGCTCGGGTTCCTCACAGAGATCAGCGAGGGCGGCATCTCCGAGGGCGTGCAGAGGATCCTGCGCGAGGACTTCCGCGTCGAGGAGCGGATCAAGCTCAAGACGGTGGTGGGCGGGAAGCGCGCCAAGGATGCTATGAACGAGACGGTGGTGCACACCGCGCACATCGCGAAGATCAGGCAGTTCAAGGTGTTCGTCGACGACGAGCTGGCGATGGAGGTGCGCGCGGACGGGATAATCGTCTCCACCCCCACTGGCTCGACGACCTACTCGATGTCGGTCGGCGGCCCGATCCTCGACCCGAGGGTGCAGGCCCTGGTGATCGCCCCGATGGCGCCCTTCAAGTTCGCCAGCCGTCCGACGGTCGTGCCCGCGAGCAGCAACATCCGCCTCGAGCTCCCGCGTCCGAAGCCCTGCCTGGCGGTAATCGACGGGCAGGAGGACATTCACATGACAGGCGAAGAACAGGTGCACTTCACCTCCGCGGAGACGAAGGCCAGGTTCGTGAGGTTCGAACGCGGGTTCTACACGAGGACGCGCGAGAAACTGATGGTCGGCTGAGCAAATGGTGCAGGCAGTGAAGGGGATCAGGCGCGACACGCTGCGCACGAT
This sequence comes from Methanomassiliicoccales archaeon, assembly GCA_035506675.1. Lineage (GTDB taxonomy): Archaea > Thermoplasmatota > Thermoplasmata > Methanomassiliicoccales > UBA472 > JAJRAL01. The sequence goes on from DATJOX010000047.1 coordinate 23,031, forward strand.
CAACGATGCGGCAGTGCGCTCCTACCCGAACGAGTTCCTCGCCGCGCTGCGCGCGGAGGAGGGCGTGATCGAAGAGCTCCTGCTCCTACCGGGCACGATCCAGGGCGAGGACTCGGGCACGATGCGGCTGCACATGCTGCCGGTGGACTACTCGGTGGTCGGGAGCGTGCATTCGCATCCGGGCTACAGCGCCCGCCCCTCTGACGCGGACCTGGCGTTCTTCTCGCACTTCGGGTCGGTGCACATCATCACTTGCTTGCCTTTCGACGATACTAGCTGGAGGGCGTACAACCTGAGAGGGGAAAGGATACAGCTGCCGGTGCTCGATTAGGCTCAGAGCACGTGCGCGCCTGGCCCGATGCACCCCTTGACCGACGCGCCCGGACCGATGACGGCATTCTCGTAGATGATCGCACCTGCGTCGATCATGCTGTTGATGCCGGTCTTGACATCGTCCCCCATGATCACGCCGAGCTTGCGCCGGCCAGTGTCGACGATCTTGCCGTTGATCGAGACCTTGATTGGCCGATCGTCGAAGCGCAGATTCGCGACCTTCGTGCCAGCGCCAAAGTTGCATCGCTCCCCTATCACGCTATCGCCGACGTAGTTGTGATGCGGTATGTGCGTGCCCGACATAATGATCGAGTTCTTGATCTCCACCGCCGCGCCGACGCGAACCCCCGGCCCGATGCAAGTGCCAGGCCGAAGATAGCAGTTCGGGCCGACGTCGCTGTCCGCCGAGATGTGGACCGGGCCTACGATGTAGGAGCCCGAGCGCACCCTAGCCCCCTTCTCGACGACCACGTTGTTGCGCAGGACCGCTCCCTCCTCCACCTCCCCCTCGATCCTTCCCACCAGCCTCGTCATGAATATCTCGTTCGCGCGCAACAGGTCCCAAGGCCTTCCGACGTCGATCCAATCGGTTGTGAGGCGGTGCAGAAGCACTTCGCTCGTCGAAGCGAGCATGTTGAGGGTGTCGGTGATCTCGTACTCCCCACGTGGGGATTTGCCGGTCGAGTGTATGAGCTTGAAGATATCGGGCGTGAAGACGAACATTCCTGCGTTGATGAGCCTGGACGGCGCACGCTTCGGTTTCTCGATGACCCGGACCATCTTGCCGTTCTTTTCCTCGACGACACCGAACGAGCTTGGGTCCTCGACCTCCACGGTGCCCATGACAGTGGAGGAGGTACGCTCGTGCAGCGTGCGCATCGCATTCAGGTCCTCGGACGACACGACGACGTCGCCGTTCAGGACGATGAACGACTCCTTGGCGAAGTTCTCGGCGTGTCGGATCGCATCGGCGGTACCGAGGCGCTCCTTCTGCTCCAGATACGATATCCTCAGACCGAGCGAGGAGCCGTCCCCATAGTGTTCCTTGATGCGGTTCGCCTTCCAACCGACCAGGATTGCTACTTCCGTTACCCCCGCCGCTTTGAGGGCCTCGAGATTGTGCGTCAGGAATGGCTTCCCAGCGACCAGCAACAACGGCTTGGGGACGTTCGAGGTCAGGGGTCTTAGCCGAGTTCCTTCTCCGGCCGCGAGTATCAACGCCTTCACGCCAGCACCCTCCCTAGCACCTCTTCCGCGATCGTCTTCATGTTCTCAAGTTCCTCCTTCGTGCGGGCTTCCGCGGACATCCTCAGCTTGGGTTCGGTGCCAGAGAGCCGGATGAGGAACCAGCCCTCCTTGAACGCGGCCCGGTAGCCATCCACAGTGCTGAGCTCGTCGCAATCGATCGTCCTCATCACGTCGGCGAGCCGGCGGGAGACCTCTCCGCGCCTTTCGGAATCGAAGGCGTGCGACCTTCTGTAAACAGGATAGGACGGAAGGGCGTCGACCATTTCGGCGAGAGAACGCTCGCCGACCATGTTGATCAGGGTCGCCGCTGCCAGTATCCCATCGGGACAGAACGTCTGCTGCGGAAAAATGAACGTGCCAGAGGGCTCGCCCCCGAACCCCGACCCATACTTCTTGATCGCCTCGGCCACGAAGACATCGCCCACCTTGGTGCGGTGTACCTTGCCTTTGACCACATCGTCAAGCGCCATCGACGCGTCGACAGGCACGACGATGCTATCCAGATCCAGCTTGGACGCGAAAAGGGCGAGGAGCTTGTCCCCGTCTACCAGCTTTCCCCTTTCGTCCACGGCGACCATGCGGTCCCCATCCCCGTCGTGCGCGATCCCCAGTTGCGCACCCTTCGAGACGACCATGTGCTTCAGGTCCGCGAGCTCTTCGTCCGTCGGTTCTGGAGCTCTTCCGGGGAAGCGCCCGTCAGGCTGGCAGTTGAGGGTGGTGAGCTCGCATCCCATTCCCTTGATGACGTAGGGAGAAACGACGCTCGCCGCCCCGTTGCCACAATCAAGGACGACCTTGGCGGTCCCTCCCTTGGTGGCCTTGAGGATCGATTCCAGATGCGCCTCCGCGGCCCCTTCGAACTCACTGGCGGTGCCTACGCCGTTCCACGGCGCCCTGAGGTGCCTCGAGGCCCCGATCTTCCTCTCGACCTCCTCCATCTGGGCCGTGTCGAACGCCGAGCCGTCGGGGTTCCACATCTTGACCCCGTTGTACTCTGCTGGGTTATGCGATGCGGTTATCATCAGCCCGCAATCGAAGTCCTTCGCGGCGTGAGCAAGGGTCGGAGTGGGGACCATGCCCGCCAGCGCCACCATCGCTCCCGATGCCATCGCCCCGGATGCGACCGCGTGAACGAGCATGTCGCCGGTCGTCCTGGTGTCCTTTCCGATCACAATGCGTTCGTGCAGCTCGCCCACCGAAAGGCCGATCTTGAGCCCGAGCTCCGGAGTGATGTCCTTTCCGACGACACCGCGAATCCCCGACGAGCCGAACAGCGACATGGTCGAGCTAATCGGATGCGGTCCCGAGTGATTAACCTTTTTCCACGTTTGCGTCTGGCTCGATGAGCGCGATTTCGCGTTCGCGAAACAAGTCTGGCTCATCATCCAGTTCACTCCAGTATGTCATCGAAAATCGCTCGGGGTATAAAAGGGGAAAATTACTGGATGAGGTTCATAATGGGATAATTTTTATATATAGGTCAGCGACATTACTTACTGGGTCATGTGCCAGCACATGGCCAGAAACCGAATACAGGAGGGATAGCATGGTAATGGAGAAAATTAGCCTGGACAAGGCGAAGGAGATCGCCAAGAAGAAGGGGCTGAAGCCTGGCCGCGTAAAGGGGACCAACGGCATTCAATTCACGAAGGGCAGCAACGCTCGCCTCGAGATCGTCTCGTGGGAGGACTTCGAGAAGACCCTCGGCAAGAGAGGACTCGCGGTCTTCGAGAGCGGCGGCTGGATGAAGATAATGAAGAAGTAGGATTGCTTCTTCCCCCTTCATTTTTCATCGGCGC
>DATJOX010000048.1:0-16515 GCA_035506675.1 Methanomassiliicoccales archaeon
TTCGCGGACAAGTATCCATTATTGGGACAAAAGATCTACTCCGCCGCATTCATACTCGTTCTCATGGTTCTCGGGTTGAACATTCTGGCTCGATTGATTTCGCGCCGTTCGCTTCGGGATGAGAGGGGTTCAGGAAGGTAGTCCCAGGGATGGCATTTGGCTTCTGTCAGGGAACCGCACCCGTCACTTTCGGTCTTGAGATCTCAATGGAACCCGGAGCCCGGTTTCTCTGCTGCAAGGACTGGCGTCTCGGATGCCATCGTAGGGTGCTGAGAGGCTGTATGTTCAGCAGAGCGCTTCCTCGCCAGCTTCTCCATCTCCTGTTTCTCCAATTCAGCGTCAAATTCCATCGCGAAAATGTGGTTGATTGCAGTTTCGGAAATATCCACAGCGTATGCTCGAGTTCGTTCGATGCTGTCTGCTACCAGTGCCAATGGAACGCTGGTGGGCGCGGTGCCGTTCCAGGAGAGCACATCGTGAGTCAAGCGCGATGTGGCGCTTTCCAGCGACTTTCCCTTCTCTGCTGCCTCGAACGCCTGGTCAAGCCTGCTGCGGTAGAACGAATTCATCGCATCGTCGAGCAATGCAACAACGGCGTGTCCGGTGTCATACGTCAGCTTCGTAATCTCTGGGGGCCCCGTCAGTTCCTTCGAATTGCCAGCGATCCTTACGGCGTGATCGGCGATGCGCTCGAGCGTACGTGAAATCATCAAGTATCCGAGCGCTTCCTGAGGCCGCACTGCCATCTTCTCCGAGAAACTCACATCCCGAAGGATTAGGTTGTACTGCTTCGTAATCATGCGCGCGAGCCGATCGACGTCGTCGTCACGGCGCACCAGGTCCTCCGCGATTTCGTCTGATCTCTTCTGCACCAACGCGAGAGCTTCCAGCTGCATGTCCCGGGCAACGATGTGCATGCGCTTGACCGCCTTCGAGAGTGAAAAGTCGCTTGCATCTAGGAGATTGCGCATCACGATCGAGTTGGGCGTCTCATCGACAATCTGCGGTCCAATCACCGATTCCCCGATTCTGCGAACGAGCTGCCTGGTGTCCTTGTCAATCAGGGTACGGGAGCGGAACTCAAATACGTTGTAACCGGAGAGGTAAGCTCCAATGAACTCTCGATGCGTCTGCTCAGGATTGTCACTGTCAAGGCTGACTACCCGCTTGCGCGAGTCCTTGTCCTTGCGCGAAATGTGCGGATTCACCAGCAGGGTTCCGTCTGGAAGCGGGAGCATTGCAACGCTGTCGCCTGTGTGAATGTTCACCTTGCCGACCCACTTCTTCGGGAGCGACACGACGAACGTCGACTTTCCGGTCATCTGGACCTTTCTAGTCTCCACGAAGAAGGAGAACCGGAGGGCGTCTATTAACCATGACCTAAGTACTTACTGTACTCGTATGTTCGGCAACTGTCCATATTTCTCTAATGACGCAATGGCCCTCTAGCTTGTCAGAAGATTGGTGAGCTGCCTAGGCCATTCTAAGGGAAGGGGGACTGTCCAGGCCGAGCCGCGCAGACCACAAATGGACAGGTAGGGTCCTCGGAGAACTCGACCTGATTGGCCATGCAGTGCGATCGGATCGTGTCCCGCACCGAGCAGCACCATCCGCACCGGTTCTCTCGCAGCCTGCCGACCGAGATTAGCGTCGCGGTCGTCCCGCCGTCATGAACGAGTAGTAGATGTCTTGAGCCCTGGCGCGAAGGGTATGATCGCTCGGCGGCGGACCGCGCCTGGCTCAGCACCGTCAACGGGACTCCGTTTGTCTGCATGGTCCATCTGCATTCGTACATGCTTGGGTCATGCGCCCATGGGCTCAGCTTCCCCACTGGCCCCCTTCTTCTCATCACGACGTGGACAGGCGAATGGTCTTGCGCCCTTCTTCCCCGCCAGCCACCCTCGACAATTTCGCCCCCGTCATCGGCGGAATCCAATGTCATGTGCTCGCATAGTATTGACGCTTCCATGAGGATTCAATATCCGCCCCTATCCATAGCCCTGGCGGAATTCCTTCCCTTTCACTATTGGCAGAAGACCCATGTTCGCAGTTCGTCGTCCCTACGTTTGATCCAAATCCGCCTCCAGGGAATGGCGGAGCAACGGCGGATGCCGGGGACCAACCCCCCAAAGCCCGGCCCGCCGAATCATCCGAACTTGCCGGTGACGTACCTCTCCGTCTCGTCATGCTCGGGGGACTCGAACACATCCTTCGTCCTCCCGAACTCCACCAGTTTCCCCAGGTACATGAAAGCGGTGAAATCGCTGACCCTCGCCGCCTGCTGCATGTTGTGCGTCACGATGACGACCGTGTACTCCTTCTTGAGTTCGTGCACGAGGTCCTCGATCTTCTGCGTCGCGATGGGGTCCAGCGCGGAGCACGGCTCATCCATGAGCAGCACCTCCGGCTCCATCGCCAACGCGCGCGCGATGCACAGCCTCTGCTGTTGTCCTCCGGACAGCTGCGTCGCGCGCTCCTTCAGCCTCCCCTTCAGCTCATCATAGAGCGCCGCTCTTCTCAACGCGCGCTCCACGATCTCGTCCATGAGCCTCTTGTCCCTCAGCCCGGCGATGCGGCATCCGTAGATCACGTTGTCGTACACCGAGAAGGGGAAAGGGTTGGGCTTCTGGAACACCATTCCGACCCGTCTGCGCAGCTCCACCACGTCCGCCCCCGGCGCCATGATGTCCTGGCCGTCGAGCAGGACGCTCCCGCTTATCTTGCAGCCAGATATGAAGTCGTTCAGGCGGTTGAGGCAGCGAATTAGTGTGGACTTACCGCACCCAGAAGGGCCGATGATCGAGGTCGCCTTCTTCTCATGGAAGTCGAGGGTGACGTTGCTCAACGCCTGCGTCTTCCCATAGAAGAGGTTCAGTTCCTCGACGCTCATCTTCCTTACCAAGTCGTCTTCAACGTACGGCTCGGCCTGCAGGATCTCCGCTTCCATTGTTCCGCTTCTCCATTCCGAGCTTACGCCATAACCATTGGCGAAGCGTTTTCCTTTCACTATAGTGATGTAAGGAGACTTGTTGCTGCACCTCCCCATGATCGGGGGTGAGAGGACCCCGCGCCTACGTCTCTGGGATGAACCCGAGAGTCCTCGCGTTATAGGGACGAACGGAACGGTTTCAAGCGCAATCGAACTCTCAGATCGCAGAAATGGCGAGATGCCATGATGCCCTGCTCTAGAATACCTCGGTCGGTTTCAATATAGCCATCAATACTTTCAATTCGGTTCTTTGATGTAGTGCTGCCCGATTCGTTGGCCCATGGATGAAGGAAGGAAGAGGCTCTTCTTTGGATGGCTCGCCACGAGCGCTCTCATCACAGTGGTGATAGCGTGGTTCGTCTCAAGCAGCATGAGCAGCATCGGTAACGCCGTCTTCATCGTGGCGATCCTCTATGTGATAGTGCTGTTCCTCTGGTTCTTGCCATTCATCTTCCTGAGGGCGCTCTGGTCAGAGGTCAGGGAGAGGTTCGGCAAGCACACCGACGAAACATGATCGTGCCTCGCCAGAGCACTGCACCGAGACTTTGGTGTCCGCCCTTGGGCAAGCCTCGCTCTTCAGGTTGGTCCCTAGCATTCTCCTGAGCTGTTCCCGGAACTCCTTCTGGTGACCCGAGCTCGGGAAGGGAATCATGCAGTCATTCTGCACCGTGATTCCTTCCCTCCTCAAATGATGCCTCAGTTGATAGACTGGCGATCCGACCAGAATGACCTTACATCCCTCAGCATCCAATCCGCGGATTCTTGCAATCAGTGAGGGCATGCTTTCGAGAACGCGCGCCTTGCGCTTGCCTATGGGCATGCTCCGATTGACTGGAGTTTCCACAGCCTCGATCAAGTAGAACCCTGCGCTCCGCAACTTCTCCAGATGCTCTTCCTTGCGATAGCGTAGGTTCTTGACACGCAGGTCGTCGTTGCCGAGCACCGCCCGTGTCGTTTCCAGGAACAGTCCATCATTCTCGCTGCTCCCAGTGAAGTAGAAGAAGCGGTCAAGGCTTCGCGGACGCGCCTCGATCACCAGCAACCACTCGATGTGCTCGGGGCGGAAATCCTCCCGCGCGCGCTCGCACTCCCTGCCCACCATATCACTGTCGCCGATTTGCATCGCCATCACCCGGCGAGCACTCAGCGTCGAAGTATTTGGTGCGAACGAATGGACAAGCAGGGGTCCATTGTGAACTCTATAGAGGTGGATCGGCGCTTTGTCGTCCGCGCAATTGCTCTTCCAATATGGCTAGACACGCTTTGGCGTGTGACAGTATCGACACTGTCCGTCATTTCCGCCCGTTCTGTAATGCCATCGCGGTTAAGAGTCTCGGCGTATCTCAGAGGTCAGAGCCTAGCGGCGACCGGAGCAAGCAAAAGCCCCTTTCCTCCTGTGCTTCCCGAACCACCGGCCGCTGAGGGAAGGCTCTCTCCCCTTCTTTTTCTGATTCGCCTAGGACAGTTTCATTATCAGCCAGTTCTTCGGGTTGTTGTCCCGGCCGCGGAAGCGAACGAGGGCATACTTGCCGAGGAGCTTCTTGCCCGCGAGAAGAACAACGTAACGGTTATCATCCTGCTCGAGCACCTGCGATCTGCCGCTATCCCATATCCTGACCGTTCCCGCGCCGTACTCGCCCTCCGGGATGCTCCCCTCGAAGTCCGCGTACCCGATCGGATGGTCCTCGGTCTCGACCGCGAGCCTCTTGACCTTGGCCTCCGTAGGCACCCCCTTCGGCACCGCCCAGCTCTTGAGCACCCCGTCCAGCTCGAAGCGGAAGTCGTAGTGGAGGTGAGAAGCGTCATGCTCTTGGACGACGAAGATGCCAGTGGCAGCGCCCTTATCACCTATCGGTTCGGGGGTCTTCTTGAAGTCCCTCTTCGCGCGGTACTGCTCTAGAGGCATCCCGCTCACATCGTACTCGGTCGCTTATATTCGTGCGCCTCAGTCGCTTGGCCCAGAGGCGTGGTGGCGCACCACCAGTTCGCGGTCGAACGCCTTCTTGAACGATTTCTCCTGTGCCTCCGCGCCCCAGATCTCTAGCTGGCAGTCGCCGCGCGTCACGATCTCCAACATCGCCTCTCGCGATGTCGCATTGATGAACCGCGCGTGCTCGATGAGCGCGCAGTGCGAACGATCAAGAGCCTCGGCGAGCCGCATGAACGCCGCCATGACGATCAGCTTGTCCTTGCCGTCCTCGTCCAATTCCCCGAGCTCTTCGTTCTTCCTGCCCGGCATCTTCTTGCGGTGGAAGTATGCCAGGTCCGCCATCAGTTCTATCTCCATCTGGTCGAACCCGAGCAGCTCGGCGTTCCTGATGATGTAGCGCGAGTGCGCCTGGTGGTTAGTGAACGAGATGAAATCGCCGACATCGTGCAGGAACGACGCGTACCCGAGCAGCTCGCGCTCGCGAGCCCCGAGCTTGTGCAGCCCCTCGGTCTTCGCCGTGTCGAAGAGCTCCAACGAGAGGCGCTTGACCGTCACCGCGTGGATTTCGTCGATGCCGCAAGAGCGTCCCAGCTGAAGCACGTTCGCCTCGCGCACGTTCATGCGGTGGTATTGCGGGAACCCTTCGATTTTCGAGAGGTAGTCGACGAGCATGCCGTCGAGCAAGCCTCTCTCGCTTGGGACGATTTCATCGATCCCCCATTCCTCCATCAGGGTCTCGAGGATGACCGCCCCGCCGATGATGATGTCCGCACGCTCAGGGTTGATGCCTGGCACCTCGCGGCGCTTGTTCAAAGGCAGGGAGCGTAGCATGGTCGAGGTCCGCTTCAGTCGTTCCAGCGTCAATGTCTGCGCGGTCGGATCGTCGTGGGACTTGGATGCGACCTCGGCGATGTTCAGGATCGTGCCGCTGGTGCCGATCGCCACGTCGATCTTGAACTTCTTCAATCGCTGGGTCGTGCGGACGATCTCGTTGCGCACGGACTTCTTCATGACCGCGTAGCGCTCGGGAGGCACCCCACGCTTGCCGCCGTCTGGCACGAAGAGCGTGCTGAGCCTTATTGCCCCCAGCTTCAGGCTGTCCAGGTAGAGCATCTGATCCTTCCTGCTGACGGTGATCTCGGTGCTTCCGCCCCCGATGTCTATGAAGAGCCCGGTCTTGCCGTCGAGGCTAAGTGAGCTCGCGACTCCGAGGTAGATCAGCCTCGCTTCTTCGCGACCGGAGATGACGTGCACTTCCAGCCCCGCTTCGGTGCGCAGGCGCTCGAGGAGCACGTTCTTGTTCTTCGCCTCCCTCGTCGCCGAGGTCGCCACCGCGATGAACTCCTCCGCCCCGTAGGATCGCCCCATCTCGGTGAAGCGCTTGCAGACCAGAACGCAGCGCTCGATGGCGTCCGGGATCAACTCCTTGTCGAGGAACTCGTCCTCGCCCAGGCGCACGACCTGCTTCTGCCTGGAAAGGATCGAGTAGGAGCGGTTAGGGTTGAGCCTGACGACCATCGTGCGGACCGAGTTGGTGCCGATGTCGACGAACGAGACCACTTTCTCAACGTTGTCCATCAGTTGCCGTCCCAGACGAACTGCAGGTCGCGGCGGAAGACCGCTATCGCGAGATCGCCCTTCCCGCTCGCATCCCTCTCTTCCGTTCCTGGTTGGAGGGTATGAGCCAGGTGGAGGATTATCCTATCGGCGTCATGCTCGCACCTAACGCCTTCGACGACTCCCCGGTGACTGGCATCCAATCCGTCCGCAAGCCTGAGGATCGAGGCGAGCTCTCGGACTTCCTGCTGTCCCTCCTTGTCGAGATTGCAGTAGTGAGGGTGATCCTTTCTCGGATGGGCCTTGCGGTGGTATCTCGCGACCAGGGCCACAATGACCCTCTCACGCTTGGCGAGCGGGAGCGTCTCCTCCTCCAGCACCATCCTCATGCTGGTCTTATTGTGAGCCAGTTGCCCTTCGACCCAGCCTACGTCGTGGCAGGCGGCGGCGCACTCGAGCAGCGCCCTTCCTTCCGCGCCCTGATGATGGAGGTCCTTGAGGCAATCGAATAGCTGCGACGCCACCTCCGACACGTTGCGCGAGTGCTTGTCTCCCTTAAGGTACGTGTCATTGAACTTCCAAGCGGCTTCGACGGCCGTCTTGAGCTGTCTATCCGTCTTCGATGGCGTGCGGTCCTTGATGTAATCGAGCGAACGTCCCTCGAGCAGCATCCGTCCGAATTCCTCGGGGAAGCCACGTTCGCGCATCGCATCGACGGCTCCCTGCACGTCGTACTCGATGCGGAAGTGCTCGACCTGGTAAGGTTCCAGCGTCAGCAGCGCATAGGTCGCCCTCGGGTCTCCGTCGTCCTGCCGTCCCACGCTTCCGGAGTTGATGAATCGCGTGCCGCCTACGACGGCATCGAAAGCGCGGTGAGCGTGCCCAGTTATCATGAGGTCCGCACGAGAGCTTCTGGCAAGCTGCTCCAGCCTTTCTCTGGGGGTCTGTGGGCCGACGTACTCATCCATCGAATCGGGGCTGCCGTGAGTGATCAGAATGGTCCTACCCGCGGCCTCGAAGCGGATCTCCCGAGGGAGCGAGCGCAGGTAGTCGCGGCCACTCTTGCTCAGTCGACGGTACGTCCAACCAAGCCCGTACCATTTGTCCCCCTCGCGCTTCGCCTTGATCTTCGGGCCGGCGCGAAGCACCTTGAGGTCGAAGTTGCCGGCGACGCTGTTCGCCTTTCGCTCTCGCAACAGCACCAGCGTCTCTTCTGGGTTCGGTCCGTATCCGACCGAGTCCCCGGTGTTGATGACGATAGCGGCCCCCCTTCTCTCCGCGTCCTCGAGGACCGCCCTGAGCGCGTGCAGGTTCGCGTGGACGTCCCCTATGATGGCCACCTTTGTTTCTGGACGAAGTTCGAGTTCGGCCTCCGTCCGCTCTTCCAGCTTGAGGGCCGCTTCGGCTGATTTCGCCATGCCTTCAAGCATGGCATCGTAAAGGCCCTTCTCCTCCATCCCGTCCCAGAGGGCCACGAATGCTCTGTAGTTCTGTGCACGGAACTCCTTTCTGTCTTTCAGCAAGAAAGCATAACCGGGCCGGAGGGCTTCTTCGCCCACCTCGGGGAGAGAGAGCAGCTTGGCCATCTCATCCTCCCAGACGTCGCAGTCGTGCATCTCTCCGAGGATCTCCTGCAAGCGCTTCGTCGCGTTCAGCTCCTCGGCGAGGTGGTCCTTGTAGAGGTTCCTGAAGATCTCGATCGTGTAGCGAAGGTGCTTCGCCGCGATGCGCATCTGGTGATGCTTCTCCTTGGCGCCCTCGCTGTGCACGTGAGGCGCATAGAAGCGCAGTTCCGTGGTCCTGTGCAGGAGATCCAAGTAGGCGAGCGCGCGGCTTCTGCGCCACGTTCCCCCCTTGCCCTCCTTGATATCGGGGCGCGTGGCCCGATCCATCTCGTCGATGGCCTTTCCTTCCATGAGGCGCTCGAGTGCTCCCTCGAGCTCCTTTTGAAGCGAAACCCGCAGGGCGACCTTTGCTTCGATCATTTGCGCTACCCCGGGCATCTGCTCATCGTTTGACCTTGATCGAAGCTCCTTGAGGTAGATGATCTGGACATCCGTGTCCCTGGCAGCGCCGAGGGCTCGGGTGACGAGCTTCATCTGCTTCGACCAGCGCCGGAAGCGCTTGCGGGGGAAGCAACCCTCGAACACGACCAGGGCAGCACGCATCCGTCTCGAAGCGACGCGCATCCGATGTACGCACTCCACATCTGCGTTCGCCAGCACTCCGTCCGCCTCTGAACGCAACCGCTGCAGCTGCCTTCGCACCGTCGCCCGCCCCAGCGAGCAGAAGCGGGGATCCGTTTCAGAACGTCCCTTCGCTGCCATGCCAGACCCCCCGGTTGTTCACGAACCACATCTGCGAGTCGCAGGGTCCCTCCTTCCCGTCCGGTCGCATTCTCTCATAACTTCCGTCGGGCAGGAGTCGCCTCGCTTTCACGTTGTCGTGCAGATGCGTCTTGAGGATGTCGTCGACGAGCGCGCTCTTGATGCGTTCGTCAACGACTGAGAACAGAAGCTCCACGCGACGGTCCAGGTTCCGCGGCATCATGTCCGCGCTGCCCAGCAGCACCTCGCTCTCCCCGCCGTTGCGGAAGTAGTAGATGCGCGAATGCTCGAGGAAGCGACCGACGATGCTGGTGACGTTGATGTTCTCGTTGAGGCCTTTGACGCCGGGACGCAGCGCGCACATCCCTCTCACGTTCAGATCGATCCTCACCCCTTCCTGGGAGGCGGCGTACAAAGCGTCAATTACCTCCTTGTCCAACAATCCGTTCAGCTTCCAGGCGATGTACCCATCGCCATGGTCGCGATGGCGCTCGACCTCCTGCTCGATCCTCTCTATGATGCCGCTCCGCAGCCCGTTCGGGGCGACCAGAAGCCGCTTATAGTGGGCCTTGTCGGCGTAGCCAGTCAGTGCGTTGAAAAGATGCGAGACATCGCTACCGATGTCCGGGTCGCATGTGAGGTATCCCAGATCGCCGTAGACCTTGGTGGTGACGTTGTTGTAGTTGCCGGAGGAGAGGTGCGCATACCTGACGATGCCGTCCTTCTCCCTCCGCACGACCAGGCAGGCCTTGGCGTGCACCTTCAGGTCCACTGGCCCATACATTACGTGAACGCCTTCGTGCTCGAGCGAGCGCGAGTACGAGATGTTGTTCTCTTCGTCGAACTTCGCTTTCAGCTCGACGACCGCGGTCACTTGCTTGCCGTGCTTGCGCGCCTCGATCAGGGCATCGATTATCGGCGAGTGTTTGTCGATGCGGTACAAGGTGATCTTGATGGCCAGGACGTCGGGATCGACCGCTGCCTGGCGGAGCCAACTCACGATCGGAGCGAAGGAATCGTAGGGATGGAAGAAGAGATGGTCCTTCTTGCGGAGGGCCGCGAAGAGCTTGTCCTGGGTGGTGAGGTCAGTAGGAATGTGCTGGGAGAATGGAACGTCCTTCAGGTCGGGTCGGTCGATCGCATGCAGCTGCCAGAGGTCGACCAATCCCAGCGGCGCGCAGGTCGGGAACACGAGGTACTGCTGCAGTTCTAGCTTCCGGGTCAGGACGTCTTGGACCCTCTCCGGCATTGCGTTCTCGACCTCCAGCCTCACTGGCGGCCCGTAGCGGCGGGTGTCCACACCCTCTTCGACCGCGGCTAGCATGTCCGGCCTCTCCCCGAGCAGGATCTCGATCTCCGCGTCCCTTGTCACCCTGAACAAGTAGGAAGCCTTGACTTCCAGCCCAGGGAACAACTGGTCCAGGTTGTTGGCGATCAGCTCTTCGATGGGGATGAGGTCCATCGAGCGACGTTCCGCTGCTTTCGTGCGGGGACTTCCGCCCGGCAGCCGGATGTAACGAGGGAAGCTTGTCGTGGGCGCTTTGACGCGGGCGAGGCGCTCCCGGCCCGCCGAGTCGTTCAAGATGATTGCGAGGTTGATCGACAGGTTCGAGATAAGGGGAAACGGTTGCCAGGCGTCGAACGCGAGAGGCGTGAGCGTGGGGAAGATCTCGCGGTCGAACAGCTCCCTCAGCGCCTTGGCCTTCTTCTTGTCAAGGTCCTCCCAGCGGTTCACGCGGATTCCCGCCGTCGCCAGTTCCGATCTCAGTCCTGCCCAGCACTCCCCGTGCCGGCCGCAAATGTCCGCCAGAGACTCGCTGACGAGATCGATCGTCTCGAGGGGGTTCATGCCGTCTATCCCCGGCCTCGGAGACCCCTTCCAGATCTGACGGCAGAGGTCGGATATGCGCGACATGAAGAACTCGTCGAGGTTCGATCCGCATATCGCCAGGAACTTGACTCGCTCGAGGAGCGGATGATACGTGTCGAACGCCTCTTCGAGCACGCGGCGGTGGAACTCGAGGGCGCTCAGCTCCCGACCGAGGTAGGTCGACTCCGGGCTCCCAGAACCGTTCCCCTTGTTACTTTTGTTGTTCTTCTTTCGCTTCTGCTTCCCTGAACCCATTCGTTTGGTTCACGCTTCTACCGTTTTATGTCATCTTCGGTGGTTCATCTAAATAGCGTATATACTGGTATTTTCCTCGAGCGCCACGTAAGCGCCGATGCGATCAGTCGTCTGTCGCGCCCTAGGCAGCTTTGAGCGCCTCGTGCCAGTCGGCGAGCTGGGCGAACGGCGCCTGCTGCGAATCCACCACCTTCTCCCCTGCCGACGGCCTGATGCGCTGGTAGCTGCCATCCGGAAGAAGCCTCCGGGCGCGCACGTTGTCCCTGAGCTGAGGCATCAGGATGTTCTCGACCACGTGCTTCCTTATCCCATCATCCTGCACAGGGAAGAGGACCTCCACGCGGCGGTCGAGGTTGCGCGGCATGAGGTCGCTGGAGCCGAGGAGCACCTCCGCGTCGCCTCCGTTCCGGAAGTAGTAAATGCGCGCGTGCTCCAGGAAGCGACCGACGATGCTGGTGACGGTGATGTTCTCGCTCACTCCCTTCACACCTGGCCGAAGCGCGCAAAGCCCGCGCACGTTCAGATCGACCCTTACCCCAGCCTGCGACGCGCGGTAGAGGGCCTTGATTATCTCCTTGTCCAGGAGACCGTTGAGCTTGAACGCCAGATGCCCCTGGCCGGAACGGCGGTGGGCGTCAATCTCCCGCTCGATGCGCGCGAGCACCCCGGAGCGCAGGCCGATGGGCGCGACGAGCAGCTTGCGGTAGACGTGGCGCTCCGAGTAACCGGTGAGGGCGTTGAAGAGCTCGGAGACGTCCGTCCCGATGCCCTCGTCCACGGTGAAGTACCCGAGGTCGGCGTAGGAGCGCGAAGTCACGGTGTTGTAGTTGCCCGTGCTGAGGTGGCAATACCTCTTGGTGTCGCCCTTCTCCTTCCTCACGACCAGGCACACCTTAGCGTGCACCTTCAGGTCAGGCGGCCCGTAGACGACGTGCACGCCCTCCTGTTCCATCGCCCTTGCATAGGAGATATTGTTCTCTTCGTCGAACTTCGCTTTCAGCTCAACGACAGCAGCAACCTGCTTCCCGTTCTTGCGCGCCTGTATGAGGGCGTCGATGAGGGGGGAGCGCTTCTCGATGCGGTAGAGGCAGATCTTGATCGCGAGAACGTCGGGGTCGGTGGACGCCTGCCGCACGAGGTTGACGACCGGGGCAAGGGAATCGTAGGGATGGAACAACAACCGGTCGCGCTTGGCGAGCGCGGCGAAGATGTCGGCCTTCGCATCCAGGTCGGAAGGAACGCGTTGTTCGAACGGCCGGTCCTTGAGCACGGGTCGGTCGATCGCACGCAGCTGCACGAAGTCCGCGAGCGCAAGGGGCGTCATCGGCTGGAAAACGAGGTAGCGCGGCAGATCCAGCTTCCGGGCGAGCATGTCCCGGACCGATTCCGGCATTCCACCGTCGACCTCGAGACGCACCGGGGCGCCGACCCGCCTCGACTCCACCCCTTCCTCGATCGCGGTGAGGAGATCGTCCTCGTCCTCGGTGGGGATGTCAAGAGAGGCATCCCTCGTCACTCGGAACGGGTGCGCGCTCACGACCTCCATGCCAGGGAAAAGAAGGTCCGCGTTCGCCGATATCAAGTCCTCCAGAAGGACGAAATCCGTTCGCCGAGAGCGATGGGCGACAACCCCATCATCATCGCTTCTGTGTATCGGAAAGAACCTCGGGAACCCGGGCGTAGGGACTTTGATGCGCGCGAAGCAGTCCTTGCGCTGACAATTCCTGACCACGACGGCGATGTTGATCGCCAGGTTGGAAATGAAAGGGAACGGGTGAGAGGCATCGAAGGCCAGAGGGGTGAGGGTCGGGAAGACCTCATGTTCGAAGCGTTCCCTCAAAGCGTCCTTGTCGTCGTCATTCAGTTCGCTCCAGGATCGAACCCCGATCCCCTGCTCATCGAGCAGCTTCCGCAGCTCGCTCCAGCAAATCCTGTGTCCCTCTAGGACTCCTTCGAGTTCTCTCCCTGCCTGGTCGAGGGTCTGCGCCGGAGACATGCCGTCGGCCGTAGGTCGGGGGGTCCCGCTCACCATCTGCCTCCTGATCTCCGCCACTCTTGACATGAAGAACTCGTCGAGGTTCGATCCGCAGATGGCGAGGAACTTGACCCTTTCAAGAAGCGGATGGGCGGGGTCTTCCGCCTCCTCCAGAACTCGCAGGTTGAACCTCAACGAACTCAGTTCCCGGTTGAGGTAGAGCTCCGGCGAATCTAGGTCGATGCTTGGTACGTTCTGTAGCAGAGGTTCTCCCTCGGGCATTCATCTCTCCCTTTCGCAGTGTTCTGGAGATGCCATGCCAGGCAAAAATGGTTGTCGGTCCCTGAGCCAGGTGATTCCAGCATTCCGACAGGGGGATGAGTGGCTAGTGGCAATCTTTTTGTACGGCGATGTTATGTTCCTATTTCGCAACGCAGGGATAACCAAGCCTGGCCAAAGGTGTTAGATTCAGGGTCTAATCGCGAAGGCGTTCGGGGGTTCGAATCCTCCTCCCTGCACCATTTCTCTTACCCATATTCAACACGGCTAGCAAGATCAGAAATGATCGAAGCGGTTGCTAAAAGAATTGAATGCAAAGGAATGCTGATGGGGCCTGTTAGCCAGAATCGAGAAGTTCGGACTTGTCTGGCGTCACGACGTCCATCCGCAAGCCGTCTGCCTAAGCGAGTGTCTTTTCCCAGGCGAACTCTTCTCGTTTCTCCGCGGGTTCGAGAGAATCGTACAGGTGGTTGGATGGGTCGGGCTCAGAAGCGGAACCGATGTACGCTCGACCAATTCTCGCTGCCGAGAGCCTCCTGAATGATTCGGCTATCAAAGCTCGCGCCAGCCCTTTTCTCTGATGCTCGGGCCTCGTCCCTATAGGATCCAGTTCGGCGTAGCCACCCCTCTGGTCCACCCGGACCTCGCAGAACGAAGCCACTCTGTCACCGACGAGCGCGCAAATAACCCATTCCCGGGCGTATCCAGGTGCGCGTTCCTTGCTCTTGAACCACTTGATGTCCAGAGTGTCGCGTCCGAAAGCGCTTCTAACAGCATCAACGTAGTCGATAATGTTACCGTGTTCGGCCAGGGTCGTCAGCACGAAGCCCTCGGGTGACTTTGACTCCTGGGGAGCTGTCGAGGTGTCGTACTTCCTCACGAAGCCACGACTCTCCCTCCGCTCGAACCCCCTGGTCTCCAGCTCCTGAACGCGGGCGAAGTCGTCATCGTAAGCTGCGATCCTGGTAGTTTGCTTGTCCTTCGACCATACCTTCTCCGTCCAGGTCAGAATCTCTCCCTCCGTTTCCCAGTCGTCTGGCAGGACCATCGGAGTGACTACATTGTCCGCTCCGGAGACGCTCAGACCTACGACCTCTCCCTCCCTTCGCCAGTAGTGGAGGTTGCGTGAGAAGAAACTTGGGTCCGTTGTCTCGAAGCGGAAGTTGTTCCCGTAGCGCCAATCCTCGAGCCGGGCCACCGACCAGTTCCGCAGGAATCCATAGCTGCGTTCGCTCTCGGTGAGGAAGGAGCAGCACCTGCTAAGCGTCCCCTGCGTCCCATCGAATGCCGCGTGCTCGAGGCGTGCCATCGAGTACCGAAACCGAGTTCCAGGTAAAAACGATGCGCGCCGACCTGCGTTCAATCGTGGTTCGCGTGTGGCTCTTCGCACTCGATCTTCTTCACATCCAGCATTATCAGCAGCAGAAGTGACGCGAAAACGAACGCGGAGGCAACAATGAAGGTCGGCATGAATCCGAAGAAGTTGGCCACGAACCCCCCGATCAGGCTGCCCAGGATCGATCCGATGCCGATGATCGAGTTGTACATGCCCAGCGATTCCGTGCGGAACTCGCAGTAGGACATGTTCGAGACGAGAGAGTTGCCCGCCACGCTCAGCGTCGCCCAGCACAGCCCAATGAGCGCGTGCAGGACGCACATGATCAATAGCAGGGCGATCATGGGAACCGGCGCGCTCGCCGCGAGGAAGAAGGTGGGGAAGAGCACGATGCGCCCGCCGAACGCGAGCATCTGCATCTTCTTGCCCCCGTGCCTGCCCGTCCAGGAACCTGCGCGCGAGTATACGAACGCGGACATCACGCTGGAGGCTATGTAGACGATGAACACCTCGGGGACGCTCATTCCGAGGTGGTCCTTCAAGAAGATCGGCAAGCCGACGTAGAACGTCAGGAAGCCAGTGAAGGCCAGGAGGATGACGACGTAGTAGATCTTGAGGTTGCGCGGGAAGTTGTGGGGGCTGAGGTTCTTCGCGCTCATCCTGACTATGTGCAGCAGCTTCGTCGGACCGTACCGGCCGCGCTCGAAGGTGAGCAGCGGGATTTTCGACGCACTCACGATCTCCGACCGGTCCAGCTTCTTCGTCGGTTCCGGGACCCACTTGATGGCGAGGAACACCGACAGAAGAGCGAGGGCAGCCGCCACCAGGAAGAGGCCGCGCATCGCCGTCACCGTCTCGCCCATGTCGCTAGCAAGGTCCAGCCAGACCGTGCCTAGGGCGAGCCCTAGCACCCACCCAATGCCCCCGACCCTCGAGAAGTCGCCGATGCGCTTCGCCCATTCCTCCTTTGCGAACGACTCGAGGATGA
Source organism: Methanomassiliicoccales archaeon (assembly GCA_035506675.1). Classification (GTDB taxonomy): domain Archaea; phylum Thermoplasmatota; class Thermoplasmata; order Methanomassiliicoccales; family UBA472; genus JAJRAL01. The sequence continues at coordinate 15,507 of DATJOX010000048.1, forward strand.
TGACCGTGCCGACCGGAGCGCAGGCCGCGGCGATCGCGCCCAGGCAGAAGTTCGCGAAATAGTACATGCCCATGTTCATCGAGAGGCCCATCAGGGCGAGGGCGATCGCCAGACCGAGGAAGCCGATGAGAACGAAGACCTTGCGGCGCTTCGTCGTGTCGGAGAGGTTGCCCCAGATGATGTTCGCCGGCACGCTCGCGACCGAGGATATCGCGCTGATCACGCCCACCTGCGCGAGCGTGCCTCCGAGGCCTTCTGTAACGAACAGCGGGATGAGCGGCGAGGTGCTGCCGCCGGCAACGTTGTAGGGCATGAACGTGTAGTACCAGCGGTCCTTGTGCTCGTTCGGCATGCCCATCCCTCGTTAGGGAATCGGAAGCTCTGGCCATTGATATGAACCTTTCTTAGTTGCCTCTTGTCGGGGCGAACGTGAGGTTGAGCGCTGAGGAGAGCTCCTCCGGCCGCCGAGAGCCGATAAGGACGGTCTCGCCCTTTCGGCTCCTTATCTCGACCCCCCGGTCTCCGCCGATCGTGTAGGAGACGCCCGAATCGCCATACTTGATCCCATAACCGCCGTACTCATCGAAGGCGGAGTATTCTCTGATCTTGATGATCGCACCAGCAGTGTCGATGCGTCGGTATCGAAGGTGAATCGGGGTGAAGCGAATGAATAGGCCTTCCTTGCGTACCTCGGTCGTGAGACTGACCGTGCCTAGGACCCCAGGGAAAATGGCGCCGCACAGGAACAGGATGATCGCCATCTCGCCGTTGGTTGCCGGGTTGTTGCCTTGCGGGGATCCACCGAGCAACTGGAAGACTGCAATGGCCCAAGTGGCGCCGGTGAGAAAGATGACGAATCCCCAGTAATACCATTGCCTCGGGCGTTGAACCTCGCGGAAGAGAATGTCCCCCCTCGTGTTCGTTTCACTTCCCCCCGACCAGAATTGCGAGCCCGATGATCGCGAGGACCGCCGCGGATATCGCGACCATCTTCCACTCCGATCCTTTC